>JAHHHV010000069.1 GCA_019359155.1 Pegethrix bostrychoides GSE-TBD4-15B
CCGCTGCGGTGCCCGTCTTAATTGTTTGAGTGGAATCGCACTGAGGACATTTCATCCTCCTATTTTAGCAAACTTAACATTAGCCTTTCAGCAACGCCATCTTTTGTACTTTACTGTTCCACCCCTTGCAATCTGTCTTGCCCTTAGTGCTCACAATCAACTTCTCAAATCAAGAACCCCGCTGCAAGCAGACGGGGTATGGACAGCCAAAAACCTTGTAGGATTACACTTACGCCCCAAGGGGCAGGGAATTAACCCGTGACTGGATTAAAAAAGCGATGGAGCAGGAGAAACAGCAACCATCAGATCACTTGCGCCTAAAATGGGCTTGTTCATCAATGTCGCGATCTTCGTTTGGGCTGCCCCTCCTGTGCCATCAGCATCGTAGAACAATGCACCAGTCTTTTTGTTGTAGATCAGCCGATCGTTACCATCTTTTGCCTGCTTACCCAGCACAAACTGCTTGCGTTTTACAGCGCCAGATTTCAACCCTTGAAAGCCGCTAGCAACCAAGAGAATTTTATCGCCCTCTCGCTTTGAGAAATCAACGATGCTGTCAACCCGATCGCTGATAGCGGTGAAGACAAACTGATCGGCTTCGGTGCCGCCTTTGAGCGTATCTCGACCGCCACCGCCAATCAGGATGTCTTTTCCAGCACCGCCATCAAGCATATTCACGCCGACGTTTCCCACCAGGATGTTATCAAGTGCATTTCCGGTCGCGTTTAGACTCTCTGTGCCGGTTAGCCCCAGATGCTCTACGTTGTCTGACAGCGTATAGTTGACTGATGCTGCAATTACGTCCAGACCTCCGTTGGCGCTTTCGATCACTTGGTCACCTGCATCATTGACAATATAGATGTCGTTGCCCAGACCACCAATCAGCGTATCGTTGCCTTCTTTGCCATTGAGGAGGTTATTGCCTGAGTTGCCCGTCAGGACGTTGTTGAGCGCGTTGCCCGTACCGTTGATGTTGTCTGTGCCAGTTAAGGTCAGGTTTTCCAGGTTATCGCCTAGCACGTAGCTAATCGCCGCATTTACCGTATCGGTTCCGGCATTTACAGCTTCTACGATAGTATCGCTGGCATCGCTAATAATATAGGTGTCGTCACCCAGACCGCCGATCAGCTGATCAGTACCGCCTTTACCATCTAAAGTATCATTACCAGCGTTGCCAGTGAGAACATTATTCAAGTCATTACCAGCAATCGTATCGTTGCCACGGCTGCCAATTAGGTTCTCGATGTTGGCTAGCGTGTCAGTGAGTATAGAACCAGATCCAGGGAAACTGACCACTCCAGTTTGCAGATCTGCATTGATGCCGCCAGCATAGAAGTCGTAGGTGGTTGTATCAATGCCAGTTCCGCCATCGAGCTTGTCGAAGCCGAAACCGCCATCTAAGGTATCGTCGCCTGCCCCACCATTGAGGGTATCGTCGCCGCCTAAGCCGCGCAAAATGTTGTTGCCAGCGTTGCCAGTGATGACGTTATTTAACTCGTTGCCAGTCGCGTCAATGTTAGCTGTGCCTAACAATGTGAGGTTCTCTACATTGAGGCTAAGGGTATAGCTGACAGAGGCGTTAACACTGTCAAATCCTTGATCTACAAGTTCAGTAATAGTGTCGCCACTGCTGTCAACGCTGTAGATATCATTGCCAAGACCACCTGTCATCGTATCATCACCTGCTCCACCATCTAAGGTATCGTCACCTACTCCACCATCGATTTTGTCATTGCCACCTAAACCCCGAAGGACGTTGTTACCCGCATTACCTGATAAGAAGTTGTCCAGATCGTTACCCGTTCCGTCCAGATTACTGTTTCCCGGAACGAATAGCAGTCCCTCTACATTTGCGCTAAGCGTATAGCTAATAGAGGAAGAAACCTGATCAAATCCTTCGTTCACGCTCTCAGTGACTACGTCGCCGATGCTATCCACAACATAAATGTCGTCGCCACGCCCACCGCTCATTGTATCGTCGCCGTCTACACCATAGAGATAATCGTTGCCGTCGTAACCAATCAGCGTGTCATTACCTGCAAGTCCGTAGAGTTCATCGTTGCCTTCACCACCATCTAACGTATCATTACCGTCTCCTCCGTAAAGTTTATCTTGGTCAAATCTACCGTAGACGGTATCATCACCTTCTTCACCATGAAGCTGATCATCACCATCTTCTCCAGAAATAGTATCATTACCTTTCCCGCCGTAGTGTGTATCGCTGAGCTCAGCGCCAGTAATCGTGTCGTCGCCTCCTTGACCATAAATAGTGTCCCTGTAAATTCCAGCAAATCTAGCATTGATCTTATCGTTGAAAATAGTACCGCTGAAAATAGTCATTGTTTTCCCCTTTTCTCAGTTAGAGTGAATACAAACAGGTTGAAGATCATCTCAAACATTTACTGAGAGATAGCTTTAGAAGTTATTTCTCGTTTGTTTTCTCTTGACTCTTTCAATGTATTCCGCTATTTCAATTAGCGCGATAACTAAAAGTTAGGGAAAGTTATGGAAGTAATTAAGTTCGCCCAGCAATACGCCAAAAAAATGCCGCTTCTGCCTAAGATAAGGCGCGAAGCGGCAAGAGGTTTTTAATTTTTAGAGGCTGGGATAGAAACTAGGAAACAACTGCCAAAATATCCTGCTCGCGCAGCAGCATAAACTCCTCGCCGTTTAGCTTTAACTCGTTGCCCGCATATTTGGAATAGAGCACTTTGTCCCCCACCTGCACGTCAATCGCCTGGATTGTGCCGTCATCGTTGCGCTTACCAGAGCCTACCTGCGTCACTTCCCCCACTTGTGGCTTCTCTTGCGCCGAGTCGGGTAGAAAAATTCCGCCCGCTGTCTGATCTTCGGCCTCCTGCACTTTGATCAAAATCCGATCGCCCAACGGCTTCACTGATGCAACATTCAAGCTCACAGATGCCATATCTCTCTCCAAACAAGTCCGCTCTCTAGCTTAGGGTATCCAGCCTGTCTCAGCCAAATAGTTTTGAGAGTCGTAGTTTCGATCTGCCCGCAAGCGTTGAGCCGCCTGCTGTAAGGGCAGCAAGAGCGCATCCGAGAGCTGAAGCTGGTTGAGATCAGTATGGCGACTGTTGTTGGCATACTGGCTGGGGCCGTGATAGTCGCTGCCGCCTGTCATCAGCAGGCCGTAGCGCTGGCAAACTGTCTCTAGCTGAGCGCGCTGGCTAGCCGTGTGGCTGGGGTGATAGACCTCAATACCCATTAGCCCCGCCGCAACTAGCTCCGGCAAAACCTCGGCCACCTCGCCGCCGCGAAACAGATAGGGGTGTGCCCAGACGGGGACGGCATCGCACTGGCGCAAGAGCTGGATGCCTTCTATGGCCGAAAACTTTTCGTACTCAACATAGGCCGGACGGTGATCGCCCAGCCAGCGGTCGAAGGCTTCCTGCGAGGACTGGGCATGTCCAGCTCGCACTAGCGCCGAGGCAATATGCGGACGGCCCGGAGCCATGTTGGGGTTGAACTGCAACTCGACCGGGTAGCCCAGAGCACTGAGCTTATCAAGCATTTCCTGAGCGCGGCGGTAGCGTCCGGCCAAGCGCTCCTGCAACGGCGACTCTAGCTTGGCGCGATCTGGATAAAACCCCAGAACATGCAGTGATTTCTCCTGCCAGACGGTGCTGAGTTCTAGGCCAGGGACAATTTCGAGCGAGTGAGGCGGGCTATAAGACCGTGCGGCAGCCATCGCTTCGTTCCAGCCCGCCATACTGTCGTGATCGGTGATGGCCAAGACGCGAACGCCGCTGGCAATTGCGGCGGCTACCAGTTCTTGCGGAGTGAGCGTCCCGTCAGAGTAAGTGGTGTGGCAGTGCAGTTCCAGCATGACAGTTCCAGAATGACAGTGGGCGTTGAGTGGGTTTAGATCGCCCTTCTAGGGTAGCTTGATTGATTTTGTAGTTTGGTTCCACCCTGCGAAAGATGGCAAGACCAGCAAATCGAGCGACTTTTAAACCGTAGACATATTCCGCGTAGCGCTGCATCTAGAAGGTTTCGTCAATTTGGCGACTGGACGATCAGAGATTTAGCACAGCACTTGGAATGCAGGAGAGCAGATGAACTCAACACCATTAGATTTTTTAGGACGGCCTGAGCTGGGACTGCTGGCGCAGTTGGGAAATCCAGCCGTGGAGCCAAACGCGGTTGTCACGCCTGAAGGGGCTTCCGTGCTGTTTTCGGGGCCACAGTTTTTTATCGCACTGGTTTCGGGCGTGCTGCTGGCCTTTGCGATTCAGCTCTTGCTCACCAACCTTTCGGTGGCGGCAGGCATTTCTTATTTGGGCAACTTTACCGATCCCGACAGCAGTTCGAGCAGTGATTCTGGTGACGGCGGCGGCCTCAGCATTCGTAAAATTAGCCTGGGCGTTGGCCTCTGGACGCTGATTAGCGTCAGCATCGCGCTGTTTTTTGGTTGCTATCTAGCGGTGCAGCTCAGCCTGCTGACCACGGCTCGCTTGGGCGCGATCATTGGCCTGGTGATTTGGGCAGCTTACTTCTCGCTCTTGGTCTGGGTGAGTTCGACCACGGTAGGATCGCTGATTGGCTCGGTGGTGCAGACGGCCACGAACGGCTTTCAAGCGGTGTTGGGTACGGCGACGGCAGCTCTGGGCGGACAGGCGGCGAAGCAGCAGGTCGTTTCCACAGCTGAGGCGGTAGCGGCAGCCGTTCGCAACGAGCTGGGATCAGGACTTGATCCGGAGAGCCTGCGTGAGTCCATTGAGACCTACGTCAGCCGGATGCAGCTGCCCGGACTGGATCTGTCTCGCGTCCGGCAAGACTTAGAAGGGCTGCTCAACGATCCGCAAATTGCGACTTTGGCCGACAGCGGCGATTTGAGCCAGATCGATCGCCAGACTTTTGTGGATCTGATCAGCCAGCGCACTGACTTTTCCAAGCGAGACGTGAATCGGTTGGCCGATCTGCTGGAGTCGGTTTGGAAGCAGTCGTTGGGCAAGCGGCGCGGTGATAGCAGTTCGGAACTGGTGGAATATTTGCGCTCAACTGAGCCGGGACGACTGAAGGTGGATGATCTGAACGCCAAGATCGATCGGCTGATCGCCGAGCGGCAGGGAACTCCGGAGAAATCCAGCAGGGCGCAGACGTTGCAGTCTGGCGTGACCACGCTGGTTGGAATGCTGGCTGGACGTAGCGATCTCTCAGATATCAACCTGAATCAGATCGTGGACAAGCTAAAATCCACTTCCGATGCCGTTACCGTTCAAGCCAAATCACTGACTGGTGGCCCCAGCCCGATTCAGTCTGACGTAGAGGCTTATCTGCTCAATACCTACTCCTGGGAGATGGATCGCAATACGGTGACCCGCGAGTTCCGCGATATTCTCTACGATCCGCAGGCCGATCCGGGTGCAGTCGTAGAGGCAGTCTCGCGGCTGAACCGCAGCCAGTTTGTGGAGCTGCTGGGTTCGCGTGGGGTGTTCACGCAGGCGCGCATTCAGGAGATTGCCGATCAGCTGGAGGTGGTGCGTCAGAACGTGCTGCAAACGGCCAGAGCCGAGCAGGAGAGCGAGATTGCAATTGATTTGCGGCAGCAGGTGGAGCGCTATCTGACGCTGACTCCTAAGCAAGAGCTGGTTTCTAATCAGTATCTGCCTGCGTTTCAGGCGATGATTGAAGATCCGAATGCTGATCTGGAAACGCTGAAGCTGCGGCTAGCTGTCTATGATCGGCCTCAGCTGGAGCCAATTCTGCTCCAGCGCTCTGACCTGACGATTTCCGAACGCAGCGCCATTTTGGATGCTTTAGATCGCACCCGTGAGAAGACGCTGTTTGAAGCGCAGTCGATCAGTGATCAGGCTCAGCAACGCTACGGTGAGTTTCAGCAGAAGCTGCAAGACTACCTGCGAAACACGGGCAGGGCTGAACTTAGTCCCGAAGGCATCCAGCGCGACCTGCGGCAGCTGGCTGAAGATCCACAAACCGGACTCTCGGCCTTGCGCCATCGGGCGGCTAGCTTTGATCGGGACAGCCTGGTACAGCTTTTGAGCCAGCGCCAGGACTTGAGCGAAACCGAGGCCAACCAGATTCTCGATCAGGTGGAGTCCAACTGGTACAGCCTGGTTCATGCCCCGCAGATGGCGGTGAGTGCAGCCAAAGACCAGTATGATCAGACGCTCTCTAGCCTCAGCGACTACCTGCGCCGCACCCATCGCGAAGAGCTTGATCCCGAAGGCATCCAGCGCGATGTCAAGCGGCTGTTTGACAACCCCAAAGAAGGCGCTGTGGCACTGCGGCGGCGGCTCTCCAGAGTGGATCGCGAGACGCTGGTGCAGCTCTTAAGCCAGCGTCAAGACTTGAGCGAAGCGCAGGTGAACGAGATTATCGATCAGGTGCAGTCGGCGATTGGGCAGGTGATTCGCGCGCCGCGCCGCTTCGCGCTGCGGACTCAGCAACGGGTGAGCGACATGGAAAGCTCGCTGGAGCAGTATCTCCGCAACACCGACAAGTCGGAGCTTGACCCGGAAGGCATCAAGCGCGACTTAAAGCTGCTGGTGCAGTCGCCAAAGCTGGGGGCGCAAAGTCTGGGCGAGCGACTGTCACGGTTTGATCGCTCAACGCTAGTGGCTTTGCTGGCGCAGCGCGAAGATATCTCGCCGCAGGAAGCTGAGCGCATCGTGGCAAACATTGAGTCAACCCGCGATGAGATGTTGGCGCAGGTACGGCAGGTGCAGTCGCGGATTCAGAGCATAATCGACGGTATTCTGGCGCAGATTCGCGACTACTTCAACTCGCTGGATCGGCCAGAACTCAACTACGACGGCGTTCGTCAGGATGTCCGCACCCTATTTGACGATCCGAAAGCCGGGTTTGAAGCGCTCCGCAGCCGCCTCAGCCAGTTTGACCGGGGCACGGTGGTGGCGCTGCTCAGCTCGCGGGACGATGTCTCTGAAGCCGATGCCAATCGCCTGGTAGACCAGATCGACGGAGCTAGAACCAGCGTCTTGCAGCGGGCGGAGCGAATGCAGATGGAAGCGCAGCGTCGCCTAGAGGCCGTGAAGCTGCAAACCCAGCGGCAGGTTGAAGAAACCCGCAAGGCGGCGTCGGTTGCCGCTTGGTGGCTGTTTGGCACGGCGCTGGTTTCGGCAGGAGCCGCCGCAATGGGAGGTGTCTTGGCCGCTCGCTAGTGCTGAATCCAGATGTTCAGCTTGTTTAGCTTTGATCAGGGTGTGGCGCAAGCTGCACCCTTTTGATTGGCCAGTTCAAAATCCAAAGAAATAGGCTATTGAGAATAGTCTCAGCAAGCAGTCCCAGCAAACAGATGATAAGCTAGCGGAGATCTCAGCCACAGGCTAGACCCGCAAAGCTAGACCTAGACATTAATTACGACACCATGAAAGACCTAAATTTGTCAGAAACGACCGACCTGCTCAACAACATCATGGAATTTGAGCTAGCGGGCGTGGTGCGCTATACCCACTATGCGCTGATGGTGACAGGGCCCAACCGGATTCCAATCGTGGACTTTTTTAAGGCGCAAGCCTCCGAGTCGCTGCTGCATGCTCAGCAGGTAGGCGAAATTTTGACCGGACTCGAAGGCCACCCCTCGCTGAAAATTGCCCCCATGGAGGAAACCCATCGCCATAAGGTGCAGGATATTTTGACCGAAAGCCTCAACCATGAGCGCCGCGCCCTAGATCTCTATAAAAGGCTCTTAGAAGTCGTTGCAGATGCCAGCATTTATCTCGAAGAATTTGCCCGCTCTATGATTGGTCAGGAGGAAATGCACAATCTGGAGATCAAAAAGATGCTGCGCGACTTTAGCTAGGCAGAGCTAGAGGATGAGGCGCAGGCTGATAGCTGTTAGACTTGCCGCAGATTGGTTTCCGGTACAGACTGATAGCGGGGCGCAGAAGCCAGCCTGTTGTTCACCCTCACCTTCCCGACGTCTCCTATGGCTCAACCTGCTCTCTATGTCGCAATCACCAACCACGGCTTTGGTCACGCCACGCGCATGGCTTCTGTGGTAGCCGAAATTCAGCGGCTCTGTCCGGAGGTATTCATCGCCATCGCCACGACTTCCCCGCGCTGGCTGCTCGACTCCTATCTGCGAACCAACTTCGTGCATCGACATGCGGTGCTGGATATTGGCGTGATCCAAAGCGACAGTTTGGCAATGGATCAAGCCGCGACCCTAGAAAAGCTGCATCTGCTGCGGGCGCAGGAAGCCGAGCTGGTCGCAGGCGAGGCCAACTTTATTCGGCAGAATCGGATTGGCATGGTGCTGGCCGATATTCCGCCGATTGCTACCTCGATTGCCCGCGCCGCCGAGCTGCCCTGCTGGATGATCAGCAACTTTGGCTGGGACTTTATCTATCGACCCTGGGGCGGCGAGTTTGTCGAAATGGCCGACTGGATTGCCGAGCGGTTTGGCCGCTGCGAGCGGCTGTTTCGGTTGCCCTTTCATGAGCCGATGAGCGCCTTTCCGGCAATTACTGATGTGGGGCTAACAGGCGGCTCGCCCTATTTTGCGCTGGCCGATCTATGCAGCAAATTTGGCCTGAGTCAGCCGCCTGAGCGCACGGTGATGATGACCTTTGGCGGGCTGGGACTCGATCAAATTCCCTATCGTAATCTGGCTGATTTCCCCGACTGGCAGTTCATCACCTTTGACCGCAACGCTCCCGATTTGCCCAATCTGCTCCGCATTCAAGATCACCAATATCGACCCGTAGATTTTATGCCGCTCTGCGGTCGCGTCATGTCCAAACCTGGATTCAGCACCTTTGCCGAAGCCTGTCGGCTTGATCTGCCGATCGTTTCGGTGACGCGCGACGGGTTTGCCGAAGCACCGATTTTGCTGGAAGGCATGCAAAACTACAATCCGCACCAAATTCTCTCACCCGATGAATTTTTCCAACGCGACTGGGCCTTCCTGCACGAAGCGCCCCAGCCGCCCCGCCTCTCGACTCCAATCGACAAAAACGGCAACCAGCAAATCGCGCGAGCCGTCGTAGAACATCTCTACAGCGGCAATGGCTTCTAGCGAAGAGCTGCGCGATTTGGAGCAAGTCTCGCCAGATTCGCCGCCTAAACCACCGCCAGAACCGCCGCTAGCCGCGCCCGATTTTGTGACGGTGAGTCTAGCGCTCAAAGATGTGCGAGCCGTGCTGGTGGAGCAGCAGCAGTTGCGGCAGCTATCTTTCACGCAGCTGAATATTTTGTTTGTGGTGAATACGGCACTGCTCAGCGTTCTGTCGATTACGCGGCTGATTTTTAGCCAAACTCCGTTTAGCCTGGTTGAAATTGCCGGATTTGCGCTCAGCTTTAGCCTGCTGATCTATGCCTTGCTGCCGCGTACCCCTTTAGTCACGCCCAATCCGAAGAACCTGGATATTGAAGAGTCTCTGGCTAAGTCGGCAAACGACTACCAGATTCAAATGCTGAGCAATTTTCAGGAGGTCTACCGTGCCAATCAGCAGCGGATTGATGACATTACACAAGCCCTGCTGCTGGCAAGCCTGACGCTCTGGGCAACCGTAATTGTGGCCTTGCTGCACATCCTAACGGCGATTTTTGCCCAGTAGGGTAGAATGAACCTGTAGCACCGTTAGCACCGTAACTTGTGCTCGTTTAGGCAAAGCTTCACGAGGTGAGCTATATGTTTTTTAGCATCGCAGGTCTCGTAAACCCCAAGCCCGCAGCCCTAAAGCCAACCGAGTCGCCCGCTGAGCCCAGCCGCCGTCGGGTCAAGCTGCCTGCTCCAGACCTGCAAAATATTACCGTCCTGTCGCGCAAACTGCCGAATCTGCCCATCCTGCCCTGGAATCACTACGATTCGCCTTGGCTAGAGGCTGAAGAGGACGAGAAAGAAGAAAAAGAAAAAGCCTCCTAAATCCTTCAGAATTGGGGGATTTGGAGGCGCATAGCATTCGCCGAGAGTTCAAGATGACCTATTACCAGCAGCTGATCAAAGTGCAGACGCAGGGCAGAAAGCTGCATAAGGTCACGTCAAAAGTCGCCGATGTTGTGGCCGAGTCGGGCATCCAAACCGGCCTATGCAACCTGTTTTTGCGCCACACTTCGGCTAGTCTCATCATTCAAGAAAACGCTGATCCAGCAGTGCTGGCTGATCTGTCTCACTTTTGGGCGCAGCTTGTCCCGGACGGCAACCACTACATCCACAATGCTGAAGGTTCAGATGATATGTCGGCGCATATCCGCACGGTGCTGACGCATACCTCAGAGCAAATCCCGATTTCACAGGGGCGGCTGGTGCTGGGAACCTGGCAGGGCATTTACCTCTGGGAACACCGTGACCACGGCTACTCTCGCGAGCTGTTCGTGCATTTGGCGGGCGATTAGGTTGAGCCATGCAGAGTCCCTCCGTTCAACTCCCGGCTAGCAATCCGGCGCTCTGTAAAGCAATTGCTCAGCGCATCGCTGCCAACCCGCAGCAGCGCATCACCTTTGCTGAATTTATGGAGCTGGCGCTCTATCACCCGCAGTTGGGCTACTACGCGACTAATCGAGCCGAGGCCGGAATACAGCGCGACTTTTTCACCTCGGCGCATCTGGGACGCGACTTTGGCGAGCTGCTAGCCGTGCAGTTTGCCGAAATTTGGGCGCAGTTGGGGCGACCGCAGCCGTTTACGCTCGTGGAGATGGGCGCGGGGCAAGGGCTACTCGTGCAGGATGTCGTTCGCTATCTGCATCAGCATCATTTTGACTGCTTTGAGGCGCTGGAATATATCATCATTGAGCGCTCGGCAGGACTGGTGGCGGCGCAGCAGGCACGACTGCAAAAGCTGAGCCAGAGCTGGGGAAACCTGCGCTGGCAAACCTGGGAGCAGATTCCGGTTGACTCGCTGGTGGGCTGCTGCTTTTCAAACGAGCTGGTAGATGCGTTGCCGGTGCATCAAGTCGTCGCGGTAGATGGGCGGCTGCAAGAGGTCTATGTGGTGCAGTCTGAGTCTCAGCAGATCAGGGAATTTTCCGAACTCTTGGCAGAGCCTTCGACGGTGCGGCTGACTGAGTATTTTGAGTCTTTGGGAATTGATTTGCTAAAGCCGCCCTATGCCGCAGGCTACCGGACAGAGGTGAATTTGGCGGGGCTAGACTGGATGGCGACGGTGGCTGAACGGCTGCGGCGAGGCTACGTCATCACAATTGACTATGGCTATCTGGCCGAGCGCTATTACCGGCCTAGTCGCAGTCAGGGAACGCTGCAATGCTATTATCAGCACCGACATCATGACGATCCCTACGCGGCAGTTGGAATGCAGGATATTACAGCGCATGTAGACTTTACAGCGTTAGGGCGGCAGGGCGAGCACTTTGGGCTAGAAACAGTCGGCTTTACGCAGCAGGGTCTATTTTTGATGGCGCTGGGGATGGGCGACCGGATTGCAGCTCTATCACAGCCTGATCCTGATGTAACAGCTCAGGATATTTTGCAGCAACGCGAAACACTACATGCACTGATTGATCCAGCAGGGCTGGGAAATTTTGGAGTGCTGGTGCAGCGTAAGGATATAGCAACATTGGAACCGCTGAAAGGGCTGACGATTCCGCCGCTGTTTTAAGTTGTTTTAAATTGGCACTATCAGAAAGCTGCGGCTCTAATCCGGCACTAGCGGTAAAACGCGCCATAGCAGCAGGATGTTTCTTAGCCTGATCGCATTAGCCTGATCGCAGTTGGGGATGAGCTAGTTTCCTAGAGCGATTGTAGAAATTGAATCAGTGCAGCTCGGTCATCAGCGGGTAAGGTTCGGAATCTCTCCTTGGCTGACTCTGCTTCACCCCCGTGCCAGAGAATAGCCTCAGCTAGACTGCGAGCCCGCCCATCGTGCAGATAGCTGGAATAAGGCAACACGGTTTGTGCCAACCCTATTCCCCAGAGCGGCGGCGTGCGCCACTCATTTCCAGTGGCCTGAAAATCAGGGCGATTATCTGCCAAACCACTGCCCATATCGTGGAGCAGCAAATCAGTATAGGCATAAATGGTTTGATTGACTAAGGCGGGAATCTCATGTTGGCCAGTCGGCAACTCAATCCGATGGCAGGCTGCACAGTTTGCATCCATGAACAGTTGCTCACCGCGCTGCACTGCTGGGCTATCAAGCTGAGTTTGAGCTGGCACCCCCAAGGTTTGCACATAGATAGCTGCGGCTTTCAAAATGCCTAGATCAATATCGGGCTTGCCGTCTGTGGCCGAAAATAATGGATTGGTTACCCCCATATCGTTACGATAGGCAGCGGCTGACTGCTGTAGCAGCGTAGGACTGCTGGCTTTCCAGCCAAATCGCCCTAGCACCTCAGCTTGCTCTACTACATCCCAGACCCGATTGGGGCGACCGGAAATACCATCCCGGTCGAGATCGTCTGGATCTGCTTGTTGCAAAATATTAGCTTCTGGTACTGCTTCTAGGAGACCAGCACCAAATACCGGCGGCGGAATACGATTAGAGAGCAGCAGTCCGGTAGGCAAAGGCTGTCCGTTGAAGCGAGCGAGCTGCAGTTGAGGAGAGCGTAGTTTATAGGAGCTGCCGTCTCCATATGTGCCTTGCTGCTCTTGCCAATCGACCTGTATCACGGCCTCTGGCGCATATCCATAGACTCCCTGCTCTTGAATCTGGGTTCCGATACCGGGAACAGGTTGGGCGTTCTCGCCTGGAGCGATCGTCTCAACAGTATAGGAATCGGTAGGAAATTGGCTAGATGAAAGTGAATCGCCTGATAAATCACCTGTTGAACTAGCTGGCGAACTATTTTGCGAACTAGCTGCGGTCAGCAACTGACTAGCTCGGATGACGCGCTGTCCTTTCTCTGGCATGCCTCGACCGTTCTTGATGTGGCAGCCGGTACAGGAAGTGCCATTAAACAAAGGTCCCAGACCAGGATTGACTTTGGCAGGTGCGGTCACAAATGCTGCCTCAAAAGCCAGATCGCCCACGGCATGGCGATCTGACCAATAGTTGTCTAAATTAGGAGCGGGCTGCTCATAGGCGCGAGAGGTGCGGTTTTGCACCGTTGTCTCTCCTCCAGCTAGCGGCAGTCGAGGCTGTGAGTAGACCGACATCTGGAGCAGCGTAGAGAGTATGATCCCAGCCACTGCTGCTCCTAGAGCTAGCCAGAGCCGACGAGTCCAGATCCCAGAGGGTAAACCTATCCGACGCTGAGGCACGATGAATAGCTTTGTCATTGCTGCACTAGGGGCAAAACTTGCTGTTCAAATGTGGTGAATAGATCCAGAATGCTTTCCTGAGCGGCGGCAATCTGAGGTTGCATAGTGGGATCACAGAGGCTGCGCTCAATTGGCGGTTGGATTGCATTTAGCGCGACCTGTGCCGCCTGCATCTGCTGCCGGATTTGGGTATCTAGAGCAGGATTTACTGCCGCGACAAAATCGCTGAGGCCGCGACCGTCTGTGTTGCCAGCCGGAAAGTCTCCTAGGTAGGCATTTTGGGCGCTGAGCAGGTTATTCTGAAAATCTTGTAGCGAACTTTGGGAAAAGCGGCCTTCTAGCAAAAACGGATTCTGACTGTCTAAGGCCTCGCCAATTTTTACATTGCCCAACTCATCTAGTATGCCTAAAATCCCCTGGACAATCTCTGCGCCAGCCGCCTGTATCGTTGGATAAGTGCTGCTGCCCTCTCCTGCATTGACGAACTCCTCCCGATAGGCGGGATAGCTGTCAATTCCCGTCACCCAACTCTTCAACAGGTCATTGGCAGTCTGATCAAATACAGGGGCAATCGCTTCGAGGTAGGCTGAATCTCTTGGGGTGAAGTCTGCCAGTGCCTTATCATTATCGGTGCCAAATAGCAGAAAGCCGATCGCATGAAATCCCTTCTGACTGGTTTGGAGGTTGTCGATATAGTCTGGGGTCAAGACATCTTGGCTGTCCAACACTGCCTGCACATCTGCTTCGTTCAGCGGCCAGTCATCTAGCTCTGCATCTAGCCCTAGTGAAGCTGCTGGACCAAACGCAAATGCCTCACTTTGCTCCCAGGGGCTGCGGGTCGCCAACCATGCCTGACGGGCAGCTTTGAGAGTGGTGTCGGTTGGACTCTGCGTAAAGGCGGTAATTGCTACGGATAGCTCGCCTGATTGCTGGGTCAAGAATTGGTAGTTAGGAACAATCAGTTTATCGACAAAATCGGTGATGATCTGACGGTCGCTGAACCGTTGATCTGGCGGCAAAAATACGGTTGGGCTATCGGTTGGGCTATCGGTTGGGCTGGTCGTAGAGCTTCCGCCTTCACCGCCTTCACCACCTTCACCGCCTTCACCGCCTTCACCGCCTTCACCGCCTTCACCGCCTTCACCGCTTGGGATTTCGTCTTCGCCTTCGCCGCCGCCTGTAACAGCAACAGCTCGACAGGTGTTGGCCTGTGCCATCAGCCCTGACTCTGCCCCTGTTCCATACATCGTAGGCTGTTCAGTAGTAGCACCGGTAATGGCCAAAGCAGTTCCGGTATTCACCAAGGCACAAGTACCGATTCCCACCCAAATCTTTAATCGATTTTTCATTTAGCTTGTTTTCCATATCCAACTCTAGTTTTCTTAGCGCGACTAAGCCATATTGGGTTAGTCAAAATTCTGTTCAAATGCAAAAAATGCGACGCAGAACTGAGCGTGCTTGAGCAAGAACATCGGCAAAACTAAGACTACTATTGATATAGATTATCAAAAAACAGCCAATAGAAGATCAGATTAAGGCTAAATAAAATCTAAAGAGTTCAGCAGCAGAGTTTGAGTCAGACGATGCAGGCGCGTTTCTAGAGCTTGCGGGCTGGCAAAATCCGTAGCTTCTGATGCAGTTTAGAAGATCGCGTGAAGCAAGAAATTCGCAGGAGCGATCTCAAGAAGCCTCTGCTGTATACGTCGCATCAGCGCCGGGAGTAGGTCACCTTCCTCGCAGGTAGGCCACCGTTACGCCCGTGCCGCCATCCGACTGCTCTGCCGCCTCAAATCGCTCCACCTGCGGGTGACGCTTCAAGAAATCCTGGATGCCGTGGCGCAGCTTGCCCGTGCCGTGACCGTGGATCACCCAAAGCGCTCCAGCTTCCGTCTCAGCCATCTTGCGCTCCAGCACCCGTTCAGCATCGGCCACTCGGTTACCGCGTATGTCAATAGTGTTTTGGGAGGTGCGAATGGTGGGAGCCGCAGCGGCAGGGGGTGGGGGGGGTGGGGGCGGCGCAGGCTTTGGGGGCAGTTCGGCCTTTTCGCCCTGCAAAGATTCTACGTCAGTGAGCGAAACCGTCATTTTCATCAGGCCAAACCGCACCGTCAGCTCGTTGTCAGCATCTGGATTCGTGATGACCTCGGCAGTTTGTCCCAAGCGTGGAATCTTCACCCGGTCGCCGATCTGAGGCCGAAATCCCGGCTTGGGTTTGGCAGGCGGCTGACGCGAGGGCAGCTTCTGCGTCGCAATCTGGTTCAGCGCATCGGTGGCCTGCTGAGCCGCTTGGGCGGTCGGGTTGCCCTGCTGCAAGCGGCGGATCACCTGGGCAATCTCAGACTTGGCCTGAGTGAGCGCCTGCTGGATGGCCAGCTCCTGCTGCTGCTGTAGCTCACGCTCGCGCTGCTTGAGCAAATCGGCCTTGCGCGAAACTTCTTGGTGCAGTCGTTCGGCCTGCTGCACGAGCTGAGCCGCAGTCTGAGCTTTTTCCTCCTGCTGGCGGCGCTGGGCTTCGAGTCCGGCAATCACTTGGTTCACCTCTTGCGAGGCGCTGATCCCCTGCTGCTGCTGCGCCTGCTGCACAATTTCGGGCTGGAGACCTAGCCGTTGGGCAATCGCCAGCGCGTTTGAGCGTCCGGGGATACCCCAGAGCAGGCGGTAGGTGGGCGAGAGCGAGCGATCATCAAATTCGACCGAGGCGTTCTCAAAGCGATTATCCTGGTATTTCAGGGCTTTAAGTTCGCCGAAGTGGGTTGTGGCAACGGTAAGGGCAGCATGGTCGGCCAGGTATTGCAGCAGCGAAATCGCTAGGGCGCTGCCTTCAGACGGATCGGTTCCGGCTCCCACTTCGTCTAGCAAAATCAGGGCGCTGGCTGGGAAATTGCTGGGGCTGCTGGGCAGGCTACCGTCAGAATTTTGCTCAGGCTGCTCCAGTGCGGCTAGAATGCGGCTGATGCGGCGAATATGCCCCGAAAAGGTGGAGAGGCTCTGCTGGAGCGACTGCTCATCGCCAATATCCGCCAAAATTTGCTCAAACCAGGGCAGCTCAACAGGTTCGCGAGCCGGAATAAACAGCCCAACTTTCGCCATCAGCATCGCCAGCCCCAGCGTTTTCAGCGTCACGGTTTTGCCGCCTGTATTTGGGCCAGTAATCGCCACCACGCGGAGCTGAGGCCGGATCACCAAGTCTACTGGCACGACAGCATTGCCCTGCTCATGCTGCTGCTGCCAAACCAGCAGCGGATGCCGCAGCTGCCGCAGCACAATTGGTTCAGCGCTGCTGGGGGTGAAGGGAATGAAGCGGGGCGGGTTCGCTTCTAGCCAGAGCGAATAGCGGGCTTTGGCGGTGGCCAGATCGATGAGGGTAGCAATCAGCAGCAGGCGCTCCAGATCCGGCTTGACCTCGGCAACTTGCTCAGTGAGCTGACGACGCAGCTCTTCTTCTTCCCGCTGCTCTTGCCGCAGCAGCTGCCGCAGCTGATTGCCGTTATTCACAATGACCTGCGGCTCCACGTAGAGCGTCACGCCGCTTGTAGAAGTATCGTGGACGATGCCGGGAATTAGATCTTTGTGCGACGACTTAACGGGAATCACAAAGCGTTCGCCGCGCTGGGTGATCAGCGATTCCTGGATGGCGTTGCTCTGGCGCTGCAAGATTTTCTGGAGCTGTTCGTGGATGCGGTCACGCAGCGTTCGGATCTGGCTGCGGATGCCTTCTAGCTTTGGGTTGGCGCGGTCGGTGACGCGGCCTCGATCGTCAATACAGCGATGGATTTCCTGCTCTAGCTCCGGGTAGGTTCGCAGGTCTGAGAGCAGAGCGTTGAGCGTTTCGAGATCAGGGTGACTGTCGATGATGCGGCGTAGCTGCCTCGCACCTGCTAGCGTCGTGGCAATATCGAGCAGTTCGTTGCCGCTCAAAATGCCTTGCAGCTCGGCTCGATCCAGCGATTCACCAATATCCTGAATGCCGTCAAATCCTAAGCCGCCCGCTAGCCGATTTTCTAGCTGATAGGCTTCTTGAGTCTGGGCAAGTAGAGTTTCGCTTTCGGCCTGCGCGGTCGGAATTCTCAGGTGGCTAGCCGCTGTTTTACCCAGCTTTGTGGCTGCAAACGTGGAGAGATGCTGACAGAGACGCGACCATTCTAGGAGTTCGAGGGTTTCCGCTTGAATCAATGGCTGTGCAGACGAGAGAGTGGGCGATATGTCTATTGTAGTGGTGTAGCGGCTGGCGTAGCAGTGGCCTTGTCTAAATACCTCCGAAAACCAGCAACGAGAATCGTTCTAGATATCTGAACATCTATTCAGGTGTGCAAAAATCATGCTAGACTTTTAGGACTTGAATCTCCAAAAAATCTTGTAGCTGTAGCTCTCTCTCATTGCCATGACTCCCGCTCTAAAAACTCAGCAAATACAGATTGGCGGCATGGACTGTACGAGCTGCAAGCTGAAGATTGAAGGTAGTCTAGAGCGGCTGAAGGGTGTGGCTGAAGCATCGGTTACTGTCGCAACGGGGCGGCTTTTTGTCTCTTATGATCCGACTTTAGTCAGTGCAGCCGCCATCCAAGATCGGATCAAGTCACTGGGCTATAGCACTTCAGCAGTGACAGCCTCTCAAATAGCTGGACAATCTCACGCTCATAGTCATGCGAGTGAGGATCATCACGATGATGGATATAGCCACGCGCATAACCACAGCGCTGGTGAGTTTGACTTGAGCAGAGAACTCCCTCCAGTGCTGATCACCATTGCGCTGCTGGCTGCTGCGATTATCTGCAAAGAGCCGCTGCATCATACGCCTTACAGCATTGCAGAATATGCTGTGATCATTCCAGCCTATCTACTCAGCGGTTGGACAGTCCTAAAAACGGCTGGGCGCAATATGCTCAGAGGCCAACTCTTTGATGAAAACTTTCTGATGACGATTGCAACGCTGGGAGCGCTAGCGATTCATCAGCTGCCCGAAGCAGTCGCCGTCATGCTGTTCTTCCGCATCGGTGAGCTATTTCAGGAATATTCGGTCGGGCGTTCGCGACGGTCGATTCAAGCGCTGCTAGAAGTGCGTCCCGATACGGCCAATCTGAAGCGAAACGGCAGCATCCAGCAGGTTTCGCCTGAGACGGTGAATCTGGGTGAGCAAATTCTGGTGAAACCTGGAGAAAAAGTGCCGCTGGATGGCGAAATTCTAGAAGGTAATTCTCACGTTGATACCTCAGCGCTAACGGGCGAATCAGTGCCGCGAATCGTGAAAGTTGGCGATCCGATTCTGGCGGGCATGATCAATCAGTCGGGCGCTCTGACGGTGCGCGTTACTCAGCTGTATGGTGAATCCTCAATTGCCAAAGTCCTAGATTTAGTTGAGAACGCTACCAGCAAAAAGGCCGCTACCGAAAAATTTATTACCCAGTTTGCGCGATACTATACGCCAACTGTGGTTTTGCTTTCGCTCGCAGTAGCAGTCCTGCCGCCTTGGTTGATTGCAGGTGCAGATCGAGCCGACTGGATCTATCGGGCGCTCATCCTGCTGGTGATCTCCTGTCCCTGTGGACTAGTCATTAGCATTCCGCTGGGCTACTTTGGCGGTATTGGCGGAGCAGCCAAGCGCGGTATTTTGATCAAAGGCTCAACGTTCCTTGATACACTGACTGACGTTAAGACGGTCGTATTTGACAAGACTGGGACTTTGACGGAAGGAACGTTTAAAGTCACGCAGATTGTAGCGCAACGCGAATTTTCTGAATTAGACTTACTGGCTCTAGCTGCCAAAGCTGAAGCGAATTCTAATCATCCAGTAGCGCAATCGATTCGAGCAGCCTATGCTCAACCCATCGATCAGCCAGAAGTGAGTGACTATGAGGAAATTGCAGGTCACGGAATTCGAGCTAGAGTTGGGAGCAATGTTATACTGGCCGGCAACGATCGCTTATTGAATCGAGAAAATATCAAATATGAGACTTGCGAGCTCGTAGGTACGGTTGTATATATGGCTGTGAATGGTCAATATGCGGGCTATATTTTGATTACAGACGCAATCAAATCAGATGCAGCTGAGGCCATTCGGGATCTGAAAAAAGCTGGAGTCACGCGAACCGTTATGCTAACTGGCGACAACGAGCGCGTCGCAAAAGCGGTGGCCGAGCAGCTAGGCTTAGAGAGTTACCGAGCCGAATTGCTGCCCGAAGACAAAGTGGCGGCCATTGAGCAGCTGCTCGGCTCCGGTGGCAAAGTGGTCTTTGTGGGAGATGGCATCAACGACGCGCCGGTCATTGCTAGAGCTGACGTTGGCATGGCAATGGGCGGCTTGGGTTCTGATGCGGCAATCGAGACAGCCGATGTGGTGCTGATGACAGATGCGCCCTCAAAAGTAGCTGAAGCGATTCAGGTTGCCCAAAAAACGCGCCAGATTGTTGTGCAAAATATGCTGTTGGCAATGGCGATTAAAGGAATTTTCATTGCGCTGGGAGCAGTCGGACTGGCGACACTCTGGGAAGCCGTCTTTGCGGATGTGGGCGTAGCGCTGCTGGCCATTCTGAATGCAGGGCGAGTTTTGCGGTAGCTGAGGGTGTGAGTTACATTCATTATAAATATACACATGAACATACACCGGAATATTCTGAAATGGCGTAACTCGCTCTCCCGATGCTTCCTGGATCAAGCTAGAGCGCTGGCATGCTTTGACGGCAGAACAGCAGACTTCTTTCGCGGTGAGTGCTCAGCCCAGCTGCCCAGAAAACTCGCGCAAACTCCCAGGCACCTAGTCTTCTAGAACTAGCCTTCTAGAAAAGGTCGCGCCAGGAAAAAGCTAGCAATCGACTTAGCATCGACGGGTTCACCACGCAGGATAGCTTGCTCTAGCTCAGTCGGAGTCATCAGCACTACCTCAATATCTTCATCCTCGTCTTGAGCAGGCGGCGCTTCTAGCTGTTCGAGATCCTGTGCCAGAAAGGTATAAATCACCTCATCTGAGTAGCCCGGAGCCAGATAGAACTGGCCAATCATTTGCCAGCGGCTTGCCCGATAGCCCGTCTCTTCTGCAATTTCGCGCCGAATCGTAGATGCCGGATCTTCGTTAGGCTCGACTGTCCCTGCCGGAAATTCCAGCAGCCAGCCCTGTGCCGCAAACCGATATTGCCGCACCAGCACCAGCTTGCCTTCAGCGGTGACGGGCACAGCCAGCGCTCCGCCGGGATGCCGGACACATTCCCACTCGCCCTCAGACTGGTTGGGCAAACGCAGACGGTTGACTTCAAAATTAAACTTGCGGCCTTTGTAAAACAGCTTTTGGCGGAGAAACTGCGGCGGTTCGGGTCCAATCGGCATGGTGAACAGGCTTCCTGAAAATTGAGCTAGGCTTTTCTGCTGGTAAAATTGTCTCGTATTTTGAGAAATTTCTCTAACTTTGCCAGCTATGTTTCTGAGCTTGACCGGATTAATCGGTTTAACGGGCTTGATTTTGGTTACGGCAGGGGGATTGACGGACTCATCGGCTCAGGCTGCTGTCGCCCCAGATCGCCTGCTCTTGCTAGCAACTGCCTACACCACTCAAACCCTACCGACGCTGCAACGCGGCGACCGGGGTGAAGCGGTTCGTAAGCTGCAAGCCATCCTGCAATCTAACGGTTTTTTGGGAGCTGCGAATGTCCGGTTGGGCAACCCAGGCTATAACCAAGTGGACGGTATTTTTGGCGCCGTGACAGAGAGTGCCGTCAAAGACTTGCAGAGTCGATATCAGCTTTCCCCAACCGGAGTGGTCGATCCGACAACTTGGGAAGTGTTGGATGTCCATGAAAATCCCTACAGGTCGCTGCTTCCCTGGAAGCTGTGAGCAGTTGGGCGCGCTGGGTTCAAGCCTAGCCAATCTGCAGCGGTAGCACGCCTGCACAGTCTAGCTGCCGCACGAGATCCCGGATGCTGAGCTGCGAAACGGGCTCAACCCAGTCCGGCGCAATATCACTGAGCGGCACCAGCACAAAGGCGCGTTCTCTCAGGCGCGGATGCGGGATTTGCAGGTTGGGCTTTTTCAAAATTAAGTCATCAAACAGTAACAAATCCAGATCCAGCAGGCGTGGCCCCCAGCGCTCGCGTCGGACTCGGCCAAACTGCGTTTCGGTCTGGAGTAAGACCTGCAAAAAGCGATCTGGCGTGAGGCGGGTGGCAAACAGAGCGCAAAGGTTGAGATAGTTGGGCTGAGGTGGCCCTACGGCGACAGTTTGGTAAGTTGGCGACTGAGCTTGCAGGCTGATGTCGGGCTGAACGGCCAGCTGCTTCAGCGCCGCTTCCAAAATGGCGTAGGAGTCGCCCAGGTTGCTGCCCAGCCCCACCGCCACCCGATGCGGGAATTCACCTGACGAGATATTTCGCGAATCGCCATAGCTGGCATTGAATGCGTGCAAATCAACCATGCAGGCTTACCAAGTCGGATCGACAAACAGACTGATGGTGATCTGCTCGCATCCCGGCGGCACTGAGCTGATGCAGGCGCGAACGGCTGTTGCTTCTGCCGCCGCCTCGCCAACCCCGACAGACAGCTCCACCTCGCAGGCATAGCAAGACCCCATCAGGCAGCCCGTCGGAATCGACAGACCCGCTCGGTTGGCCACTTGCAGCAGCGGCTCGCCCACTTCGGCTGATACCGTGACGTTATCAGGTAAAAAGCAAATCTGTACGCTCATGCAGGCTAGTTTTGAGATCGCTCGTCGAGATTATTGATTGAGATTATTTATTGAGATTCACTTGTCAAGCTGGCTGAGAATCGGCGTTAGATCCAAATGCTTGCCAATTGATTCGGCAATGCCGTCTAGCATCGACTCACGCTGCTCGCGGTAGTTGGAAATTCCGGTAGGCAGAGACTTGAGGCCACGCTGCTGGCGCAGACGGTTCAGCCAAGCCCGTCGCCAGGGGCCATTGTCAAAAATGCCGTGCAGGTAAGTGCCCCAGAGCGACTGGGTGACATCTACTACGCCCAAGTTGGTATCGTCAAACAAATGCTGGAATAGCGGCTTGCCGGTATCCGGATCAGGCTCCATCGCCAGATGACTCCGCCCCTGATGCAGCTCATAGCCCGCCACGGGTAAGCCTTCCTGCGGAAAGTTGGAACTCACTAACCGCTGCCGCGCTACCTTTTGCCCGGTGATCACCGTCTTGAGTGGGAACAGCCCCAGCCCCTTGTAGCGCCCTTCCTGACCTTCCACGCCTTCTGGGTCAGCCAGCACCTTACCCATCATCTGGTAGCCGCCGCAGATCCCCAGAATCGTGCCGCCTGCCGCCGCGTAATTCTGGATTTCTTCGGCTAGCCCCGTGCGCTGCATGGCCACCAGATCAGGAATCGTGGTCTTGGAACCGGGCAGGATCAGCGCGTCGGGGTAGCCCAGCGTGTCGCGCAACCCTACGTACCGCACGCTGACGCTGGCTTCAGATTCCAATGGGTCAAAGTCGGTGAAGTTAGAGATCCGGGGCAGACGCACTACGGCAATGGTCAGCTCGCTGCTGCTGCCTTCGCGCCGATCCATCAGCGACAGCGAATCTTCAGCGGGCAGCGAATTCTCAAACCAGGGCACCACGCCAATCACCGGAATCCCCGTGCGCTCTTGCAGCCAGTCGATGCCGGGTTGCAGAATCGAGCGCTGGCCGCGAAACTTGTTGATCACAATGCCGCGTACCAGCGCCCGCTCATCTGGGTCAAGCAGCTCCAGCGTGCCGACAACATGCGCGAAAGCGCCACCCCGGTCAATGTCCACCACCAATATGGTCGGCGCGTTCAGGTATTTGGCGACGCGCATATTGGTCAGATCGCGGTGCTTCAGGTTAATCTCTGCTGGACTGCCTGCCCCTTCACAAATAATCAAGTCAAACTCTTCGCCTAAGCGCTGCAATGATTCTTCAATGGCCTGCCAGCCCGGTTCAAAAAACTGCTCATAGTAGTCGGCGGCATTAATCCGGCCAGCGGCACGTCCCTTCAAGATCACCTGCGAGGTCATGTCGCCCTGGGGCTTGAGCAAAATTGGGTTCATCTCAACTCTTGGCGCAATGCCTGCGGCCCAAGCCTGCACCGCCTGCGCGTAGCCAATCTCGCCCCCCGACGGCGTGACATATGAGTTGAGCGCCATGTTTTGCCCCTTAAACGGAGCCACGCGCCAGCCGCGCCGACTCAGAATCCGGCAGAGCGCCGTCGTGAGTAGCGACTTTCCGGCATGAGATGTCGTGCCCACAACCATGATGGCTTTCATGCCGTTCTCCTTATTCGTTGTAACGCAGTGTGTGAGGGATCCAAAAGTTGTATTGAGTGTATTGAGTAAAATCTATGTGCAAAGCTACGGGCGCAGCCAGCTTGGCCAGCGCAGCCAACGATTCAGGAAATTATAGAAGCGATCTGCCAAAGCAGGTGCAGGGAGGCAATCCTCTCGCCAGCGCACCACCAGCTCATGACCGAGCGGAGTCAGGCGAAAGCTGTTGGTCAAGCCCTGCCCGTCTACTTCGCGCCGCAACAGCCCCACTTCCATCAGCCAGAGCAGCTGCTTTTCTGCGGCCATTTCGGCTAACGGCCGCTTAGTATATCCAGTTTTTATACCGGTCTGCCCGGTCATTAGGCGCAAATCGACGCTTTGCTGCCGCATCTGGTCAAACAGGGCGAGCTTGAACGGCGAACAGCAAACGGCGCGTTCAGCCCGCTTTAAGACTGAGGACGAGTAGCGGGAGGTTTTCTGAACAGAAGTCATCGGGTTGTGCAAATTAGGCTAAAGCTTGAAGATTATCTTGAAGATTATAAAGATTGGCCTGCTACCCTCTATATTATGGCCTTCCCTCGCTCGGAGACTAGCTTGAACCTAAACGAACAGAACCCAAATGAACAGAGTCAAGAAGCATCATTTGGCATCGTGCCGATTGCGCGACTGGACAGCGGAGATCAGTTTTTACTGGTGCAGCATCGGGCTGGGCATTGGGGGTTTCCAAAAGGGCACGCGGAGTCTGGCGAAACGCCATTGCAAACCGCCTGCCGCGAGTTTGAAGAAGAGACTGGCATCCAAGACTATCAGGTCAGCGACTATCCGCCGCTGGTGGAGGTTTATAGCCTGATCAAAAAGCAGAAACCTATTAAAAAAACCGTCACTTACGTGATTGCCTGGGTGCAGTCGATGCAGGTCGTGCCTCAGGAAAAAGAAATCCAAGGCTATCTCTGGCTGCCCTACGAAGCCGCGCTGACCCAGATCAACTTTGAGCAGAGTCGGCAGCTTTTACGCCAGGTGCAGCAGATGATTGGGTACTAGAACGGCTCTAGATCGTCTGGGTTCGGCAGCTCTACCGGACGCGGATAGAGCGACATGGCCACCGTGGGATAGAGGCGGTTCCCCAAACTTTTGGCTGCAATCCGAGCGTAGTTGCCCTGAAGCTCGATCACGTCCCAAATCGCCTGCATTTCAGCTCTGCTTAGCTTGGGCTTAGCATGCAGCACCACCCAATCGCCAATCGAAAGCGTTGGCTCGGCGCTCAGATTGAGTGGCTCTTGCAGCATCAGATCGACTTCCTGACGCTGCGCTTCTAGATCAATTGCGGCGGTTTCCTCAGCTTGAGCCGACTGATCTTCCGGCAGTCTATCCTCAGCCGTCAACTCTGCGGCGTTGATCAAGTCCGTGCTGTGCGAACGCTTCAGCGAAGCTGAGAGCTTTGGGCTGGCTCTCAGCTGCTTCAGTCGGGCGCGGGTCGTCTCAGGTGTGGCATCCCAGACCTGACGCTTTTGCTCAGGCGTGAGCGTTTCCAGCAGCGCCAAATCTTCCGTCGAGTCGATTACGACCAGCATCGCCAGCACGGTGTTTAAGCTGAAGTCATCCAGCCACTCGATGTCCGGACTTTGAACTTGCGAACTTACAGGGGAGCTTTCGGAGCGAACCTCTAGTTTTGACATCTTGCGCCCGACCTTTTACAACTGTCTTTACAAATCTCTCCGAATAAAGCAAAATCTGGCTCTATCAACGGTTTGCCGACTCTTCCATGTTGACCGATCATTGTCAAAATGGACAGAGAAAATGGTACATTTGTATTGAATCAGTCTTAAGTTAGGCGCAGATCTATGGCTCACTGCTCTTGTAGCGCAGACGATAGGGAACGCTTTGGCCGTCGGACTCGACCTTGATGTAATAGGTGCCTTTTTTGAGTTCGCGGCTGATCGATTCGTCTTGAGTTTGCTGGACTTCGCGGGACTTGATCTGGCTGCCGTTGCTCCTCAGCAGCCGAAACTTCAAATCGGGGCCAAAGATGCCTTCGCGATTTTGCACCGTGATCTTGATGTCGCGGGTTTTGCTCAAATCAAAGCGATAAAAGTCGTCGTCTTCATCACGCCCTACTCGATCTTTGCGGTCGAACGAGTCTTTTTTGATTTGGAGGGCTGAGGAGCGCGAGTCGCCGGGGCTAGCTCGGAGGGAGCCAAACGGAGAGTCAGTCCAGATAGAGGCGCTGCTGCTCAGGCTGCTGTTCAGCAGACGAGCGGATTGATCAAATCGAGTCGGTTTTAGCATAATTTAAGCTCAATCAAAGAAAGTCTACTGCCGATGCCGTCTGGATAACTGCGAACCTGTCTCACCCGTCATCACCCACAGTACCGAACGCGCCGCATCGCGCACTACTTTGTTGAGCGGTTCGGGTGACTTGCCGGAAGGTACAGAAACCGCCTGAAAGTCGATGCCGCGACTGCCTAGCACAATCTCGCCAATCACCTGCGCCCGCCGCATGTGGTAGTCCGAGGTAATCAGATAAACGCTGCGGATATCGCGGGTTTTGAAGTAGTCGGCCAGCGAGGTGAAGTTGGTGACCGTATCCACGGCCTGATAGTCCAGATGGATACGGTCAGGGGCAATGCCCGATTCGTTGAACAGCCATTCGGCATATTCCGGGTTGCTGCCCGACGATACCCAAACCGGCAGTTCCGGATGCTGCTTGGCAAATTCGGCGGCAAACTGCTCGCGTTCAGTGGCTCCGCCTAGCACCAAGACTGCCTGCGGCGATCGCCACAGCCCTTCTACCTGCCGATAGCCAAACCCAAACAGCAGCAGCAGCACTAGCCCTGAACCAGCCTGCCAAACAAATCGAATTATCTTCAACAGCAGAGAACTCTTTCTTCGCGCAGCAAATCTCGATCGCATAGGACTCTCGGCAGGCTCAATCCTTCAACACAGAAATAGCTTACAGCAACTGTCCAGATTTGACGCTCTGATTTTGACGCTCTAATTTGATGCTCTGATTTAGATGTGATGCACAAGGATTTAATTCACAAGGATTCATGAGAGCCAGCAGCCACCTCTTCAGTCGCCACCACAATTACGACCGTAATGTTGTCGCGTCCGCCCCGCTCTTTGGCTGCATTCACCAATGCCATCGCCGCCCGGTCACAGGCGCGAATTGTTTTGAGGTGGAAGGCAATAATTTGATCTGAAAGCTCTTCGGTCAAGCCATCGCTGCACAGCAGCAGCCGATCGTTGGCCTGCAAGTCAAAGCTCTGCGCCTCAATTTGCCGCACGTCTTCCCGCCCCAGGCATTTGGACAAAATATGCCGCCAGGGGTGGACGCGAGCCTGCTCCAGCGACAGATCGCCCGACTTCAGCGCCTGCGCCACCCAGGTGTGGTCTTCGGTGATTTGGTGTAGCTTGGCTCCGCGCAGCCGATAGAGCCGCGAATCACCAATGTGAGCGCAGAGCGGCTGCTCGTCTCGAAACAGCACTGCCACCACCGTCGTGCCCATATCGGCGCGTTCCGGATGCTTGAGCTGATCCTGCAAAATTTCGTGATTGGCTTTCAAAAAAGCTTGCTCCAGCAGTGTCGCCGAGGCATCCTCAGACTGCCAGCGCTGATTGAGATGCGCCTGGATCGTCTGCGTGGCAATCCGGCTCGCTTCCTGTCCGCCCGCATGTCCGCCCATACCGTCAGCCACTACGAAAAATCGTCCCTCTGGATCGATGTAATAGTCATCCTGGTTAGCGGGACGAAGCAAACCCGGATCAGTCAGACCCGTGAAGAGACGTTTCATAGCATGACCCTGGGCATCGAAGACTGGGGTGAATGTTAGAACATTCGATTAAAACATTCGATCCGCTCGATCAATCCGAATCAGCAGCCGGATAAAGGCGACTGTGGCAATCAAGGCGGCAATAGCTGCCAGTATAGCGAGCCACTGGTATTGGTTGACCAACAAAATAGTAGCCGACACGGTAAAAGCGCCAGCTAGCAGGCTGTAGTTCGTGCCCATGCTGACGTTGCTCACCCGCCGCAGCACCCGATCAGACTCGGTGGAGCGAACCCTGACGCGAATATCGCCACGCTCCAGCTTCTCCAGCGTATCCTCAATCCGGCGCGGTAGCCCTAGCGCCGAGCTGCTGACCTGCGCGGCCTGTCGGCCTAATTCGCCCAAAATCCCGTCCGAAATGCTGTTCCGCGATCCGTTGCCATCATTCATAAGCTGCATTGCAAACGGTTGTGCAACCTCCATAAAGTTAAATTCGGGGTCTAGCCCCTTGCCCACGCCCTCTAGGGTCGAAAACGCCCGCATCACAAACGTAAACGTTGCCGGAAACCGGAACGGCTGGTCGTAGGCAATTTCATAGAGATCATCGCTAATCGCCGTAATCGACTGATTCTCAAACGGCTGATCCATAAAGTGATCGAGCATATACTGCACCGAGCGGCGTACCGGCCCCATATCGCTAGCGGGTGCTAAGGCTCCCAGGTCAATTAAAGCAGTTACCACGCGCTCGGAGTCTTTTTGAGCCACGCCAAAAAACAGCGCCATCAGCTTTTCGCGGGTCAAGGGCTGGACGCGCCCCATCATGCCAAAGTCATAGAAGATCAGCGAGCCGTCGGGGCTGACGGCCAAGTTGCCGGGGTGCGGGTCAGCGTGGAAAAAGCCGTCGTCGAGCAGCTGATGCAGATAGGCTTTAGCGCCCAACCGCGCCAGATTTTTGCGATCCAGTCCAGCCGCTTCAATGGCTTCGTAATGGCTGATCTTAATCCCCGGCATATATTCCAGCGTCAGGGCGCGGGGCGAGCTGTAGCGCCAGTAGACGCGCGGCACTTTCACCCAGTCCTGCTCGCGGAAATTGCGGCGGAAGTTGTCGGCGTTGCGGCCTTCGTTGAGGTACTCGATTTCTTCCCAGAGGATGCGGCAGCATTCCTCGTAGATACCCATCCAGTCGCGGCCTTTGCCCCATTTGGGATGGCGTTGAAAGTAGCGAGCGATGCCTTTGAGAATTTGTAGATCAATTGTGAACAGCTTTTTGAGTCCGGGGCGCTGGATCTTGACGACGACCTCTTCGCCCGAATGCAGCTGCGCCCGATGCACCTGTCCCAGACTCGCTGCCGCTAGGGGAATCGGGTCAAAGTTGCGGTAGAGCTGCGGAATGGTTTTGCCAAAATCCTGCTCAATAATCCGCTCCACCTGCTCATAGCCGAAAGCCGGGACGCTATCTTGCAGCTTGGATAGCTCTTCGACATACTCGATCGGGAACAGATCGGCGCGGGTCGAAAAGAGCTGACCCACCTTAATAAAAGTCGGCCCCAAGTCCAGCAGCGTCTCGCGAATCCAGATGGCTTGATTGCGGCGACGCTTGGCCTTGGCCCCATCCGTCATGCCGCCCCGATAGCTCCAGGACTTGTTGTATGCCCACTGCGCCGCCAGCAGCTTTAGCACAAAGCTCCAGATATCGACGTAGCGCCGCTGCCGTGAGTAGTTCTCCCGGTTCCAGCGATAGGAGCCATCGCCGTAGGAGCGGATCTGAGACTGCGGTTGAGCGTCGTCCATGAAGGGATCTACTGCGGGAGTTGCGGGGGAGATAAGGCTGTGAGGCGACTCTATCGGCGCGGCGGGCGATGCCGGGACGCTAGGAATTTCGGAAGCAGACACGGTTTCTGGGGTTAAAGAACTCGAAAATTAAACTTCAGACTGCCGCTCAGCCGCTCAGCCTGCGTCACTCCAGAATTACTCTACGAAGGGCTGCTGCTGCGATAGCGCTGCAACTCAGCCCGGAGCTGAGCGGTTTCGGCTCGCAGATCGTCAATCATGGTTTGCAGATCTTCGGAGGCCGAGGCACTGCTGCTAAAGGGCGAAGTCGCAGAACTCGCCGATGGCTGTCCGGGTGTCTGCTGCGACAGAACTTCCTCACGCTCGGCACGCTCCAGCACTTCGGTCGTGAACTGCCGCAGCCGCTCGCGCTGCTCAGCGTCAAACTTGCCCAGCTCACTCATTGCGCCTGTAACGGCGTTTTCTAGCTGCTCACCCACCGCTTCGGCCAAGGCTCGCCCAACAAAAAATGCGTGAACCAGAGGGTTATTCATGTTAAAAAATCTTTTACAAGCTCCGCAAAAATTATAACTTGCCTGCATCTATCGTAGTTGAAGCATTTCCTGGCAGAGATGCAGCTATGGTGAATAGTGTTTCCTCTGCAATCTAAACCAATCTGCATGAACCTGCTTGAGCGCATCACGACCTGGCTCGAAACCCACTGGGTCAATCCGGCCTACAGCGGCTGGCTAATGGCGGTTTTGGCGCTGTTCTTTTTTGGGGCGGCGACCAATACGATGGCGGGCTGGCTCTACGTGATTAGCGGTCTGATGGCGGCACTGCTGCTGCTGGCAGCAATTTGGCCTGTCACCAATCTGCGCGGGCTGAAGCTGCACCGCTCGCCCATTTTGCCCGTCAGCGCAGGTGATGCCGTCACGCTCGAACTCTGGATCGAAAACCAGAGCCGACAGCCTAAGACTCTAATTTTGCTTCAGGATGAATTGCCGCCACCGTTTGAGCCGATTCGCACTGCCGTTGAGCAGATTCCAGCCCAGAGCCGCTATTGCTGGACGGCTAGCCTGATGGCTCCTCAGCGCGGCATCTATCGCTGGCAGCAGGTGAACCTGAGAACTGCGGCTCCGCTGGGGCTATTCTGGCGGCGGCAGCAGCAGACTTTGAGCGCCAAAGCCGTTGTCTACCCGACGGTGCTGCGGCTAGCCGACTGTCCACTAGTTGACAGCCTGGGGCGAGATAGCTTGCGGCTGAACCAGGATGCGGCGCGGCTAGCGACTGAGGGACTGACCCGGACGCTGCGTCCCTATCGCTGGGGCGACTCGACCAAGCTAATTCACTGGCGCAGCAGCGCACGGTATGGCGATCTGCGAGTGCGCGAGCTGGAAACTCAGAGCAGTGGAAAGGATCTGATCATCGGCCTCGACAGCGAGATTGTTTGGAACCGAGACTGGTTTGAGCAGGCGGTGATAGCTGCGGCATCGCTCTATTTCTATAGTCAGCGGCAGCAGGCGGTGAGTCTCTGGACGGCTCAGACCGGGCTGCTTCAAGGCGAGATGGCGGTACTCGAGGCGCTAGCCGGGGTGCAGTTTGCAGCAGCGCCTGCGGAGCCGCCCCAAAAGCTGGCGCAAAATCTGCTGTGGCTGACCCAATCGGCCAGTCGGATCGCGGAACTCCCTGTCCACAGCCGCTGGTTGCTCTGGCCAGAACCCGGTGCAGCTCAGCGCGAAATGCTGGGCGGCAGCGGAATTATGATTCAGCCCGACCAGCCTCTGCAACCCCAGCTTCAGATTCAGCTCTAAATACCCTAATTCTTTATGCCGCCTGAGTTTTGGATTGGAATCGAGCAGTTTAACCAGCAGGAGTTTTACGCCTGTCACGACACGCTGGAGGCGCTCTGGATGGAAGCTGTGGAGCCAGAGAAAACCTTGTACCAGGGCATCTTGCAGATTGCAGTCGGGTTTTATCACCTAGGCAATCAGAATCGGCGGGGCGCAATTATTTTGCTGGGCGAAGGCATGAATCGGCTGCGGCGCTATCAGCCTGAATCGGCTGAGCTTGACGTGGCGCAGCTTTTGGCCGAGAGTCAGATGATTCAGGCTAAACTTCAGCAAGATCAGCTTGCGGAACAAAATTCCGGCCAGATGCCTCAACTTATTCAGCAGCCTGAGCTGCTGCCGCAAATTGTCAGGTATCTGCCGCCGCCTACCGAAAGCTAAAAGTCCCAATTGGCTAATGGCCTCATCAGCCGATAGACAAAAGCCAATAGACAGAAGCCGATAGACAGAGGCTAAGCAACTGTGCCAGGATAGAGGCTTAAAATTTCTCAGTGACTGATCTATCCTTGCCCCATTTGCGCCTGCTAGATCCCATTGCCAGATCAAACCCAAAAATCTATGCCGTCTGCATCTCAACACTCGACTTCAACTCGTTTTGGTTTTAGGCTGCTATCTGGGTTAATTGCAGCCGCTGCGATTGGCGGGCTGGCTCACTCGACCTCAACGGCGCAGGCGCAGGTGACATCCAGTCAGGCGCTAACGCTGAGGGCAGATGTGCAGGAAGCCAATTCAATTACCGGCGTGATCACGGCGCGCGGCAATGTCCAGATCAACTATCCAGCGCGAAAAATTCAGGCCACCTCAGTCCAGGCGCAGTATTACAGCCGCGAGCAGCGAATTGTCCTGCAAGGTGATGTCTATGTGCTGCAAGACGGCAACAGCCTGCGGGGCGAAACGGTCACCTATCTGATTGAAGAGGGGCGGTTTTTGGCCTTGCCCACAGGCGGCCAGCAGGTTGAGTCAATCTATCTGGTGCAGGACGCACCGCCGCCTGAAGGCGCATCCCCCCCCGGTGAACCGCCCTTCAACCCCAAGCCCGAATTCAAGACCCCGATCAGCCCTCCTTAGCTGCCTGCTTGCAAACTGGAGCCGCCGCAAATTTCCACAGTCAGTAAAAAGGTGCAGCCAGCTTTGAAGCAATCTAGATCGATTTCTACCTATCGCGCTCTGGGAGTGAGTTCTTGAAGCTTGTGCTGGAGAATGTGCATAAATCTTATGGCAAGCGAGCTGTTGTGACGCGCGTGCATCTCTCTGTAGCGACGGGTGAAGTCGTGGGGCTGCTGGGGCCGAACGGCGCGGGGAAAACCACAACCTTCTATATTGCGACGGGCTTAGAGAAACCCGATCAAGGTCGCGTCTGGCTCAACGACCGCGACATTACTGCCCTGCCCATGTTCGAGCGAGCGCGACTGGGCATCGGCTACCTGGCGCAGGAACCTAGCGTCTTTCGGCATCTGAGCGTCCAGGACAATATTCGGCTGGTGCTAGAGCAGAGCCGAGTTGCGCCCGATCAGCATTCAGAGCGCCTGCGGTTTCTGCTCAAAGAATTTCGTCTGGAGAAAGTGGCTCAGACGCTGGGCGTGCGGGTGTCAGGCGGAGAGCGGCGACGCACTGAAATTGCCCGGGCGCTGGCAGCAGGTTCCAACGGCCCAGAGTTTCTGTTCTTAGACGAGCCATTTGCTGGCATTGACCCGATTGCTGTAGCCGAGATCCAGCAGATTATTGAGCGGCTGCGGCAGCGGCAGATGGGCATCTTAATCACCGACCACAACGTGCGCGAAACGCTGGCGATTATCGATCGAGCCTACATCATGCGCGACGGCCAGATTTTAGCCTCCGGCAGCGCTGAAGAGCTCTACGCCAACCCGCTGGTGCGACAATACTATCTGGGCGATGGTTTTCAGCTCTAGCTTGCCCCCATCCCGCTTCCTCACCCCTTTGCTCCTGACTCGCTATGACGTTCGGTTTGCCTAAACCCCGGTTCTTTTGGCCTCGCCTGCCCGTAATGGATCGCTACATTACCCTGGAGCTGGTGCCGCCCTTTTTGTTTGGGGTCGGGGCGTTTTCGTCGCTAGGCGTTTCGATTGGGGCGCTGTTTGATCTAATTCGGCGCGTCACTGAATCAGGGCTGCCGATTTCCGTGGCGGTGCAGGTGCTGCTGCTGAAGATGCCGGAATTTATCGCCTATTCGTTTCCGATGTCGATCTTGCTCTCCTGCCTGATGACTTACAGCCGCCTGTCCAGCGATAGCGAGCTGGTGGCACTCAAAGCCTGTGGGGTGAGCATCTATCGCATGGTACTACCCGCGCTCGGTCTGGCGTTTTTAGTCACGGGCATGACCTTTGCCTTCAATGAAATGCTGGTGCCCTCGGCCAACTACCAGGCGACCCAGACGCTAGCTGCCGCCCTCAACGACAAAGACCCTGACTTTCAGGAGCGCAATATTCTTTATCAGGAGTTTGAAAGTGTCAAGCAGCCGAACGGCAAGAAGAAAGACGTGCTGGCGCGGCTGTTTTATGCCAAAGAGTTTGACGGCAACCAGATGCGTGGTCTGACAATTCTGGATTTTTCTCAAGATGGCTTTGACCAAATCGTCAGCGCCAAATCTGCGGCCTGGAATCCAACCCAGAAGCTCTGGGACTTTTTTGACGGCACAATCTACGCTGTTTCACCCGACGGCTCGTTTCGCAACATTGCCAAGTTTGACCAGCAGCAGCTCAAGCTACCGCGTGGCCCGCTAGATTTGGCCTCCCAACCACGCGACTACAACGAGATGAATCTTGCCCAGTCCTACGACTATTTGGAGCTGCTGAAGCAGAGCGGCGATGCTGACAAAATCCGTAAGCTGCGGGTGCGAATCCAGCAGAAATACGCGCTGCCGTTTATCTGCGTGGCCTTTGGCTTGGTGGGTGCCGCGCTGGGGGCAAGGCTGAACCGGGGCGGACGCTCAACCGGCTTTGCGATCAGCATCGTGATTATTTTTAGCTACTACCTGCTGGCCGTGATCTGTGGTTCTATTGCCCAGCTTGGGGTGATATCGCCGCTGCTGGGAGCCTGGTTGCCGAATCTGTTCGGGCTGGGGGCGGCTGCCCTGCTGCTGCTGCGCTCAACGCGCTAGGGCTGGCTGCCTCTGACATCCCGATTTGGGCAGCTTACAATTGGGTGAGTGCGCCTGCTATTGATCGATCATTCAAACCCTGAAAATATGTCTGCTCGTAAGCCTGCCCATAAGTCTGGCAAATCATCTGGCAAATCATCTGGCAAACAGCCATCCGTCTGGCTGCGTAAGCTCAAGGCCAAGCTGCCATTGCTAAAGCGCCCTGCGGTTTGGGCTTCGGGACTGCTGCTGCTGCTGCCGCTGATTTTTCTGGCTAGCTACCTGCGCGATCCGGCCAGATTTGCATCCAGCTTGAGCAGCGATACCGCATCGCCTGAAGCTGCACCGCCGCTGAGCGATCCGAGTTCAATCCTCGAAGCCTCAACCTTAGACGGACAGGCTGCAGCAACCGCTGAGCAGCCGTCCATTTTTCAGACTGACTTGCTCAGTGTACTGCTAGCTGATTTAAGCAATAGCTCAGACTCCAAAACGCTAGATAAAACTCAACCTCAGCCCGCTCCAGCGAATGCCCCTAGCTCAGCTCAGATGCCAGCAGCTTCGGCTTTGCCGCCGACTGGACTGCTAGAGGCTGCTCCAGCGAATGCTGTGAGTCCTAGTCCAGCCGTGAGTTCGCTGCAGTCGGCGTTGGATCGCAGCCTCGGCATTACGTCACCTTCTAGCAACCCGTCTGGCAATCCACTGACTGCTCAGCTGCAGACTCAAATCTCTACCGAGACGGATACCAGAGCGCGCACCAACGCTGATGTAATACGGCTCTATGGAGAGCAAGGGCAGGGCAGCCAGTTGGAGCAGCCTTACAGACCCGCCACCTCCCCGCAGGCAGGCAGCACGGGCTATGTTGTGCCCCCAGCCCTAAGAACGCCGAGCTATGCAGCTCCGACGCAGACTTTAGCGCCCAACCCGTTTCCCAGCCAGATTCCCAGCCAGCCCAACCAATTTTCTACCCCGTCAGTCGGCAGCTACGGCAGTCCTGCTAGGCCGGGAGCCTATCCGCAGCCGAGCTTCGATAGTCCGCAGCTGTTGGTGCAGCCCAGCCCGTTTTCGGTGCCCCGCACGCCGCCTGGTCGCTATATTGGCAACGGTCAAATCAACACGTTTTCTAACCCGTAGCTGACGAGGCAAGCTTTGTCACCCAACTCCGGATAGATCTCTGCGGTTCAAGAATCTGATAGTCTGATTACCAGTATTTTTGTCCGGTTGCCGCTATGAGTAAGAAATTAGGGTTAATTTTGGTTGGTCTTGTGGCACTGCTAGGCACAATCTTGTTCCAGCAGTTCAACTCACCCACAGTTGCGCTCACGCATAGCCAGCAGGTCGGGCAGGCGCTCATGCAGTCACATCAGGGCGATTTGCCTGTCCCGACTGGTGCAGTTGCCCAGATGCCCAGCATGGCCGTCAGTGGTGAACAGGTCAGCTATGGTACAGATAGCAACCCCATGACGGGCTACCTGGCGCGTCCGGCTGACTCAACCGAGTCGCTGCCTGCCCTAATTGTGATTCACGAATGGTGGGGGCTCAACGACAATATCCAGATGATGACTGACCGACTGGCAGGTGAGGGCTATATGGCTCTAGCGGTCGATCTCTATGGCGGTGAGGTGGCCGAGAATCCAGAGCAGGCCAAGATGCTGGTGCAGAGCGCAACGGCAAATCCGCAGCAGATCCAAGAAAATCTGCGCCAAGCCTATGCTTATCTCGAAGGCCAGCAGGCCACGAAAATTGGCAGCATTGGCTGGTGCTTCGGCGGCAGTCGCTCGCTGGAAACTGCCTTGCTATTTCCCGACAAGCTTGACGCAGCGGTAATTTACTACGGTGGACAGCTCGTGACGGACGCTGATCAGCTGGCGGCGTTGGAGATGCCAATTCTGGGGATTTTTGGGGCGCTGGACGACAATCCCTCACCCGAAACCGTGCAGCAGTTTGAAACGGCTCTCAAATCAGCCGGCAAGTCACCAGAAATCTATATCTATGACGGAGCCGATCACGCTTTTGCAAACTCCTCCGGTACGCGATACAACGCTGCCGCTGCCGAAGATGCCTGGACAAAGACCACTGCTTTTCTAGAGCGCCATCTCAAGGAGTAGTATGTTCATCGACTACATCACGCTGATGCTGCTGAATTTGGCGGCTGGCCTGACGCTGCTCGCTGCCTATCTGCATTTTGGCTGGCCTGCTGCTGTGACTGATCTCAACCAAAAGCGCTGGGTGGTCAGCTTTGGGATTGCTGGCTCGATTGCGCTAGTGACGGGGCTGCATATGTGTTTCACTTGGCCAGTGATTGGCAGCTTCAATATCGCCTTTGGCGAAACTTCGGTACTGTTTGGGGTGCTGCTAGTGGGAGCATCACTATCGCTGGCGATGGGCTGGGATCTGCTGCCGCTAGGGATCTATGGCTTTTTTGCAGGGCTAACGGCGCTGGTGATTGGGCTGCGCATCATCAACCTGGGTCTAACTAGATCGCCCCTAGTTGCTGGGATCGGCTTCATCCTAACTGGCATTGGTGGCCTCTGCGCGGCTCCCATGCTGGCTTCCAAGTCGAATCGCCTTCTGCGAACTGCGGGGATATTTCTGCTGTTGGCGGCTGCCCTAATCTTTACGTTTATCGGCATCAGCTCTTACTGGTCGCACCTAGAGAGCTTCTCAGACTGGAAACCTCTGCCGATGCGCTCTCCGTAGCGGGAACATGACAGCAGAGGTTTTGGGGATGCGTTGCTGCTAGCTCTAGTTACTGCTAGCTCTAGTTACTACTGGCTCTAGAAGTACTTAACGATGGCTTGGGCAAATTCCGAACACTTCAGCGGCTTCACGGGCGGCTCCATTAGCCGAGCTAAGTCATAGGTAACTTCGCTGTTAGAAATCGCCATGCCAATGCCTTTTTTAATCAGATCGGCGGCTTCCTGCCAGCCCATATATTCCAGCATCATCACGCCGGAAAGAATTACCGAACCGGGATTGATCTTGTCGAGCCCGGCATGCTTGGGAGCCGTGCCGTGCGTCGCTTCAAATACGGCGCATTTGTCGCCAATGTTGGCTCCTGGCCCCATACCCAAGCCGCCGACAATTGCCGCCGCTGCATCCGAAAGATAGTCACCATTCAGGTTCATCGTCGCTAAAATCGAGTATTCGTCTGGGCGCGTCTGGATCTGCTGGAAAATGCTGTCAGCAATCCGGTCGTTCACCATGATTTTTGCTTTCCACTGGCCGCTGCCGTGGCTGTCCCAAATGGTATCCAGCACCGCCTGCACCTCTCCGCAGACCTTTTGCTTTTTCTCATCAGTGAGCGCGTCATAGCCCGGCTCAATCTGGCGAGCGTTATCTTCAACGCTCAGGTCAGACTCTTGCTCCTTGTTTCCCAAAATCCAGGACTCGCGCTCGGTGACGCATTCATCCCGAAACTCGCTGGTGGCCAGCTCATAGCCCCAGTCGCGAAACGCGCCCTCGGTGTACTTCATGATGTTGCCTTTATGCACCAGCGTCACCATTTGCTTGGCCTTGGGCAGCCGCAGCGCGTGCCGAATTGCCCGCCGCACTAAGCGCTGAGAGCCAGTTTTGCTGATCGGCTTGATGCCAATGCCGGAATCTAGCGGGATCTGCTTTTTGCCATGCTCAGGCGTGGCCGGAATCAGCTCCTCGTTCAAAATCTTGATCAGCTTTTCGCCAATTTCGCTGCCCTGCTTCCACTCAATCCCCAGATAGATGTCTTCAGTGTTTTCGCGATAGACGATCAGATCCAGCTTTTCAGGCGTTTTGTGCGGCGAGGGAGTGCCGGCATAGTATTTGCAAGGACGAATGCAGGCGTACAGATCAAAAATTTGACGCAGCGCCACGTTTAGTGATCGGATACCGCCGCCGATAGGTGTCGTCAAAGGGCCTTTAATGGCCACGCCGTATTCGCGGATAGCGGTCAGCGTGTCTTCGGGCAAATACTGGTAGGTACCATAAACTTCGCAGGCTTCGTCGCCCGCATAGATTTTGAACCAGACTATTTTACGCTGACCCCCATAGGCTTTCTCCACTGCCGCGTCAAACACGAGCTGAGCCGCAGGCCAAATATCAACGCCTGTACCATCGCCTAAAATAAACGGAATGATCGGGTCGTTGGGCACAACAGGCTCACCTTGTTCAAAAGTGATGGTGCTTCCGGTCGATGGGGGGGTAATTTTTTCGTACATACTGCGGCAGATCCTTCACTTCAGTAAGCAACAGTTTAGACAGTAGAGTAGCGGATCTGCGACTTCAGAATGATCCGTTTTGAACAAAACTCAGTTGAATCTCCTAAATTCGCTATGCTGAAAGGCTGAAGAGACTACAAAGTTTGCCTGAAGGTTTGACTGTGATCCAGCGCCACACTCGCCTTTAATTTAAAACGTTTGAAGCATTGCCAAATTTAGCTCTTGTCTTTAATTAATCATTACTTGAGTCAAGTGGATTGAAAGCTGAGATGAAAAAAGTCTTAATCGTCGATGATGACATTACGCTCCGGACTGCTGTCATCCGCTATTTACAAAATCGCGGCTATTCGGTACAGGAGGCAGCTTCTGGAGCGGAGGCGCTCAGCCTGTTTGAGCAGAATCCGCCTGATATTGTCGTCTCAGACGTGATGATGCCGGAGATGGACGGCCTAGAGTTCTGCCGCCGCCTGCGCGCCACGCGGTCAGGGCAGCTCGTGCCATTTATTTTTCTCTCTAGCCGTAAAGATGTCGATGATCGGGTTCAGGGGCATCAGATGGGCGCAGATGACTATTTGATTAAGCCCTTCGACCCGAAAGAACTCGTCGCCAAGATTGAGTCTCAGCTGGAGCGCTCGCGCCGGATTCATGCCGAAATTGTCCGCTTGATGCAGCAGTTGCAAACCGAAACCCCACCCCCCGAAGCGCCGCCTCAGCCCTTGCCCCTGACCCCGGCTGAAGAAAAAGTGTTTTGGGAGGTGATCCAAGGCTTCACGAACAAGCAAATTGGTGATCGGCTGTTTGTCAGCCCGCGCACCGTCCAAACGCACCTCAGCAATATCCTCAGCAAGCTGCATCTGGAGAGCCGCTCGCAGCTGATTCGATACGCCTATGAGCGGGGCTATCATCCGCCGACTGAGCCGCTAGAAGCCGAATAGCTGCCGCTGGTGAGATTCGGTCAAATGTTGGGTGAGATATTGGGCAAAATATGGCAATTGCACCCGGAGATTTACGATTCGCAACAAGGCAGGGCATCGTTCCCTCTACAATGTAAAGTTGTGTCTTTACTGCCGACGTTAGCCTGTTCGGCCTCCTGATCATGCCTGACCTGTCCTCCCCTAATCTGACTCCTGATCTAGCTGCCGCTGATTTCATGACTACTTTTCTGGCGCGTCTCAACTCAGAGTCGCTGAAAAATCAGTCTCAAATCCTAGAGGAGTTGGCGACCTCTGAGGCGGGATTGACCGTGCTGATGCGTTTTTTGCGGGAGCGCTCAACTCTAGAGGCTACTCCAGCAAGCATCATTGAGGGCAAGGTGTACCAGACACTGCGGCTGGCCAATCCTCAAACCCAGGCGTTCTTGCAGGCTGAGTTTCCGCAGGGGATTGTACCGCTGACCTCCGAGCGCAGCATCGACTACGTGCCGCTGCAAGCTCTGCTGGCTGAGCAGTCGTTTGAAGCAGCCGACCGCCTCACCATTGAAAAACTCTGCGAGCTAGCGGGCGAAATGGCCGTCCAGCGCAAATGGCTCTACTTCACCGAAATTTCTAGCTTCCCCAGCACCGACCTGCAAACCATTGATGCGCTCTGGCGGGTGCATTCGGGCGGCAAGTTTGGCTTTTCGGTGCAGCGGGAGCTTTGGCTGAGCGCGGCCAAAAACTGGGAAAAGCTCTGGCATCAAATTGGCTGGAAAACCGGCAATAGCTGGACGCGCTATCCGCAGGAGTTCACCTGGAGCCTAGATGCACCCAGAGGGCATCTACCGCTGTCCAACCAGCTCCGAGGCGTACGGGTGATTGCAGCGCTGCTAACGCATCCAGCTTGGGGCTAGTTGCCTGTAGTTGCCTATAGTGCCTCTAGCTTTGAAACCAGGCTGTCATGGCTAGTGCCAGTCCATCTGCGGCATCGTCGGGCTTGGGCAGACGGTCGAGGCTCAACTCACGGGCGACCGCTTCCTGTACGTCTCTTTTATCGGCGTTCCCATGCCCGGTGAGCGATTGCTTGACCTGAGCTGGGGTGAATTCGAGCAGCGGCAGCTTAAACTGAGCCAATACCAGCATCACGACTCCCCTAGCCTGCGCGACCGCAATTGTATTGCCCATTTTGTAGAAAAACAGCTTTTCGATTGCGACGAGATCGGGCTGCACGTAGTTGATCAAGCTAGTCAAATCATCGTAAATCATGCAGAGCCGTTCGCCGATGTCATGCTTGGCCGGAGTCTGGATAATCCCAAAGTCTAGAACCGTGACACGGGACTCGGTTTGGCTGCGGTCACAAAGCACTGCCCCAAACCCTAACGTGGCTAAACCGGGGTCAATGCCGAGAATGCGTTTCTCCATGCGGCGGTCTAAAAGAGCCTCTTAACGATACAGCAGAACGCCGCAAATAGTACAAGTTAACTCATGCAAAAACGCATACGAAAGTTCACGAAAAAGCGGTGGCAGATGGATTTAGTCCATCTGCCACCGCTCAATTTTGGCATAGATGATCGGCTAGTCAGCAGTCGGCAGCATTTCGGCACCCGTCGGCAACAGCTCGCGCCGCTCCTCGGAGTGGATCTCCACTTTGCCTTCCTCACCAATATCCACCGTCGCCGTATCGCCTCTCTTCACCCGACCTGAGAGAATCTCCTCGGCCAGCGTGTCTTCAAGCAGACGCATAATGGCTCGACGCAGTGGACGTGCGCCGTAGCTAGGGTTGTAACCTTCTTCCACCAAGCGGTCTTTAAACTTCTCGGTGACTTCCAGCTTAATGCCATGTTGCTCTAGCAGACGCTCGTAGACTTCTTTCAGCAGGATATCGCCAATATGCTTGACTTCATCCTTGTTGAGCTGACGGAAGACGATGATTTCATCGAGTCGGTTTAGGAACTCAGGGCGGAAGTATTGCTTCAGCTCTTCATTCACCAATGACCGGATGCGCGTGTACTGCGAGTCCACAGCGCTCTCCTCAAAGTCGAAGCCCAAACCGCCGCCGCCTTTCTCAATCACCTTCGAGCCAATGTTCGAAGTCATAATCAGCAGCGTGTTCTTGAAATCTACCGTGCGGCCTTTGGCATCGGTCAGGCGACCATCTTCCAAAATTTGCAGCAGCATGTTGAACACATCCGGGTGTGCTTTCTCGATTTCGTCAAACAGCACGACAGTATAAGGCCGACGACGTACGGCTTCGGTTAGCTGACCGCCCTCGTTGTAGCCGACATAGCCCGGAGGTGAGCCAATCAGCTTCGAGACGGTATGGCGCTCCATGAATTCCGACATGTCGAGCCGGATCATTGCGTCTTCCGCGCCGAAGAAGTAAGCGGCCAGCGATTTGGCTAGCTCAGTCTTACCGACCCCGGTTGGGCCAGAGAAAATAAAGCTGGCAATCGGTCGGTTCGGGTTTTTGAGGCCGACTCTGGCGCGACGAATCGCCCGCGAGATCGCTTTAACGGCTTCATCTTGCCCGACCATTCGCTGGTGCAGCGTATCTTCCATATGCAGCAGCTTCTCAGACTCGGATTCAGTCAGCTTGCTGACAGGGATGCCGGTCCAAGAGGCCACAATATGGGCGATATCGTCCTCGTTGACTTCTGGCATTTCGGGCTTTTCGCCTTCGCCTGCTTCCGCCGCCTTTTTGTTTTGAGCAATGGCACGGATTTCAGCTTTGATCTCCATTTCCCGATCGCGCAGTTCGCCTGCTCGATCAAAGTCCTGAGAGCGCACGGCATCGTCTTTGTCTTTCAGCACCTGACGCAGCTCTTTGTCCAGCTCTTTAGCCGCCGGGGGTAACTGCGAGTTAATCAAGCGCACGCGTGAACCTGCCTCGTCGATCAAGTCGATTGCCTTATCCGGCAAGAACCGGTCGGCAATGTAGCGATCGGAGAGCTTGGCGGCGGCTTCAAGGGCTTCATCCAAGATTTTCAGCTTGTGATGCTGCTCATAGCGTTCGCGCAGGCCATGCAGGATTTCGATCGTTTCAGGGACGCTGGGTTCGCCCACCATCACAGGCTGGAAGCGCCGTTCGAGAGCCGCATCGCGTTCAATATGCTTGCGGTACTCGTCGAGCGTGGTGGCGCCAATGCACTGAAGCTCGCCTCTAGCCAAGGCTGGCTTGAGGATGTTGGCGGCATCGATCGCGCCTTCAGCCGCGCCCGCGCCAATCAGGGTATGCACCTCGTCGATTACCAGGATGACATTTCCGGCTTGGCGGATTTCATCCATGATTTTCTTGAGGCGTTCTTCAAACTCGCCTCGATATTTGGTGCCAGCAACCAGCAGGCCAATATCCAGCGTCACGACGCGCTTATCTTCCAAGATATCTGGGATGTCGTTGTTGGAGATCCGCTGCGCCAGACCTTCAGCAATGGCAGTTTTACCCACGCCCGGTTCGCCAATCAGCACCGGATTGTTTTTGGTGCGGCGACCGAGAATCTGGATGACGCGCTCGATTTCTTTCTGGCGGCCAACCACGGGGTCGAGCTTGCCATCGGCGGCCATCTGAGTCAAATTAGAACCAAATTCGTCCAGGGTTGGGGTTTTGGTGCGGCCTTGGCTGCCGCCCGATGAGACTTCGGCAGTCTCGCCCAGCATCCGGATTACCTGCGTTCTGACCTTGGAGAGATCAACACCGAGGTTTTCCAGAACGCGAGCCGCTACACCTTCGCCTTCGCGAATCAGACCTAGCAGCAGGTGCTCGGTGCCAATGTAGTTATGCCCCAACTGGCGCGCCTCTTCGAGCGAAAGCTCTAGAACACGCTTGGCACGCGGGGTGAAGGGAATCTCGACGGCGACAAAGCCCGACCCTCGGCCAATGATTTTCTCAACCTCAATCCGGGCGTCTTTGAGATTGACACCCATAGATTTCAGCACTTTGGCGGCGACGCCGGTCCCTTCTCCAATCAGACCCAGGAGGATCTGCTCTGTACCGACAAAATTATGTCCCAGGCGACGAGCCTCTTCCTGGGCGAGCATAATCACCTTAATGGCTTTTTCTGTGAAGCGTTCAAACATGGCGTTCCTATATCACCTGGTGCTAACCGGTACGCTGATTTTAGCATAGGAAAATCCTCAAGCTGTTAGCCATGAACAGCAGGAACAAGGTAGTGATCCCCGAAGCGCAAGGACGGGTCTGCGGTTGATCTCTACGGGGTGATAGGAGAGTGCGAGAAGGAGTGGGGAGTGGAAAACCGAACTCCCAAACGGCAGTTTTGCCGAAAAGGTAGGGTTTAGTCAAGAGGAAAGCGGAAAATTGGCTGAATTGGACTGTGCTGAACCTACTATCTTGCTCAGCTATCTTGCCCAGTCTGATTGGCAATCTCAGCAATCTGCCAGCCCGACTCATCCAAACGCTGATTCACCTGCTGCTGCCACTGGTCGAGGCAAACCTGGAATTCCGGTCGCTGCAAGCCTTTTCGCCAGAGAATCAGCGCGTCCTCGCCAGGATTTTGGCCAGTGGCCTGGTAGTAGCCGCGCCGCTGCCCAACGCGCTCAAAGCCAAATTTCTGGTAGAGAGCAATCGCACTTTGATTTGATAGCCTCACTTCTAGCGTCGCCCATTCGAGTCCGCGTCCAGCCGCCGCTCGCAGCAACGCATAGAGCAAGGTCTGTCCCAAGCCCTGATGACGATAGGGCAGATCGACGGCCAACAGCGTAATATGAGCTTCTTCAAGAATTGCCCAGAGGCAGGCCAGGCCAATCATTTGTGGATCTTGCGGAGCGGCGGAGTCGAGCGCCACCAAACCCAGCAGATCGCTATTAGGGCTGTCAATCTCGCGCTGGTAGCCGTTTGCCGTCCAGAGACCGCCTAGACAGCGCTGATCGAGAGCGACCGCCGCCGCGACTTGTTCTGGGGTTAGAGGCTGAAGCGCCAGAAAATTCACAAAACTTAGAAAATGGGGGAAGGATAGACAGCCCTCAACTGTACACTGGATTATAGCTGCTGGCTTTGGCTCAAGTTAAAGCTCTATCTCACATAGGGCTTGCCTAGTAAGGGCGAGAGCAGCAAAGCAGGTTAAAAGTTAGTTTGGCTGAATCTATATGGTATCGACTCCAGTATCCGTAGCTTCTGTGGCTTCCGGTCAACAGTATTTGCCCGTTCTCAGCGAAAATCCGTCCCCCAACCAATATTCGCTGCCGCTGACGGCACGCCTCAAAGGGCAAAATCTGGAGATTGGCGGCTGCGAACTGCCGGATCTAGCTGAGCGCTTCGGCACGCCGCTCTATGTCCTAGATGAAGAGACGCTGCGGCAAGCCTGTCGGCAGTATCGCGAGGCGTTTTTGCAGCATTACCCTGCCGAGTCGCTGGTAATCTACGCTTCAAAAGCCTGGAACTGCATGGCCGTCTGCGCGATTGTCGGCTCAGAAGGGCTGGGCATCGACGTGGTTTCGGGAGGCGAGCTGCATACGGCGCTTCAGGCAGGTCTGAAAACCGCCAGCATGTATTTCCACGGCAATAATAAGTCGGTAGCGGAGCTGAAGCTGGCGATTGAGGTCGGCTGCACAATTGTCGTTGACAACTGGCTGGAGCTGAAAACGCTGGTCGAGCTGAATGGCGCGGCTGGGCAACCCGTACCGATCATGCTGCGGCTCACTCCCGGCATTGAGTGCCACACCCACGAATATATCCGCACCGGACATCTCGACAGCAAGTTTGGCTTTGACCCGGAGCAGCTCGACGATCTGTTTCGCTATATTGCCCAGCAGCCAGAACTCAACTGCATTGGCCTCCATGCCCATATCGGCTCCCAGATTTTTGAGCTGCAAGCCCACCGAGATCTCACCCGCGTCATGGTGCAGTGGCTGAAAAAAGCCGCAGCCTATGGCCTGCCTGTCACCGAACTCGATATCGGCGGCGGTCTGGGCATTCGCTACACCGAGTCAGACGATCCGCCGAGCATTGAAGCCTGGGTGAACGTGATCTGCCAGGGAATTATTGCGGCCTGTGAGCAAGAGCAGGTGCCGCTGCCTAAATTAATTGCCGAACCCGGACGCTCGCTGATTGGCTCGGCCTGCGTCACGCTCTATCGGGTGGGCAGCCAAAAAACCGTGCCTAACATTCGCACCTATATCACCGTCGATGGTGGTATGTCCGACAACCCGCGCCCGATTACCTACCAGTCGGTCTACCGGGCGCTGATTGCCAACCGGATGACCGCGCCGCTGACTGAAACAGTGCGGGTGGCGGGCAAGCACTGCGAGTCGGGCGATGTGGTAATCCAGGAAGCCCAACTTCCCGAAACCGCACCGGGCGACCTGCTGGTGGTGATGGCCACCGGTGCCTACAACTACAGCATGGCCTCCAACTACAACCGCATTCCGCGTCCGGCGGCGGTGCTGGTAAATGCGGGCGAGGCCAGTCTGATTTTGCAGCGCGAAACCTATCAAGACTTGATGCGTCAAGACTGTCTGCCCGATCGGCTGTTGCGCTCAAGCGGATCTCCGGTAGCCTAGAGATCCGTCCCCGCCCTTGCAAGGTTCATCCAAATCGCTCACATGGGATCTCAGTTAACGCAATGGTTGATCGGCCTGGGTTGGAACTGGTCGTTGCTGCCCCGTGTGATTGATGTTGGACTGGTGCTGCTGCTGGCCTACTTAATCCTGGTGATTATTGGCGAACGGCGGACGCTCTGGATGGTGAGAGGGCTGATTGTGCTGATGCTGGCCTCGGCTCTGAGCAGCGCGCTGGGTCTGCGGTTTCTCAGCTTTGTGCTAGAAAAGCTGGTGATTGGCTCGGCAGTAGCGATGGCACTAATTTTGCAGGCTGAGTTTCGGCGACTGCTGGAGCAGCTGGGGCGCGGCGAGATCTGGCAGCTGTTTCGGCCTGCTTCCGAGGTGATTCCCAAACCCGACAGCGTCATTGACGAAATTGTGGATGCGGTGAAGGAGCTGTCGCAAAACCGCACTGGGGCACTGTTGATTTTGGAGACCGCCCGCCCGATTGACGAGCGCGATTTTTCGGTTCCTGGCGTGCGGCTGAATGCCGAAGTCTCCAAAGAGCTGCTGCAAACGATTTTTCAAACCACAACCTTGCTGCATGATGGAGCCTTGCTGATTCGGGGTTCACGGGTGATTGCGGCAGGCGTAATTTTGCCGATTTCCGAGCGCACGGCTTCGCGGCAGCTGGGGACGCGCCACCGAGCCGCAATGGGAATTACCGAGCGGGTCGAAAACTGCGCCTGCGTCGTTGTATCTGAAGAAACAGGCTCCATTTCGCTGGCTGAACAGGGTACACTACATCGACCGTTGACAAGTAACAAGCTGCGAGAAATGCTGAGAGAGCGGTTTTCTCCGTCGGTCGAGCGAGAGGCAGCATTGGGTCGCCAGTTTGGGACTCGCGCGCTGGCCTGGATTGCCCGCCTGTTTCAACCCAAATCATCGGCTTCACGGGAGAAGAAATGACAGTAGACAAAATCACGGTCGAGCAAAACAACGGCATTGCCTTGCAACAGCTCCCTGCTGACCTGCGGCGCGAGCGAATGCCTCAACATGTGGCCGTGATTATGGATGGCAACGGACGCTGGGCAAAACAGCGCGGTCTGCCTCGAATTATGGGACATCGACGCGGCACGGACACGCTCAAGGATATCCTGCGCTGCTGCAAGGACTGGGGCATCCCGGCCCTGACGGCCTACGCCTTTTCTACCGAAAACTGGGGTCGGCCACTGGAAGAAGTAGATTTTCTGATGACGCTGTTTGAGCGGGTGGTGCGACGCGAGCTGCGCGAAATGATGGAAGAAGACGTGCAGATCCGGTTTGTGGGCGATCTGGATGCGCTGCCGAAGTCGCTGCATCTGGAAATTGATCGCGCCATGCAGCAGACCAGCCAGAACAAGAGCATTCAGTTTACGGTGGCCACCAACTATGGCGGACGACAGGAAATTTTGAACGCCTGCCGTGAGATTGCCGCCAAGGTGCAGCAGGGAATACTGACCCCAGAAGAGATTGACGAGAGCCTGTTTGAGCATCACCTCTCGACAGCGGGCATCTGCGATCCTGACCTGATGATTCGCACCAGCGGCGAAATGCGGATCAGCAATTTTTTGCTTTGGCAGGTCGCCTACGCCGAGCTATATGTCACCGATACGCTCTGGCCAGACTTTGATCGCACCGAGATGCACCGGGCGCTGGCCGCCTATCAGCAGCGGGAGCGGCGATTTGGTAAGGTTTGAGCCTTAGAGCTAGCTTCACGGGCCGCTGAACACGACCTCATCTAAATCCTGACGGCTGAGCGAATATTTGAAGGTGCGCTGCAAGTCACGTCCCCTTTCTGCCGCCCCAAAATATCGCACCGACAGCGAATCAACCTCCAGGCAAAGCTCGGCTTCCCAATTTGCCTCTTTGACCTGCCAACAGTGCAGATTTGAGGCATCCTGCTGGCAGCCTTTTGAGCGCAGCCAGTCTTCGATTTCGGGCAGCGGGTGGTTGTAGAGCGGCGTATCGGCGGAAGGTAACACCATGTAGTCTCGGTCGTCCTAGAAGTAATCTCTCTTTATTTTAGGCGCTATTTCACGTTAGCTCTGACCTACCGCTGACCCGCTACAGGAGTCAGGATGGCACTGAGCTGCCTGTCTGTCAGCGACTGCACCAGCGCCATCGGCAGCAGCGGCTGGCTGATTTGCTGCACGTAGGCTGCCGAAAGGTATGGGCGATAGGCAGCATTGGCAGCAACATGCGTTTCAAAAAAGGCGATGCTGAGCTGCTTCACATAGTCCTGCGCCAGCCTTGGATCTGGCCCGACCACTTCAGAAGGCAGTGAAACCAGCTCCGAAGCGCTGTCTGGCACGTTAATCGTTGAAAAATGCGTACCGCCTTGCAGCAAGACTAGACTGCGCTCTGCGCTCAGCCAGGTAAAGGGTCGAATTTGCTCAATCAGGGCAGGCGTAACGGTATCAGCGCTGCCGCTAATCAGCATTACGGGAATTTTGATGGCAGCGTAGTCACTGGCTCCCAGCAGGCTGCTGCCGATTGGGTTGATGGCGATAATTGCTTTGACGCGGGCATCTGAGAGATCGGGCAGCGGCTGCGATAGCTCTTGAGCGCGGCATTGCAGCAGCAGCGACAGATTGTAGCCAATGCGGTCACAGTCTGCGGCTAGCTGCTGAAAGTTGATCTGCGCTCCGGCCAGCGCCAAAGCCGTATAGCCACCAAACGACTGCCCCACCACGCCAACATGCTCCAAATCAAAGCGACCTTGCAGCTCTGAAGTCTGATTGAGGCGGGTCAGCTCATCCAGCAAATATTTGATATCCAGAGGCCGATCGACAAACTCTGACGGAGCCGTCACCTGGCTGGCCGTACCGTCGATCAGCGCCTGCAACTGTTGGGCATTGCTGCCGGGATGTTCTGGTACAGCTACCACAAAGCCATAGGAAGCCATCTGACGTGCGAGGTAGGCATAGGTGCTGCGGTCTGAGCCGAGTCCATGCGAAATCACAATGATCGGGGCTGCCTCGCTACGCTGCGGGAGATAGAGATCGACCGGAAACTGCCGATTTCGACGGTTGTCTCGAAGCTGAAAGGTGCTCATCTGCCAGTCAAACTGACCGGGCAGCAGCAGGTTGGGGAGAGTTGTGGCGGTCTCTGTGGCGGTCTCTGTGGCCGCTTCTCTGTCTGACTCCTGCTGCACCAGCGCTACGGCATCCTGGGTCTGCTGAATGAGGGCTTGCAGTTCGTTGAGAATTTGCAGCGCTCGGTTTAGGTCAATCCGCAGATCGCTGAGCGGGAACTGCTTGAGCACGTTGAGCGCGGTCAATCCTTCGGGTTCAGCCGCCGCCAAAATCAGCGCTGAGCGAATTGCATAGAACCCAGACAGATTAGCCTCAGTGCGGATCACTTCGCCAAGCCGCTTCAGCAGAATTTCACCGGGTTCGGTATAAAGAAACTGCGACACAGTGACCACATTCAGGTCGGCTTTAGCCAACAGCAACTGTCGCAACTGGTCTTCCTGCTGTTCGTCCAGATTGGCTATGTAGTTCCGTAGCCCTTCAGAGGCTTTACCAGTTTGAGCATATTCATCGAGTGCCTGTACTGGAAGCGAACGCTCCAGCAGTCCGTAGGTGACAGTAACACGCTCAGCAGCCGTTGCCGCTCCTGCCTGAAGCGACATTAACAGCAACAGCGTTCGAGAAAACTGAGCCAGCAGAGGCTTTCCAGGAGATTGAGCCGAGCCGTTCATATTCAGTTTCAGTATGGGGGCAACCTTCTCCCAATCTAGCAACCGCTCCTGACCCTTGACTTCGTGCGATGGGTTAGTTTTCTAGCGCTTCCTCTGGATTGACCTGAAGCAGCGCCAGCAGCTCTGCCTCTGAAAGCTGCGCGATGCCCAGCGCCTCGGCTTTCGTCAACTTCGATCCGGCTTCTGCGCCCACCACCAGATAGTGCGTCTTGGCGCTGACAGAGCTGGTGACTTTGCCACCCGCCTGCTGAATCAGAGCGTTGGCCTTGTCGCGGCTGAGGTTGGGCAGCGTCCCGGTAATCACAAAGCTCTTACCAGCCAGCGGCTTTGGCTCCCCAGACTCCGCCGCCGCCCCCTCAAGCTGCAAGCCTGACTGCTGCAAGCGCTCCACTAGTCGTTGATTAGCGGGGACGCGAAACCAGTCATGCACCGACTGAGCAATTTCCTTGCCGATGCCAAACACCTGCTCGATGGCCTCTAGCTCTGCTACTGCTAGCTGCTCGGCTTTCCAGAACTGACGGGCGAGGGTCTGAGCGTTGACGCTGCCCACATGCCGGATGCCTAGCCCGTAGAGCACCCTTGCCCAAGGCTGAACCTTGGATTGAGCAATCGCCTCAACCAGTTTTTGGGCTGATTTTTCGCCCATGCGATCGACGCTCTGAAGCTGCTCGGCTGTTAAATCGTAGAGATCGGCTACTGAGCTAATGAGCCCTCGCTCGACAAACTGCTCCACCCAGCGCTCACCCATGCCCCGGATATCCAGCGCCTCTCGGCTTGCCCAATGCTGAATTGAGCGGCGCAGAATCGCCGGACAGGAGGCGTTCACACAGCGAGTCACGGCTTCGTCAGGCTCGCGAAATAAGGGCTGAGCGCATTCGGGGCAATGCTGCGGCATCTCAAACGGCTGGGCAGATTCAGGCCGCAGTTCCAGCAAAACGCGCAGTACTTCGGGAATAATTTCGCCCGCCTTGCGGACAATCACCGTATCGCCGACTCGGATGTCTAGCTCGCGCAGTCGGTCGGCATTATGCAGCGTCGCCCGCGAGACAGTTGTGCCTGCAAGCTGCACGGGGCGCAGTTCGGCCAAAGGCGTGACGGCTCCGGTGCGCCCCACGTTGACGCTAATCTGCTCCACTACAGTTGGGGCTTCCTCGGCAGCATACTTTAAGGCGATCGCCCAGCGGGGCGCTTTTTGGGTAAAGCCGAGCTGATTTTGCAGCGCCAGCGCGTTCAGCTTCACCACCACGCCGTCGGTTAGGTAGGGTAGATCTCGGCGGGCAGTTGCCCAATGCTCGTAATAGTCGCCCACCTGCTGAAGCGAGTTGCAGAGCTGCCGATGCGGATTCACCCGAAAGCCAATCGCCTGCAAAAACTCTAGCGATTCCCACTGGCTCTGAGGCAGGGCAATCTGTGGTTTGTGATCCGAAGCTGGAAGAGACAGCATTGACTCGCCCAAATCCTGGAGCTGCTCGACCTGAGCGTTCTGCGTTTCGGCTCCAGGAATCTCAGCGCTAATGCCTTCAAGATGCAGCGTATAGGCAAAAAAATCGAGCTGTCGTTTGGCAACCACCCGTGAATCAAGCTGCCGCAGCGTGCCCGCTGTCGCATTGCGCGGATTGGCAAACAGCGACTCTCCTGCCTGCTGCCGCTCTTGGTTAATTTGACGAAACGGATCTAGTCCCAGAAAGGCCTCGCCCCGAATCTCGACAGCTGGCGGCGGATTTTCCAGCTTTAGCCGCAGCGGAATCGAGCGAATCGCCCGGACGTTTTGGGTGATTTCTTCGCCCGTCAGGCCATCGCCCCGCGTCGCGCCCCGCACCAGCAGCCCGTTTTCGTAGGTTAACGCCAGCGCATTGCCGTCAATCTTGAGTTCGCAGACATAGTTGACCTGATCAGGGTCAAACTGCTCAGGCGCCAAGATCCGCCGCCAGCGATCCTGCCAATCACTGAGTTCTTGTAAGTTAAACGCATTGTCGAGGCTGTAGAGGGGCAGGTTGTGCTGCACCGAGTGAAACCGACTGGCAGGCGCACCCACCCGCTGAGTCGGGCTGTCGGGCGTAATTAAGGCCGGATCTGCGGCCTCTAAATCCTGTAGCTCCCGGTAAAGCTGGTCGTAGACGGCATCAGGCAGCTTTGGGGCATCGAGCACGTAATAGTCGTAGCTGGCCTGCTGCAACAGCGCTTTGAGCTCCTGGATACGCTGAGCTGGCGGAGGAATCAACATGACTGGGATCAGCAGATAAGGGCGACCGCTATCTTATCGAAATTTTGGCGCAGATTTTGGTACAGATCTGGTTCAGAACAAATCCAGCGGCAGCGCCCCAAACAGCTCATTCACATCAGACTCCTCTGCCGACTGACAGGACAGCAAAACCCCACGCTCTGAGCCGCTGTAGGGCGAGGCGTAAGATCTGCCCTGTGGATTGAACTTGATGTACACCGCTCCCGGCAAGTCGTCAAACTCTGGGACAGGCTGAGGTAAATTCAGCGCCGCTGCATAGCGGATCAGAGCTTGCTGCCCTGCCGCCAAACTGTCCGCACAGATCCCCAAAATTTGTAGGTCAGAAGCCTGTACCACCTGCTGGAGCGCCTGCTGAATTGCCGGACTGGACGCAGCGTTAGGCTGCCGCAAGATCTGACAGGCGGTCAGCAGATCAGGGCTGAGATGAGATGCTTCAGGTCGATTCATAAAACTTTACTCCAGCCTGCTTTTGTGATTATTTGCTTCGACTGTGCTTTGAGCGAGATTTCTAACTTTCTTGATCCCCATAGGGTTACAAAAGAAACGCGCAATGTTACCTAAAAATCCTGAGAGAAAGATAAGAATTCGGAAATATGTCGATAGCTTAACAAGAGTCTAAAGAGAATCTAAATCGTTAGCTTCTCTTCGGGATCGATAGAGCTGAATCACCGTCAGGATTAGATGAGTTTTTTCGCCCCAAAACCCCAAAATCCGAGCAAGCACAATGATGATGGACATTCGCTTTGGAAAAGCCCGGTCTATGGAATGCGCGAACGAAACAATCTCTACCTGCCGCTACTGTCACTTTTATCAGATAGAAGGCCGACGAGGTGGATTTTGTCAGCAACTGGGAGTGCCGGTACAGAGCAACTGGAAAGTCTGTGCGGTAGCTGTTTCGCCCTTTGCGAAAGCTGCTGTTGCTCAGACTGAGCCAGCTTTGCTCGAAACCTGGTCTGAAATATCCGCGCTTGTTTCACCTGCTACCGATCCCCAGCCGCTGCTAGCCTGAGCAAGAATCAGGTTTTCTTCGCTTCTAAAATAACCTGAAGCGCCGGATCAAGCGCCGAGAGGAAGTCGTAGCCTGTGAGCCGCTCAATCTCATCAATAGAAGTTCGGTAAGTTTGCCAGCCATTGGCTTTAATGCCTTGAACGTTAGGCATACTTACCGCAATAGTTGGCGTTTCTGCGGTGATGCTGCCAATGGGCAGTCCAGGATGATCCAGCACCACCACAATTTTCCAGATCGTTGCCGGAACCTGCACCTTGCCGCCGATCACGGTAGTTTTCTTACCCTGACTGCCGATGCCGCCTAGTCCAGCACTGCCGGCTATGATGTAAAGCTCTTTGCCGCTGCGCGCTAGCGTTCGACAGTAGCTTTCCAGCTTTTCCCAAGGTCCTTGGTTGTTGTCTGGCGACTGCGGCAAGATATTGGTCATCAGAAACACGGCCTTACTATCCGCAGTCGTTTTATCGCGGTCAGCGGCTGGCACGACGTGACCTCGGTCAAAACCACTGCCAATGTAGTCGGCGGGCTGGACTTGATACCAACCCTGCGGTAGCGTCAGATCTGGCTCAAATGGCAGGCGCGGTAAATCGCCTAGCCAGTTTTGGTTTAGCTGCCAGCTCACCCAGTTGGGAATTCCCTTGTCGCGGTTGTAAGACAGTGCATACTGAGGCCGGATCAGCAGATAGTCTTTGGCATTAAAGGCGGTGGCGTTGCTAGGTTTACCCAGCAATAGATGCGGGCTATCCTGCCCCGTCAACACTCCGTCTAGCACCGTACAGCTCGACAGCAGCAGGCAGATCAAAAGTATGCCAATCAACCGCTTCTGCATTTCCCTACTCCTGTGCATCTGACCATTGCCTCATGCCCCGCCAAACTAAGCCTAAAGCGATTAGCCCCAAACTGACTAACCAAACCTGCCACTCTAGCCAAAATGCTAGCGTCAGACAGCTCACGCTCATGACTGGATGTCGGATATGTCGAACATGCAGGACTTCAGGCCAGACCTTATGTGATCGAGCCTGCCAGTGCCAGAGGGCGCGATGAATCAAGGCGGCAAAGGCACTAAAAGCCCAGAGCGTCTGGGTCTCTCCTGTTAGCACCAGACAGCTCAAGGCCACACCCAGCCCAATCTGCACCAATCTGGCAGACCACTGGCTGCCAACGCTGAGCTGAAGCCGACAGAAATGCTGATTTAGGCTAGAAATTTGCAGCCACAGCGCACCTGTAAACGTGCCGACTACCGCCAGATTAAGCCAACTATGGCCGAGCAAATGAGACAGCGCTAGATCGCCAAATCCATCTGGTTTGAAGCTACGGTCAATCACCAGCCCCAAGGAAAGCAGCCAGCTCAGCGTCACGGCAAGGCTCAAAAGCTTCTGGCGCGTTCGCTGGCTCAGCGGCTCGGATAGATGATTAAACCCCAAACTATCAAACCCTACATAGGTCATAGAGAGCAGGGCTGTGGTCTGTAGCAAGCTGGCTAGCCGCAGCCCTACTTCTGGAATCTGGTCGAATGGCACAGCAGATAGATTGCCTGTGGCGGGAGTTTTGATCAGCGCGACCAGCAATAGCCCTGCTAAACCTAAGCCAATCAACAAAATCACGCCTTGCCTGGTGCGCTGCCTCAATATGATTGCCCAAACCCCTGTCCAGATCACGGCCAGCGTCACAGGCAGTAGCCAGACCAGATCAGCTTGCACCTGCCTCAGCAGATGGTTTGCCAAACTCAGCGCAACTGCGGCGGTCGCCATCAGCCTCGCCAGCCCCAGCGTCCAGCTAGCCGTGAATGCTAGCCAGGTTGACCCGTCTGAATGCTCCGAACACTCGATCTGGCTAGGTGTCTCAGCGGCTTTCAACCAGCCGCTGATCAATGCCATCGAGGCGGCTAACGTGATTGCGCCAGCCGCCTCGATGGCAGGAACGGCTAGCAGCCAGCCAGTGCCCAGCCAAAATCCAGCGCCCCAGATCAAGCTGAGGGCAGCAAACTGTCGGGATATGATGCGAGCTGCATAGAGACGGGGGCTGGACATTGGGGCTGGGCATTGGGGATAAAGCTTTCTACTCGTTCATATTGCGATAAGTGGCCACCGCAGAAGGTGAGACACGATTCAAATAGCGAAAGATCCAGTATTTGAAAATTGTGTCTAGAATTACCGGAAAGGTGGCAATAAACAGGAAAATAAAATCACGGTTGGCAGGCAGGCCAAAATGCCGCGATAGTCCCTCAAGCAGCACTTCCCAGCCGTGCGGCGAGTGAAACCCAACAAAAATATCGGTGAGCAGAATAATCACAAAAGCTTTGGCGCTGTCGCTCAGCCCATAGACGAGCTGATCCATGAAGGTTTTGAGGATAGCAATTTCGCGTCTGCTGGTCATAATCACGCCCGCAAAAGCGGCCAGCGCCAGCAGGTCAGCAAAGACGTTTTTGATTGCGTCTGAGCCGAGATTGCGATACTGCTGCTCAATTTCAGCGGCTTTTTCCTGAACTTTTGCCACAATCTCTGCATCTCCAATCGGCGGCGCTCTGCCAATCAAAATTTCAAACCGTAGCCGCTGCTCGTAGCGCTGTAGTTCGGAAAGCGCCTCTTCTTCTAGCTCAACATTCAGAAAAATCTGGCTCTGCTCGCCGACGCGCACTTGGTCAATCAAAGGCCCGATCACAAAAGTCTTCGATACTTGCTGAACCAGCAGCGGAATCAAGATCAGCAGCAAGATAAATCGCAGCGAAATGACCGTGCGCGACTTTGATCTGCGGAAATCCTGCATCACGGTTTGCTCGGCTGCTGGGTCAAGCTCACGCTTAATGCGATCGGCAGTTTCGAGGATAGAGCGCGGCAGAACGCCAGTTTTTTGCGTGAGGGACTGAGAGACCGGCTTCGCCAAATCTTCGTGTTTAGAATTGGAGTTCAGTTGCAGCTGCACTGATTGATTGGGCTGTACAGCTTGATTGGGCTGTACAGCTATATCCTGATATCGAGCTACCGTTTCGTCGACAAACCGCAGCTTTTGCAGAATTTGTTCGGAGCTAGAAATACTGCTTGTGATATTCCGAGATTCGATCTCAATCGTGTTTTCAGATAAATTCGCAGATTGATCTGAGAGTTCAGATAGATTTGTAGTCTCGGCCTGAATATCAGTCACAGACTTAGATAGCCTAACAATTGAGCTGCTGGCTCTAAACTCAATCAGACGCAGTTTGATAACATCTAAATATTTTTCGAGTTCGCCTTCAAAGTAACTCTGAGCACTTTTGCTGTGATTGCCCGTCCGAGCGGAAATTAGCCCACCGCCAAAATGTGTATCTTCCAGTGCCTTAATTTTGAGTGCTGCGATGTAGGCTTGGTTTAATGCCCGCTCAGGTGTTTTCAGGAGCCAGCGGTTGGCCGTTTGAAGCAGCAGACGGATTGAAACGAAGGGCGAATTTTGCATGGGACACTGTCTAGAGAACGCCGCTGCGACATGTTCAGATCAAATGGCGGACGATCAGGAAGTTGAGAGGCTGAGTTTTTGACAGCTAGCGGCACAGCCCTTCCGGCACGATCTAAAATTGAAGGATGCAGCACTTTAATCAGTTTTCATCAAGTTCAGATTCCAGGTCGCCTCGTGATGCGCTGGGTCTCTGGATTGAAGGCAAAACGGGCAGCGGTAAAACCACCCGTCTGATTCAGCAGTTTAGCAGTTGGATGGCGCAACCGCAGGCTGATTTCAGATCTGGGCTAATTTTTGCGGCCAGCGGCTCAAATGCTGAGACGTTCAGTGCAAGGCTAGTCGCCGACTCAGGCCAAGATCAACCTCATCAGCCTAACCAGACCCATCAGATTTTCACTCCCATCCGCTTCTTTGAGGCCGAAGTCACAGCATATTGGCCACAGTTGACGCCACAGTTGACGCCCCAGTTGATGCCACAGTTGGGCTACCCAATTTTGCCGCCGCTGCGTCTACGCCCTGAAAAAGAGCAGGAGCTAGCCGCACGTCTCTGGCAGCCAGAGCTGGCCTCAGGTCGGTTTCGGCGGATCGGGGTCAGCGATGCGCGGCTGGTAGAGCGGACGCTGAGCCTATTTCAGCTTGCCGCAGCCAGCGGAACAGCCCGTGAACAGATTCCACAGATCTTGCAGCAGGGGTTGCCTGACTCCGCAGTGATGGCCGACTGGGCCTGTGCCGGGATGCTGCTAGAGCGCTGGTGGCGCTGGTGCTTAGAACGAGGACTCTTGACCTACAGCATCATCACCGAGCTGTACTGGCGCTATCTGCTGCCCCAAACTCACTATCAGTCTGAGCTGACGCAGCGCTTTAGCGCAGTTTTTGCCGATGACCTAGACGAATATCCAGCGGTGATGCGCTCGCTGCTAGAGCTATTTCTCGATCGAAATGTGCCAATTGTCTGTACGTTTAACCCAATCGGTGCGGTGCGGCTAGGGCTGCGAGCCGATCCTGATGATTTGGCTAAGCTGGCAGAGCGCGTCCAAGTTGAGCGATTGGCTGACCCTACGCTGGGACTGGGAGTCTGGCAGCAGCCTATCCTGGAGGCAATTCACCAGCCGCTGACACTGCTGCAACTGCCTGATGCAATCTGCACCCTTCAAACCGTTTCAAAAGCGCAGCTGCTGCGGCAAATGGCTGATCTGATCAGTGCGGCAGTGGAATCGGGTCAGGTTCGTCCGTCTGAAATAGCCATTGTTGCCCCTGGACTTGATGCGATTACGCGCTATACGCTGCAAAGCATTTTCAGCCGTCGGCAAATCCCACTGATTTCGCTCAATAGCCAGCAGCCGCTCGTTAGCAGTTCGCTGGTGCGGGCATTGCTCAGCCTGATGGCGCTGGTCTATCCTGGCCAGGGGCAGTGGCTCAGCCGCGAGTCAGTAGCTGAAATGCTGGTCGTGCTGTTGCAGCCAGCAGGACTTGATCCCGTCCGGGCGGGTCTGCTAGCCGATTACTGCTTTGCGTCAGATCCGTCGCAGCCACAGCTCTTGGCCGTCACAGAGTTTTCGCGCTGGGATCGTTTGGGCTATCAGGCAACCGCCGCCTATGAGAATTTTCTGGGCTGGCTGGCTGTCGCAAAATCAGAAATTTCTGCTCCAATAGAATGGCTAGAGCGAGCCGTTGAGCGGTTTTTCTCAGACTGCCATGCCCCTGACCAACTCGCGGCTTTGCAGCAGTTGCTCGAAACAGCGCAGCATTGTTGGCAAATAGAATCCCGGTTGCTGACCCACGCTGACCTAGCTCAAGAGGTATTAAGCCAGCCAGTGAGCCAATCGGTGGGCCAGTTCATTCAGCTGTTGCGGAGTGGCGTAATTCCTGCAAACCCGACAGCTGATCACTGGGTTGATCAGCCCAGTGATCAACCCAGTGATCAGCCCAGCGCTGCGATTACGCTGGCCACGGTCTACCAGTATCGCAGCGCCAAATGTCGTCACCGCTGGCAGTTTTGGCTAGATGCCGGCTCGCCTTTCTGGCTGACAGGTGGCGTAATGCTGTTTGGTGCACCGTTATTTTGGCAGAGCCGCCCGCAGCAGGTCTGGACAGCTGCTGATAGCCTCGCAGCTGCTCAAGCGAATCTGGATCGCGAGGTTGCCGATCTGCTGAACCGAGCTACGGAGCGCATTTACCTTTGTCACTCTGAGTTAGGCATCAACGGCGAGGAGCAGTCTGGGGCGTTGATGCCACTGGTCAGCGCTGCTCTGCCCGTCGATGCAGCCGATCTGGCTGTCTCAACATAGCGGCCAGCAACAGCTTAATTAATCGGGTGATTGATCGGGGGTGAGTAAAGCTCGCAGTATGGAAGCTCCTAGTCCGTATAACAAGCTACCTACGGCCAACAGCATCAGGGCAGCTAGCGCTGAAAAGGGCGACAGGATTGCTAACAGGAGCAGACACATCAGCACAATTGGGATCAGCTGCTGAGACATGATGTTAAAAAATGCGTCAATCTCAGGCTAAAGCCTGCATTAATGACCCCGCATCTGACATCCGAGAGAGGTGCGGGGGAGAGAGCCAAGATGCTGGGGAAACTGCTCTCTCATGTGACTGCTGCTGCTCATAGACCTCTGCTGCTCATGAACCTCTGCTAAAAGATGAAGTGACGTTTGCCAATTGTGTCAGCATCGACGTTTTGCAAGGTTGCCAGGTTTTGAAAGCCGTTGCCTGCATTGACCTGAACCAGCGTATTTTTGCCTCGCTGCTTAACCTGCACAGCACTCATTGAACCGCCCTTGAGCAGATCGCTGAGGTCGAAGCGATCTTTGACAATTTCAAAGTCGGTGATTTTGTCGCCAAACTCTTGCTTTGAATTATATACAAACTTGTCACGACCTTGTCCGCCCGTCATTTTGTCTCTGCCACGACCGCCAACCAGCACATCGTTGCCGCGACCGCCAATCAGGATATCATTGCCGTCGCCCCCATAGAGCTTATCATTGCCTTCGTTGCCTGTGATTCGATCGTTGCCCGCTTCGCCAAATACAATATCGTCTCCCTGACCTGCGTTGATTCGGTCGTTGCCGCTACCGCCGTAGATCAGATCATTGCCGCTGCCGCCATTCAGAATATCATCACCATTGTTGCCTTCGATGTAGTCATCATTGCTGCCGCCCATAATCACGTCGTTGCCGTCACCACCATAGAGTCGGTCTTTGTCGCTGCCGCCCATGATGATATCGTTGCCGCCTCGGCCATCTAGAATATCCAGGTCGCTAAAGCCACTGAGAATGTCATCGCCATCTGTGCCGTAGACCACATCTGCACCGGAGCCACTCGTTCGTTTGCGGTTCACCTCTCGATAGTCAGGCACGCCATTGTTGTTGCCATCAGCGGGGCTACCCTTAGGGCTGCGGCCAAACTTGGCACTACCATCTGCACTATCGCGAATGCCGTCACCATCGCTGTCTGAACCATCGACTCTGCCATCATTGTTGAGGTCAGGGAAACCGCGTCCGCTCTCTTTTAGGTCAGAAACTCCGTCGTTGTCACTGTCAACGTCCTGGAAGTCATAAGCTCCATCTCGATCGGTATCGACTGGCTGCTGGTTAGGGATAGCGCTGTCCGGGAAAGTCTCTAGCATGTTGGCAAAGCCATTCTTGCCGAAGCCGTTGGTCAGATCAATGACACCGTCGCCGTCAGCATCTAGCGACTTGAGCAGTTCAGGGCTGAAGCCTGCTTCTTCCAAGTCTAGAATGCCGTCGTTGTCGGAGTCGAGATCGAGCGAGTCGATGATGCCGTCGCCATCTGTGTCGCGGTTGGGGTCGCCGCCCATTTCGACGAGATCAAGAATGCCGTCGTTGTCGGAGTCGAGATCGTCAATGTCGCTCACGCCATCGCCGTCAGTATCGTAGAAGATCTGGGTCTTCGCCAAGTTGCTATCCAGCACACCATCGTTCACGACTACAGTGACTTCACGGGGGCTGTTGTCGCGAGCGGAGGCGCTATTGCTATAGCCAATCGCCGCAATCGCTGCCTGATAGTTAGCCAAAGTGGCGCTGCCCGATAGCTTCAGCTGCCCCGTGGTGGAGTCGTAAGCGCTGGCCGTGATGCCCACAGGCAGCTTGCCCAGCACCATGAGAAATTCGCTGCTGCCGTTGGGACGATTAACCAGCGTAATCGTTGCCGACTGAAGATTGCTGTTATCGATGTCGGTGACTTGCGTATCGAGATCGGCAATGGCGACCGGGCTGCCGGGGGCAACCAAGGTGCGGTAGCCTGTGCCATTCACACCACTGCCGTCGTCGCCATCTAGATCTAGCGTCGGCGGGTCGTTGACGGGCGTGATGTTTACCGTAATTTTGTTAGGAGATTTGGAGAAGCTGTTGGCTGCACCGCTGCTGTCCTGCACCGAGAAGCTGAACTGAGCGTAGGCGTTGCCGTTGGCATTGGGCGCGGCCAGGAAAGAGAGCCTGCCATCGAAGATGTCAACCAAATCAATCAACTGCCCTGGTAGAATAGTCTGACCTGCCAGCATCAACTCACCGTTAGTCGGCAGGCTGTCAATCCGTACCCGTGAGAGGCCGTCGCCGTAGTCTGGGTCGTTGAAGGCAAAGTCATTCAGGCTGAAGAAGTAGGGTAAGTCTTCGATGGCGGTGACTGTCTTATCTGCACTCAGCGGCGAGTCGTTTTGGCCAATCGTAATTGTCAGGCTGCTTTCGTCAAATCCACCGTGACCATCGGTAATCTGATAGGTGAAGGTTTCGGCAATCTGCGTACCGGGGGGAAGAGTGCTGACATCGGGGTTGGAGCGATCAACCGTGTAGCTGTAGCTGCCGTCGGCCTTTAGCAGCAGGCTGCCATACTGCCCCTGAATCAGATTGCCAACATCGGCGCTGCTGCCGCTCACCTGTGAGACGATTAGCTGGTCGCTCTGATCGGGGTCTTTATCGTTGAACAGCACGTTGCCCTGAGCAGGGCTGACCGCATTTTCGTCGATGAAATCCTGATCAGCTAAGGCTATTGGCTTGTCGTTTGTGCCATTGATCGTGATAGTGAGCGTTGTGGTGCTGGTGCTGTCGCCGTCAGAGATCTGGTAGGTAAAGCGGTCGGTGAGGGTTTCGTTGATGGCCAATGCCTGCACCACTGGATTGCTGTTGTCGAGGCTGTAGCTGTAGCTGCCGTTGGCGTTCAGCGTTAGGCCACCGTAGATGCCATTGAGAGGCTGGCCAACATGATTGGCATCGCCGTTGACTTGGGTAACGTTCATCGGATCGCCATCGATATCAACATCGTTACTCAGCACGTTACCTGTAGCTGGATTTAAATCATCCTCGTTAATGGTATTCGTATCGACGACTGCTTCTACGCCGTCGTTTGTGCCGTTGATCGTGATGGTGATCGTGCTGTTGCTCAAGCCGCCTTGCCCGTCAGAAATCTGGTAGGTAAAGGTTTCACTCAGCGTTTCGTTACTCCCCAGCGCCTGCACATTAGCATTGCTATTGTCGAGGCTGTAGTTGTAGGAACCATCTGCGTTCAGCGTTAAACTGCCATAGCTGCCGCCGAATGCGGTTCCAACCTTGCCTGCGTCACCATTTACTTCCACGACTGTCAGCTTGTCGCCATCAATATCACTATCGTTATTCAGGACGTTGCCCGTAGCGGGAGTCGCAATATCTTCGGTGACGCTATTTATATCTGCAGCGGCAACAGGTTCATCGTTGGTGCCGTTGATTGTGATTACGATGTTAGCGGTGCTGGTGCCGCCATTGCCATCTGAGATCAAGTAGCTGAAGCTGTCGGTGATGAACTCACCCACACTCAACGCCTGCACCGTACCGCTAGCATTGTTAACCGAATAGCTATACTCACCGTTGGAATTCACCGTCAGGCTGCCATAGAGTCCAGAGACAGCTTGACCAAGGTTGCTGGTCTGACCGTTAACTGCTGTGACGCTGAGCGTATCACCATCGATATCTGTGTCGTTGGTGAGGGCGTTGCCAGTAACAGGATTCACAGCATCTTCAAAGATACTATTGGTGTCAAGGTTGGCGATGGGCGCATCGTTGATGCCGCCAACTGTGATAGTCAGGGTCGCGGTGTCGGTACCGCCTTTGCCGTCGGAGATGGTATAGGTGAAGGTTTCGGTGAGCGTTGTAGTTTCACTTAAACCAAGAACTGCTGGATTGCTGGGGTCTACAACATACTCATAGGTGCCGTCAGCATTAACCGTCAGGCTGCCATATTGGCTGTTGAAGGCTGTGCCCAGCGTTTTGTCGCTACCATCGAAGCTAATCTTAGTGACGTTGAGCGTATCACCTGTATCTATGTCGCTATCGTTATCTAGTAGGTTGCCTGTCGCCGCAGGTTTACCCACTGCCGTGGAGCCGTTGTCAGCGACTGCGACAGGATCATCGTTGGTGCCGTTAATTGTGATCTTGAGCGTGGTCTGATCGAAACCACCATAACCATCTGAAATCTGATAGCTATAGGTTTCGGTTAGGGTTTGACCAACGCCTAGCGTCTGCACTTCTAGATTGGCATTGTTGAGGCTGTAGCTGTAGGAGCCATCTGCATTGAGCGTCAGGTTGCCATAGTTGCCTGCTAGCGCATTGCCGACATTTGCCGCATTACCGTTTACCTGAGTGACGGTGAGAATATCGCTCTTGTCAGAGTCAATATCTTTGCCAACCCCACCCGCAATCACGTTGCCTGTGGCTGGGGTAGCAACATCTTCGGCAATGCTGTTGACATCCGCAACTGCAGTAGGCGCGTCATTCGTGCCGTTGATGGTGATAGTCAGTGTGGTGCTAGCTGTGCCGCCATTACCATCTGAGACGCTGTAGTTGAAGATTTCGGTGAGCTTGTCGCCGACGCTGAGTTCCTGAACGTCGGGTTTGCTGCTGTCGAGAACGTAGCTGTAAGTGCCGTTGGCATTCAGCGTCAGATTGCCGTAGCTGCCGTTGACAGCGCTGCCCAATTTAGCCGGATCGCCATTGACTGCCGAGACACTTAGCGCATCGTTAGTGTCTTTATCGGTATCGTTGGGCAGTACGTTGCCCATTGCCGGATTGAGCGCATCTTCGCTGATGCTGTTGACGTCGGCGACTGCGACTGGCGCATCATTCGTGCCCTCAATGGTCATGACAATGTTGGCTGTGCTGGTGCCGCCGTTTCCGTCAGAAATCAGGTAGCTGAAGCTGTCCGTGATCGATTCACCTATGCCCAGTGCCTGCACCGTGCCGTTGGCGTTATTGAGCAAGTAGCTGTAATCGCCGCTGGCGTTCACAGTTAGACTGCCGTAAAGTCCAGTGACGGCCTTGCCCAGATTGGCTGCTGCCCCGTTGACCGCCGTGACATTCAGCGTATCGCCATCAACATCTGTGTCATTGGTGAGGGCGTTGCCAGTAACAGGATTCACAGCGTCTTCAGAGATGCTGTTGATGTCAAGATGAGCGACGGGCGCGTCGTTGATGCCGCCAACCGTAATGGTCAACGTGGCTGTACTAGTGCTGCCGTGATTGTCTGAAACCGTGTAGGTGAACGTTTCGGTGAGGGTTTTGCTAACGCCCAGCGCAATTACGGCTGGATTGTTGGGATCTGCGGTGTAGCTGTAGCTGCCATCAGCATTTACTGTCAAGCTGCCATATTGGCTATTGAAGGCTGTACCCAGAAGCTTGTCGCTGCCGCCGAAGTTGAGTTGGGTAACGCTGAGCGTATCGCCCGTATCCACGTCGCTGTCGTTGATTAACAGGTTGCCTGTCGCAGGAGGCTGACCCACAATGGTTGATTTGGCATCTGCAACGGCGACCGGCGCGTCGTTCATGCCGTTGATGGTGATGGTGAGCGTAGTGCTGGCTGTGCCGCCTTTACCGTCAGAGACAGTGTAGGTGAAGACTTCATCCGTCAATGATTGGCCAACACCCAATGCCTGTACTGTGCTGTTGGTATTGTTGATGCTGTAGCTATATATGCCGTTAGCATTCAGCACCAACGACCCGTACTTACCAGCAATCGTTTGGCCGACATTGCCTGCAACACCCTTGACTGCGCTGACGGTTAGCACATCACCTAAATCAATATCGCTGTCGTTTGGCAACACATTGCCCGCAGCTGGAGCAGTTGCATCTTCAAAGATAGAGTTAGTATCAGCAACGGCGACTGGCGCATCATTGGTGCCGGTAATTGTGATCGTGAGTTTGGCGCTATCGGTGAGGCTACCATCCGAGATCGTGTAGTCAAACACCTCGTCAGTCAGGCTCTTGCCAACGCCTAGCTGCTGTACTTCTAGTTTGCTATTGTCGAGGCTGTAGATGTAGGAGCCATCTGAGTTGATTTTCAGAGTGCCATATTTGCCCATGAGCGTCTGGCCTACGTCACCTGCATTGCCGTTGACTGCACTCACCGTCAGACTGGTCAAATAGTTGTCTGGGTCGATGTCGTTGCTGCGAACATTGCCCGTCACGCTAGCAGCCTCTTCAGCAATTGTATTACTATCATCGATAGCATCTGGCGCGTCGTTCACACCAATTACACTTATAGAAGTGCTAATGACGTTAGAAAGATTATTCGCGCCATTATTATCATTGACCTGGAAATCAATTTTTCTAGTGTTATCAGTGTCGTAATTGGTGGGATTGTCGCTGGCAGAACTGAACATGGCTGACTGCATGACTTGCAGCAGGTTAGCACGAGTTGCTCCAGTGCCTGCCAGGGTATAAGAACCATTGCCATTATCGGTGACGGTAACACCCGTGCTGCCCACTGTAAAGCTAAGCTGGTCGCCTGTCCAGAAATCAGCAATTTTGACGGTAGCCGTCAGCAGGTCTGACTTTTCGTTGCGCGTAATCTCTACGTCACTGATATCTAACAGATTGCCGCCAATATTTACAGCAGCCAACTGCTCAGTGTAGTCTGATGCCGAACCAGCAGAGCCGTCGAGTATAGGCGCATCGTTGACTGGAGTAATCGAGGTAGCCAGCGTCGTTGTGCTGCCTGACCAGTTGCTCGTACCGCCAACGCTGCCAAGATTAGCCGCACTGCTGAAGGTGACTGGGCTATCTGAGAAGCGAACGGTTAGCTGGCCAGGAGTACCGTTGTAGTCAGAAGCCGGGATAAATCGCAGTTTAGCATCAGTGGGAAGCAGGATTGCCGCCGTGTCAGAAAGGCCGCTCGTCGGAACAGATGTCCAGTTCGTGCCACCGTTAATTGAATATTGCCATTCACCCTCAGATGCTGTTGCTGCATTGTTTGTAATTGCAATGCCGCCGAATGCTGTCGAACTGTTGCCACCACCTGCAATGCTGCGCTTGTCATCGGTAATGTCTTCATACTTAACGCTAAACAGGTTAGATACAGTATCACCTGCTGGGAGTAGCGTGTCTTCACCAACACCGACCAAAGTGGCAGCCGTAGTTGCATTGAGAATTGTCGGCGCGTCGTTCTGAGCTGTGACGCTTGCGCTAATGGTCACGTCATTATTAGACCAGGCGCTCGTTGGGCCTGTGACAAGACTTTTCTTATCAGTAGCGCTAGTACTTTCGGTAATCGCAACGCTACTATCGGCTAAACGGACTTTCAGAGTGCCAGGAGTACCATGAAAGTCAGCCGCTGGCACGAAGCGAATTTCGCGGTCAGCTCGAACCACGAGTGCGCTGCCAACTAATAAGCCACTGTCGGGGACATCAATCCAGTTGCCTGAAGCATCTTTAAATTGCCAGACCCCCTGAGCTGTTGTGTAGCTTGTGCTGCCAACAATCGCAATATAGCTTAGATCGGTTTTGGTATTGCCGCCACCGTTTGCAGTTTGGTTATCAGTATTGTCTGAATAGTTGGCGTTAGTGATCAGCGACGAAATTACCGTGCCACTCGGATTCGTATTATCTTCTGTAACTGCACCTAAAGCTGCCGTGCCTGTTGCCACAGGACGGTCATTGACTGGATTAACGGTGATGAAAATCGATTTAGTATCTTCCTTCGCGCCGCCTGTTCCCGTATTGCCACCATCATTGATTGTGACATCCAGCTTGGCTTGTCCGTGATAGTTGGGGGTTGGCTTAAAGCGCAGGCCATCCAGCGCAGCGTTAATTTGAGCTTCAGTACCGCGAATCGTCATCAGGTCAGAGTCAGCGCCCGTAACAGTCGTTCCATCATTATTTGCCAGAGACAGAACGCCTTTATCAACCTTAACAGTCGCAACTAGATTACTGGCACCGAAATCATCTGGGTCGTTGACTAAAAATAGCTTACCTGCATTAGTAAACGTTACGAAGCTATCTTCATTCACACTAATCGAAGCGGTAGGCGCAGTCAGAACTGGTGCATCGTTCACGCCAGAGATATTCACTACGATCGTTCTGGTGACCGTAGTAGATGCGCCAACGCTGCCTGTCCCTTCTGCTCCGTTGTTGCCATCATCTACCGTAACGGCCAGGTTAATCACTGCATCGACGTTGTAGTTCGCTGGCGTATAGCTTAAGTTATTTAGGGCGCTGTTGATGTCAGCCTGACTGCCTGTGATCGTCAGCGTGCCTGTGCCGTTGCCGCCAATCACAACGCCGCCGCCAGAACTATTCAAAGTTCCGTAAATGCTGCCATCTGAAGCTTTTTTGGCTGTAACTGTGACGGTTAGCTGATCTGATGATCCTTGAGCGATATCAATATTGTCATTGACGCTAATGGCTCCAGCGGCAAAGGTAAGGGGCGTAGCATTGTCGTTGTCAATCACCTGAACCGCCGTAGGTATCGTTAAGATTGGCGTGTCGTTTAGCGGATTAACGGTGATCACCACATCTTGACTGCCGCCTGCAGTTCCGCCACCTTCATCTAGCACCTTCACTGTTAGATTCAGGTTGCCGTTGAAGTTAGCAGTTGGTGCGAATCCCAAGCTCGCCAGCGCGGTGTTGATCTGGTCTTTTGTGCCCGTAAAGGTGAGTTTGTTGCTGCCGCTGCCTGCTGCACCTGTTGCGGTAAGGCTACCTGAACCTGCACCCACCGAAACTTCCACGGTTATGGGTCGCCCGAAATCATCCACATCGCTGATCACGATTTTGTCGGTTTGCCCAATGCCGGAACTGCCGTTAAATAGCAGTGTGCCATCTTCATTTGCGGTTGCAGTTGCCGGAGCCGTGATAACAGCCGGATCGTTGACGCTAGAAGCGTTGATCGTGATGGTTTTGGTAACGATGTTGTAGCCAGGAGCAGCGCCAATCGGGTCAGGGCCACCGTTATTCAGATCATTTGCTGTCACCTTCAGCGTCAGCGCGTCATCTTCGTCAATCGTAGTCTGGAGCTTCAAGCCGTCGAGCGCTGCCTGTACATCAGTCAGCTTGCCTTCAAGGGTAATTTTGCCATTACTCACAGGTGTAACGTTGAGGCCGTTGGTGGAGGCCAGCGTCAAAACTACATCATTGTATAAGTTACCGCCTTTTAGCACTTCCAGCGTCACTCGCATTACGTCGGTTTCACCCGACTGAAGCAGTACTAAATCGGGGTCAGTTACGATGATCCGGTTATTGTTGGCAGCATTAAACGTCAGGGTATCGCTGTCGATCAGAAACTGCGTTCCCGGCGTTGTCAGAACGGGTGCATCGTTGCTGGGCTTGATTTCGATATCGTAGGAACCGGGAACCGAGGAGCCGCTACCGTCGCTGACCTGGAACTCAAATTTGTCGGCGGTGGTTTCAGAACCGTTGTGCTTGTAGGTAATCTTGCCTTCGTCGAGGTCTTTTTGGGTAAAGATACTGCTGACCGCAAGCGCCTGACCGCCTCGCAGCAGCTGACCGTTTGCTACGCCTTTGGTAATGCGGAACTGACGCTGCAAGGTGCTGTTGTCGGGGTCAAGATATTCAATATGCGCTTCGTTGCCTGCCTTACCGTCAGTGCCTTTGATTGAGCCTGTGCCGCCTTCGTCCACCACCAGCGACTTGCTGCTGTTGTAGTAAGGCAGGTCGTTGAGCTGAGCAATTTCAATATCGACTGTAGCGAGGTTGCTGGTGTTGTTGGCCGCGCCGCTGTCGTCATAGGCTTGTACCTTGAAGCTATCGGCAATTGTTTCGCCGCCGTCATGGACGTAGCGCAGCTTGCTGCCATCTAGCTCAGCTTTAGTCAGCAACGTGTTGATGTCGATGAGCTGCCAACTACCACTACGGAAGACTTCTAGCTTGCCATTAACAGGCAGATCAATCACTTTGAAGGTCAGAATATTGATCCTTGCGAACCCCTGCCCAGACTTCTCACCGGAGCCGTCTACGTCTGTGACGGTGAAGACGACGTTACTCAGGTCGGTCATGCCGCCTTCCACCAAATAAGGCTTACCCTTGACCGAAATCACGGGCGCATCGTTAAGCGGCGTAATATCTAGCTTAAATTCTTCCTCAAGCGTCACGTTAGTGCCGTCGCTGACCGTGAACTTGAAGCCGTCGATAAAGTCTTCGTCACCTGCATGTTCAAAGGTGACTTTGCCATCGTTGATATCTTGCTGAGTAAACGAGCCGAAGCGCGGCACCGTCACGCCATTGAGTTTAATCACGCCGCTGGTGGGGGTTTGCGTGATCCGATAGACAAGCTGATCAGGCGCATTATCTACATCGCCGTATTCCAGCATTGCCTTCGTGATTGTCGCTGAACCTGCTTCAGTGGTCAGCACTTGGCCAACAATTACCTCAGTGGGAAAGGCATTGGCAGAAATCGTTGGCCCGCCGCTGTCTCCGGGGCCACCTGGAGTGGTTACGGTAATGCTAAAGGTTAGCTCTTGCAGCTCGGAACCGTCTGCTTTCCAGATGCCACCATCGCGCTGCACACCGGGCTGTCCAGGCAGATATTCAGTGATTTCGCTATCGCGGACTTTGAACTTGAAGCTATCGTTGAACGTTCCAGCTTGACCTTTAATAAAGGTGTATCGCAGTCTGCCGCTGTCAATGTCGTTTTGGCTGAAGCTAGCGCCTGGGGTGAGTCTGCTCCAAGCCCCGCCGCTGAATAGCTGCAATTTACCCAGCGTGCTGTCTACTGCCTGGGTCAAGGTATAGGTGAGTTGAGCCGTGCCCGAATCCAGATCGGAAACCTTCAGCTCATTGGCCGTGATTAGGCGCGTATACTGATCTTGACCGACCCCTACGCCATCTGGATCATCGTTGGTGTTGTAGACTAGACCTGTGTTTTGGGTCAACAGCGGGTCGTCGTTGTTCGGCTTAATCTTCAGGATAATGGTGCTGGTGGTTGAACCGGGTGTGCCTGTGCCCCCGCCATCGTCCGTAACTTTGACGTTAAACATTACGTCCGGCGGATTGCCGAAGTTAGCGTCATTGCCATCATGGCTGTAGGTCAGCTTGGAGAGGTCAGCTGAGCTGAGGGTTTGATTCAGCATCACCGCAGTGCCGTTCAGCTTCAGGATGCCATCTGCGGGTAGCGATAGAATCTGAACGCTGTAGTTGGCCGCGAGCTGATCAGGATCGCTGATCGTCATGGAAACAGGCGCGTCAAGCTGACCTTCAAACAGGCTGTTGCTGCCGCCAACGGTGGGAAGCTGGTTGACCGGAGTAATATTAATTGGCATCGCGGTGGCTGCAATCGTGCCGCCCGCCCCGTCGTCGACCGTGAACTTAAACGCATCAGCCAGACCGTCGGGATCCGTGGTTTGGTTGCCCTTATGCTGATACTTGAGCTTGGCAATATCTTCGACTGAGAACAGCGATCCGACTACAAGCCGCGCCCCGTTCAGTAAGAGATCTCCCTTACCCGGCAGCTCAGTAATTTTAATCATCACCTGAGCATCGACGTTATCGACATCGACAATGCCGAAATTGCTGGCGGTGAAGGAGACCGATCCGCCTTCTAGTGCCGTCGCTGCCGAGAGTGCCAGCGTGGGTGCATCATTGATAGGCGTGATGTCAATCGCCACATCTTTAGTAGCTGTCAGGCTGGTGTCGTCAGTGACGGTAATCTTTAGGGTTTCTGTGCCTGAATAGTCATCTATTTGGCCGCTGACCGACAGCATTGTGTCGGTTGGGCTGTAGGTCATGCCGTTGAGGGCAGCGTTGATGTCAGATGCCAGCCCCGCTAGCGTCACGTTGCCAGAGCCATCTGCCGTCACCGTGAGACCAGCCGTCACAGCCAGATTGATCTGGCCGTGAGCAACCTGGAGCGTCACCGTGAGAATGCCGCCATCTGCATCTTCAATGGAAATACCCGAAATTGCTTGGGCTAGGCCTTCACCCGTGGCGCGGGTTACTTTAGTCGTGTCAGCTAGATCTGTAATCACTGGAGCCGCTAGCAGACCGGGATAGCTCGCCAAGACCTCTTGAGCAATCGGCAATTTGGCTTCCACTTGCCCCAGCTGATAGTTTAGCTTCCAGCTGCCGCCAAGCGCCGCGCTGCCGACTGGGTGAGTGGATGCGGCAATATTGGCTCCCGTAAAGCGGTGCAGCTTCTCAATGAATTCAGCGCCCGTATCTCCAGCCGCCAGACTACAGCCGTAGAGCGACAGCGACAGCGTCCGCTCCGCACAGCTCACCATCAGATCCCAGGCGTAGCGCTCTAGGGTGGTGAAATCGAGCTGGCTGTTGCCCAAGTGCAGAGATCCCGGCGTACTGTGCGCCAAGATATGCACTGCCGTAGCTGCGTCATACTGATGAATTGCGGCAATCAGCTGCTCAACGCCATCTTGATCTGGGTCAAGTTGCAAGACTGCGGTCTGACCCTCAGCCACGCCTTCTACCGCCGAGGCTAGGAGCACGCTTTCAACACCCGCATCAATCACAACCAGCGTTTGAGCTTGGCTCGTTTCACCCATCCAGAGAGAAATTTGAGTTGGCGATTGGGCAAAATGGGTCGTCATGTTGATTTCCTGAATGGAGTGAATACACAAAGTCTGATTGCTGTGAGCAGTGTTGTGGGGTGCTCGAATCGTCAAGGTCGTTTCCAGATGACTGCTGTTCATGGCATCAGAGTAGCGATTTAGATTCAGGCCGCTCATCGGTGCAAACAAGGGAAAGTTGAGCGTAGCTCTATTTGCCATCCGTAGCGCCACGGATGAGCGAAAACGGATCTCCGCGAAATGGCTGAAGTGAAACCGCCATAATGCGGATCTTGCAGGAATTTTGGCGCATAAATCAACGGCACCTAAATCGCCACAGAGCGATCCAGATGCCGTTGATTTATGCAGGGTTGATTTTTGCTAGCTAGAACCGCCTGCCTATTGGAAGCAGGAGCTGAAGCCCGGTTTATCTGTGAAAAATGCTCTGTTTGGGCGGAACTCAACTGTACCAATGTTGCGTACCGAGACTGTTGATAGATCGCCGACCTCAAAGAGTCCTGATATCCCTGTGCTGTTGTTGTCCAACCGAATCCCGGCAGGGCTGTTGTTATCCAGCGCCACCACGCAAACGTCAGCATTGGGATTGGTCGAGCTGACTTCAATATCAGGTCGTCCGCTGCGATTCTCAGAGAGGCTGTTACCTTTGATATCGGCAATCACCGTGCTGCTATCGTTCACCGTCAGGCTGATACCTTGGCTACCGTTGCCGGTAATGGTGTTGTTACTAATCCCCTCCGAGCCATTGGCAGCATCCGTGACGTATTCCTGAAACGAACTATTGTTGGACACAGCTCGAATCCCGGTTCCGCCGTTGTTGAGAATTTGGTTGCTGTCGATTGCTAGCTCCTGCGCGATCAGCTCATTGTTGGTAACGCTGATGCCGTCGCCCTGGTTGTTTGTAATTTGGTTGCGCCGGATGAACAGCTCGCTCGCACCTGCGGTTGCGCCATTCAAACTGCCCGTCACCACGCGAATGCCGTCGCTGCCATTGCTGTTAATAACACTGTCGTCAATCGTGCCCTCTAGCGAACCATTGTTGAGCGTCTGGAACAAAACACCCTCTGCGCCGCTGTTGGTAATGCTGCCGTTGGTAAAGCTGACAATCTGATTGCCAAAGTCCTGCGCGTCGAGCCGCACCCCCTGCTCACGGCTGTTTTGAATAGTGGTGCGGTCGATGTTGATCACTTGAGAAGAACTCTGACGCTGGGGAATATCGCCGTCAGCATCAACTTCGATCCCAACTCGGTTGTTTCGTAAGCTGTGGCGGGCAATTGTGATTTCGGTAGAGCCGGCACTGTCCCGAATATAGATCCCCTGTCCAGAGTCAGCTCTCCCTCGCGAACCGGTGATCGCGTTGTCAAACATGACGACGCTATCGGAGATTTCATCTAGGAAAATACCCCGCTCTCCAGCGTTAGTAATGGTGTTATCTCGGATCTCGGTATTGCTGATGCTCTGCCCCGCGATGGCGTTGCCGCCTGCGTTCGCGATCCGAAAGCCAGAAATAATATTGCGATTATTCAGCGTCACGAGGTCGCTCGCATTGGGGTCTTGAATTCGGGGGAAGCGGCCATCGTTTGAGAGCGGCAGCCGTACCGCAATGCCGCTGTTAAAGTTGGTGGTGGGCGAAAAGGGGAGCCGCACCGGACGACGTGGAAAGCCTGGAAATGGCATCCCGGCTAGAATCTGGGCTGGCCCTTGCGACAGCACCCGCACCCGATCTGGAATCGTGAAAGCGGGAATATTGGCATTGTTGCCCTGATCGACATAGACCACAGCGTTGCCATCTGAGCGCGTTGCGTCAAGCGCAGCCTGCACCGTACCAAACGGATTTTCAAAGGTGCCGTCGCCGCCGTTTCGCCCCAACATCACATGCTGGAAGCGGTATGGCCGCTCTTCTTCGGGGTTCATCAGCGGGCGTTCGGTTCGCTCAGTTGACTCCTCGGTTTCTTCATCTTGATTGACGACAATGCTAGCCTGACGCTCTATGGGTTCGCCTAAGCGCGTCGCGACGGTTTCGGCTTCTGGGGCAACTGTCGGATGGACACGCGGCCAGCTAATCCCGGCTGAAACTGAGAAATTAGTGCCAAACAGCTCGTCGCCTTGCAGTGCTGCACCCAGTTCAATCGTGTCAATGGGGCGAGCAGCGACCCGGACTCGCCAGCCCAGCGTATCGTCAGAATGCTGACCGCCATAGTAGTAGAGTCCGCCATACGCCCGCAAATCTCCCTGCTGACTGCCGTTGTTCCAGTGCAGCAGTCGCGCTCCCACTTCCGCATCAAAGCCGCCCAGCGCGCTTTCCCAGAGTTGGGTGGTGCGGCGGGTGCGCTCGTTGGCCAGCACCAGCAAATTGCCCTGAAAGCCGGAAGAGACTCGGCTGCCGCTGTCAAAACTAGATTCGCGCAGCAGATCGCTGGTGTCGCCAATGGGCAGATAGCCATTGACTCGAAAATCGATGACCTCACCCAGGCTTTCAAACCCAGCGCCCAGCTGATAAAAGTGGTTGTCGTCGGTGGCGCGGTTGTCAAAGCCAAGATAGCCGCCCCAGATCCGGTCGCGCTTCGCATCGTAGATCCGGTGGCCTAAAACCAAGTTGCCGCCGATATTGGCATCGTTGTCGAGCAAAAAATTGCCGCTCAAAAAGGTGAGGTTGCGACCTATGTCTTGCCGCAGAGGCAGGAAGCCTTCAAAGCGGGTTGTGCCGTCATAGCCGCCACCTGAGCTGCTATGGCCAATTCCCAAACGCGGCACAATCCGCAGGTCGACGGCTTCGCTAGATGCTGGCTCTAGTTCAGCTTCTGGCTCAACCTCTGGCTCAATCTCTGGCTCAACCTCTGGCGCTTTAGACGGCGCATCCTGTGCCATAGCTGGAGTCTGAATGCCTGCGTGAACGCCCAGTAAAATAAATGCAGAGAACCACAACGACGCTTTGTTTTTCATATTTTCTTATAAACCCTCACACCCATAGCCGCAGAATGTGCCTGAAAAAGCTATTCCCAGTCCCTATCCTTCATCAGGCTATCCAGCTTAGTCTACCCAGAATAGTCAGTCTCACCTAAGCTGCCCGTAAAATGTTGATAGATTGATAGAATGTCTCGGTATCAAAGCAGATTCTATAGAACAGCAGGGCAGAGGCAGTTAAGATCAGGCAGAACACCCAATCGCTCAAGCTCAGAACAGAGGCTCTAACGCAGATGGACGCTGATTCCAAGCCAGCTAGTACAACGCCCCATGTTCCGGTGCTGTATCCCTGGGACACAGGTGCAGCAGTAGCGCGAATGCAGGAACTGCTGCAAGCGCACGGCTTTCCGGTGCGGGTCGATGGCGACTTTGGTTCGCGGACTGAGGTGGCCGTCAAGCAGTTTCAGCGGCAGCACGGACTCCGGATTGACGGCGTTGTGGGGGTGGCAACCTGGAGCACTTTGACCAAGACCGTAGAACCCGGCACTCGGCTGCTGCGGCAGGGCTGTTCTGGAGCTGATGTCTATGAATTGCAGGGGTTGCTGCAAGTGAACGGGCATGTGATTCAGCGCAGCGGTCGCTATGATGCCGAAACCAAATCGGCGGTGATTGCCTTCCAGCGCGAGCACCATTTGCGCGACGATGGCACTGTCGATTCGGTAGTCTGGTCGCTGCTGCGTGGCAAAAAGTCGGGGGGCCAACAGACAGGCAGTTTCTTAGGCTTTCGCCGCAAGCGGTCGTGAGTCGAGCGGCTAAATCGGCAGGAGTTTACCCCGAAGGCTAGGGGAAGGCGTGAGTCCATAGCGAGCGAGCAGGCTGGGCAAAATATCGTAGATTTGCGCGTCTTGAATCACCTGTCCGGAGCCAGGAGCCTGCGGATCATGGAAAATCATCAGGCCATAGCGAGCGTGATTGGCATCGTCAGCTCCCGTGTCGTTGTCGGTGGTATGCAACTCGCCGTTGCCGACTGTGCCAATCGAACGCCAAGCTAGCTCGTCAAAGTAGACCAGCAGATCGGGGGCAATGCCGCGCACCTTTTGGTAAATCTGCTGCGGCTTAAAGACCTGCGTGTTGAGCGGCTGCCCCTGCGGATCAGGGATGGCGGCTAGCTGCTGGCTCAGCCGATCGCGTAGCACCTCATAGTCGCGTAGAGGCACAATGCCTGCTGGCTCGCGCCCTTGCACGTTGAGGAAGACCCGTCCGTAGTAGCCACCTGCCCCCCAAGCCTGAGTTTGACTCCAGTCTATTTCGAGCTGATCGAGTGGCGTGGGCGAAGCTGGAGACTTTTTCAGCACCAGATAGCCCGCATCGATCAGCCATTGATTAATACAGATACCGCCCATGAGCGGACGCGCTCCGTGATCGGATACAACCAGCACGGCAGCTTCACCGCACTGCGCCAACAGCTCGCCAACCCGCCGATCGACATGACAGTAATAGTCGTGGATGGCGGTGGCGTAGGGCGAATCTGACTGATGCTGCGGATGGCGAGTATCCATCGCCTTCCAAAAAGCATGATGAATCCGATCTACGCCCATATCTACCAGCATTAAAAAGTCTGGCTGGTTTTGTTCTAAAAGCTTGGCAGCTAGCGTAAATCTCTGATCGCAGAGTCTGTAGATATTGCTGAGGATGCGATCTTTTTCGTCGGAACGAAATTCGGACACGTCCAGCATGAAGTCAGGCAGCCAAGTTTGAATTTGCTGGGCTAGCTCAGGCGGATGGCTGTAGGGCACAGTTGGGTTGGGCGTGAGGAAGCAGGAAACCAGCGCGCCGTTGACTGGATAAGGGGGCGAGGTGCCGGGAACGCTGATCACCGCAACGCTCCAGCCAGCCTCTCCCAAAATGTCCCAGAGGCGCGGCTGCTTAACGGCACGGCCGTCCGAAATCGCAAAATTGCCGTAGCCTCGATTAGCGCGGTTGCGAAAGCCATAGATGCCTAGCTCGCCCGGATCGCGCCCGCTCATCATGCAGCTCCAGGCCGGAACAGTAATTGCCGGAATGCTGCTCTCTAGTCGGCCATAGCAACCCTGCGCCATCAACCGCGACAGATTGGGCAGATCGGAGCGCCACTGCTCAAACACTAGCGACGGCTCCATGCAGTCAAGACCAATAATCAGCAGCTTGGGGGCGGGCATGGCAGGTAATAGGCACTGCCCAAATTCTAACAGGGTGCTGGGATTATTCAGGTTCTCTCTTCCGATAGAAGACCTGCGCCAAACAACTGCGTAAAGTTCTTTACTGTTAAAAAAATAACGTTCAGCAATTTTGGAGAATTCACATGATTTCTGCTTTGAAGCAAATCTTTCAACGAGCGCTGCTGCTCCTGATCATGCTCTGTTCGCTGAGCTTGGGCTGGATGGTTCAGCCCAGTTTTGCTACGTCTGGCGCAACGCTAGCCGATCCGCAAACGATGCCTGACGCTGAGCAAGCCTATGAAGAAGCCAAGCAGATCGCTAAAGATCCAAAAATGGGAGCCGAGAAAGCTTACGAAAAAGAAGTCGAAGTGTTTAAAGAAGAACATCCTGATAAGAATCTGATTGAGAGATCCGAAGAAGTGGCTGATAGCATTAAGACAAGGTAAGCAGCAGAAAACCAGAGGATCATCTGATCCTCTGGAAGTTGGCAAACGCTGTCAGTTAGGAGATCGTAGGCAGCTTGCCTAGAAAGGCGCAGCTACAATCAGGAAATCAGCAGCTCCAAGCGTTGGTTTGTTGTCGAAGCTGGCGAGCTGAATCTTGGCTGCGCTGCCTCTGCCATCCTGATCGTAGAACAGCTTACCTTGTTTCTTGTTGTAGATCAGCCGATCGTTGCCGTCCTTGGCTTGCTTGCCGCGAACAAACTGGCTGGCGTTGAGCTGACCCAAGTTCAAGCCGTTGAAGCCGCTAGCAACCAGCACAAGCTTATCGCCCTCAGCTCTGGAGAAGTCTGCAATTTGGTCAGAGCCGTCGGTGGAGGCAGCGAATACGAACTTGTCAGCACCCAGACCTCCCTTGAGCAGATCGCGACCGGCTGCACCAATTAGCGTATCGTTACCTGCCGCACCATCTAGCGTATTCACACCGCTGTTCCCGACAATCAGGTTATCAAGTTCGTTACCTGCACCGTTGAGGCTAGATGTTTCGGTGAGCACTAAATTCTCGATGTTTGCCGTCAGCCTGTAGCTAACTGAGGCAAATACGGTATCTATGCCTTCATTTACGGCTTCGATTACTTGATCGCCTGCATCGTTGACAATGTAAATATCGTTGCCCAGGCCACCAATTAGCGTATCGTCACCTTCTTTACCATTCAGCACGTTGATGCCTGCGTTACCACGGATCACGTTGTTGAGGGCATTGCCTGTGCCGTTGACGGCATTACCCGTGAGCGTCAGGTTTTCCAGATTGGCCCCTAGCGTATAGTCGATCGCAGCATCAACGGTATCAATTCCTTCATTCAAGCCTTCTACAATCGTATCACTGGTGTCGCTAATGATGTAGGTGTCGTTGCCCGAACCGCCTAGCAGCTGGTCGTTGCCGCCTCTGCCGTCTAGGGTATCATCGCCGCTATTGCCAGATAGCACGTTGTTGGAATCATTGCCCGAAATCACGTCATTGCCGCGACTGCCGATCAGATTTTCGATACTGATCAGCGTCTCGGTACGGGTTGAGTTGCCGGGAAAGCTGACAACGCCTGTTTGCAAATCTGCGAGAATGCCGCCACTGTAGAAGTCGTAGGTGACAGTATCAATACCGTCGCCGCCATCGAGTTGGTCGAAACCGAAGCCACCATCTAAAATATCGTCGCCTGCACCGCCTGAGAGATTATTATCGCCATCATCTCCGGTAATAATGTCGTTTCCTTGACTGCCGATCAGATTTTCAATGCTGATCAGCGTATCGACATCGGTTGAATTGCCAGGAAAGCTGACGATGCCAGTCTTGAGGTTAGCGTTGATGCCTCTTGAGAAGAAAGCATAGGTTGTAGTGTCGCTGCCCTCGCCGCCGTCAATTAGATCGAAGCCAAAGCCGCCGTCTAGAAAGTCATTTCCGCCTAGTCCAAAAATTTGATCATTGCCATTGGTTCCAACTAGCAGGTTGTCGTCGTTCTGACCAATAAAAACTGCCATGATGTGACTCCTTAAATTTAATTTGCGGTAGATACACGCTGCTTGACAAGCTAAACCGACTCGAATTGATCGAGTATCAGCTCATGAAGGCTGTCTATAAATCAGTTAAAGCTTGGTTAGAGAGAGCCGCTTTGTCAGGTTTTAAGCTTGTGAGCCGCTCCGTCTTTCGATGTCTCTACTCTATGCGCTAGTTTTGGGACTGGCGATGACTAAAAAGTAAGGAAAGTTATGGATCGCGAATTCAGCTCTCGCGCTCAACCATGCCCAGCGCCTTCAGCGTCTCTTTTTGAGCTGCCGTAATCCCGATCGTGTTCACGATGTTGCTATCTTGATAAGGCCGACGGGGAATCAGCCGGGTCAGCTGCTGTCCGGTTGCAATATCCCAAACCAAAATGCTGCTATGGCTGCCAGTTGCCAGTAAGCCTCCCGTCGGATCAAAGGCTACCGAAGAACGAACAGACTGATTTTGGACAGGCAAGACACCAAGACAGTCACCCGTTAGATTCCAGAGCCGCACGGTTTGGTCGAGGCTGCTGCTGGCGAGCAACTTGCCGTCAGCGCTGAAGGCCACCGCCCAAACGTTGTTGTTATGCCCGCGCAGAACTTGCTGACAGAGACCGGATTTTACCGCCCAGAGCCGGATAGTTTGGTCGCTGCTGGCGCTGGCGAGATATGTGCCATCTGGGCTGAAGGTAATCGACTGAACCCGGCTCGTATGGCCGCTCAGGACTTGCAGGCAGTCCCCCTCAATTGACCAAAGCCGAATCGTTTGGTCATCGCTGCTGCTGGCAATCAGGTTGGCAGCAGGGCTGAAGGCGACCGACCAGACCCAGCCCGTATGGCCGCGCAATACCCGCAAGCAGTCTCCAGTTTGCAGATCCCAGAGTCTCACGGTACGGTCATCGCCGCCGCTAGCCAGCAGACGATTGCTCAAGGACACAGACTGTACCCAGTTACTATGCCCGCGCAGAACTTGCAGGCAGGTTTGCGTTTGCAGATCCCAAAGCCGAATCGTTTGGTCGGCGCTAGCGCTGGCGAGTCGTTGCCCCTGTGGATCGAACGCGACTGCCGTGACCCAGCCCGCATGTCCGCTTAAAACTGTATAGCTACCATCGCTTTGCCAGAGGCGAACGGTTTGGTCGGTGCTGCCGCTAGCGATTTGCCAGGTTGCGGGATGGGGCTGTGGACAGAACGCCACCGAAAACACCGAGTTGCTGTAGCCCTGCATCACCTTGAGGCATTTGCCGCTGCTAGCATCCCAGATTCGCACCGTCTGGTCAGCGCTACCGCTGGCCAAGCTCTGGCCGTCAGCAGCATAGGCAAGGGCAAAAATTGTGCTGCTATGTCCATGCATGATCCGCTGGCAAAGGCCAGTTTGCACCTGCCACTGCCGCAGCGTCTGGTCATCGCTGCTGCTGATTAACTGCTGGTCATCAGGGCTGAAGCGCACGGCGCGGACTCGATCGCGGTGGTCATTGAGCTGGTGCAGGCAGGTGAGGCTGGCGAGATCCCAGAGGCAAACTGAGCCATCTGCGCTGCCGCTAGCGAGCAATGTCCCGCCGTGGCTAAACGCAACTGACCAGATGCGGTCGGTTTGCTGAGCGAGTCTACGGTGGGTGTCGTTCTGGAGATCCCAGAGATCGATTGTGCCATCTACGCTACCGCTGGCCAGCGTTTGATTTGAGAAAGCGAGCGTCAGGATTGGCCCCTGCTGTCCGGTGAGCTTGCGGCAACTTCCCGTCTGCAAGTTCCACAGCCGAATCGCTGACTCGTCGCTACCGCTGGCCAGCAGGCTGCCATCGGGGCTGAAGGCAATCGCCCAGATGGAGCCGCTTTGTCCGTCTAAGACCTGCTGGCAGTTTCCCGTCTGGATGTCCCAAATTCGGATCGTTTTGTCGCTGCTACAGCTCGCCAGCCTACCGCCAGGGCTAAAGGCAACTGCCCAAACCCAGCCCTGATGACCCGTCAGATTTCGCCAGAGTTTGCCATCTTGCCAGAGCCGTAGACCACCCTCAGCATCGCCAGTAGCCAGCATTGTACCATCAAGGTTAAAGGCAACTGTGAATACAATGCCGAATGTATCGGTGAAGATAGAATTACTCAGATCGGAACTTGAAAAATCAACGTTATGCAGCATCGCGTTTTGCAGATTCGCCTGCCAGAGAACGAGATGGGAGAGATCGCAACCTTGCAATTCGGGCTGGATTTGCAAGATCAAATTGAGTAAATTGCCGCCTGCATAGCCGACTTCTGAGGCGGGTTTATGTTGCAGTTGAGAGAGGAACCGCCAAAGCACTGTAGATGGCTCAGATTGCAGTTGCGTCAGAATGGGCTGGAGAATCAGCTGAGACTGGATATCACGAATATAGTCTTTGGCCGCAACCCGAAGCAGCGCGTGACTTCTCAAGGTTTTGGGAACAGATGCCTGGATCTCCTGACTGATTTGCTCCACAAGCTGATCAATCACATATTCCATAATCACGGGCTGAAGCGAGAACAGCCCTGCCTGCCGCTCAATCCAAGACTGATGCTCTAATCGTTCCAAAAGCTCAATGAGCTGAGACGGCGACAGCGTGATTAGCTCCGAACGCAAAACGGCAAAGTTGACGGGTTCGCGGCTGATGGCAAGGCTAGTGAGCAGCGTTTGTTGAGCCTCATTGAGCTGATGAAACTGCTGCGCGATTAGCTCCCGTACCGAGCCAAAGGCGAGAGCGCCCTGCTGCAAAAAATCGCCGATATTACCATCAAATAGCGCTTGAATTGTCGTTGAAATTAGCTTTAGCGCCAGCGGATTTCCCGAATATCCCTGGATCAGATTTTTCCATTCTGTTGATGTTCCTTGAAACTTACCTTTGAGCTTAATCAATTCTGCTCCAGCAGTATTTGATAAACCACCCAAAGCCAAAGAACGCACGGGCAGCGTTTCGCCTTCCAGCAGCGCCACCGAACGCGGCTTTTCGCGGCTAGTTAGCACCAGACAGCTCTGATGAAGGGTTTCGCCAATCTGCTTCAACAGCTCGCTGTAGCTTTGATCTGACAAGACTGTTTCAGCATTATCCAGCACTAGCAGGCAGCGCCGCTTACGCAAATTAGACAGCAGCAGCCCCAGCTTCGCCTCTGCTGTTTCAGGCAGCTCTGAGCGGGTCATCACCTGCAAGCAGTCGGTCAGCCAGTCTGCAAATGCAGGAAAATTGCGAAGCGACCGCCAGATCATCTGCTCAAATTGCCCAGACTCAACCAAACGCTGCGCCAGCTTCACCGACAGCGCCGTTTTGCCCATGCCACCCATACCCAGAATGGCAACGAGCCGACAGCGCTCTGCCCCGACCCACTGCTCAAGCTGGGCGAGTTCTGACTCACGTCCGTAGAAATAGCTGATATCAATAGCTTCTCCCCAATCTTGCTGCTGGTCTAGCTCCACTGCGGGTTTACTGACTGAACCTGATGCCTGATATCTCCGCTCGATTGCGGCTCGAAAGCTTGCTTTGGTAACTTTTTCCTGCAAAACTTCGGATAGAAGTTTCCAGAGTTTGGGGCCAACGTCGTGTTTTAAATAAGTAGCTGAGTAGCCGTAGCGATTGGCAATTTGCTCATAGTTCTGACGTTCCCACGACCAGGAAGCCTGCAAAAGCGCTTGCTGCAAGTCGTTTAGGTGTTCCCCCATTTGGGCAAACACTAGCGCATCAGTAAAAGCAATTGCGGTTTCTAGCTCCATGCCCTGATCATAGAGGTGAATGGCTCAGCTTCATACCAGCTCACTTATCAGATGCCCGATTATGGCTTCCCCATTAGTTTCCTGGAATCGACTGCTCAACTTTTTTCTCAAGCGCGTCGTGCTGATCCTAACGCTGATGTTTTGTATTGGCGCAGGAATCGCGCTGTCTAATATGTCGCGGCTTTCGTCAAATTTGATTGAAGCACAGGCGGTACAAAGCGCTGCGCTCTACGTCGAATCATTTAATCAGACCATTGAGCTTTACAGTACTGCGGCGGCAGATCGCGCCAAGACAGGAGCAGGCATGGAAGTGACGCACGCCTATTTAAATAAACCGGGAGCAATTCCCTTACCCTCCACCTTCGCCATTGAGCTGGGCGACCGGATTAGCGAGCGGGACGACGGCGTGGGCGTGCGGTTTTACAGCGACTACCCGTTTCCCTGGCGCGAAGAGGGCGGCGGCCCCAAAAATAGCTTTGAGCAGGAAGCGCTGGACTACCTGCGCCAAAATCCGCAGGCAAGTTTCTTTCGCCGCGAAGACAAGGACGGGCATGGCGTGATGCGCTACGGTGAGGCCAGCATCATGAAGGCGAGCTGTGTCACCTGCCACAACACGCATCCCAAAAGCCCCAAAACAGACTGGGAAGTCGGCGATGTGGGCGGGGTCTGGGAGATCACGCAGTCATTAGATAATTTGGTCGCGAAGGTAGACCGCAGCCTCAAGGGCACCTTTGCGATGCTGAGCGGCTTTTCGCTGCTGGGGATTTCAGGGCTGACGCTGGTATTCGGCAAGCTCCGCCAAAATACCCGCGAGCTAGAAGGTCGGGTAAAGTCGCGCACGGCAGACTTGGCGCAGGCCAACGGCGAGCTAGAGCAGCGCAACAGCCTGATTCGGCAGGTGTTTGGCCGCTACTTGAGCGATGCCGTCGTCGCCAATCTGCTGGAGCGTCCGGAGGGTCTGCGGCTGGGCGGTGACCGACGCATGATTACAATTCTCACATCTGATCTACGGGGCTTCACCTCGCTCTCAGAGCGGCTGGCGCCAGAGAGCGTGATCCAGGTGCTCAACCTCTATCTAGAAGAGATGGCAGAGGTGATCAATCAGTATCAGGGCACGATTGACGAATTTATGGGCGACGGTATTTTAGTGCTGTTTGGCGCGCCGACGGCTGGCGATGATGACGCGCTGCGAGCGGTCGCCTGCGCCTGTGCGATGCAGCTCAAAATGGGAGCTGTGAATGAGCGCCTAAAACAGATGAATTTAGCGCCCTTAGAAATGGGGATTGGCATTAATACGGGCGAGGTGGTAGTCGGCAACATTGGCTCCGAGCGGCGCACCAAATATGGCATTGTCGGCAGTCCGGTCAATCTTGCCTATCGGATTGAGTCTTACACCAGCGGCGGCCAAATTCTAATTGCTGAAGCGACGCTCCATGCGGCTGGAGCCAGCGTCAAAACCAGCAGGAAGCGGCAGGTGCAGCCTAAAGGGGTTCAGCAGCCGCTGACAATCTATGAGGTCTACGGCGTGGGTGGTTTTCACAATCTCTATCTGCCCAAGTCGGAGCTGATCTGGGCAACGCTGGACAAGCCAATTCTGCTGCGATATGCGTTGATTGACGGCAAGCAGATCAGTTCGACACTTCAGCGCGGCAGATTGATTCGGCTCTCAGGTCAGAGCGGCATTGTTCAAGTCGCCTCTGGCGCGTCACTGCCGCCTGAGTTCACAAACCTAAAGCTAAACCTTGAGCTAGAGCATCCAGAGATGCGAGCTGATCTTTATGCTAAGGTTGGAGCGCTTCAGCCTGAGCAGGACTGCTTTCGAATCGAGTTTACGGCGATACCGCCTGCTGTGCAGCAACGGCTTGAGCAGATATACCAGAATCGGTAGTGCGAAGGTGAGGCGAGAAGCTACATCTGGCTAAATCGGATTGCAAAGCGCTCCCTTTGATCCAGGGCGGATTCAAGGGGGTAAGGAAACTTGCAACTCAGATAGATTCACACTTAAATTCAGCAACGCCAAATCTCCTAAGTAGTCCGGAGTCTGTTCTGCTGCAAGGAGGTTTCATTCCTGACCTAACTTTTGCAATCCTCTATTATCCCTCTATAAACCTGCAATCCGCTGTAAATAGACGAAATCATTTCACACAAATAATGAACTCCAGGGAAGCCGCGAGAGTTGCAGAAACGCAAATAAGACAATATAAGTAACTCGAATTGCTGTGTGCTTAGGATGGCATTGGGCAAATCCCATAATAATCAGAATGTAGTCAAATCCCAAGACTGGAAGTAGAAAGTAAGTTGTAGCAATAAATAAAATTAGGAACCAATCTCGGAATCGAGATAGAAATCGAATTGGATTCACTAAAAAAGCGATCGCAACACTCCCTTCAATCAATAATGTCCAGTAAGAGGCAGCGAGTGTGAATGCTTGTAATCGAGGACTAGTTGTTAAGGTGGCACTGCCAATCGTCTGCGGAAACTGCTTGAGTAAAACTTCCAGTAACCGATTTTGCGGTAACGCACTGGGCGCTAGTCCGCCGATCGCTGTGGCAACAGACTCGACACGCTCGTCTGCCAGAAACGTGTAGTGCAAAAACGCGCCATCCCAGTACTCGCCTGCCAGAATCTTCCAGGTCGTCGCGAACAGAAACGTCAGTCCAATCAACACTCGCCGTTCCACGCCAGCACCCCATCGGCATCCTTGGCAGATACCGCCAGCGCACAGACCAAACACCAGTAAGTGATTAGAATTTTGTGATTATCAATCCACAGCCAATCGATGGCATTCACCCACCAGACAATACCGCAAATCAACACCCATATCACCTGACTGGTTAACAAGGTGGGAGAGAGCAGCATTAACCTACACATCACCCGCAAAGGAATATCAAGAAATACGGTACTGGAGCCATACAGCAGCAAGAACAATGCCGTAAATCGTAAGACTAACAGATGCCGAGGTTGCGCTAGTAGATCGTTCAGAAATGACAGACGAAGGGGAGGAGTAGTCAGGGTGGAAACAGGTGAAGAAACAGAAAAAGCTTGAAGTGACGAATATGAAACTAATTAATATTTGCCGAACCAATCTTTGATGTAGAGCTAGTCACGCTCTCTTCAGCTTCGATATTTGTGCCAGTTAATACCAATTAATAATAGAGGTTTTCTCGGTCAAATGCACTTTTTAAGAAAGATCGTGATTTGGATATGGCTTACGCACTCTCTGCTTCCAGAATAGGAGCCTCAAAAGCCAAGTTTCATGACTCCTTAGATGAGATACTACTCAAGTAGTATTGAGGTTCCGTCGATTGTAGAGCATTCAAAAAGTGTTTGTTCCAGAAAAAGACTTACTGTTTCTTTAGGTTTTCTTTATGAATGATCTGCATCCCGTCTTGTCCTCTATATGGAGAAATCAGCATAGAGAAACCAGCTCTGCTTGTTGGTCAACCTCCATCTGTTTCTTCTACGACTTTCTCAGCAAAATCTCCCTTCACTGGAGTGGGGGATTCAGGGGACGAGGAAACTTGCAACTCAGCTAGATTCATACTTCACTTCAGCAACGCCCGCGATTTCAGTGTCTTGACTTCAGCAATAGCAAACCTCGGTGCTGACTGCCCCTTTGCTCTGCTAGAGTACGGCTCTTCCCCTCTCGAATCTCTCTCTTAGGAAGTAGGCAAGCAAACGTCACTGCACCAATTTTTGATATAAAATTCTATCAATAGTCCTGCTGAATACTTTAGAGAAGAGAGCATATGGCATTTACACAGAAGCCCCTACCCTTCGATCCGGGTGCGCTAGAACCACATGGCATGTCAGCCAAGACCTTTGAATTTCACTACGGTAAGCACCATGCAGCCTATGTCGCCAACCTCAATAAAATGACCGCCGACACCGAGATGGCCGACATGCCCCTCGAAACGGTGATCACCGAGTCTTTCAAAGATCCGGCCAAGAGCGGCATTTTCAACAACGCAGCTCAGACTTGGAACCACACCTTTTTCTGGGACAGCCTGACTCCCAGCGGTGGGGGTGGCACGCCCTCTGGCGCAATTGCGGCCAAAATTGACAGCGACTTCGGCGGCTATGAGAAATTCAAGGAAGCTTTCAAAACCGCGGCGGCAACCCAGTTCGGCAGCGGTTGGGCTTGGCTGGTGCTCGACAACGGCACGCTAAAAGTCACCAAAACGAGCAACGCCGAGAACCCCTTGGTGCAGGGGCAAACGCCGCTGCTGACGCTGGATGTCTGGGAACATGCCTACTACCTCGACTTCCAAAACAAGCGCCCCGACTTCATCGATAACTATCTGGCCAACCTGGTCAACTGGGAGTTCGCCAACCAAAATCTGGCTGCTGCCTAACCTGATGCCATGGCCTGAATCTCTTTGGCCCGAATACATTTGGCCTGGATACCTTTGGCCTAGATAGGGCTAGCATAGGTTCTAATAGCGGTCGTGCTAGGTCATGGCCGCTTTTTGGTGCTAACTTGCAGCTTTTACCCTGCGATGTGAACCTGCAAACCCCTGCTAGAACTAAAACATGAACAGCGATGAACTTGCCCGCTACATCGAAGCAACCGACGGTATCTCGAAGCCTTGGCTGCTGACCCAGCTTCGCCTCAAAAAACTGCAAGAGCGGCGCGACAGCCTGACTCCAGAAGCCTATGAGCGAGAGTTAGCGGAGCTACACCAAGATCTGATGAAACTGGGACAATGGTGGAAGGGAATTGAAAAGGACGTGTTTTAGGTGCAGACAGCTTCTAGCTAATTCCTGTCGATGATCTTATTCCTGTTGATGATCTTGAGCGCTCTCATATGCTTGTCGAAGCGGCTATTCATACTGACCCAGAGGCTGACCCGGCTGCCTCTCAGACCCATCTAGAGACTGCTCTCAGTCAGCCCGACTACTACTTTGACCGCGAATTCAGCTGGATTGAATTCAACAACCGTATCCTGCACGAAGCGTTCGATCCGCGTACGCCTCTGCTAGAACGGCTGAATTTTATGGCGATCTTCTGCTCTAATCTGGACGAATTCTTCATGGTGCGGGTGGCTGCCTTAAAGCAGTCCGAAAAACAGTTTGAAAACCAGCCTGAAGCCAAAGCAACGCTCACAGACTCGCTCATGGCGATTGCCGAGCGGCTGCGCCCGATGGTGGAGCAGCATCAGCGGCATTTCCAGCAGGCTCTCTGTCCGCAGCTCGCCGCTCAGGGGATTGAGATCTGTAGCCACGATAGCCTCCAGCCTGAGCAGCAGGCTTATCTGGCGCAGTATTTTAGCGAGACAATTTTTCCGGTGCTGACACCGCTGGCGATCGATGCGAGCCACCCATTTCCCTACATTGCCAACCTTAGCTTGAATTTGGCGGTCGTAGTGCAGGATGGCCAGACCGGAGCGCAGCGATTTGCGCGGGTGGCTGTACCAGAGCTGCTACCCCGGTTCGTACCGCTGCCTGCTGAACTAACTGAAGCGCCCAGGAGTCGGCGGCGCAAGCCGATTTGGACGGCTGTGCCGATTGAGCAGGTGATTGCCCAGCATCTGCCGCTACTGTTTTATGGGATGACGGTGCAGGCTCACTATGCGTTTCGGATTACGCGCAACGCCGAAGTTGAGCTGGAGGATGAGCCAGTCGATCTGCTGCGAGCTGTTGAGCAGGAGCTGCGCCGCCGTCGGGTGGGGGCAACTGCTGTACGTCTAGAGATCGAAGCAACGGCTCCCGCTTGGATTCGTCGCAGCCTGATGCGGGCGCTGGGGCTGAGTGAAGCAGATATCTATGACGTTCAAGGACTCCTAGATCTGCGTGCCCTCCGAGTTTTGGTAGCGCTGCCGCTGCCTCGGCTGAAATATCCGCCCTGGAATCCGCCTGTGCCCTCTCGGCTCCGTTCGATCCAGCCCGGTTCAATGGCGGAGCAGCTCTGCCCGTCGTCAGAGGATATTTTTAGCCTGATTCGGCAGGGCGACCAGCTGCTGCACCATCCTTACGACTCCTTCCCGGCCAGCGTTCAGCTTTTTTTGGCGACGGCTGCCACCGACCCGCAGGTGCTGGCAATCAAAATGACGCTCTACCGCACCACCGACTCGCCGATTCTAGATAGCCTGATTGCTGCTGCCGAAAACGGCAAGCAGGTGGCGGTACTCGTTGAGCTGCAAGCCCGCTTTGATGAAGCCAACAATATTCTCTGGGCGCGTCGGCTGGAGCAGGCGGGCGTGCATGTGGTGCATGGGCTAGTGGGGCTAAAAACCCATGCTAAGGTGATCCTGGTGGTACGCCGGGAAGGCCAAGAGCTGAAGCGCTATGTGCATCTGGGCACGGGCGACTACAACCCAAAGACAGCAGCCTTCTGCACGGACGTTGGGCTATTGAGCTGTCGGGAGGCACTGGGAGCTGATCTGTCTGAGCTGTTCAACTACCTGACCGGGCATTCGCGCCAGCGCCAGTACCGCGAGCTGTTAGTGGCTCCGGTCAATCTGCGCCAGCAGCTGATCGAGCTGATCCAGCGTGAGGCTGCGGCGGCTAAAGCAGGCGACCCGGCGCGGATTGTGGCCAAGCTGGGCGCACTGGTTGACCCGCAGCTGATTGCTGCTCTCTATACCGCCTCGCAGGCTGGGGTCAAGATTGATTTGATCATCCAAAATATCTGCACGCTGCGCCCCCAACTCCCCGGCATCAGCGACAATATCTGCGTGATTAGCCTGGTAGGACGCTTTTTAGAGCATTCGCGGATTCTGTATTTCCACAACCGGGGAGCCAGCGAAACCTACATTGGCAGCGCTGACTGGATGACCCGCAGCCTGAATCGTCGCGTCGAGGTGATGGCTCCAGTCCGCGATCCGGCGCTCAGCCAAGACCTGCAAGAAATTTTGGGCATCCTACTAGCCGACAACCGCCATGCCTGGGAGCTGCGCCCCACCGGACGCTATGTGCAGCGCCGCCCCCGCGCTGTCCGCTCAGAAATTAACGCCCAGCGGCTGTTTATGGAGGCGGCGCTGGAGGCTGAGGGCTAAAAGCTGAGCGCTAAAGGCTGAGCGCTCAGTACCCAGGGCAATTCCGTATTTACACGCTGTGATGCGGCAACTTCAGCCGCTAGGCGCAACTCTTGGCTCACTTCCCCCGTCTAATTACGCATGATCCTAAGCAATTAGACGGCTATTATCCAGAGGTTCTGTAATAGAATCTCTAGCAATGAACCACGGCAGCTTGGCCTCCCCACGGCGCTTGACCATGCCTTCTAGTTCCTCCTCTAGCTCCTCCTCTAGCTCTTCTGTCCAGCTCAATTTTCCGAACGGGGCATCCGCGCAGGCACTCTATGTACAGCCGCTTGACCTGCCGCAAGCTTTAGCGCGGCTGCACCTGCCGCCCTCTCAGCCTGTTTTGGTGGTCGTGGGGGGAGCTGGACATCTCGATTCAATCGATCACCAGCCGCTCACGGCACTCTTTACAGAACTCCTGGCTCCGCTGGCCGAAGAGCTGGGCATTACTGTAATCGATGGCGGCACCAATGCTGGCGTAATGCAGCTGTTCGGGGCAGCACGTGCAGCATGCCGGGGCAGCTTTCCGCTGATTGGCGTAGCGCCGCTGGGCAAGGTGCATCTACCGGGGCAGCCGCCTCTGCCTGGAACGCATGAGCTAGAGCCGCACCACAGCCATTTTTTGCTAGTTCCAGGCCAGGAATGGGGAGACGAATCGCCCTGGATTGCCTCAGCAGCCAGCCTGCTGGCCGGATCGGCACCTTCGCTGACGCTGCTGATCAACGGCGGCAATATTGCCTTGGTAGATCTGCGAGAAAGCATTGCCAGCGATCGGCCTGTGGTGGTGATGACGGGTACTGGACGGCTCGCTGACGAGATCGCTGCCGCCCTATGCAGCCCAGACTCCGAGATGCGGGCGGGGCTATCGCTAGTTGTGCAGAGTAATCTAGTCGAACTCTCCAAATCGATGGTGCAGCTCCGCAGCGCGCTTTGCAGCCACCTCAGACCCGCTCGGCTATCCCCATCCCAACTGTCCACTCAGCCTAACGGTCAGTCGTCACTTATCAAACCGGCATAAGTTCAAAGCTATTCCAGCTAGGAAGTTCAGTAGATTTCTCCAGATTTCTGCTGCCTTGCCTGCCAATTTCTTAACAAAAGCTAATTCATCAGGTTCGACTGAGCAGTGGTGAGACAGAATAAGACAAGCCCTCTTGAACAGCCGATGCAAAATCAAGAAACTCAGCTGCCCGGCAGCAACGTCCTCAACCATCTCCAAGCTAATGCTCAAGCGGGGGGCAACTCACCTGTCCCACCTGTAGCGCCTGCCAGCGTCGTCGCGCCGCGCTCGCGCTATAGTCAAATCCTAGAAAGTCCCGAATTGGATACGCTAACGCCAATTCAGAAGGAGTTTTTGAAAGAGCGCTGGCAGGAGCAGATTAGCTGGTTTAGCCGTCGTGCTAAGCAAAATCAAAACTGGTATAACCGCATCCGGCTCACCACTATCATCGGCAGCATTGTCGTGCCGGCCCTTCTAAGTTGGGGCAGCGTGCCGCTAACGGCTTTTTTGGTCAGCCCGCCGCCATCGCCTGAATTTGGCAGCCCGACAGCTCAGCCTCGGCTCAGCATCACCGATCCCGCCATGCAGCACCAGCTCCAGCTCTATCGGGCGGCCTTGATTACGGGCGTGGGGCTCAGCCAGCTGGTGGCGATCTGTGCGGCAGTCGAGCAGTTTTTTAAGTTTGGCGATCGCTGGCGGCACTATCGACGCAGCGCTGAACTGCTAAAAACCCACGGCTGGCAGTTTTTTGAGCTGACTGGCCCCTACGCGCCCTACAGCCAAAACGGCAAACATACCGAAGCCTTTCACCTGTTTGCCAGCCAGATCGAAGAAATTATTCAGAGCGATGTCGATGGCTATGTCAGCCAAATCACGATTCCCAAGCCGTTTGTGCGCGAAGATCGCTAGGCGACCGGAATGGGCGGCCTCTGCTGTGAAGTTTTACTGGGATTCGGTGATAAAGTCGATTGCATCTAGACTAAACCTCTAGACCTCTACAGTAGATTCGTGATCCCGTGAGAACCCTGTGAGGACTGTGACCTGTGAGGACTGAAATGAAACGGTTGCCCCTGGCTAGACGCTGGGCTAGAATGACGCTGCTGAGCTGGATTTCTCTGTTGACCTTGTCTCAGCTCTTGATTAGCTCCCCTAGCTTGGCTCAACGAACCGAGCGCTGCAATCCTAATGATCCTGAGACCTGTCGGGGCGGCGGCGATGACGGGCAGAAGGACGATCAGGACGATGGCAAAGATGACGGGCAGCAAACTCAAGGCGGCTCTGGCCGATCTCGCTAATCAAGATCGCTAGTTTCAGGTAAAGTTTAGGCGGGAAAGCTAGACAGCCTTGTGCTGGATTGGTAAGATAATGCTGTAGCTGGAGATTCCAGGCTTGAGTTCAGATTGGAAAGGTCAAACAGTTAACGCAAGGCGGTGTGGTCGTGAACAAAAGCTTAGTAATTTTTGGACTCTTGGCGGTAGCTGCTGCATTTCAAGTTCCGGCAGGTGTTCGGGTTCTGCAAGCTCAGCTTAACCAGTCCGGTTCGAGTAGCGAGGTCGTCTTGTTGGCTCAGCGCTCCTGCAACCCCAACGATCCTTCTACCTGCCCCTAGTTCGGCCTCTAGAGTTTTTTTTTCAAATCTATTTTCCCTGATCGCCATTCTCTTCAGGTGATTCTTCAGGTGATTTGGACTGTGGTTTACAGAATTCAGCGGTCTGCTGCATCAAGACGGCGGTTTCTTGATCGTTTGAGACATTGTTTAAGTTAGTTCTGAGGTGGTCGCTCAGCAGGTGACAGCCTTCATCTAACAGCTCATTCAGCGCCTTGTCGCTGGAGTCAGACGGCAGCTCATAGATTTGCACCTCTCGATCTAAGCTCGCTGAAATCAACTGCTTATTCGCTTCGTCAAACAGGACACTTTGCACAGCTCGACGGTGTTCGATGGGTTGGGCAATCGGTTTGCCCATCTTGCTCCAGAGCTTAACGGTGGTATCGCGGCTAGCCGAAGCTAGCAGGTAGTTGTCCGTGCGGTCATTGAGACTGCTGTAGGCAAGCTGGACAACAGGGGCGCGATGCCCTCTCATTGGCTCACCCACTTCCTGCAAACTGCGCGTCTGGTTTGCCTGTGAGCCTGACTGGGAGAGCTTCAGGAGCCGAATCGAGTTATCGGACTCTAGCGCAACGGCCAGAAATTTGCCGTCTGGGCTGAAGCGCACGCTGGTAATGCTGCCTAGCTGCGGCGACTGAGCTAGCCGTAGCTTCTGCGGCGCTTGTGGATTGCTGATGTCCCACAGCGTCAGGGTTTGCGGCGCGTCCGGCTGGCTGTTTCGCGCTCTGCCTGCCGCCACTAGCAGCTGGGCTTTTGAGTGAAAGTCGAGGCTGGTGATGCTGTTGCCGTTACCGGGCGTGAAGCTGGCGATGGGCTTTGGCAGGGCATTGCGATCTGCGCTGCTGTTTGAGGGGCTGAACTGCCAGAGCTGAATGGTCGAATCCTCGCTGCCAGTTGCCAGAAATTGACCATCTGGACTGAAGCGGAGGCTGATCAGCGATGACTTTGGGGAGCTTGGCCGCAGTTCTGCTGGAGCAGCGATGGGTAGCTGAATCTGACCTGCTGAATTCAGCTTTAAGCGCCAGAGTCTGATCTTGCCCACATCGTTAATGCCAGCCAGCAGCCGATTGTCTGGACTGAGGCTAATGCCCTTGAGGAAGCCCTCTCCGCCAGCCTTGCTGATAGTTGCAAGCGGCTGCCAGTTTGGTAGAGTCGCGCTGCCCGCCTCCAGTGACGGTGCGACTTGCTGCCAGAAAAACAGCTTCGCAGAGCTGCCAGCAACTAAAAACTGTCCCTGCTGGCTCAAGACTGCGCCGCTCTCTAGTCCCTGATCGTTGCGGAGTCGCACTGCACCTTGCTGAGTTTGCCAGAGCTTAATCGTTGCGTCGGAGCTGGCTGAGGCAATCAGCTTACCGTCTTCAGAAAAGCTCAGATCCATAATCTCGTTGCGATGTCCAACCAGCGTTTTGATTAAGGCATCATCGTCGCTGTCAGTCTTCCAGAATTCTACTGAGTCCTGTGAACCCGCGCCCAGTCGGCTCGTGGGTTGCCAAAGCCTGACGGTATCATCGCGGCCACCCGATACAATCATCCGGTCATCTGCACTAAACTCGACGCGGTACACCTGATCTTGATGTCCCCTGAGCGTGCGAAGCTCTGCTCCCGTGGCTGCATCCCAAACTTTGACAGTATTATCGGCGCTGGCTGTGGCAATCAGCTTGCCGCCATGGCTAAAAATGGCTCGATGGATCCGGGCGCTATGTCCCTTCAGCTCGTGAATTAGCCTGCCATCAGCGCCCCAGAGCTTAACCGTATTGCCGCCGCCCGATGAGACAAACTGTTCTCCGTTTGGACTCGCTCTGACCCAGAAAGCTGGGTTGGTATCCAGCTGTTTTGCTTGTGACAAGTCCTGGCCAGTCCAAGTTCGCAAGCCGTCCTGACTAGCTGAAGCGAGCGTTTTGCCACTCTTACCAAAGCTGACGCTGATATTCTCCGAGTTGGTGGTCAGCGTTGTCCGATAGAAGCCCTGGTCAGACCAAATTTTGATGGTGCCATCAATACTGGCTGAGGCAATCTTCTGACCATCTGGGCTAAAGCGCACGTCATAGATCCAGTCGTCGTGACTAAGATCGATCAGGCTGGGATCGGTAAGGGTGCGAATCAGAGAGCCTTTGGGCGTGCCGTCTGGCTCACGGCTAATCTCCCAAAGCTTGATGGTCTTGTCGTAGCTGGCTGAGACGAGCTTTTGCCCAGCCGGATCAATGTTCAGGGCAACCACCTTGTCTCTATGGCCATAGAGCGGCAGCTGACTGGGTGTACCGTCTGCTGTCCAGAGCCGCACCGTGCCATCTTCACTGGCAGAAGCTAAGAGCTGCTCGTCTCCCTGACCCATAAAGCTGACCCGATGAATCCGCTCTTGATGCTTTTCGAGTCGATTTTGCTCGTTGAGATTGGCGATGGACTTATTGAGCGCATTCACGACCTTCACGGTCGGGTCAAATGGGGTGAGCCGCAGCAGGTTGCTCAGCCCACCGCTTCTGAGGTCGCGGCCAGCCTTCATGCTGACCATCAGCGCATCTAGCTCTTGCCGGGTCTCAAGCGACGAAACCAGCGCGTTGATTTCGCCCACGGTTTTGAGCACTGTCGCCGCCAGGAAGCCCAGGATTGTCACGGCGGCAATCCCGACTCCTAGCCCCTGCGTCAGGCGCGTTCGACCTTGATGCTTTTTAGAGGCCTGAATGAACTCGCGCTGAAGATGAGTCGGCTGTGGATCTTTCTCCTGAGTCGCTGCGTCAATACCGTTCAGCCAGTTGATCGCACTACGCAGCTTACTGCCACGCAGCAGAGCTTCTTCACTGCGATTTTGGCTGTCCCAATCATGCGCTTGAGTCAACAGCTTGGTATGTTCTTTGACATACTTTTCGTCAGTTTTGATCGCTTTGACAATATCTGCGACGAAGGCATCAAAATCATCTTCGTACTTATTGAGATATATCCAATTTCGTTCTCTTGCCGCTTTAGGAACTTGTTCACGGTCGTAGCTACTGTCAAGCACAGCAGAAATAATGCGTTTGTTATCTTGGTCTGCCTGCTTGATTTCCTCACGGCAGTAGTCAGAGGCAACCGAGTTTTGACTCATCACAAACAGCAGACTGTCTGCATCCTGAATCCCTTCCGTGAGCTTTTCGCGCCAGGGAGCCGCGACCGGAATTCGCTCCCAGTCTATCCAAACCTGCACCTGATGCTGCTTCAATGCCTGGGTGAGCCGCTCAACCAATGGCTTATCGCGTCGAGAATAAGAAATGAAGACATCAGGGTTCTGGACTTGCCGCAGCTCAATGGCTTGAGCGCTAGCCTCGACGTACTGCTGCTGTAGCGCTGTGAGTTGGAGCTTGTTGGCCTGAGCCGTATTTTCTTGCGCCCAAGCTTTTACAGATGCTACATCGTCGGCATAGAGTAAAAACTCTTTCGCCTGACTATTTTGCTGCCACTGCTCTGCCCTCAGCCGCAACTTGTCGTAAATGGGATACTGGATCACCTGCTGAGCGGCCCATGCAAACCCACTTTCTGGATGCGCTGAGTCAATGCTAATCCAATGGGTCTGGGGAAACTCATCGGGCAGATGCTCCAGAGGCTCCACGGCTCGACAGAGCACCGGAATCAGCGGTTTGCCATGCTGAATAGCCGTCTGGAGCTGCTGCTGATTTTTGGGGGACTTAACTGAGGCAGGGCTAATTACAAACACAAAGCCTTCGGCCTGTTTGATGCCGTCCTCCAGGTATTGCCACTCTTCCGACTCACTGCGATCGGGGCTGAAGGGCAAATCATCTAGGTCAATCCAGGGATCCCGACCCAGACTGCGAATTGCGAAGTCTAGCTTTTGGACAAACTCAATATCTTCACGCGCATAGGAAATGAACAGGTCATTTTTACGCGAACTTGTGGCAGATGCCGGATTGGGTAGAGTAGAGCGACCGCCAACCATAGGACAACAGGAAACGTAAGAAAGCAGATTTAATCAGCAATCAGCGAAATTGCCGCCTTTTAGACAGGATAGAGGATGCTGGACGCTGAGGCAGAAAACTGCCTATAGATTTAATCTTGCCCGGAGCCTAGCGCTCTGGGTGCTCTGGGTACTCTGCTTGGGCGCTCTACTTCCGCAACTTCTGGCTGCGCGCCTGACTCGCCAAACTAATCCGGTCGCTGAGCTGTCGCAGATTGCGCGCCAAGTCGCCGTCCACCTCTTTTTGCTGGGTGATTTTTTCGCAGCTGTAGAGCACCGTCGTATGGTCTTTGCCGCCAAACACCTCGCCAATTTTCGGCAGGCTAAGGTCGGTATGCTGGCGCATCAGGTACATGCCAATTTGGCGAGCAACGCTAATTTCGCGGCGGCGGGAGCTGCTTTTGAGTTCTTCAATCGAGATGCCGTAGGTTTCGGTGATAGCGTTGAGGATGCTCTCAGGCGAGGCTTCTACCTGGTCGCTGGGCGGGTTGAGAATCGGGGCGATGCTTTCCACCGTCATCGGCAGACCGGATATCGAGACGTAGGCCACCGCCCGAATCAGCGCCCCTTCTAGCTCGCGGATGTTGGAGGTGTAGCTGGAGGCAATGTACTCAATTACCGCACGCGGCAGGCGCATGTTCTCGTACTCGGCTTTTTTCTGCAAAATCGCCATCCGCGTCTCCAGATCCGGCGACTGAATATCAGCAATCAGCCCCATCGAAAACCGTGAGCAGAGCCGCTCTTGCAGGCGCGGAATCAAATTGGGGGGACGATCCGAGGCTAAGACCACCTGCTTGCCTGCTTCGTGCAGCGTGTTGAAGGTGTGGAAGAACTCTTCCTGGGTGTATTCTTTGCCCTCAATAAACTGAATGTCATCCACCAGCAGCACGTCCACGGCGCGGTAGTGGTCGCGGAAGCTCTGCATACTGTCTTTGCGGATCGCCGAAATCAGATCGTTGGTGAACTGCTCGGTCGAGACATAGAAGATGCGAGCATCCGGGTTGATTTCCAGGCGGTAATGGCCAATCGCCTGCATCAGGTGCGTTTTGCCCAAGCCCACGCCGCCGCAGAGGAACAGCGGGTTGAATTCGCGTCCCGGCGATTCGGCCACGGCCAGCGAGGCGGCGTGAGCCATGCGGTTGTTTGCGCCCACCACAAACCGCGAGAAGATGTAGCGATTGTTCAGGTCGGTTTGCTTGAGGCGGCTGGGCGGCGCATCGGGGAGCGGGGCTTCGGGGAGCGGTTCCTGCGTCGGAGCCTCGACGGGCAGCGGCCAGAACAGTTCTGTTGACTCAGCTTCGCTAGAGCGCACCACGATCTGGATCTCAACCGCATGACCGAGAATCGCGGCGGCGACCTCAGCAATCGTTTTGACGTAGTACTTTTGCAGCCAGTTGCGGGCAAAGGGGTTAGGCGTGCAGATCACCAGCCGATCGGCTTCGAGCTGCTCCAGCACAGCAGGCTTGATCCAAGTCTCAAACGTGGGGCGGCTGAGCTGAAGCTGAAGCTGCTCTAAAACCTGATGCCAAAATTTTTCCAGGCTAGTTTCCACTACTTGCTCCAACCCCAGATGTTGCGTATAGGATGCCATAAATTTCTAGATCTGGGGACGGTTTTTCAAAAAATCGGGTTGAAGCGCTGAAGTTGCCTACGAGCTTTGCGATTGCGGGTCGGTTTCGGTAAGCTGCTGTTGCGGACGATTGCGGACGATTGCGGACGAGTTCAAGCCAAATCTATACGGGAGCATGACTCATGCAGCTAGGGGCGTTTTTGAGCAGTCAGCCAATTTTGACGCTGTTTGGGGTGATTGCGCTGGGCTATGCAGTCGGGGAGATCGCAATTGCCGGGTTTAGTTTGGGCGTGGGGGCAGTGCTGTTTGTTGGGCTAGGGGTGGGAGCGATTGCCCCGGAAGCTGCGCCGCCCGCTATGCTCAGCACTGTCGGGTTAGTTTTGTTTTTTTATGGCATTGGCATCCAGTATGGCAAGCCGTTTGTGGCGGGGTTGATTAGCCCAGACGGACAGCGCCAAAACCTGATTGCGATGGTGAGCGTGCTGGGCGGCGGGCTGCTAGCGGCGCTTTTGACGGCTCAGCTGGCGATTCCAGCGGCAACCATGGCCGGGATTTTTGCGGGGGCGCTGGTCAACACGGCAACGCTGCAATCTGTGACCGAGAAAGTGGGCGGCGAACTGCCCGCTGTTGGCTACGGCGTGGCCTATCCGCTGGGCGTGCTGGCTCCCATTCTGGCGATCTATTTTGCCCAAAAGATTCTGCGCCCGCAGGTGAAAGCACCCGAACCCAGAGGCGTGATGGAAATTGAAGTGGTGGTCAATCAGTCGGCGGCAATTGGTCAGCCACTCTCTGCCGTGATCAGCCAGATGCCGCCGGAAGTGCAAATTGTGGCGGTGCGTCAAGACGGCCATAACCGCATGCCCAGAGGCAACCTGAAGCTGCGAGCTGGGGACGACGTGCTGCTGGTAGGCGAAGGCAAGCCGCTGGCTGAGGCGAAACGGCTGCTGGGCGAGGAGATTGCGGGCAAAATTATCCTCGACCACCGCGATCTCGATGATCTGGATATCTACGTCTCCAAACCTGCCGTAATTGGCCGCAGGCTGGGCGAACTCAACCTCAGTGAGCATCCGCGATGCAGCATTATTTCGGTGCAGCGGGGCGATGCGGTGATGTATCCGCATCCGGGGCTGGTGCTGGAGTCGGGCGATCGGGTCTGGGCGGTGGCTGAACGCGAGCAGTTTAAGACGGTACGCGACTTTTTTGGCAACTCGGCACGCAGCACGGCGGAGGTCAGCTATTTATCGTTAGGGCTGGGCATGGTACTGGGGGTACTGTTTGGCCTGATCCCGTTTCCGCTGCCGGGACTGGGAACCTTCAGCTTTGGCGCAGCGGGCGGGGCGATGATCGTCTCGCTGATTTTGGGCTGGCTGGGACGCACGGGGCAGCTCAACTGGAGCATCCCGCCCTCAGCCAACCTGACATTGCGGAACTTCGGCCTGACGCTGTTTTTGGCCGTGGTCGGGATGCGCTCGGCTCAGCAGTTTTTTACAACCCTTCAGCAGACAGGTTTGTTGCTGGTAGGTCTGGGGCTGGCGATTACGTTGGCGGTGGTGGGTGTGGCGCTGGGGCTAGGTGTGGCGTTGCGGCTACCCTATGACGAACTGCTGGGCATTGTGGCAGGCGTGACGGGAAACCCGGCGATTCTGGCTTATGCTTCGGCCAGCGTCCCCACGAACAAGCCAGAGCTGGGCTATGCGATTGTCTTTCCCACCAGCACGATTATCAAAATTGTGGCGGTGCAGGTGCTGCTGGTGCTGTTTGCTGGGGATATTTGAGCAGGACATAGCCAAGCTGAGTTTGTTGAGCGGAGTCCATTCTTGCTCGCTTAGACAAGATCATTGTCCGAACCGCAACCTTGACCACCTCGATAGATCCCAATCAGCTCTTATAATATGAGAATGATTTTCATTCTATAAAAATAGAGGTGAGGGCATGGGGGCAACTGAAGGGGTCACAGTTCCGGTCACGGTTTTAACCGGCTATTTGGGGGCAGGCAAAACAACCTTGCTGAATCGGATTCTGACGCATGAGCATGGCAAGAGGGTGGCGGTTATTGTTAACGAGTTTGGCGATGTCGGGATTGATCACCAGTTAATCGTCAATACAGACGAAGAAATCTTCGAGATGAATAACGGCTGTATCTGCTGCACCGTACGAGGAGATCTGATTCGGATCATCAGTAATTTGATGAAACGCCGGGATAAATTTGACCATCTGGTGATTGAAACCACTGGACTGGCTGATCCTGCTCCGGTCATTCAGACCTTCTTTATGGATGAGGATGTTCAGACCCAAACTCATTTAGACGCTGTAGTGACAGTTGTTGATGCCAAGCATATCTCGCAACATTGGGATGCAGAAGAAGCCCAGGAACAGATTGCCTTTGCTGACGTGGTTTTACTTAATAAAACAGATTTAGTAACACCCACAGCGCTAGATGAGCTAGAGCAGCGGATTCGATCCATGAATGCAATAGTGAAGATCTACCGCACTCGCAACGCCGAGCTGGGAATGGATGCTGTGCTGGGTGTGGGCGCGTTTGATCTCACTCGTGCCTTGAACATTGATCCAGATTTCCTGAATGAGACAGCCCATGAGCACGATGAAACAGTCGGTTCAGTCTCATTAGTCGAGGCAGGCGCGGTAGATGGAGAAAAGATTAACCTGTGGTTGGGGGAACTGCTGCGGAATCAGGGAGCCGATATCTTTCGGATGAAGGGTATTCTAAACATTCACGGAGAAGATCACCGCTTTGTGTTTCAAGGCGTTCACATGCTGTTTGATGGGCAGCAGGATCGTCTCTGGAAGCCAGATGAGATCCGTAAAAACGAGTTGGTATTCATCGGGCGAAATCTGGATGCAATTCAACTGAAGGCGATGTTTCAGGCTTGTTTGATGTAGCAAAGCCCTCGGTGCGCTGAATCAACCCTGTCAATCAGGCGCGGTTGAAAAAACAGCTTCTCGCCCCGGTATGACAGGCCGCCTCACCAATCTGTTCAATCTTGAGCAAAATTGTGTCACCGTCGCAGTCATAGAGCAGTTCTTTTACCTCTAACCTACTACTCCAGCCGCAAATAGCGCAGCAGAACGCTCAGGAATTCGCCAGGGTTTTCGATGGGTTGGGGCGGCTCCAGTCGCTGGTTTCGGCGTAGCCTCGGTTGTGGAGCTGGTGGATGGTGCGGGCAATGGCGCATTTTGATCCATAGAGGACATATTTGAGGCGTTCGCGCTGGGCTGGTTCGTGGCTGGGCAATTCTGAGAAGTCGTCTGCCATAGTTGGGAGTTGCTCTGAACTATGGGGCGAGTATAGAAGTTTGGCTGGAGTAAAGGCAAGAGTTTTCCCTAAAAGATCGGTTGATATTTATCGAGAAGTTAGGGTTTTATTCAAGCGAATCTAGGAATTCTTGGCTTAGCCCATGCCGCTTGAGGATCTGCTCAGCCACCTTGAGTGCGTCGATCTCGGCTAGGCGCTTTCGATACTTCTCAGGGCAAGGTCAATGGTACTTTGTTAGCATGGACATTCTCTGATCATAGAGTCTGAGGCAGCGGTGAGGATAGATCGTTCCACCTTTCTCAAGTCTCTACCGGCGCTGATTGCCTCTTTGCTGCTCACCCAACTGGCGGCAGCAAAGTCCGTAGCGCGACTGACTGCAAACCGATTAAAATCAGAGCGCAAACCGGGGGCGACAGGCGGGGCAGTGGAGATGAGCGCAGAATTTTCAGATATCGCCAATCACTGGACTAAAGATTGCATCCTGGCCTTGGCGGAGCGCAATTTGGTGAATGGTTACCCAGACGGCAGCTTTCGACCCGATGGTATGCTCACCCGCGCTGAGTTTGCCGTCTTGAGCTTCAATGTTTTTCCCGATCTGCCTGCTGCTCGCACTGGCGGCATTTTCCCAGATACTCAAGATCACTGGGCGGGTCGAGCCATTCGCTGGGCATATGAGCGCGGCCTGTTTTCGGGCTATCCAGACGGCAGTTTCCAGCCACATCAGCCGATTTCCCGGATGCAGGCGGTGATTGTGTTGGTAACAGCTTTAGGGATAGAGCCGAGCGATCAAACTGAACAGATCTTGCCGATCTTTTTTGAAGATGCGGCACAGATGCCTGACTGGACGCGCTGGGCAATTGCTAGCGCCACGCGCTCAGATCGGCTGATTGTGAACTATCCTGACGTGCGCTTTTTCCACCCCGTTCAGCCAATCACACGCGGCGAAACTGTGGCAATGCTTTGTCGGGCGCTTGCTTTACCAAATGTGCCAGCTGAGAACGCCACTGAGTACATTGGCCTCTACGACCTGACGGGCAAAATTACTTTGCCGTTTGAGCGTTGGAAAGGCGCGGCCAGACTAATGCATGACATTCAGGTTTTGCTGACTCCGCTGCGGCTGTTTCCCGCTGGTAACTGGGTAACCGGGCGCTACGACTGGCAAACCGAGCAGGCAATCACCCAGTTTTGCCAGTTTTACGGCCTGCCCAATATGCAGACTGGCCTGTTAGATGCCCAGTTTGCCACAGCGCTGCGTCAGGCTGACCCGACTGAATTTGTAATGGCGCAGGCTACAGATCGCGAGCTAGTCTACAGTAGCTACTACGCTCAAGAAACCGGATTCAATGCCGACCGATTGGCCTTCCTAGATCGCGGCTACCAAAGCTCGGCCTATGCCAGCGAGATTAGCCTGTTTCCAGAGCGAATACTGCAAAAGCCGCAGGGGCAGACAGCTTCGCTGGGGCAGAGTGCCGTCCAGACGGGCACAGGACGCAAAGTTTCGTTCCAGCCCTATCCGGCACTGGGGCAGATTCCGGACATCGAGCAGCGCTTGGAGTTCTTGCATCCGGACATTCTGCAAGCCTGCATCAGTATCGGCAGCTTTGTGAACGGCGATATCTGGACGCGCTGGCTGGGACGCAATGCCATGCAGCCCGCTCAAATGTGGAGCAGCACCAAGATTATTCCGCTGCTGGACTTGGCTGCTCAAACGAATGCTGCTGATCCAGCGCTCAGGCTCAGCGATGGCTTGATCTGTCTGCCCGGTCAGCTCGACGGTTACGGCTTCTATAATCTGGCGGTGGATCTGGTCAGCTATCAAGCATCAATCGGCAGCTCAAATTCGGTGGCGGCGATGTTCAAGCAGTTTTCTACGCCGGGAGAGCTAGAGAGCTGGCTGAAGCGACTCACTGGCAACCAGAGCCTAGAGTTTCAGGGGCGTTATGGCGAGGAGCCGCTGCTGCGCTCGCCCTGCCTGGTGAATCAGCCTAGTAGCAGGGTGGTGCTCAACTCGCCTAACCCCAATCACTACGGCAACAATCTGATTTCTAGCTACGACCTGACGCGCACGATCTCGCTGCTGGGTTGGCACGCGCATCTGCCGCTGACGCATCGTATTCCCAACGCTGACTGGAAAAGTCTGGAGACGATTGTGCGGGCGATGGGCACGGATTCGGCACGCTATCTGGATCGGGCGATTGAGCAGCTGAATTTGGGGATTGCCATCGAGTCGCCGGTGATTATTTCTAAAATGGGCTTTGGCCGCAGCGAAACCCGCAACCGCACCGAGCTGAGCTACACAGCCTACTTTCAGTTCATCGACAAGCGCCCCCGTGCTAAAGGCAATCCCGGCATTCTCCGCACGGTCAGCATGGCGCTGCTGGGGGCTGAGAGTTCGGGCGATGCGAACGAAGAAGCGCGGCGGTTGGATGCCCGGATCGCGGCTGAAGTCACTGAAATTCTACGGCAGATTGTGACGCAGGAATTGGTGTGAGCCAGGAGCTGGACAGGTAGAATAGCTGTACTGCTTGAATGATGCGCTTAAGCTAAATGCCCGAGTTGAACGCATGACTGCCTCGTTGATCCAAACTCCAGATCGCGTGTTGCTCAGCTCAATTAGCTGGCAGAGCTACCAATCGCGATCCAGCCATCTTGCTCGATCACGAAGACAGTCTCGCTGATCGTCACCCGCCCCAGCTCAATAGCCCTCCGGGATAAGCGCTACTCAAGCCGGATCGCAGCGAATCTCAACTAAAAATCCATCTGGATCGTAGAAATAAACGCCCCGACCTGTAGGCCGACTGACTGGCCCATGATCAATTGTCACCTGATGCAGATGCAGCACCGCCACAGCATGGTCAAACAGGTCGGGGTCGATATCAAACGCCAAATGTCCGGCGCGGGTAAATTCACGGCTCGGATCAGGATCAGGCGGCAGCAGATTTGGCTTCGAGAACAGGTCAATCACCGTGCCGTCCGGCGTGACAAAATTAGCGGCTTCTCCCGCCTCAAATAGCGCTTTCAGCGTCTCTGGTACGTCATCACCCTGCAACTCCCGCAAGCCCAAAACCTGACCGTAGAACTGCCGCGAGGCCGCAATGTTTTGCACATGTAGCGCAATATGATGCACCCGCCGCAGCATCCCAACGCTCAGCGCCACCCTCGATTCACTAGAAACCATAAACCACCTCCGCGCAGATTGATCTGCTGTTGATCTGCTACCGTTAGCCTAGCCGATTCGTCCCAGATTCAGTTTGCAACCCATCGAGAGTTCCGCGATTCAACCCCTGCGCGATGCGCTGCTCGACTGGTATGCTCAGCAAGGCCGAGAGCTGCCTTGGCGCAATACGCGAGATCCTTACGCCATCTGGATCTCGGAGGTCATGCTCCAGCAAACCCAGGTCAAAACCGTGATTCCCTACTACGAGCGCTGGCTGGCTCAGTTTCCCAACGCTGCCGCACTTGCCGCCGCCGATCAGCAGCAGGTCTTGAAAGCATGGCAGGGCTTGGGCTACTATGCTCGTGCCCGGAACCTGCACCGCGCGGCGCAGCAGATTGTCGAGATGGGCGGTCAGTTTCCCACCGATCTCAAATCTGCAATGGCGCTCGCCGGAATTGGCCGCACTACCGCAGGCGGTATTCTCAGCGCTGCCTTCAACCTGCCGCTGCCGATTCTGGATGGCAACGTCAAGCGTGTCCTGTCTCGGCTGGTGGCCTTACCCAAACCGCCCAGCAAATCGCTGCCGCTGCTCTGGCAAATCTCCCAAACCCTGCTCGATCCAGTGCAGCCGCGCGACTTCAACCAGGCGATCATGGATCTCGGCGCAACGGTTTGCACGCCCAAACAGCCCGCCTGCCTGCGCTGCCCCTGGAATTTCTGCTGTCTCGCTCACCAAACCCAAATGCAAAACAACCTGCCCGTCCCCGAAACCCGCGCTCCCGTGCCCCATAAGCAAATTGGCGTGGCCGTAATCTGGAATGACTGCCAACAAATCTTGATCGACCGACGGCGGCAGGAAGGCCTGCTGGGTGGACTCTGGGAATTTCCGGGCGGCAAAATTGAGCCAGGTGAAACCGTCGAGCAGTGCATTCAGCGCGAAATCAGAGAAGAAATCGGCATTGAAATCAGGGTGGGCGAGCATTTGATCAGCATCGACCATGCCTATAGCCACTTTCACGTCACGCTCAACGTCCACCACTGCCGCTACCTCAGCGGCGAACCGCAGCCGATCGAATGCGACGAGATCCGCTGGGTTGCGGTCAGCGAACTCGCACAGTTTGCCTTCCCGGTCGCCAACGTCAAAATCATTCAGGCGCTGAGCCAGTCGTGTGGCTAGTCTCTGCAACCAGCTCCAGATTGAACACCTCCGCAAAGCAGTCTCCAACCTGTCGCTGCACCTGAGCGAAATTTACCTCCGGCAAAAACTCCGCCATGCTGCCCACAGGCAGCGCCAAGCCGCAGGGTACAATCTGCTCAAATCCGCTCAAGTCAGGGCAGACATTCAGCGCAAATCCGTGCATCGTGATCCAGCGGCTTACCTTAATCCCAATTGCCGCCAGCTTTCGCCCCGCCACCCAAATGCCCGTCATGCCCGCGATCCGCTCGCCCTTTAGCCCATACAGCGCCAAGAGCCGAATCATGACTTCCTCCAGCTGCCGCAGATACCAGTGCAGATCCGGCTGGTGATGCTGTAAGTTTAGAATTGGATAGCCGACGAGCTGCCCCGGACAGTGATAGGTCACTTCGCCGCCGCGCTCGGTGCGGTACAGCAGATGCGATGTTTGGGCTAGATCAAACTTGAGATACTCCAGGCTCGACCCCTGCCCCAGCGTGTAGACAGGCGGATGCTCCAGCAAAATCAATAAATCCTCCAAATCCGGGTTTTCGCGCCGCGCCGCCAGCTCTCGCCGCTGCCAGTCCCAGGCTAACTCGTAGGGCATGAGGCCGGGTTGAGACAGCAAACAGCGGGGGAATCTCGTCATTTACTTAGCATCCAGCTACTTATTATCCCAGGTCTAAATCGTAGAGGCAAGCGTAGAAAAACGGAAGTTCTGCTGAATATTGCTGAGTTCAAATCAAGAAATATCAACGGATGCAAAAGATCTTTAACAGCTCTGTTGTCCAGAATACAAGGTGTTAGGGTAGATGTATTCGACCCAACTGTTTTAAGGAGAGAGCTCATGAAGCTTGTTATCCAGGGCAAAAACATCGAAATCACCGAAGCGATCAATGAGTACGTGCATCAAAAGATTGAAAAGGCCGTTAGCCATTTTCAAAATATCACCACCGAAGTTGATGTCCACCTGTCGGTCGCTCGGAACCCTCGGATCAATCCTAACCAAACGGCTGAAGTGACGATTTACGCCAACGGTGCTGTAGTCCGCGCTGAAGAGAGCAGCGAAAGCCTCTACGCCAGCATCGATCTAGTCGCTAACAAAATCGCCCGTCAGCTTCGCAAGTTCAAAGAGAAGCGCCATGCTCAAACCCACGCGCCCGTCAAGGCCGTCGAGTTTTTGGAAGCTCAGCCCGTTGAGACGCTGATTTCCGAGCATCAGGCTCCTGCTCTCCCCGAACAGGTCGTACGCACCAAGTATTTTGCTATGCCGCCGATGACGCTGGATCAGGCGATGGAGCAGCTCCAGCTCGTTGACCATGATTTCTTCATGTTCCGCAACGCCGACACAGGCGAAATCAACGTGATCTACGAGCGCAACCACGGCGGCTATGGCGTGATCCACCCTCGCAGCGGCAACGGCCATACCAACGGCAAGTTCGCTGAAATCGCTCATGCTGCCAAAGCCGCAGATCGATAGTTCGGCTCAGCGCTGAATCAGATCACCTAACTTCTCTGCCCGGCTGCCCTCTCAGCTGGGTATTTTTGTTGGCTAGCGGGAATGGTATGGTGAATGCCATCTCGAATGGCGGCAAAGCTCGGAGAGAGAATCTTAATATCGACCTGATTGCAGTAGTCCTGGGTATTTTGATGTAGCTCTGAGGAGATTTTGGAGATGAAATAAGTTTCTGATGTTCTGTTCTGTTATCGTCGTCTGACGGGATATTTGGGCAGTGCCATAGACAAAATGCAGCAGAGACCACTCAGCATCAAACTCACCAGCAAAACGGTTCGGATGCCGCTGACAGCGGCGTTTTGGATAATTGCAGGCAGTGATGCCTGGACAGTTTCCGGCAGCTGACTAAAAGCAGCCCTGATGTCTGGTCGAGAATAGGTCTGAATCATCGCTTGCAGGGTCGAAACCGTAGACTGACGCTGCTCAGCCGAAAGTTCTTTGCCCAGCAGGCTCAAGATGCTGTCTACAATCTGCTGAGAAGCAAAAAAAATCAGCAGGGTTCCCAAGATTCCTCGCCCTAGCGAACTGCCTAAATTCTGAACCGGATTATAGATGCCAGCGCTCTCTGCCCGCTCTTCTGGCGCAGCAACCGACTGCGTTAAAGCGCTAATATAGGCCAAAAACAGCCCTGAGCCGCTGCCCATCACGATCAAAGCTGGCATCAAACTCAGAGCGGTAATCTCTACGTCGATTGTCCGGTATAGCAGCCAGAGTCCTGCCGTGAGCAACGCTAGGCCAATCTGGATGGCGTATCTGGGTGGAATCTGGTTCTCTAGGATGACAAACTTGAGCAGGATGATCAGAACCACGACCATTGTTAGGGTATAGGGCAGCACGGTTAGCGCCACTTCAAAGGCATTGAGCGGCAGCAGCGTCGGCAGAAATTGATAGAGGTTGAACTGAACCCCGGTGGTAATCAGCGTATGCAGCATGGCGACCAGCAGGCCAACGACGAAGCTGCGTTTACGAAGCAGCCCGACGCGCAGCAGCGACGCGCCAGAGTGAGAGCGAGCAACCTGACGCTGCCAAAATGTAAAAAGCCCCAGGCAGACGACACCTACCGCAATCAGGATAGGGACAATTGAAACCGCAAACGGCGGAATCACCACCCCAGCAATTGAAAACACTCGTTTGGGAATCCACCAGCCATATTCTCCGGCCAAGCTTATACCTACCAAAATTGAGCCTAGCCCCAAAAAAGAAAACAGCCCGCCGACCCAGTCGATTAGATCATGGTCAGGCTGGACAACATTGGGAACGGGCTTTGACAGCAGCAAGATGATTAGCCCCATACCAATTGCAGGCGCAAATGCCCAGCGCCAGCCAAAGGTAGCGCCCAGCAATCCGCCCAAGATTGCGCCGGTTAGCCCGCCCAGCACCGAGCACAAAATAAAGCCTAGCGTTGCCTGCTCCTTAGCCTTGCCGTCCAGTGCGGCAGTCATCACTGCCCAAGGAGCGCTAACCAGCGGCGTAGCCCCCAGCCCGGTCAGCAGCGAAAAACTGACGACTAAAACGGCCATATCAGAGCTGAGGGCGGTGATGGCAATTCCAATGCCGTAGAGCAGCAGCCCGCCGACAAAGATGGGCTTGCGCCCGTAAAACCGACAGAGGTTCTCGCTGGTGGGCGCAAAGGAAGCTGTCACCAGCGAGAACAGCACCAGGACGCTCTGGATATAGCCCATGCTAGAGTCTAGAGCGTTGACGATCAGCGGCATCAGGGGCGGCATCACACCCATGCTGTAGGCAATCATAAACAGGGTGAGGCAGAGTCCCCCAAGGGTTCTGCGGTCGATTCTGCGCGTTCGCGTCTCGTCAGGCATGATCCATGATGATCGGTACTGATTTGATAATACTGGTTTGATAATACTGGTTTGATAGTACTGGTTTGATAAAAACAAATCTCCAGATTGGCGGCTCACTCAAGCATTAGAAATCGTCATCGTATCCACCGTAAATCTCCTGAACTTTTAGCAGAAAATGACCGCAAGCAGGAAGATTTTACGGTTGTAATCTTGCAGTTTCGCAATAGGAAACCGCAGGAATTTAAACATTTTCAATCACCTCGAAAAAAGATTTCCGACAAGCCACAAACCTGATTGTTTTTGTCCGGATCTACCCTACCTCAAGAGGAGAAATATAGGGCGTGGTAATCACCGCTACAAATTTGACTCTAAGTCGAATTCAGGAATGATTGCCCAACAGCAACCAATCACAGTCCGTAAACAAAGGAGAATCTTTCATGGCAAACGTAATTCTAGGCACGATCGACGCTGACGATCTATTTGGTACTGAGCTAGACGATGTGATCAATGGTCTGGCAGGCGATGATCTGATTGTCGATGACGAAGGCGGCAATGATATCATCGATGGCGGAGAGGGGTTCGATGTCATTGAAGCCGGTACAGGCGATGATTTCGTGCTGGGCGGACTGGATGACGATATCGTTTTTGGCGAAGAAGGCAGCGACACGCTGTACGGCGGTGATGGCCTTGACCAACTGTTTGGCGGCGAAGGTAACGACATCATTTACGGTGAAGAAGGTGATGACATCATTGATGGCGAAGCTGGCGATGACATCTTGCTGGGCGAAGCTGGCGTAGATACGCTGACGGGCGGTCTTGGCTCTGACTTTATTTCCGGTGGTGATGATGGCGATATTCTGAATTCTCATACGTCACGGAACGCATCTCGGATCGCCGAGAAAGATGAGTTCTATCTAGGCGGTGGCGCTGGATTTAGCGATGAGGTAAACCTGTTCAGCAACTACTTGGGTGGTGTCGGTTCTACACGCCCCAAGACTGATACCTCTAAAGCGATCATCTTTGACTTTAACAAAGCAGATGACGTGCTCAACCTGCTAGATGTATCCTCGCGGTACAGCGTTCGCTCATCTGGCAACTTCTACGGCAGCAACCGAGCCGATACGGTAATTCTGCGCGGCAGCAACACCGTGGCTATCGTAGTGGATCAAGCTTTGAGAGCCTCTGATCTGGGTCAAGTTGTGATCTAGATTATTTTAGACTAAATATTCTGATGATGGGGATGTAATTGCTGCATCCCCATCATTCCTATTTGTGCCGAACGAACTCATAGATTTTTAAGTAGTCAGTCCCAGGATTTTTCCAAGAATAATCGTAGGCCATGCCCTGCTTCATCAATAGCCGAAACTCTTGTGGATAGCTGTGCCACAGTCCAATCGCTCGATCCATCGCCGACTCTAGCGCCTGCTGATCGGTCTGGTAGAACACATAGCCGTTGCGCTCTTTCGGCAGATGCGTCTGGTCGTGATCGCGGTCGAAGACGGTATTGGCTAAGCCACCGACACAGCGCACGATCGGAATTGTGCCGTATCGTAGGCCGATCATTTGGGTCAGGCCGCAGGGTTCGTAGTTGCTAGGCACGATGATCAGATCTGCTCCGGCATAGATCAAATGCGACAGCTCTTCGTTGAAGCCTAGCTCTAGATGCACGTCTGGGTTGTCATTCAAGAAGTCTTTCTCATGCCAGAACCACTGGTTAATTCCAGCTTCGGTGGCGGAACCAAGCAGCACAAACTGAGCGCTGCGCTGCATGGCGTAGTAGATAGCGTGATGCACCAAATGCACGCCCTTTTGATCATCTAGTCGGCCAATAAAGCAGATCAGCGGATGCTTAGAGTCCCGCAGCAGCAGACGTTCGCGCAGGGCTTTTTTGTTTTTCTGCTTGTCGTCTATTTTATCTTGGCTGTAGTTGTAGGGAATATAGCGATCGACCTCTGGATTCCAAACGTCGTAGTCAATGCCGTTGAGAATGCCGCCAAATTTGTTTTGATGAAGCTCCAGGGTATGACCCAAACCATAGCCAAACTCGCCATAGTGAGCCTCCCAAGCGTGGTTTGGCGAAACAGTCGTGACAAAGTTAGAGTAGACAATGCCGCCCTTCATAAAGTTGAGCGCAAACGGATTAAAGTTATCTCGCATCCGGCTGTACTCAAAGTAATATTCTGGGTTATTCAAACCCGTTGCTGCCAGCACATCCGCACCCGACATTCCTTGATGCTTGAAGTTGTGGATTGTGTAACAGACCCGCTGGTAGGCTAAGCCGTGATGCTTGTAAATTTCATACAGCAGCACCGGAATTAAGCCGGTCTGCCAGTCGTGACAATGGATAATATCTGGCTTCTTGCTGCTCTGCTGCAAAAACTCTAGCGCTGCTTTGCTAAAAAACGCAAAACGCATGTAGTCATCATGCGCCCCGTACACGCAGCCCCGGTTGAAGAAATTATCCTGCGAATGCGGCTCAATAAAAAAGCACTGCCGCCCATGCACCCAGCCGCAGAACACCGTGCAGTAAATCGCTGCGTCGTACCAGGGCACGCGCAGATCGCGGTAGGCTTCGTGCAGCCCCCAGATCTGGTCGTAACGCATACAGTCATACTTCGGCAGGACAATTTCGACTGTATGACCTCGAATTTCCAGCTCTCGGCTCAGCCCGTAAACCACATCGCCTAAGCCTCCGGCTTTGATCACGGGAGCACATTCAGAGGCAACCTGCACGATGTACATTTTTACTCCTCACTCAGGAAAAATTGCTTGAAAAAATATCGAGACAATAGCTGCCAGACTTAAATTCTCTGCGCCAATCGCACTCTACTCCAAAAAGCTGCCCAATTCCTCTACCTTTTGCCATGCTGTACCGCTTGCCAAAATCTCTTTTGCCAGAGTCACGCCTGCGGCGTAGGTTTGGGTGCGGTCTGCCAGGGCAGGAACGGCACCCCCAACGGCCAAAGCTAGCGCTGCATTCACGGCCACTGCATCCTGCTGAGCGGCTGTGCCTTGACCTTGCAGTACGGCCTGCAATATCGCGGCGTTGTCACTAACTTCGCCGCCGCGCAAGGCTGCCAGCGGAGCAGGCATCACCCCCAGCGCTTCAGGATCGATTGCCAGCGGCTGGATCTGCCCGTTTGACAGAATTGCCAGATCGGTCGGCTGAGCTAGCCCCACTTCGTCAAGTCGCTCGCGGCCATGCAGCACGATCGCCTCCGGGCGACCCAAAATTTGCAGCGCCTCGGCCACCGTCTGCACCACGCCCGCTTCAAACACGCCCATCACCTGTCCGGTAATCGGCAGTGGGTTGACCAATGGCCCCAGCAGATTAAACACCGTGCGGACTTTCAGGCTTTTGCGAACCGGAGCTAGCGGTTTTAGCGCCGGATGCCAGCCCGGAGCAAACAGAAACGTAATCCCCACCTCGCGCACCGCCGCCGCAATTCGAGCCGGGTCAGCCGTCAGATTAATCCCTAGCGCCTCCAGCACATCTGCCGAGCCAACCTTGCTAGAAGCCGAGCGATTGCCGTGTTTGGCCACCGCAATGCCAGCTGCTGCCGCCACAAACGCCGCCGCCGTGGAGATGTTGAAGGTTGAGGAGCGGTCGCCGCCTGTGCCGCAGGTGTCAATCAAGGGAGTCGGTAAATCGGTGAGCAGCAAGCCTTTGGAGCGCGACTGAGATTGCAGTACCTGCGCCATACCCGCCAGCTCTGAGGCCGCCAGCCCTTTCATTTGCAGCGACGTCAAAATCGCCCCAGACAGCAGCTCCGGAATTGACTCGCTCAGCCAGCCCTGCATGAGTGCCGCCGACTGATCCAGGCTGAGCGACTGCCGATCCATCAACTGCTGCAACAGCAGCGACCAATCGGTATCCGGCGTTTCAATCAGAGAAGTAGAATCACTCATGCCCTAACGCACCAGTTCCGGACGGCGATCTTCAGGCTTTTCGTCAGGCTTGCTGGATTTCCCGTCCGGTTGAGCAGGCGCAGCGGCTTCGGCAGGTAACCCGAGCAGATTGCGGTAGAGGCTGATATAGTCGTGAGCCGATTTCGTCCAGCTAAAGTCCTGCGCCATGCCCCGCCGCTGTAGCTCACGCCACTGATCTTTGAACTGGAACGCCTCCCAAGCCCGCACCATACAGGTGTAGAGATCCAGCGGCTCGTAGCGATCAAAGCAGTAGCCTGTGCCCGTGGCTTTGGCTGGCTCAAAATGCTGCACCGTGTCTACCAAGCCGCCCGTGCGTCGCACAATCGGCACGCAGCCGTAGCGCAGCGCCAGCATTTGGCTAATGCCACAGGGTTCAAACCGCGAAGGCATTAAAAAGGCATCTGATCCGGCGTAGATGCGGCGCGCCAGCGTGTCATTATGCAGCAGGTAGGCCGAAACTCGTCCCGGATAGCGCGAGGCAATCTGCCAGAGCTGCGTTTCGTAGTAGCGGTCGCCCGTCCCAAGTACCACAAACTGCGCGTTGGTGTAGGAAACAAACCGATCCATCATTTGTAGAATCAGATCTAACCCTTTCTGCTCCACCAGCCGCGACACCATCCCCACCAAAAAGGCACCAGAGTTTACCTCCAGCCCCAGTTCCTCTTGCAGCGTCACCTTGTTGGCAGAGCGCTGATCGAGCGTATCCGGTGTGAAGTTCTGGGTGATTACCCGGTCGGTGGCCGGATTGTAGAGGTCGCGGTCGATGCCGTTGAGGATACCGGAAGTTTTGCCGCTAATAAACGACAGCAGCCCGTCCAGCCCTTCGCCGTAGGCCGGGGTTTTGATCTGCTCGGCGTAGGTGGGTGAGACAGTGGTTACCCAGTCGGCAAACTGCACGGCGGCGGCCATCGTGTTGTGGCCTTCCATATACCAGGGGCACCAGGTCATCTGATCCAAGCGCCAGCGCCAAGGTCCCTGATAGGCAAAGTTGTGAATTGTGAAAATTGTCTTGATATCGGGCGTTTGGTGCAGCCAGACCGGAATCATGCCCGTGTGCCAGTCGTGGCAATGCACAATTTCGGGTCGCCAGTCGTAGTTCCAGCAGAATTCAGCGGCTCCGTTGGCAAACAGCGTGAACCGCCAATCTTCGTCTTCGCCAGAGTAGACCCGGCGTGGCAGAAAGGAAGGGTGGCCAAACAGATAGAGCGGCACGTCGGTTCCGGGCAAGACCGACTCGTAGACGCTAAACTCCTGAAACATCGCCGTGCCTGACCAGACGGGCTTGGCCGGGATCTTCATTTTGTCGGGCAGGAAGCCGTAGTAGGGCAGAAAAATGCGGACATCATGCCCCATTTTGCGGAGCACCTTCGGCAAGGCTCCTACCACATCTCCCATGCCGCCGACCTTAGCGACGGGAACGGCTTCTGCTGCAACAAACAAAATTCGCATATTAATTCTCTCGTAAGTTCCCTGAGGTTGGGTCAATCTAGCCTTCAGTCCCTGCATTTCATCCTGCATCTCACAGCTTGATTGACGCTCAATCTTTGCTGGCGACCCCACCCTAAATTTACAACAAAGCCTCTCCAAAAATTTTCTGGATTTTCGCTCAGTCACAGCTGCTGCCCCAGCGAAAGCTGTTGATCAGTCCGCAGCTCAAGCGATAGGCCGGATGGTTTATTAAAAATTTATCAAAACTTTTCCCGGTCGCCCTAGATGGCCACTATGCTGAACCTATGCTTGACTTACGCTGAATTGATTAGGAAAGTCAGACTGAGGGCTAGACTGGAAACTGAGCTACACAGGACGATTGTACGGACGACTGAAGTGAGGTGGGCGTGAGTATCTATAAGAACGTTATGGAGCTATTGGTTGAGGAGGAGGTCGCGGTTCAGTTTAAGGCTCTCTCCCCCAAAGTCGCCACCTATGTCAATCAGGTTGAGTGGGTGGCCTATGCGCTGAATCAGCTGCCGCCCCTCTATGCGACCAGCGAGAAAGGCTTGCACCATCAAATGCAGCGCGGTAGAGCCAAGCATAGCGCTGAAATTAAGCAAGCTGTGGGACGGGCACTGGCCGCAATCCGCCGTGACCCGCTCCGCTCCTCGGTGCCGTTGGAGTCGCCATTTGCCCCCTTTCGGGAGGTGCTGCTGCGCCTGCGCGCTTTGCTAAGAAATGAGCAGCTGGAGTGGGACATGATCCCGCTGGCCGTTGAGCAGGCAATTACGCATCAGCCGCACCCCCAGCGACAGGCCGCTGCCGTCCAAAGATCGACGAGCTACAGTCCGGTGACTGAAGCCCCGCAGGTGGCTGCACCGCCAACCCCGCGCGCCACGACTATTTCGCGGCCTGCGGTACAAGAAGAGAATTTTGGCTGGGACGATCCGCTCTACAACCCTCGCTAAGCTGCCTTCTGGATCTAGGAACATCTGAAGTCTAGAGTTCAGGCTCAGGCGGCTCCGTGGTTCGCAGAATTGGAGCTTCGGTATCGTCAGCCTCCAAGAAAATGGCGTTCAGCGCGCCTTCGAGCGTCTCGGCCATTACGATTCGGCTGCCATAGACTGCAATCACCCGCACCAGTGTCGGGATCTGATTTTGTTCGGCAATCAGGTACAGCGGCTCGATATACAGCAGCGACTGCTCGATAGGAATCACGATCAGATTGCCCTGTGCTGCCCGCGATCCCCGGCGATTCCACAGCGAGATCCGCTCCGAGATCACCGGATCCTGGTTGATCCGGGCTTCAATTTGTTCAGGTCCAAACACCAGCTCCTGCTTCGGGAAGATGTAGAGCAAAATTTTGCCATACTGATTGCCGTCCGAGCGAGCTGCCGTCCAGGCAATCAGGTTGTTGCGCTGGGCAGGCGTAAAAGGTTGCAGCAGCACAAACTCCTCGCTGCTAGCAATTGGCAGCTTCATGATCAGGTAGTAGGGATCCACCACCTGCTGCTCGCTGTTGTAGATTTCGTTGGGGGCCCGCCACTGGTCTTCGCGGTTGTAGAAGACAATCGGGTCAGTCATGTGGTAAGTCATCAGCTGGTTGGCCTGCACGCGCAGATAGTCCTGCGGGTATCGGACATGCTGACGCAGCGCCAGCGGCATGTCAGAGAGCGGTCGAAAAATGTTGGGGAAGATGCGGCTCCAGGCTTGAATCACCGGATCTTGCGGGTCGGCAATATAGAACGTAACTGAGCCATGATAGGCATCCACCAGGACTTTGACTGAGTTGCGAATGTAGTTGAAGTCGTTGTCAAGCGGGTCAGAATAAGGGTAGCGGTCACTGGTTGTATAGGCATCAATCATCCAGTAGAGATAGCTATCGTCAGCCTGACTCGCCTGACCCGCCTGACCCGCCTGCGGAGACTGGTGCTGCCACTGCTTGTTGCCCGTATCTGCCACCACCAGATAAGGGTCGCTGTCGTAGCGTAAAAACGGGGCGATGGTCTTGATCCGCTCGTTAATGTTGCGGCGGAACAGCAGCTTGCTCTGAGGCGTAAAGTCGTCTGTGAACAGCATCTGCCAGTCTTTGAGGTGCTTGGCGTAGAGCAGGCGCTGGGCTAAGTTGCCAATACTGACTCCGTCCCAACCGTCGTAACGGTTGTAGACGTTATCGCTGCCGCTGGGGTAGTCTAGCTCCTCCAGGCGCGTCTGGGTCATGACGTAGGTATCGGTGAGTTCGCCAAAATAGATCCGAGGCTTGCCGGTAGGGAGAGCGCCGCGAATGCGCGGATCTTCGGTCGTTTCGATGCCGCGAATCAAATAGTCAGGTAGCCCGCCCTCAGCCACCCGATTCACGGGGCTGACCGTAAAACCATAGCCATGCGTATAGACAAGATGCTGATTCACCCAGGTTTGAGCGGCGGCAGGCACAGCGCTGTAGTCCAGCTCACGCGCCGCGATCAGCACCTGCTGCTGGATCGTCTGGCCTGCTTCGTTGGGCAAGCTATAGCGATCAATATCGGCATCTGGAAATTCGTAGTAGAGCCGAATCCGCTGAAGCTGGCGGTTGGTTTCCAGCAGCGGGCGTTTGTCCCAGAGCCGAATATTTTCAATCGTCAGGTCGTTGGCTTGCAGCGAGGCGCGCGTCAGATTATCGCTGGGGTTAAAGGTTTCGACCTCGACTTTATCCAGGTTAAAGCCTTGTCGGGTCAGGGCAATGGTGCGCTGAATAAAAGGCTGCTCTAACTGCAACTCGTTGGGTAAGACAATCAGCTGCTGCACAATCAGCGGCAGCAAGCCCGCTAGCAGCAGCGAAACTAGCAGATAAGCCCCCAGCCCCCAGCGTAGCGGTGTTAGCAACGATGGTTTGAGCGATGGGGCAGCGGCTTTAGGAGGCAAGTTGGGACGCAAAATCGCCTCACGGTAGCGACGATAAGACGGAATGCGCTGCTCAAGTTCAGCCAAGACAGAGGGTGAGGCAGGCCGTGAGATAGGAGGTGAGACAGGCCGCGACGAATCCGGTAAATCGCTCAATCTAGGCAGCCTGGGCAGTGCAGTGCGCGCCTCCCGCAGCCGGATCGCATGGTTAAACAGCCAGCCAGCAATCGGCAGCGCCGCCAGACTCAGCAGCCTGTAGACGGGCAGCTGCACTGCTACGCCCGTATAGGCCGCGCCATAGGTCGCGCCAGAAGCGTCATAGAGCAGCTTATAGCGATCCAGCCAGTAGCCGCAGCCCATCATCAGCACAAGCCAGCCAGCTAGCCAGCAAAGATGCCGCAGCTGACGCGCCGAAAAGCCTGGAAAATAGCCCTGGCTCAGGCTATCTGCCGAGAGCAAATAGGTCAAGCTGACTGCCAAAAAGCAAAGCGCCGCCAGCCCCAGCAGCCAAAACTCTAGCAGCTCCAATAGCGGCAGCGTAAAGATATAGAACCCGACGTCGGTTTCAAATAGCGGCTCGGTGGCGTTAAACGGAATTGAATTCAGCGCCAGCAGCAGCAGATCCCAGCGCTCAGACAGCACCAGCATAAACATCAGGCTCACTAGCAGCGCCACGACTCGCAGCGTCAGCCGTGGATAGATCAGCAGCAGCAGCGTCATCCCCGCGACCAGCAAGAGCTGCCAGGGCTGAGATAGTCCGGCTTGCAGCAGGTTCCAGAGCGCGCGCTGGTCAAACTTCAGCGGCACGGGCAGCGTCGTGCTGCGGAGACTGAGATTGGGATGCCAGTGGGTGGCGGCAATCTGCCCGTAGTAGATCAAGCTAGCGGCCAGAATAGCGCTCAGCAGCAGCACCAGCGGCAGCAGCCTCCAGAGTCGCATTGAGCCAGACCGCTGAGGCCGCTCAATCTCAAATTCGGGCGACGGCCAAACCTGGCGCTGAGCAATGTCTAGCTGCAGCCCTAGCAGCCCCAGACTGCTGGCAAATACGGCGATACCAATGAAGCCCTGTGTCAGCAGCCGCTTGCCGAACAGCCGGAAGTAGCCAATGGTTGCAAACCAGAAGCTCTCGGCCAGCAGCGCGCTGAGCAGATCGAGCAGCAGCAGTCCGCCCAGCCCCAACGCTATCACCAGCCCAATCTGCCTGCCCTGCTTCAGCCAAAATTTCTGCATGGCCGATTGTTTAACCTACTCTCGCTGCAATCATCTCTTCAGGATATCTAGTCTTCAGGATATCTGGGAATTGCCGACTTCGAGTTCGCCCAGCACTATCCGGCCAGCGCCAAGCCATCCGCTCTCGGCTCCGAAGCCGCTACCAACGCCGCGCCCTGCCGCAGAATCATCTGCCCCTTGCCAAACGACCTGCCCTCAGCCAAAACCTCAACCTGATGCCCGCGCTCCATCAGTTCCAGCACCACCGAGCGCGGTAGCGACTGCTCCACAAACAGCTGCCTGCCTCCAGCCCGCTCAGCCACCTGCCAGCGAGGCGCATCCAGTGCCGCCTGCGGATTTAGCTGATAGTCGCAGAGATTCACCACCATCTGGACATGGCCTTGCGGCTGCATATGCCCACCCATCACGCCAAACGGGCCAAGCGGCTGGTCGCCCTGCGTCAAAAAGCCAGGAATAATCGTGTGGAACGGGCGCTTTTGAGGCGCGGCACAGTTGGGGTGATCGGGTTGAAGGCTGAAGCCCATGCCGCGATTTTGTAGGGCAATTCCGGTTTCGGGGATCAAAATGCCGCTGCCGAAGCCTTCGTAGTTTGACTGGATAAACGACACCATCAAGTCTTGATCCGCCGTTGCCAGGTAGACCGTATCGCCGTGGGGCAGATCAGATGTAGCCTGAATCGCCTGACTGCCAATCTGCTGTCGCCGCCGATCGCTGTAGCTCTTGCTGAGCAAATGCCGGGTCGCCACCTGCATCCAGTCTGCATCGCTGACATGTTGGTAAACATCGGCAAAGGCCAGCTTCATTGCCTCGATTTGCCAGTGGAAGCTCTGCGCTGACTCGCGAGGCTGATGCTGCAGCTCGAAGCCTTCCAGCAGGTTCAGCGCCATCAGGGCGGCAATCCCCTGACCGTTGGGCGGAATTTCCCAAACTTTCAGGTCGCGGTAATCCACCGAAATTGGCTCCACCCAATCAGCCTGATGCTGCGCCAGATCTGCCGGAGCTAGCCGCCCGCCCGTTTCACTGCCAAAGGCAATCATCCGCTCAGCTAGCCTGCCCCGATAAAAGCTGTCGCCGCCTGTCGCCGCGATTTCGCGCAGCGTCGCCGCATGAGCCAGACTGCCCCAAATCTCTCCGGCACGGGGGGCGCGATCTGATTTAAAGAACACCTGCTTGAACGGCTGAAATTCTGGGGCAGCCAGCGGCAAAAAGGTTGACTCAGCGCTCTGCCAAGCGCGACTGGTCTCTGGCGACACCGGAAAGCCCTGCTCGGCATACCGAATCGCTGGCTCAAACAGCTGCTCAAACGGCAGCTCGCCCCAGCGTTGCCAGAGCGCAAACCAGGCCGAGACCGCTCCTGGCACGGTGACGCTCAGCCAGCCCAGCCCTGGCATCTGAGCTAACCCGGCAAATTGCTCCAAGTTCAGCGCCTGCGGGCTGCGGCCTGAAGCATTCAAGCCGCGCAGCTTGCCGTCCCAGACCAGCGCAAAGGCATCAGAGCCAATCCCGTTGGAGGTAGGCTCTACGACTGTCAGCGTAATCGCCATGGCAATCGCTGCGTCCACTGCGTTACCGCCCGCCCAGTACATCTCCATGCCTGCCAGAGTTGCTAGCGGCTGACTGGTCGCTGCCGCAAACCGCTGCCCCATGACCACGCGCCGACCGGAGCTGTAGGGATATGTTGTGAGGCTAAACTGCATGGCAGGCGACAAATTAGAATCGACTCGGAATTTAGCCAATCGTACAGGCAGGTACTAAGATTTGGAAGAGATTCGCTGGGAAAGGTGGGAATGCGTCAAGCAGTGATGGGTTTAATTCTGGGTATCTCATTGAGTAGTGGACTGAGCAGTGGACTGAGTAGTGGACTGGCGCTCCCGGCAGCGGCTCAGAACAGCCCGCCATCTGCCACCCCAGCACCCAGCTCACCAGCACCCAGCTCACCAGCTCCGCACTTCAAGACGCTGCTGCTGACGGTTGGAGGTTTAGAGCGCCGTGTCACCTTTCAGCGCTATGAGCGAATTGGCGTTCCGATGACCACCTATTTCCCCGCCACCTATCTCACCGTCAGCAGTGGCTGCACCGAGCGTGGCTGTGGAGTTGGCTTTTTTGGCCAGCCTAATCAAACCAACAGCACCGAAGGCAACTTTGTCCGATTTTTCTTTCCGCGTCAAGATACAACCGTGGAGCAAATCCGACGCTTGGCGACGGCAGGAGAGCAAAGCCTGCTGCGCTTAAATCCGGGCTGGACGGTCACTGAAACTCAGGTAGATGGCCTAGAGCAGCCCTGGATGAAAGAGGCAACAATCTTTACAACGCCCAGCGGCAGCAAAGGCCGAATTGTGCTGGGTGAGAATGCGGGCAAAGCGTTTGGGTTTTTGGAAGTCTATCAGCAGAGTCAGGAATCAGAATTTGTACCGCTATTTGCAGCGATCTATGAGAGCTTAGAATTCGTGCCATTGACGCTAGAACTCACGCCTCGCCCAGCCGAGCAAAATTAAACGGAGCCGTAAAGCTGTTGTAGCGAATCCGCAGACGGCCATCAAACTGCTGGTCTAGAGCCTCCACAGCCCGCCCAAGCTGTGGCTCTGACTCCCAGTCAATCAAATAGGCCGCGTTGTAGATCATTGCCTCGCTGAGCGGATCGTTCTCGACGCGCTCCACAGACAGCGAATTCAGCGCAGCTCGAAAAGTCTCAATCACCCGCTGCTGGCGCTGCTGCATCTCACGCTCAATTGCCTGACCAATCTGGATGATTTGCTCCATGCCTAGCGACTTGCCCTCTAGCTGATCGCGCCTAGCGCGCAGAGCAGTGTTCTCCTGCATCAGCAATGCTAGCTCCTGCTCTGCATCCCAAAATACCTTTACGCCCACCTCGCGCCGTCCCTCTAACTTAGCAAGTAGCTGCTTGAGTTGCTCACCGCGCGGCAGAATCAGCTGCTGCTCCACGTTTGTCCAGTCGCTAATTGTCATGCCAAACTGAAGCGGCAGCAATGCGCGATAGCCTTGTTCCATTGCCTGCTCTAACACTCGCTCATGTCCGAGCAGATTGCGGCGGCTGGCTAGATAGCGTTCCTGCTGAGCCTCTGAATAGAGGAACGTAAAGCCGCCAACTTCGCGGGTTTGCACGGGCTGCTGATCCAAGCCTGCAAAGTCTAACGCTGGAGCAGAGGCGGGGAGAATACCGTAGAGATAGAGATGAGAAGACATGGCTTAATGACCCAATTGGGGATATTTATCTGAATTTATCGAGCAACCTAGACCGGCTGTGAAGTTAGCACCAGTTGCAGCTTGGCGTGAATCAAATTGATCTGCGCCAGTCCCAAATCCAGCTCGCCTTGTAGCACAACGCCCGTATGCAGCAGGCGATCGAGCAGCTCCAAGATTGAAGGGCTGGCAGACTTCTGACCTGGATAATAGCCGTTGCCTGGCAAGAGCGTACCTATTTCGCCCAGATTGATATTCAGATCAGCTGGATCGACCTCAAAAACCTTGCAGAGCTGCACGACCTGCTCTTCCAGTTTGCGGAGGCTATCTGAAGCGCGATCCAAATCTGCTTCGCTCAGCTGTTCGGATTCCATGCGGCGAATCACCTGCGCCTCCATCAGCTGACGAATCAGCTCAATTACAGTCAGCAACAGGGTTGCGAGTCCGGCCTGTGATTTTTGCGACGATTTTTGCGGCGCTTCTGAAAAATTAAGATCACTAGCAGGGGCGACTTGAAGCGATGTAGGGTTCATAGTTTCTGAATAGGGCGAGGGGCTATTTCGGGAGCTGAAACTTAGACGGGGCTGGCAGATTTAAGCGATTGCAGCTCGGTTTCGAGAGAGCCGAGTCGAGCTTGTAGCTGCTGGTTAGTTTCGAGTAGCTGCTGATTAGCTTCGAGCAGCTGGCGGCCTTGTCCACTCAAATAGGGATCTCCTTCCCACCAGTTAATGCCCATTTCTCTGGCTTTATCGACCGAAGCCACCAGCAGCCGAATCCGAATGCTCAACAGCTCAGTTGCGCCCACGGAGACAGAAATATCGCCAGCAATCACGATACCTTTGTCGAGCACGCGCTCTAGCACATCTGCCAGTGATGAGCTGTTTGCAGCAGTTTGCATCGGTCGGTTTTGGGCTTGAGCGGGCATGGTCTGGGGGGGCATAGAAAAAGTCATGAATTTATTCCTGTAGGGTAGCTTGGGGGATTGCTAGGGATGGCGCCGGGAAAATAATTTGGGGAATCGCTGAGGAGATCACGGGTTCAGGTTCGTCAGCTGCATCGCTTTCTGCGGCCAGCCACTCATCCAGCGGATCAGCTGCTTCAGCGGACGCAGCCTCAGATGCCGGAATCACTCTCACCTGAGGCGCAGAGGCCACGACCTCTTGCTGCATGGCATGGGCGGTAATCAGCGCGTTGAAAACTTCCCAGAGAATCTGAGTGGACTCGCCGAGCGGTAAGCTGGAGCGCGACAGCAAAATATCCTGGCACATATCTCGAAACTCAGGATTTTCAGGCATCGCCAAAATATCGTGCTCCTGGCAGACCTTGGCCAAGATTAAGCAGGAGCGCAGTCCAGAAGATTTCTCGGCCTGGATTCGCTGCCGGAAGTTCCTCACGGTTTCAACGATAATGGCAGCACTTTCGCGGTCGATTGCGGTTTTTTGGATGATGATTTCTTGCTGAGTTAGCTCGTCAGGTTCGGGGACATTGATTGTGACGAGTCGGTCGAGCAGCGCGTCTTGGGTGGAATGCACGCCGCAGTATTCTTCGGGATTGGAGGTGAGAATTGCCCGGAACTTCGGATTCACCCGCACATACTCGTTGCGGTTACTGCTGGGCGGCAAAACCAATAGCTTCTCTTCTAAGACTGAGAGCAGTACGTTGTTGACTTCCGGACGAGAGCGATTGAACTCATCGTAGATTAGCGTAAATCCTTCCCGGCAGGCCAGTGTCAACCGTGAGTCCATCCAGTTGTGCCGCAGCTCATCTTCAACCTTCACAACGCTGTGGATGTAGTTGTCTACAACTTTTTTGCGCGTATATCCCGTTTGATTCCCGATCAAGTCAGAGGTCTTATAGTCATCGTCCCCGTAGAGCAGCATCATTGGCTGGGTAAGCAGATCGGCCAGATGCAGTGCCAGCGTAGTTTTTCCGGTTCCGGCAGGGCCGCGCAGATGCACAGAAAAGCCGGATTGTAGATAGCGATAGGCTCGGTTAACCACGCGCTCGATTGCGGGTGTACTGACAAAGCGTCGGGGGCTGACCTTCAAAACAGTAGTCACGGGCTTATATCCTCTTAAGTCAAGTCTTGGATCAAGTAAATTCGATCGCGCTGGGTAACATAGCCTTTGCGGATCAGGCTGCGTAGGGCATCCACCGTCTGGAAGCGATTCAGCGCTAGAGCTGCTTCAATTTCAGTCAGCGTCGCGCCCTGCGTTTCATGCAGGTAGGTATAGACTGCTTCTGCGAGGATGGAGGTGGGCGGCAGCACCTCTGCTTCAGGGGATGCTGTGCCGAATGCTGTACTGGATGCTGTGCCGGATGTTGTGCCGGATGCTGTACTGGGCGGCACAATGCGCACCGTTGGCGCTGCCATATCGTGAGTAGCTTCAGCTGGAGCCGTTTCTAGTTCCTCTAATTCCGGGGATGCTGTGGGTTCACTCACGGATAGATTAACTGGAGCCGCATCGTTGCCCCAAACATACTGATGCAGTTCAGCACAGTAGCGGCGTAGCTCAGCCCGGAACTCAACGAGCTGCTCAAAGAATTCGGCCACTTCAGCGCTGCGGCGAGTTCTGTCATCTCGCAGCATCTGGCGCAGGACTGGAGCCTGCTGTTGCCGAATTTCGCTAAATTCAACGAGCTGCTGCTGCACCTCAGCCTGAAGGCTCTCAACGTAGAGCGCTAGCTCCTGCATTAGCTGAATCTGATTTTGGAGGCGAGTTTGTTGATGAGCCTGTAGCTCTGCCTGTACCTCTGTACGGCGCTGCAAAATTTCCGCCTGCATCTCTTGGCGCAGTAATGCCACATCAGCCCTCAGCTGCGAATGAAACGCGGTCAAATCCTGCCGTAGCTCAATCGCCTGTACCTGCCGAGCATGCTTAAGCTGTTCTAAAGTCGCCTGCACCTGCTGCTGGCGCTGAATCACCTCTTGCTGGCGCTGCTGCCGCTGTTCTTGCCAAGTCTGCTTGAGAGAAACCACTGAAATTCTCCTAAAACCAAATCCAGAATATCAATCCAAACCACCAACCCAAACCACCAACCCAAAACGCTATCAGTCAGAATGCCAAATAAGCTGAGGGTAAGAGGGGCGGCGCGCAGGAGCCTTCTCGCCCTCCTCGCCCTCAGTGCCAATACTCTGAATCAACTTAAGCCGCAGGAACGGCAGCCTGAGAGGTCAGACCCACTGCTTCGGCATACTTCAGGTAGGTCTCGACTGAAGCAATCACGACGCGCGCTTCGATGGAGAGCAGTTCAATCCCGACGAGCGAGACGCGAACCCAAGCGTCAATGACAATCCCTTTGTCCAAGATGCGGTCAACAACTTCAGCCAAGCTAGAAGAAGAGTTCACTTTTTCGACAGCCATGTTAAATCACCTAATTTGTGTAGTTTGCGTTCAGGAAGTAGATCAGCCCCAATTCTTGCCGATCTCATCTGATGATTTCGGCTTGAGCGCTTCTAGCAGCATAGGTACTTGAGAATCTGCGTGAGACAGCGTAAATGCGGAATTCTTTGGGTTGAAAACTGGCATCTACAGGAAAGTACGGAACTGCTGTAGCCCTCTATTGAATTGAGGCATGTTTCGAGTCAGAATCACACCGAGAGCAAATCAACCATTCCTTGAAGAATCAAGCTTGGATATTGCATCACTCTTTGGAGATATATCAAGATTTCCCGCTATCTATATACCACTAACAGATTCGTAAATTATTCCTTAGTACTCACTTTAAATTATTTTTTTTGGCTATATGTGAAAAGCAAATATCCCCGCAGTCGATAGTCCACAGGGATAAAAAAAGCGATATAAGATTTGCCGATCATCCAAACCTAGAGATCCGTCGATACTTCGCGGGCAGAACGCTGGCTGGCTAGGAGCTGATGCGCGATGGCAAAATCGGCCATTGTGATCTGGATGGCGGCATCAGGGGAAGGTTGAGCGCGATATTTACGGATCGCCTCCAGAGCCGCCTGATTGCTCAGCAGCGCCAGATCGGCTCCGTTCCAGCCTGCGGTTTGGCTAGCCCAGAGACTTAGATCTACGGCTGCTAGAGGCCGATCGCGATTGTGGACTTGCAGAATCGACAGGCGGCTGGCTTGGTCAGGCAGATCGATTTTGAGCTGAAGGTCGAGCCGTCCGGCGCGAAGCAGCGCTGGGTCGAGCGCGTCAGGCCGATTAGTCGCTCCAATTAGCAGCACGTTAGGACAGGCTTGCAGACCGTCAAGTTCGGTTAAGAGCTGCCCCACTACCCGGTCGCTGACCCCCGAATCGCCCTGAAATTGGCCGCGTGCGGGAGCAAGCGTGTCAATTTCATCCACAAAGATGACGCAGGGAGCTGCCTGTCTAGCTTTAGCAAACAGCTCGCGCATAGCTTGCTCAGCTGCTCCCACCCAGCGACTCAACAGCTCGGGGCCATTTACCGCGATAAAATTGGCGCGAGCCTGAGAGGCAACCGCTTTGGCTAGCAGCGTTTTGCCTGTGCCCGGTGGCCCCCAAAGCAGAATGCCGCGCGGGGCTTTGGCTCCGGTTTGCTGATAGAGTTCTGGGTAGAGCAGAGCGCCTTCGACCGATTCTTGCAGCGTTTGCTTCGCGGCTGCCAGTCCGCCGATCTCCGCCCAGTCTGTCTGGGGAGATTCGACTTCGACTGAGCGCAGCACCGAGGGCTTGATTGCCTTGATTGCCTGCAAAAAGTCGGCTTGCGTAATGCTCATCTCGGCAGGTACTTCAGCTTGCAGGTCAGGAACCTGTCGCCGCAGGGCAATGTAGGCCGCCTGCTGACAGACTGCCCTTAGATCGGCTCCCACTAGCCCCACCGCCAGATCGGCAATTATCGCCAGATCAACTGTCCGATCGAGCGGCATCGAGCGGGTTTGAATCTGAAGGATTTCCAGGCGACCCTCGCGGTCGGGGACGCGGAACTGCACCTCGCGGTCGAGCCGCCCAGGACGACGCAGTGCCGGATCGAGGTGGTCAGGTCGATTGGTGGCAGCTAACACAATCACGCCGTTGGTTGGGGCGAAGCCGTCCATCAGGCTCAAGAGCTGGGCGACTAGACGTTTCTCGACCTCGCCCTCGACTTTGGCGCGATCGGGGGCAAGGCTGTCAATCTCGTCAATAAATATGATGCAGGGGGCCGAGCGAGCCGCTCTCTCAAAAATATCGCGTAGGCGGGCTTCGGCTTCGCCATAATACTTGCCCATGACTTCAGGGCCGACAATCGCAATGTGGTTCACGCCTAGCGCTTCGGCCAGCGCACGGGCAGTCAGAGTCTTGCCCGTGCCGGGTGGCCCGACTAGCAGCACGCCCTTAGAGGGTTCTAGCCCCAGCTTGTCGAGCAGTTCGGGACGCTTCAGCGGAATTTCGATTAGCTCGCGCAGCTCTTGCAAGACAGACGACAGCCCGCCCAAATCGCGCAGCGAGACTGGAGCCGCGCCATCTGAACTGCCGTTGGCAGGTGGGGGACTCTCTGGACGAGGCGATGTTGGGTTGGGGCGCATCCGGCTAGTGCCGACATGGCTGCTAGCGGCGCTGCTAGCGGTACTGCTGCGGGGCACGCTCCCCTGACGCGGAATGCTGCTGAGCGGACGAGCGTTAATGTGAATATCGGTCTTCAGCTCTCCCTGTTCGATTTTGTCTTCTAGAGCTTTAGCTAACTCCAGCAGTTGCTCAAATCCTCGAAATAGCTCGCTCATAGGTTTGATAATGAATCGCCGAATCTGGCTTTAGTTATCCCAAGTTTGATGCTATCCTCGCAGTGGTCTGGAAAATAGCCGAAAAAAATAGCCGAATGTTTAGATTGCCAGATAGCTCTTAAAGATAGGAGAGATGAAGACAAATATAAGTATGAGGTGTATCGTAAATCTGGAAATCTAGACACTCAAAAAGTACGTTAATGTGAATTTAAATCTATGGACAGCCGTTCTCAGTGCGTCGGGAACAAATCGAGGCTGATTATAGACGAGTGCTAGAAGGTTTTTTGAAGAAGTAAGAGATGCGTTCTGTTTGGGTTTTGATCATTGCGATAGCGGCAGCGAGTCTCGGGTCTAGAGCGGAAGCAGCTAAATCTTTGCCGTCACCTGGCCGCTGGTCGGGTCAGATTGCGGAAGCGCCAGTACTGCCGCGTCGAGGGGCAACAGAGCGCCGCAGCCCTAGTGACTCCGGTAGTTCAGATCGCTCCGGCGGCTCAGAGCGCTCCGAGCGCGAGCCGTTCAAATACCGACTGATTGTGCAGGGCAGCAGTGACAGCCTGCTGCGACAAGTGCGCCAGACCGTGCCTGATGCCTTTCGCACCATAATTGGCGGGCGGCGGGTAATTCAGGCAGGGCTGTTTGTCGAACGAGAAGAAGCCGAGGCAATCGCCCAGCTCTTTGACAGGCTAGATGCCGAAACGCAGGTCTTGGCGCTAGATCGGCCAATCAGTCAGCCGGTTAGCCTACCAATTAGCCCACCGCTTGTGAGGGTTCCTAGTGCTCGACCGCCTTCGAGCAGCCCCAGAGCGAACCAATATCGCCTGGTTGTGCAGGGCAGCAGCGACAGCCTATTGCGGCAAGTGCGCCAGATTGTACCCGATGCCTTTCGCAATACAATTGACGGTCGCCGAGTCGTGCAGGCAGGGCTATTTGTTGAACGCAGCGAGGCAGAGGTCGTGCAGCGGCAGCTCGCAGCCATTGATGCACCTACCAGCATCTTTGACATTGACTACGGCGTCGCGCAGCGCAGCTCAACTCCTGTCGCGCGCGATGGCCGAATTGTGGTGGTGGTCGATCCAGGGCATGGCGGCGGCGATCCCGGAGCAGTTGGGATTGGTGGTATCCATGAGGCTGACATTGTGCTGGATGTGGCACAGCAGGTCGCTTCGCTGCTAGAAAAACAGGGCATACAGGCCGTCTTAACCCGCCAGGATGACCAGGAGGTAGAGCTAGAGCCGCGCGTTGATTTGGCCGACCGACTCAATGCCGCTCTGTTCGTCAGCATCCACGCTAACGCTATTAGCCTCAGCCGCCCCGATGTTAACGGTTTAGAAACCTACTACTATGAGTCGGGTCGCGCCCTGGCAACTTCGATCCACAACAGTCTGCTGGATTCGATCAGCATGAACGATCGAGGAATTCGGCAGGCGCGATTTTATGTGCTAACTGAAACTTCAATGCCAGCGGTGCTGGTTGAAATTGGGTTTGTCACCGGGCGAGAAGATGTGGTGCGGTTCAACAGCGCGGCCTCGCGCAGCCAGATTGCCGCAGCTATCGCTCAGGGCGTATTGCGCTATCTCCAGTAAGAATTCAGAAGGGAGAGGGTTCTTTTTTTCAGATGGCAATCGAGTTGGATGCGGATAGGAAGTGAGGCAGATGAACTGGAAAATGCTGGGCTGGATGGCTGCTGCTGCGGTTGTGCTTAATTTTGCGGTGGAGGCTGCTGTCTTTGGGTATGGCATTCTGCCAGAAATCCCTGACCTGCGGGAGTTTGATCGCTATGCGCCCCAAGATCAGACGATGAATGTCTTGCTGAAGCTCGATCGTCGGAAAGTTTACGTGTTTCAAGGCCAGAGGCTGGTCGCTACTTTTCCGGTTGCCGTGGGTCGGCCTGGTTTTGCCACGCCCACAGGCGACTTCAAGGTGTTTGAGATGATTGTTGATCCAGCTTGGCAAGACCCCAAAACTGGCGAAGTTGAAACGCCGGGTATTGATGGCTCTCTGGGACTGCGCTGGATTGGCTTTTTGGAACTGGAACATGGCGTAATCGGCTTCCACGGCACGCCAAATGTTGCCTCTATTGGTCAGGCAGCATCACATGGCTGCGTGCGAATGCGGAACGAAGATGTTGTCAAACTATATGAGCTGATTAAAATTGGCACTACCGTCAGGGTGGAGCCTTAATTCTGCTTGCAGTTAGCTGTAAACTGAGAAGTTCTGATGTTCTGATTCCCCAGAAACTGTCCTGATTTGATCGCTCAAGACTCGAAGTAAAGAATTACCCAAAAGCAGCAAATCTGCGTTTGAATGCTTAACTCGCCAGGTTTAGACATTCAAACTAGGTATGCCGCCAGATTTTGGCGTGAGTGAGTCCCTGTGGATTGACGGCTGAAGGCCAAGCCTGTTTTAGGCCACCGAGTTGGGTAATTTGGACTGAGCAGATCCGAGATTTTGCCGAAATATTGATCGCCTAAACTGTAGTGAATTGCAGGAGTGAATTGCAGAAATGAATAACAGAAGCGAAGACAGCAAGATAATGCTCAAAAACGCCTTCTGGTTTATTTCTGATTTGTCTACAGTTGGCCTATAGGCCAAGTCCAGTTTGATTTGCGTTCTGTCTGTTAATTTACAATTCTGCCTCTGTTGATGAAGCTGAAAAATAGCTGTTGGTTCATGTGAGCTAGTTCAATTGCAGATTCTTCTCCAGCGGCAGTGTCATGTTCATTTATAGCCCCCTAAAATAATGAGCACTGTTCCTTATTCAAATCGTCCAGTCACAGCTTCCTCCAGTTCCAATCCAATTTTTCAAGCCTTAGTTGAAAGCCTTGACTGCTTTGATGGCGCAATGATTTTGACGAAAACTGGCGAGCTAGTGGTGTTCAACCATCACGCCAGCGAGATCTGCTGTCAGCTAACTAACCAGCTAACCAATCAGCTAACTAACCAGCTAACCCAAAACTTGTCCCGCGTCCCGCAGCAGATCTGGAACTGCTGTCAGGCGGTGCTAGAAAATCAGCTTCAGTCAATTGAAGATGAGATCAAGATTGATCAAGCCGCTATCCGGATTCGAGCTTCCTGGCTGCCTGCTAGCTATGTTGACCAGCCGTACCTCTTGGTGAGATTAGAAGATCCACGTCAAGCCGCCGAGCAGCGAGCCGCAGCCGAAGCCCGCAAATATGGACTGACAGCACGCGAGGCGCAGGTCTGGATCTTGAAGCGCATCGGCTGCTCGGATAAGTCGATTGCGACCCGGCTGTACATTGCCACAGACACCGTGAAAAAACACGTCAAGAGCATCCGGATCAAGCTGGGGCTGAGCGACAGCGACAGCAGATTGCAGGCTAGCTAAACTGATGACTTCTGCCAGCAATTCGAGCCACGCTGGCAAGGTAAGCGGGGAGACGACATAGACCCAACATAGGGCAGAGACCTTGTAGGGACTGAACGGAGAGGGAGGGATTCGAACCCTCGGTACTTGCGTACACTCGATTTCAAGTCGAGCGCATTCGACCACTCTGCCACCTCTCCATCTAGCTTGGGGTTTCACACCGCAGTCCAGCAATCTATATTACCAGCTCAGTTTGTTCTGCGGCTAGTTGAGTTTCAGGTGGAGCCGGAATCGGGAACAAAATTTGCTCGCTGATGCCAAAACTCTCGTCAATCCAGACTAGTGATGCTTGGGTGACTCTGCCCGCTGCCAGCGTCACCAGCGAAAAGTTGCGACGCACTCCAGACGGCGTGGGGATAATTCGAGGCACGCTCGCCGCATTTAAGTAGACTGTATCGCTCGTATCCTGCTCCAGCCGAGTACGAAGCCGCGACTGCGTATGGCGCAGGCTGTGGTGCATATGCCCAAAGGCCACCAGCGGGATCTGCTTGCCTGTCGCTCGAATCTGGTGAATTGCCGCCGTCAGATCCGGATCGCCATAGTCCCCACCCATTGGCTTCCAATCCTTGCCGCAAATATCTTCTGGCTGATCGCCCAATCCGCTGGGGCCACCGTGACCCAGCAGGATCAGCGTTGGATAGGCTGCCGCTGCCGCTGCCGCCACAATTTTGGCCGTAGATTCCTCAAAACCCTTGATGCCAAAGCGTTGCTTATAAAACCGCCGATTGCGCCAGTTTGGGCCACCCCAGCTAAACGGACGGCTGCCCACCACCGTCAGCCCCAGATGGTGGAAGTCCAGCTTGCCGAAGCCTACATGGCAGTCGCTCAACAAATCCAGCTGTTGCTCCACCCGATCTTCGGTATGCGTCCGTAGCCCGCGCCCCCAAGAGGTCGCCGTAAACCAGGCATCATGGTTACCAAAAATTGCGGCTTTGGGCAGGTCAAGCTGGGCAATGGCGCGCACAATTTCAACCGACTCATTGCCAAAGTCGCCAACTAGCAGCACTAGATCGACCTCTAGATGCCGGAGCGCAGCAGCATCACCGTCATCCCACTGATCATGCACATCGCCCACTATGGCAATCCGGCAATTCGGGGCAAGCTGGCCAAAGGTTCGGTCGGATTTTAGATCTGAATTCACGGGTCTTCTAATGCAGCACGGCAGCCAGCTTTTTGCGATAGTCCTGGGTGGCAGGATGCTCGTCGCCGATCAAATTAAACACCATCAGCATCGCCTTGCGCGCCCCGTCATCCCGGTACTGGCGATCTTGGCTGACGATCTCCAAAAACCCGGTCAGCGCCGCCTCATAGTCTGAGGTCAGCGTAGACTGCACGGCCTTAAAGAACGGCTCGTCGAGCGGATGCGTATAGGGCTTGGCGCTGTCGAGCTTCAGATAGATCAAGTTCCGCAGCGCCTCGGCGGGCGCGTACATTTCCATGCCTTCATAGATCGGAGCCAGAATTCGCTCGGCCTCGCCCAGGTCATCTTGACCAATCAGGAAGCTGGCGCTGATGATTGCCAGCGACTGCTCTTCAGGATATTCGGCGCGGAGCTGCGCCAGCTTCTCGGTCGCGGCTGGCGCAGCTCCGGTCGCAATCAGCTGCTGGACTTCATCGAGCTTCACCTCTAGCTCAGAGCGACTGCCCAAACGGCTGTAGGCACTGTTGAGCTGTACCATAAAGTCCTGGAGCTGCGGCTCTGGCAAAACGCCGACGAAGCCTGCGTACATCTTGCCCTGCATCACCACCCGCACATCAGGCACGCCTTCAATTCTGTAAGCGCTGGCCAGATCGGGGCTTTGGTCAATGTCGATTTTGGCCAGCACCACGTCGTGACCCTGCACCATTTTTTCCAGCATTGGCTTTAAGAGCTGGCAGGGGCCGCACCACTGGGCAAAGAAATCGACAATCACTGGCTTTTCATAGGACTTTTCGGCTACTTCAGCCAAGAAGTTAGCGCTGTTGACATCGACTGCGGTTCCCATAGTGCGGCTCCCAATTATTCAATACGTATTCAAATTTAGTTTTTGAAGCGGGTAGAAATTCTGCTCAAAGAAAATACAGCCTAGAGCAAATACAGCAGCAAAAACAGAATGATCCAGACGACATCGACAAAGTGCCAGTAGAGTTCGGCAGCTTCCACGCCAAAGTGATGCGCCTCAGAGTAATGCTCCCGTTTCCGCGCCCGCCAGAGCACGCCCAGAATCAGGCAGAGTCCCAGAAAAACATGCAGCCCGTGGAAGCCTGTCAGCACATAGAAGCTGCTGGCATAGAGGTTGGTTTTGAGACCAAATTCCAGGTTGCTGTACTCATAAACCTGCCCCAGCAAAAAGATCGCGCCCATCGCGGCGGTGAGGCCAAACCAGGTTCGCAGTCCGGCCACGTCGTTCTTTTTAATCGCGACATCGGCCTTGTGGATCACGAAGCTGCTGCTGATCAAGATCAGCGTATTGATTCCCGGCACCAGCAGCTCACGTTCGGGTGTGCCTTCGGGTGGCCAGGAAGGATAGACCGCCCGGAAGGTGAGGTAGGCCATGAACAGCCCCAGGAAGATCATGCTTTCTGCGCCCAGAAACACAATCAGCCCGAAGATACGGTGATCGGGATGTGCCTCATGGCCTTCAGCATGGCCGCTGTGGCTGTCAACTGCCGTACCGTAGTTGAGCGTTTCAGCAGAGTCAACTGAACCTTGCATAGTTTCAAAAATCAAGTGAAGGACAGTAGGTTTGACAAGTTAGGCTTGACAAGTAGGTTTAGCTCAGGAGAAAGCCGAAGAATCCGGCTGTAGCTCTGGCGAGGTTAACGGCGGCAGCATATCGTCCGGGAAATCCTCCACACCGTAGTCGTAAGGGCCACCCGTGAGCACCGGCAGCGTCTCAAAGTTTTCGATGGCTGGGGGCGAGGTCGTCTGCCATTCCAGCGTCAGCGCATTCCAGGGGTTGTCGCCTGCCGGTACGCCCTTGCTCCAGCTCCAGATCGCGTTGACAAAGAATGGGAGGGTCGAGACTGCTAGCACATAAGCTCCCGCCGTACAGATCTCGTTCAATGACTGAAACTGCGGGTCATACATCGCCACCCGGCGGTTCATTCCCTGCATTCCCAGCGCATGCATCGGCATGAAGGTGAGGTTGGTGCCCACCAGCGTCAGCGTAAAGTGAGCGATCCCCAGCGGCTCGTTCATCATCCGCCCGGTCATTTTGGGATACCAGTGGTAAATTGCCGCATAGATTCCGAAGACGCTACCACCAAACAGCACATAGTGCATGTGCGCCACGATGAAGTAGGTGTCATGCACATGGATATCAAACGGCACGGAGGCCACCATCACGCCGCTGATCCCGCCAATCACAAACTCGCCGACAAAGCCCATCGCAAACAGCATGGCGCTGTTGAGGGCAATTTTGCCGCCCCACATCGTTGCCAGCCAGCTAAACACCTTGATCCCGGTTGGCACGGCAATCACCATCGTGGTGATCATAAAGAACATCCGCAGCCAAGCCGGGGTGCCGCTGGTGAACATATGGTGCGCCCAGACAATCAGTCCCAGAAACGAAATCGCCAGACTAGAGTAGGCAATGGCCAGGTAGCCAAAAATCGGCTTGCGCGAATGCACCGGAATGATCTCGGAAATTGCCCCAAACAGCGGCAGAATCATGATATAGACCGCCGGATGCGAGTAGAACCAGAACATATGCTGGTAAACTACCGGGTCGCCGCCGCCGGTCGGGTTGAAGAAATTCGTGCCAGCGATCAGATCAAAGCCCAGCAGCAGCAGTGCTCCAGCCAGCACCGGCGTGCCAATCAAAATCAGCGCTGAGGTGGAGAGCATCGCCCAGCAAAACAGCGGCATACTCGTCAGCTTCATACTGGGGACGCGCATCTTGATAATGGTGGTGAAAAAGTTGATCCCCCCCAAAATCGAAGAAGTCCCCAAAATCAGCAGCGTCAGAATCCAGATGCCTTCGCCCACCTTGCCGGTCATCAGGCTCAGCGGCGGGTAGGATGTCCAGCCCGACTGAGGAGCCTCGACCAAAATGCTCAGCACCAGCAGAATCCCGGCTGGCGGCACCATCCAGAAGGCCATGGCGTTCATCTTGGGGAAGGCCATGTCGCGCGCCCCAATCATCAGCGGAATCAAATAGTTGGCGAATCCGGCTCCGGCAGGCACAATCCACAAAAAGATCATGATCGTACCGTGCAGCGTCAGCACCTGGTTGTATAGCTCAGGCGAGATAAAGTCTGAGGCCGGAGTTCGCAGCTCGGTTCGCAGCACGTCGGCCATCACACCGCCAATTGAAAAAAAGGCAAACGAAGTTACCAGATACTGGATGCCAATGACCTTATGGTCGGTGTTAAAGGTGAAATAGTCTTGCCACTTGCGCTCCCCAGCATGGGGCAGCTGCGGCTGGGCGGATTTGGGTGCTTCTGCTTGAATCGTCATGGCCTCGGCAGTATTAAGGTCAAAAAATCTAAACGGGGTTAGGCAGCCGGCAGGGCGCTGACTGCTGCTGGGTCAACGGGGGGCTGCATGGCCTTCATTAACTCGTGGTTGTGCAGGGGGTGAAGCTGCTGGAGCAGTTCGGCATCTACGCCCGTCTGATCAGCAAACTGGCTGGCGAAAGGTGCGAGGTAGGCTGCATCGGCGTTGATTTCATCCGGCTTGCTAGCCACGGTCTGCGGCTCGTCAAGCGCGGCCACCTGCTGCTGAAGCCAAGCATCATAGTCGTCCTGCTCCATCACGTAGAGCTTGCTGGCCATTGCGCCGTGGTAGGCTCCGCAAAGCTCAGCGCAGACAATTGGATATTCACCCGCTAACGTGGGCTTAAAACGCAGCTCGGCATCTTGCCCCGGAATCGCGTCCTGCTTCAGCCGGAACTGCGGCAGCCAAAACGCATGAATCACGTCCTGCGCCTTGATCGTCAGCTTGATGTCTTTGCCGACCGGGATATGCAGCTCTCCTGCCGTCACGCCGCTGTCTGGATAGGTGAAGATCCAGGCGTACTGCAAACCCAGCACGTTGACCGTGAGATCTGGAGCGTTTTGCGCCGACTCTGGCGAACCGCCCACACCCAGCGCCATGTGACTGTGGTGCTTCATGCCTTTCGGAGCGGGCTGGGCATCCATCAGGCCAGCTTCCAAGCCAGATCCAGGCAGCATAGCGACCTGCACGATTGCGGGCTGCTCGGCAGCCTCCGGATCAAAGCCGCCTTCGACTCGGTAGATCTCAAAGCTGTAGACACCAATCACCAGCACGATGACAACGGGAATCGCTGTCCAGAGAATCTCTAGCGGGATGTTCCCTTCAATCGGCGGCCCGTCGGTGGTGTCGCCCTTTTTGCGGCGAAATTTAAATATACAAACCAAAATTACGCCTTCCACCAGGAAGAAAATCCCGGCTCCAACGGTCATCATGGCGTTGAACAGATCATCAACCAATGCGGCATCTTTTGAAGCTTCAACCGGCATCAGGCCATGATTCTGTCCATACCAGAGGCTGGCGAGGGTTAAGGCAATCCCAGCCAACATTGTTAGGATACTGCTTGGAATGTTCACAGGTAATAATCTAGCTGAATTTAGGACGGTTCGATTCGATCAATTCACTTGCCCAGTCGCTGGCTCAAACTAATCTCAAACTAACAGGTCTGCTCAAGGACTGGACAAAGTAGAGGTTAAAGATATTTGTAACAGCTTATATTTGTAACAGCTTAACCGCTAAAGCGACAGATTCAGGCGGTAACTGCTGCCCTCATAGTGCGTGGCATAATGCCCAGACACACCTAAATTTCATAAAGATGTAAGAGTCTTACGGCAGGCTTGCAATTTGTCTTGCAGTTTTAAGAACGCTGAGTGACGCAGGCAACTAGCGCAATAACAGCAGATTTATCAAATCAGGCACAAGAATTGTTAAAAAATAATTACGAATCTGGATACTGACGCTAAATGTGATTTTCCTGCCCAGATTTAATTCAAACGCTAGACTATCGTTGTAAGCGTTATGCAGGCTACATCGTCGTTAGACTGAGCCTGATGAACTGCAGCAGCGCAATTTTCGAGAACTTTAATGTTTTCTTTGGGATTGATTCGCTGTGCAGTAGTGATTGATACATAGTGAATTGATGCATAGTGAGCGGAAAGGGCAACGGCAAGCCGTAGAATTTGGCAGATTTGCCTTTGTGGTAATTTAGCTCAGGTAGGTTAGCTTAGGTGACTTGGCTCAGGTGATTTGATTGAGATAACTCAAAATCTTCACGGCAACCACAATCCGAAGAAATTCCAAAAGCTGCGGCGTTTTCGGGTAAGCGTCACTAGAGTAGTGAGAGTGGAATTGCGACAGTCGCTCACTCACTCCATCTATCTCGGTCTATCTCGGTTATTTTGATACTTTGACAGAACTCTTGCAACGGTCTGAGGAGCAGTTACGAATGACGGATTCAAGCATGAATTCAAATCTACTGATTAACTCTGGAGGCTATTCTGCTCAGGTGGATGTTCAGGCATCTGCACCTCGAACTCAAATCCGCCGGCTGATCTGGAAAATTGCCTTTGCGACGCTGCTGCTGATGGCAATTGGCAGTGCTACCCGCGTCATGAATGCTGGACTCGCCTGCCCTGACTGGCCGCTCTGCTACGGCACACTGTTTCCCGCTCAGCAGATGAACCTTCAGGTGTTTCTGGAGTGGTTCCACCGCCTGGATGCAGCGCTAATTGGCGTCTCGACATTGCTGCTGGTTGGCCTCTCGGTCTGGCATCGTCGAGTCTTGCCAAGCTGGACAGTTTGGATGGCGCTAGCGGCGCTAGGCCTAATCTTGGTGCAGGGCTTGCTGGGCGGACTGACCGTGACGCAGCTCTTGCGGTTCGATATCGTCACGGCGCATTTGGGCACGGCGCTCTTGTTTTTTACGACACTGCTGGTGATGGGAATGCTGCTGCTGCCTTACAGCGGCACGGGCACGGTGGGACGACTGCCTTGGGTCAGCCTCAGCGCCGCCATTTTGGTCTACCTTCAGAGTCTCTCCGGCGGTCTGGTCGGATCGCGCTGGGCGTTGCATCAGTGCCTCTGGGGGTCGCAGCTCTGTAGCGTCATGAATACGCATCTGCTGGGCGTCATTCCGGCGAGTCTGGCGACCTTGACAGTAGTAGGACTGGCTTGGCGGACTCCAGCGCTACAGCTCTTGCTACGGCGACTGGCGAATCTGGCAGGCGGCTTGCTGCTGCTGCAAGTCCTGCTAGGCGTGGCTACCTTCAGACTGCACCTGCAAGTTGAAATGCTGACTGTAATGCATCAGATGATTGGCGCAACGCTGCTGGGCACCCTCGTCTGCTTTACGGTGATTGGCCTACGAGATCGGGCGGTGGCGCTGCGGCTGGAGAGTGCAGCCTGAAACGAGCCTGAATCTAGCCCAGAACTTACAAAAAATTCGGTTTAACACAGGAAGAACATGCAAGAAACAACCTGGACAGCATCCACAAGGCATCACCAAAACTTTGCTCAAGTGCTCCAGAGCTACTGGCAGCTCACCAAGCCCAGAATTATTATCTTGCTGCTGGTGACAACTGCAGGCAGCATGTGGATTGCAGCCAAAGGCGAAGTTGATCCCCTGCTATTGCTAGTGACGCTTGTAAGCGGAGCGCTAGCCGCCGCCTCGGCCAACACGATCAACTGCCTCTACGATCGCGACATTGACTATGACATGGAGCGCACTCGGCATCGCCCGCTGCCCTCAGGACGGATTCAGCCCCGCGACGCGCTGATCTTCGCGATTGGGCTGGCGGTGCTCTCCTTCACTCTGCTGACAGTTTTTGCCAATCTGCTCAGCGCCATGCTGGCCATGTCGGGGATCGTCACCTACGTCTTGGTCTACACCCATTGGTTGAAGCGCCACAGTACCCAAAATATCGTAATTGGCGGCGCGGCAGGCGCAATTCCGCCGCTGGTCGGCTGGGCGGCGGTGACGGGTGAACTGAGCTGGACAGCTTGGCTCTATTTCCTGATCATCTTTCTCTGGACCCCCCCGCACTTCTGGGCGCTGGCGATGATGATCCAAAAAGACTACGCCAAAGTGGGCGTGCCGATGCTGCCCGTCATTAAAGGCGACGAGGTGACGGCCAAGCAAATCTGGCTCTACAGTCTGCTGCTGATTCCGGCGACGCTGATGCTGGTCTACCCGCTGCATGAGCTAGGAGCCGTCTATGCGTCAATCGCGCTGGGGCTGGGCGGTCTGTTTTTGGTCAAGGCTTGGGCGTTGCTGCAAGCTCCTTCCGATCAAGGACTGGCTCGCTCGCTGTTCAAGTATTCGATTCTCTATATGATGCTGCTCTCTGCCGGGATGGCGATCGACAGCCTGCCGATTACGCATCAGGTGGTGGCAAGTTTGGGTGAGCATGTCACCACGGTAGTGATGATGGCTCAGCGTCATTTGCCGATCAGCTAGTCCAGTCCGCGAATCCCGCTAAAATGGAGCTGTCGGCATCATAAAGCTTGTTATATGGCTCCTGCGGTTTTAATTGAAGATCTGCAAAAGCGTTACGGGGCACTAGAGGCGCTCAAGGGCGTTTCGTTTGAAGTCGCATCGGGCGAAATTTTTGGACTGCTAGGGCCAAATGGCGCAGGCAAAACCACAACACTGCGTTGCCTCTGCACGTTGGCGACTCCGGACGCGGGGCGCATCGAATTGTCTGGGATTTCGGTGCTGGATCAGCCAAAGCTGGCTCGCCAAAAGCTGGGCTACGTGGCGCAGGAGGTGGCGCTGGACAAGGTGCTGACCGGACGCGAATTGCTCCAGCTTCAGGCGGCGATTTATCATTTGCCTGCTGACAGCATCAAGCCGCAGATCGATCAGGCGATTGCGCTGCTGAGTCTGGAAGACTGGGCAGATAAACGCACCGGCACTTATTCGGGTGGTTTGAAAAAGCGGCTTGATTTGGCGGCGGGTTTGCTGCATCAGCCGGATCTGCTGGTGTTGGATGAACCGACCGTCGGGCTGGATATTGAGAGCCGCGTGGTGGTCTGGGACTTTTTGCGGCAGCTCCGCGACAGCGGCACGACAATTCTGCTGACGAGCCACTACCTCGAAGAGGTCGATGCGCTGGCAGATCGAGTGGCAATTATCGACCAGGGCAAGGTGATTTCGTCGGGTACGCCTTCGGCGCTGAAAGATCGCGTGGGCGGCGACCGGGTGACGCTGCGGATTCGCGAGTTTACGTCAGCGGAGGAGGCAGCGTCGGCTAAGTCGATGCTGCAAGCAATGCCGTTTGTGCAGGAGGTGATCATCAACTCGGCGCAGGGCAATTCGCTGAACTTGGTGGTTACGCCCCAAAGCGAGGCGCTGATGATGATTCAGCAAGCGCTTAAAGCTGCGGATCTGCCCACCTTTGGTATCTCGCAGTCACGCCCTAGCCTGGATGATGTCTATCTGGCGGCGACAGGCAAAACCTTGATGGATGCCGAGATGGCCGCTGCGAGCAGTCGGGATTTGAAGGCCGAGCGTAAGCAAAACATGCGGTAGGCAAAATTGAGCTTGCTGCGATGAGGAATTTCTGAGTCTCTGTAAGAATAAAGCAAGCTTCAGGTATGGCAGCTTAGAACAGATCTGCTATGATCTCGATTATTCTGGGGCTGTAGCTCAGCTGGATAGAGCGACCGCCTCCTAAGCGGTAGGTCGAGGGTTCGAATCCCGCCAGCCCTGTACCCTTCAAAGCTCAGTCAGGGCAGAGATTTTCAGAGAGATTTAAGCTTGAAGTTCGTATCATCACGCCGCCGATGCTAGATCTGATCAAGCTGTCTCGCCAGATGCAGGGGATTGGCCAACATCTGACCCAGGAAGCTGCCGCCACCCGACAAAGGCTAGAGCTGGCGCGGCAAATTTTGGTGCAGGCCGCCGAGCGTCAGGACGAGCTAATGAACCAGCAGCAGCTCTGGCGCGATCGGTTGAGCTTTACGGCGGCTGTCCCCATTGAGCCGCTGAACACCCGCATTGATTTGACTGCGGCTCCGGCGGTTCACAGCGTAATTGCCACCGACGGCTCACAGATTGCCCCTAGCCACCACGAAATTGCCTACTGCTATTTAATCAACGTTGGGCGGGTGGCGCTGCACTACGGCCAGAATCGGCATCCGCTGCTCGACAGCGCTCCGGAAGTATTTTACCGACCCGAAGACCTTTACGCCTCGCGGCAGTGGGGCATCCGCACCGAAGAATGGATGGGCTATCGCCGCACGGTTTCTGAGGCGACAGTGCTGGCTGAGCTGGCGAGTGAACTGTCTCAGGGCAATGCGGGTCAGCCTATCTCAGCACCCACTCTGACGATGGTAGACGGTTCGCTGATCCACTGGTTTCTCGACCCGCTGCCGGCAGATGCCCGCGCCCAGATTTTGCCGCCGATTTTAGCCGCCTGGGAGCAGCTGCAAGCCCTGCGAATTCCGATTGTCGGCTACCTGAGCGCCGCCCGCAGCGCCGAGTCGATGAACTTTCTGCGGCTGCAAAGCTGCACCTATCTCGCGCCCGACTGCCAAACCCACTGTGCTGGCCAGAGCGATCTGGCGCCCTGTCAAGTCTTTTCACCGCTGCGGGATACGGCGCTTTGGGGGCTATTGCTGGAACCGGGACAGCGGGGGGCAATTTGGCGTAGCTCGGCCAAAATTTTGGAGAGCTACGGCGAGCAGCACGTTTACTTTTGCTATGTGCATATGGGTTCAGAGATCGCCCGCGTTGAGTTTCCCGGCTGGGTGGCCACTGATGCTGAACTGCTGGATAGCGCCCTCAGCCTGACGCTAACTCAGGTGCAAAAAGGCTATGGCTACCCGGTGGCGCTGGCTGAGGCGCATAATCAGGCGGTGGTCAAAGGTGGTGACCGCGCTCGGTTTTTTGGTCTGCTAGAGCAGCAGATGATCCGGGCGGGCTTAAAAAATATCGGCACTTCCTATAAAGAAGCCCGCAAGCGCGGCAGCATCGCCTAAGCTCAACGAGACTCATTGAGCCAGATGTCGATCCGCAACAGCCGTCTTATAATCAGTCTTATAATTGACGTAATTAACGAATAAGGCTGCGCTGATGCAGCTTGACCCAGTAAATATCGTGATTCGCTTAGGGTTAAGTCCATGACTTCATACGCCACGACTGCCAGAGCTGATTTGAGCGAGCTGAGACGGCTCAAGAGCCTGCTGCCGCCCGAACTCAAAAGCTGGGTGACCATTGAAGCCTCCACCGCCGTCAATCCGCCGCTGATTACCTGTGAAGAAATTGGCCGCGATCAGGTGGAAGTGCAGGTGGACTTGGCCAAATGGGACGCGCTAGCGCTCGATCAGCGCAACCTGATGTTTTGGCATGAGGTGGCTCGCATCCAGCAGGACACCATCCCGCGAGACGGATGGGAAATGGCGGCGCTAGCGATTGGCTTGGGCGGCGCAGTGGGCGAACTCTGGGTGCAGGACGGCCTGCTGCTGATTCTGGCGATGATTCTCTGCGGCGTTTCTGGCTGGCGGCTCTATCAACGTAACGCGGGCGAAAAAACCCTGCGCGAAGCGATCGACGCAGACGAAAAGGCAATCGCCTTGGCAACCCGCTTTGGCTACACCCTGCCCAACGCCTACAAAAGCCTCGGCAGCGTCCTGAAAATCATGATCGAACAGTCGCCCAAGAAAAAACAGCGCCGACGCTATGAAGCTAGACTGGATGCCTTGAAGAAAAGCGCTGCTAAAGCCAAAGCGCAGGTGAAAGCCGAACGCTCGGATCTGCTCTAAGCCGAATGAAGCTCGAGGTTCGCGCCTACGCTCGCCCCTTCAAAACCCCGCTGCAAACCTATCATGGCGACTGGTCGGTGCGGCGGGGTTTGATTTTGCGGATGGACACTGAGTCTGGCATCGGCTGGGGAGAGGTTGCCCCAATTGCCGCCTTTGGCACAGAGCGCTACGAAGCGGCTTTGGAATTTTGTCAGTCACTACCCCAGCAGATCACGCTAGCCGAGCTTCAGCAAATCCCAGCAACTCACCCTGCCTGTCGATTCGGGCTAGAGGCAGCTTGGGAACTGGCGCAGAGTTCCCAAGCTGCCCCCTACCCTTCGGGAAGGCTACGCCTAGAAACAGGGGGAACCCAATCCGAGCAGCTCGAAGTCTCCCTTTTGAAGGTAGGGGGATCTCTTGCCAGCACCCTCTTACCCACCGGCAGCGCGGCGCTCGACAGTCCGCTGCTGTTTGGCAATCGGCTGGTTACCGCACGACCCCACACCTTTAAATGGAAAATTGGCGCTGCTCCGATTCAGCAAGAGTTGGACATATTTCACGAGTTAATCAGCCTGCTGCCGATGGGAGCCAAGCTGCGGCTAGATGCGAATGGCGGACTCACCTGGCAGGAAGCCTGCACCTGGCTGCAACTCTGTGACGGCTACGGCATCGAGTTTTTGGAGCAGCCGTTACCGCCTGAGCAATTTTCACTGATGCTGAAGCTGCGCCAGCGCTACAGCACCCCGATTGCGCTGGATGAATCGGTGACGGGTTTGGCGCAGCTCAAAGACTGTCTTGCTCAGGGCTGGCGCGGCATCTTTGTGATTAAAGCACCGCTAATGGGTTCGCCCGTGACGCTACGAGAGTTTTGCCAAGCCGAGGCGCTTGATCTAGTTTGGTCATCGGTCTTTGAAACGACAGTAGCGCGTCAGTATATTGAGGAATTTTTGATTGCGGCACTGCCTGTTGCCAATCGAGCCGTTGGCTTTGGAGTGGATCAGTGGTTTGCAGATGGCTGGGAGCGGCTGAGTCCTGAGCAGATTTGGGAGCGGTTGGCTTAGCGTAAGTTGTAGAGTGCGCCTGGATCTGAGACGATGGAGGTCTTCTTCAGATTGTCCGCATGACGCCTTTCACGTATCTCAAAAACTGCCGCGCCGATTGGCTAATAGGTCAGGCAAGCCACGCAGAGCTGTTGGCTTTGACGCAGCAGCGGTTGACAGAGCTGGCGCGGTTTCAGTCGCTGCCCGTGATTTGCCTTGCGGAAACTGAGCCAACTGCATTCCTGGCGGGCTGGATTGCCGCCTGTGAGTTGGGCTGTCCGCTGTTCCTTGGCAATCCTAGCTGGGCGGTGAGTGAATGGCGGCAGGTCTGCGAGCTAGCCTGCCCTGATTTGGTTTGGGGCAAAAGCCTAGAGCTACCATCATCCCGGAATTCGAGCGCAGCGCAGCCGGGATGGATCATGATTCCCACGGGCGGATCTTCGGGGCAGATTCGCTTTGCGGTGCATACCTGGGAAACGCTAATGGCCGCAGTCTCAGGCTTCCAGGCTTATTTTCAGATCGAGAAGATCAACACTTGCTGCGTCTTACCGCTCTATCACGTCAGCGGTTTGATGCAGGCGTTGCGGTCATTCAGCACGGGCGGCAAACTGGCGCTGCTATCCATGTCGCAGCTGGAGCAGTTCGAGCCAGAATTCGAGCCAGAAGAGTATTTCCTGTCGCTGGTGCCAACTCAGCTTCAGCGATTGCTGCCCATTGCAAAACGGCTCGCCCGGTTTCGGGCGGTCTTTTTGGGTGGCGCAGCTGCCTGGCCAAAATTACTCGCTCAGGCGAGACAAGCGCAGATTCCGCTCGCCCCAACTTACGGCATGACCGAAACAGCCGCCCAAATTGCGACGCTCAAGCCTGCCGATTTCTTGCAGGGAAAAACGGGCTGCGGACAGCTGTTGCCCCATGCCGATATTCAACTTGTGCAGCCAGATACAGCAGGCATCGGCAGCCTGACGATTCGCTCAAACTCTCTAATGCTGGGCTATTTCCCGGCTCTAGAACGCCTGGATGAATTTCAAACTGATGATTTGGGATATTTTGATGTTCAAAATAGCTTGCATATCAAAGGGCGCAGTAGCCAAAAGATTATTACTGGCGGCGAGAACGTATTCCCAACTGAAGTTGAGGCTGCCATCCGCGCTACAGGATTAGTCAGCGATGTTGCCGTTTTGGGAATGCCCGATCAGACCTGGGGAGAAACAGTCGTTGCGGTTTGTGTCGCTGAAAATTTAGCTCCGGCTAGGTTAAAAACAGCCCTAGAGCCTTATTTGAGTTCCTACAAACTGCCCAAACGCTGGCTGTGGATCGATCAAATTCCCCGCAACGCGCAGGGAAAAGTGAATCTAACCCAGCTCAAGCAGTTCGCATCTGGTCAAACTCATATTCCTCCTCAGCCACCAACACCGTCGGCTGATGCCTGACTGGGAAGGCCATTGAGTTGGCGATAAAGCAGACTTCATGCGCCTCATGGTGCAGATCTTGGGCGCGCTCCAGGCTGTCGCCTAGCTCAATCGTGACTCTGGGCTTGAGCATCACTTCGGTGAAGCGCACCTTGCCCTGCTGATTGGCCATCTGCCCTTCTACTTCATCGACATAAGACACTACCCGGATGCCAGCCTGCGCGCAGAGCGCTAAATAGCTGAGCATATGGCAGGCTGAAAGCGACGAAACCAGCAGGTCTTCTGGGTTGTGCAGGGACGGATTGCCGCGAAAGCAAGCGTCGGCAGAACCGACAATACAAAGCTTGCCGTCGATGGCCACAATATATTCGCGGGAATAGGCATCATAAGAAGTGGTAGCTCCTTTACTGGCGCCTGTCCAAATGGTCGTTGCTCGATAGTGATGTTCTGCGGTCATTTGCGGTTGCCTCTATCATCCAGTAGTGCAAATGGACGCTTAAGTATATGAGATTTTCGTAGAAGTCAATCCCTAGATGCGTAAAGTTTTGAAATCTAGACCGCTATATCTAGCAGGTGAAGCAAAAATTAGCCCAGCTCTAGACCATTTCTCTAGACTATTTCTCTGGGTGATCTCTCTAGATCATCGTTCCGGCACGACAAGGCCGATCAATACTCTAAACAGATTGTCTCAAACTGAGACGTAGCTTGAGACTTAGATTGAGACGCAGATTGAATAGGACGCATCCGACTGCCCTTAATTAGCCCTGCTCCAGATTGACCTGTCTGCACAGTCTGCACAGTCTGCGTCATTAGCTCCAGCTCTCCAGTCTCTGATGCTAGGGCAGTCAGCCGCTCCGTGATCTGCTGCTGTCGCTGTTCTAGCGTCTCCAACTCTTGCTCTAGCCGCTGTTTTTCAATCAGCAACTTGTACAGCTCTAGATGGGCAGTGGCCGCCGTCTGCTTGCGGGGCATCGTGCTAATTTTTGGAAAGGTTCTCGCAACTCTAGGCTTCATAGGAAGATGGTTAAGAATAGCGTCGTCCTAGTGTGCCCAGCTTATGCCCAGCTTGCGCCTAGCTTCGGGTATTCGCAGCCGTTCTTTCAACCTTCTGCTGACCCAGTTCGTTTAATTGACTACATTCTGAAGATTCTTAGCCCTCGATAATTAGCCTATATGCCAGATCCTACTCCTCTCGACGCTATGAAAACCCGGATTATTGTTTGTGGCCTGGGTCGAACTGGATATCAGGTGTTTCGGCTGCTCAAACAGCAGGGCGCAATTGTGGTAGGCATTAACCAGTGTCCGCTGCCGGAAGCCGATCTGGCGCTAGAGGACGACATTATTGTCGGCGAACTCTCAGCGGCCTCAACGCTGCTGGCTGCCGGAATTCGTGAGGCCAACACGCTGGTGATCACCTCCAGCGACGATGCCCTGAACCTGGCTGTACTCACCCAAGCTCGCGTGCTCAACCCACAGGTGCGAATCGTCAATCGCCTGTTCAACGCCAGCCTTGGCGACCGCCTCGACCATACCCTGCCGGATCACTTCTCGATGAGCGTGGCTGAGCTAGCGGCTCCGGTCTTTACGTTTGCGGCATTGGGCAACCAGGCGATTGGCCAGCTCCGCATGTTCAACCAAACCTGGCCAATTCGCGAGGAATATATCGATGAGGATCACCCCTGGCGCGGACGCAAGCTCAGCGAATTCTGGGAAGAACGCTCGCGGATGCTGATCTATTATTTGCCCGCTCGCAACCAGATGGACTTGGTTTCGGCTGTCGTCTGCGGCAAGCATCTCCAGCCCGGAGATCGGCTGATTGTGGCAACTCAGCCGCAGGTGCGGGCCGTGCAGCGTAACCTGCGCCAAAAGCTATCGGGGATCTGGACGGGCATTTACTACCTCCAGCAGCATGTGCGACCCACGCTTCTGGTGATGCTGGTGCTGCTCTCGACGATTTTTGGCTCGACGCTGCTCTATACGGCCTTTAGTTTTCACACTAGCCTAATTGACGCGCTCTACTTCTCGGTGGGGCTGATTACCGGAGCGGGCGGCAATGAGCAGGTGGTGGAAAGTGCCCCGACTGATATTAAGCTGTTTACGGTAGTGCTGATGCTGGTGGGCGCTGCCGTAATTGGCATCTTCTACGCGCTGCTCAACGATATTGTGCTGGGCACAAGGCTTCAGCAGATTTGGAGTACGGCGCGAGTGCCGCAACATCATCACTATATTGTCTGTGGGCTGGGCAGCGTGGGCATCGAGATTATCACCCAGCTTCAGGCCAGCGGTCATGCGGTGATGGCAATTGAGCGCGACCCCAACAACCGCTTTCTGAGTCTGGCGCAGTCTTTGAAAGTGCCGGTAATCCAGGGTGAGGCAAATCTAGCCACCACGCTGAAGACAGCCTACGCTGAGGGCGCGGCGGCGCTGATAGCCGTGACCAGCAACGATGTGACAAATCTGGAAATTGCCCTCACCGCCAAAGGACTTGCGCCGAAGCTGCCGGTCATTGTCCGCAACCAAAACCCGCAGTTTGCGCCGATGGCTCAGCGAGTATTTGACTTTGAAGCGGTGTTTAGTCCGGCTGAGCTGGCGGCTCCCTCGTTTGCGGCGGCGGCGCTAGGCGGACGGATTTTGGGCAACGGCATGACGGCAGATATTCTCTGGGTGGCGCTGGCAACTTTGATCACGCCCGCGCATCCCTTCTGCGGCCAGCGCGTCAAAGAGGCGGCAACGGATGTGGACTTTGTACCACTCTACCTGGAGAAAAAGCACCAGACGACGCATGGCTGGAATCTGCTGGATCTGGAGTTAAATCCCGGCGACGTGCTGTACCTGACGATGCCTGCTACCCAGCTTGAGCTGCTCTGGCGCAGTCAGCCTTCGGCGCTGGCTTCGCAGCTTAACTATTCGGGGCTGAAGTCGGAAGAGGGATACGGCTAATAGTGGATGGTAAAGGGTTGCGTTTGGCTGAGCGCTAGCAGCATTGCCTAAAGCGCGTTGGGGTCAACTCCCAGTTCGCGCAGCTTAGCGGCCAGCTTTTCGCTGCGGGCTTCAGCCTGGCTCATCTGCTGTTGAGCGATTTCTGCTTTTTGCTGTTCTGCTCGCGCCGTTTCCTCTGGCGTTAAAACTAGCTGCCCGTCTGGCGTAAAAAACCGCAGCTGCCGTTCCTGAATGCCCAGAAATAGCTGGAGCTGATGGCTCCACAGCCAGCCCTGCGGATTTGGCTCCAGCGGCTGATATTCGCCATCTATTAAATGAAACCCAGCGAACTCCAGGCTGTCGGGGTCAAACCAGAAGTAATCGGGCGTGCGGAACGTATCCTGATAGATTTGCTTTTTGAGTCCCCGGTGGGTTTTAGCAGTTGTATCTGAGCTCGACTTTATCCATCTAGGCTGCGTAGCACAAGAGGCTAGACCAGCAGTCTAGGAGCGCTTTTGGTACTTTTACAATGTCGGTTGTTTGAGTAGATGTATAAAAAAGTCGC
>JAHHHV010000070.1 GCA_019359155.1 Pegethrix bostrychoides GSE-TBD4-15B
ATACAGCGGATTCCAGGTTTATAGGGGACAATAACAGCAGTGAGCAAACCAGTTCCGTAAATGGTTGGGATCGATTAAATCCAGCGCTGTTGCAATCAACGTATCTACCCTTTGCGAGGTTGTTGGCGAGAACTGCCTCAAGAATGCCTTCAACTGCGACCACCAATGCTCTATGGGGTTGAACTCCGGAGAGTAAGCAGACATGTACAACACCTTCGCCCCAACTGCCTCAATCAGCGGCGCAATCGCTGCGACTTTGTGGGCAGGCAGATTGTCCATCACCACCACAGCACCTGGCCAGAGTTGAGGTACCAGAAACTTTGAGACATAGACCTCAAAGCCAGCAGCATCCATCGAACCATCCATCGTCATCACAGCCAGCACCTTTGAAACTGTTATCGCACCTATGACGCTGACTTTGGAGCCCCGGTAAAAGGGCTTGAAGTCGTAAGCACGGACTCCAGGCATAGCACGCGCATGAGTTCTCATCAGTCCCAGCAGAACGCCCATCTCGTCGATAAAGACCAAGTCTTCAAGCTCTACCTGCTTCACTTGAGTCCAATACTCTTGTCGCAAAAGCTGGACTCGTTCGCTTTGGGCTTGGCTGGCGCGGAGCGTTTTTTTTTGCGGGGTAAGTTTAGCCGCTGGAATGTTCGACACATAGTGCTTTGGCTGACCCATAGACCAGTTTCATCGAAGAGTAGCTCACAGTATTCGGCCAGGGTGGCATCAGCTTGTTTTTCGATGATTGCCATGAGTTGGTCTTGGTATTGCATCAGAGTGCTGACCATCGCACCGCCTTGCTGGCGAGGGGCTAGATGGCCTTCTGTGCGTTTTTGAATAATCAATCTCTCAACGGAGTTTTTACTCACACTGAAGCGTTGAGCTATTTTTCTGATAGAGCTATCGCCCTGCTCGACGGCGTTGATAATCCTCTGTCGCAAATCCATGGAGAGTGGCTTCATTTGTGACCTACTTTTGCACTGCTCTATTGTCCTCTATCTAACTGCAATCCGCTGTATCATGTCTAGGGAGTTCAATGAACTGCTGCCGGAGTCGCTTGGCCATCAGGCGCAGATTTGGATAGTTGGCACAAGAGAGCAGGTCAACCACATCATCAGCGAAATGTACGTTAAGGAGATGATTACTGATCGAGGGCAATTCTCGCTGTTGGTTCCTGCACCCTTTGCTCAGGGCAAATTCATGAGCGTCCTGCTCAGATAGAAAACGCCAGCCATCTCCTGCTCCAGTCTTCAGCCTCATCTTCAGATTGGGGCAGGACACAAACCATATCCACAGCCAGCCCTACCCGGCAGCACCAAACTCAGAAACTCAGAGAGTGGCATTGAGTGAGGTACATTGATAGGCAAGTGATGGGAAGTCAATGCCAGTCGAACAGCTGCACGACTGGCAGGCTGTCCAGCATCAGGAAATTCTGCTCCAGCACTTCCTGATGCTGCAAGCCCCACAGCGCCTCAGACTGCTGATTCCAGATCTGGACAGATCGCTGTTCACCACAACAACTCCGCCCTTCAGGCTGATTAAAATCGACTCCAGAAAAGAATCCGACTGGTACGGTTCCAACTATTTCTGGTTCAACTGCTTTTGAACTTGCCGCAGGCTTTGGTACATCTCCGGTAGGCGGTTGAAGACGGCGGTAGCTTTCACAAACAGCCGATGCGGAATCGCCGGAACGCCTGTGACGATTGTACCTGCCGCCACATCGCTATGTACGCCCGCCTTAGCCGAAGCAATCGACCCATCGCCCATTTTGACGTGATCGACGATGCCCGCCTGCCCTGCCAAAATCACCCGATTGCCCAGATGCACCGCGCCCGACAGTCCGGCCTGCCCCGCCATGACGCAATGCTCGCCTACCTGACAGCCGTGGCCAATATGCACTAAGTTGTCGATTTTTGTGCCTCGCCCGATGCGGGTATCGCCCAGTGCCGGACGGTCAATCGTCGAGTTGCAGCCCACCTCAACCTCGGCTTCCAGGATCACGTAGCCCGACTGCGGCATCTTCAGCCAGCCTTCCGGGACGGGCACAAAGCCAAAGCCCTCCGCGCCAATCACCGCGCCGCTGTGGATCACGCAGTCTGCGCCAATCTGGGTTCGTTCGTGAATTGTGCAGTTGGCATGCAGGATGCTGCGATTGCCAATCTGCGCTTCCGGATAAACCACCGCGTTGGCGTAAATGCAGACCTGATCGCCGAGCCGGACGTTGGCCTCAATCACGACATGCGCCCCAATCGTCAGGTCTTTGCCAAGCTTTGCCGTCGGATCAATCACCGCCGTCGGGTGGATGCCGGGTGCGGGGCGAGCAGGCTGGTAGAACAGGGCAATGGCTTGGGCAAAAACTCGACGCGGCTGAGCGTCCGCTATCCAGGCCAATCCGGCGGCAGTCGCAGCAGCTTGCAGGTCAGCATCTGGCGGTAGAATCAGAGCGCTAGCGGTGGTGCTGGCAATGCGTGCCGCAAATTTCTGGCCTTCGATGTAGCTGAGGGTTTGCGGCTGGGTCGCTTCGATCGGCGTGACGGCAATGATTTCTGGATCAGAGCCGCGCTCAACCTGAGTTGCGCCGAGCTGCTGGACGAGTTCGCTAAATTTCATGGCTAGATTTCATGGCTAGATTTCATGGTTAGTTTCTGGCTGAGCCGCTGCTTCGAGGGCTTGAATCTGCTGCTGAAGTTCGGCCATTTGCTGCTGCATCTGACGTAACGACTGGTGCAGCTCCGGCAGACGGTTGTAGAGGGCAGAAGCCTTGAGAAAGGTGCGGTAGGGGCTGGCCGGATTGCCCATCATGATGCTGCCAGGGGCAATTTTGCCATGCAGACCTGCTTTGGCGCCCGCCTGCACCCGCTCGCCAATCTCAGTTTGGTTCGCCACGCCTGTCTGTCCGCCCAAAATCACCCAGCCACCAGCCTTAGCGCCGCCCGCCATCCCGACCTGCGCCGCCAAAATGCAGTTAGGGCTAATCTGGCAGTTATGTCCCACATGCACCAGGTTATCGAGCTTAGAGCCAGCGCCGATCCGAGTCTCGCCCACTGCCGGACGATCCACCGTGGCGTTGCAGCCTACCTCGACCCGATCTTCCAGCACCGCTCTACCCGACTGCTCCAGCTTCACCCAGCTCTCGGCAGCAGGCACAAAGCCAAAGCCCTCTGCGCCAATCACTGCGCCGCTGTGGATCACGCAGTCTGCGCCAATCTGCGTCCGCTCATGGATCACCGCGCCCGAATGCAGCAGCGTTCGCTCGCCAATGCTCACATCAGGATAGATCACCACCTGCGGATGCAGACAGACCCGCTCGCCCAGCGTCACGTTAGCCTGAATCACGCAGTATGCACCAATCGAGACATCACTGCCCAGCGTCGCGGTCGGGTGAATAATCGCAGTGGGGTGAACGCCGGGTGCGGGCTGAAACGGCTGATAGAACTGACGCACCGCTTTGGCAAACAGCAGCTTCGGGGTGGGCGAGCTGATCCAGGCAATCTGGCGCTGGCTGGCCTGATTTTGCAGCTTGGCATCCACCGGCAAAATCACGGCGCTGGCTGCGGTAGTCTGGATCTGGCTGGCAAACCTGCCGCCTTCAATGTAGCTAAGCGTCCCAGATGCCGCCTCTTCAATCGCGGATAACCCCAGCAGCTCCGGATCGCAGCTCGGATGCTCCAGCAGGCTGTGCTGCTCCTGAATTTCTACCTCAAGCTCTAACTGTTGCAGCAATTCACTAAACTTCATGATCCCAGGCTCAGAAATCAAGCTGATTGTAGGGCGGAATGGGGCGTTTGATCAAAAACAGCGACCATCTTTGTGCGTTAAAGCCCATTTACCATTCGGCAATTGTGTTGCTTTGAGATCATCATTTGGGTATCTAACCTGATCTCCTTCAGTCCGATCGCCAATCTCAAGATAGGTCACATTTTGCTCAGATTGATTAATTAGTTGATGGGCAATACCTGTGCCTGCTTTGAATCCGTAGCAATCACCGGGATGTAGAATGAATTCTTCTTCATCCAATCTCAGCGTCGGGCTACCTTCCAGTACCAAGATAAATTCTTCTTGCTTTGAGTGGCTGTGAGCAAGAGCAGAAACTGCGCCAGGTAAAAGATGGGTTAGATTAACTCCAAAATGCGTCAGCCCAAAATACTCGCCCAGCTTGCGCTTTTGTCGTCCCTTGACAAGGGCAGCATAAGGCTCTGGATAAATCGTCTGACCGAACGATGCTGAGATCAGTTTAGATGCAGTTGGGGATTGCTTCACAACCCATCCTCCCTTGTGATGCTAATGGCGTAACAAGCAGCAGCTTTCTTTACCTTTCCACTGCCATCAAACCATAGCACTTCAGCTACCATGCCCCGATGACCTCGGTAATAGAGCGTGAGGCTATCTACACCCGTTAGCACCTCTTTGAGCTCAAAATGAAGGTCAGGGATTTGCGCTAGTCCCTTCTTCCAGTAAACTCTCACATCCGCCTTGCCATGTAGAATGCCACTAGATTCTCCAGCAATAGAGGGGATTAAAGGGGAAGCCAACTCGAAGTCATCTGCGTAGTGTTTCAGAACAGCATCAACATCATGTTGATTCCAGCCCTCGATCCAACTGCGGGCAAAACTTAATGCAAAATCTGCGTTGAGGATCGGCATGACGACAAGATTAGGTCATATAGATTGACATATTCAAATTAACCGGACATCAGTTAATGTGTCAATATGACTGACCTAAGTAGTTTGCCAAGCGAGCGGGAAAGAGAACTTAATGAGGCTCTAGAAGCGCTGCACTTTGCTTTTCGCGCAGTTGTTGCAAAGCCAGATGCCATACTTGCCGAGCGTGGACTCTCGCGTGTCCATCACCGAATTCTGTATTTTATTGGTCGCAAGCCAGGATTAAGCGTCAACGAGTTACTGGCCACTCTCGGAGTCAGCAAACAGTCTTTGAATAGTCCATTACGGCAGCTGACGGAATTAGAGCTAGTCGAATCTAATTTTGACACCACTGATCGCCGAATCAAACGCCTCGTTCTTACACCATCAGGCTTACGTTTAGAGCGTCAGCTATCCGGGGATCAACGACAACGGTTTGCGCGGGTGTTTGAAGCTGTCGGACTAGAAGGGGAGACTGCATGGCGTCAGGTTATGCATCTACTGGCAGAAGATACATTCACCGGGTAACAAACCGGGTAACAAACTATCGCTTTTTTAATCAACTTTCATACAGGCTGCGGGTCGCTTGACGCGCTGAGATGATCCAAATTCTAACAAAGCCATCTCACAAGAAAGAGACCCAGAAAGCTCTGCGTCTCAAACATCACTGTGATGATCTGACTAGCCGAAGCTAGCCATTTTGCATATATAAGACTAGCGCTACTTTAATCTTTTGGCACAAATTTTTTGGAGTACGGATTCGTGACCACCAGCTCAAATTCCCATCCCGGCTCCTGCTCAATCAGCGTCGTCATCCGGCGCAGATCTTTCAGAGATGGTGTCGCTGTCGGGCACAGTGTCTTCGTAGCCCGGTACGGCATCATGGTGACGATCACGCGCACCGAATCGCCCACTGGCTGGCCTGGGTTCCAGGCGGTTTCGGCAGCGGCTCAGACTTCGAGCTTCCAGTCTTGTAGCAGAAATAGCCTATCGGAAATCAGTCAGAAATGAGTTGGTCAGAAGTACAGCTGAACGATGAATCGAGGACGCAAGACTGATGGCCGACTCAGTGGACATTCAGTGGCCATGTTGCTCAACATTATACTTAAGAGTAGCTCTGTTCTACTGAACTGTGCAAAAGGGCTGGCTTGAAGCAAATCAAGCCCTGCAAAACGAGCCTAGCATCAGCGGCGATCCTGCGCTCGCCAGGTTCCGACCCATCACTGCCTCAATGATGACATTTACTTTGTTCACCGCAAAATCTAACTGAACTTGAGGAAAAGCCCATGGCATCTGCTGCAAAATCAATTGGTCAGCGGCTTGAACAATACAGCCTGAAGCGTCCGCAGGAAGTGCTGCTGATCAGTGCCCAAATTGCGGGTGAGGCTGACCAAATTACGGTATTTAAAGGCTTTTCTAGCTCGCTGGTGCGCCCTACAGCGTTTGACCCTGACGTGCCGATGCTGCCCGAAACCGCAGAGATCCTGGCCATCGATCGCTTGCAGGCTCCCTACAATCCCGATGCACCTCTCTATATTCAGCAGGGGCTGACGCGAGACGAAATGCTGAATCTGCTTGATCAGTCCGGAGTTTGAACCGGATTTCTAGCTCAAGTTTTGCAAATGTATCCAAACGCAGTTGCCAAAATTGGAGGCCACTAGTTAAATGTACCTAATGCGGAGAACTGTGCTATCCTCCGCTGTGAGTGTGGTGTTTGGAGTGAAAGACAATATGGTTCTATCTTCTGATGCTTCGAGTCGGATGGCTCAGGGTTTGGGTTCGAGCTGGGGAACGCTTGAGCTGCCTGCCTCTAAGCTATTTGGCACAGACGGCATTCGCGGTAAGGCGGGCGAGCTGCTGACGGCTCCTTTGGCTTTGCAGATTGGCTATTGGGCGGGACAGGTACTCAGTCGTCAAGCTCCCACCAGCAGCCCCACCATCATTTTGGGGCAAGACTCGCGCAACTCTAGCCATATGCTGGCTTCAGCGCTCTCAGCCGGATTGACCGCCGCCGGACTCGAAGTTTGGAATCTGGGACTCTGCCCCACACCCACCGTGGCTTTTTTAACGCACAGCACCGACGCTGTCGGTGGCGTAATGATTTCGGCTAGCCACAATCCGCCCGAAGACAACGGCATCAAGTTTTTTGGCGCAGCAGGCAACAAGCTGGCGAGCACAGTCCAAGCCGAAATCGAGGCCGGAATTCGCGGGCATCTGAACGATCAATCGGCTGAAACTCCCGCCAGAAGCTGGGGGCAGCACTACTGTCGCCCTGAACTGGTGCAGCTCTACGCCGAGTCGCTCTATCAGCCGCTCCTGCCCAACGTCAGCCTAGATGGCCTGAAGGTGGTGCTGGATCTGGCTTGGGGGGCGGCGGCTCAGGTTGCTCCGGGCGTATTTGAGCAGATGGGAGCTGAGGTGATCTGTCTGCATGACTATGCCGATGGCGACCGGATCAACGTCAACTGTGGTTCGACGCATCTAGAGCCGCTGAAGGCCGCAGTCCGTAACCACGCAGCCGATTTGGGCTTTGCCTTTGATGGCGATGCCGACCGGGTAATGGCAATCGACGCGCAGGGGCGAGTGGTAGATGGCGACTATATTCTCTATCTCTGGGGGCAGGCATTGCGCCAAACCGGCAAGCTGCCCGACAGCCTGATTGTCTCCACCGTCATGGCCAACCTCGGTTTTGAGCGGGCTTGGCAGCAGCTCGGCGGCTCGCTGATTCGCACGGCGGTAGGCGATCAGTATGTCCATGCCGAGATGCAAAAGCAGGGAGCCAAGCTGGGCGGCGAGCAGTCGGGGCATATTCTCTGTCCGCACTATGGCGTTTCGGGAGATGGCCTGCTGACGGCTTTGCATCTGGCGACTCTGGTACAGCAGTCGGGCAGCTCGCTGGTGGAGCTGGTTGACCAGAGCTTTCAGACCTATCCGCAGATTCTTAAAAACGTGCGGGTCGAAGACCGGGAGCGGCGACTCAACTGGCAGCAGGATGATCCATTGCAGCAGGCCATCGCGCAGGCTGAGCAAGCAATGGGCAATCAGGGGCGGATTTTGGTGCGGGCATCTGGCACCGAACCCGTGATTCGCGTCATGGTGGAAGCCGCCAGCGACGAGTTGACTCAGCTCTGGACGGCGAAGCTGGTGGCCGCAGTGCAGGTTTACGCCAGCTAGTTGCTAGAGATTGATTCAGGAGAACCGGGCGCGGATCGAGTACAATCATCCATCAGGCTTGCTTGTTCTAGAACTCCTCACAATCTCCAAGTATGAATCAGCTCAATAACGCGCTGACGCTGTTTTTTAGCCTGCTGGTGGAGGCGCTGCCGTTTTTAATCATCGGCGTGCTGTTCTCCAGCGCCCTGCTGCTGTTTGTGGATGAGCGCAAGCTGATTGCCGTAGTGCCCAAGCAGGCGTTCTTAGCAGCGCTGGCAGGGAGCTTGATCGGCTTTCTGTTTCCGGTCTGCGAATGCGGCAACGTGCCCGTAGCGCGACGGCTGATCACGCAGGGCGCACCCTCAGCCATGGCGATCGGTTTTTTGCTGGCAGCTCCAGTCGTGAATCCGGTCGTGTTTTGGGCGACCTGGATTGCCTTCCGCGATCAGCCAGAAATTGTGTTTCTGCGAATTGGCGGCTCGCTGCTAATTGCCACCATCATTGGCTACGTGTTCAGCACCCAGGCCGATCTGCGCCCGATGCTTCAGCCGACAGTCGCGCGAGCCATGCTGCTGCCGCGCCGCTCAGGACAGGCCAAATTGGGCAGACCAGAGCTTGCGCCGCTGCTTCAGTCGGGCACGTTTTTTCTAGGCCAGTCTGAGCAGCCCATCCAGCTTGACGCGCTAGGGGCAGCAGTTGTCAACCCCGACCTAGCGCGACCGATTCCCGAACGGCTGCGGCTGATGCTCGACAACGTGGTGCAGGAGCTGCGTGAGCTAGGCGGCATTCTAGTCATTGGCTCCGCGATTGCCGCAATTGTGCAGACTTCCATTCCGCGTGAGGTGATTCTGGGTCTGGGTCAGGGGCCAGTCACCTCAATTCTGGCAATGATGATTCTGGCCGTTGTTGTGTCGATCTGCTCGACGGTGGATGCTTTCTTCGCGCTGTCGTTTGCCGCCGTCTTCACCACCGGATCGCTGCTGGCTTTCCTGGTGCTGGGACCCATGGTCGATCTTAAAAACATTGCGCTGCTGCTAACGGTATTTCGAGGGCGGGCAATTTTCTATCTGTTTGCACTGGCAGGCCAACTCACTTTTCTCTTGGCACTGTTAATCAACTTTTACGTCAGCTAATTTTATGAACGCAAGTTTTCGTCCTTTTAAAGGGTTTAGCCGACTGCAATGGCTGCTAGACATGGCCGCGATTCTGGCCTGGGGCTGGCTGCTGGTGCAATACTGGCTGAACGGCAAGATGAATTTGCTGCTGCATCCCAACTATATTTGGCTAGCCTATTCGGCAGGTTTTTTCCTGCTAGCGCTGGGCGCGATCAAGCTGCTGCAAAGCCTACGCCGTTCACGTCCTCCCGCCGAGCAGCTTCAGCATATGGCGCTGTTTCCGTCCGGATTGAGCAGCTTGATTTTACTAGCCACAGCGCTGTTTGGGCTGCAGTTTACGCCGCAGCCGTTCGCCAGCGAAATGGCGCTGAATCGAGGCGTGGGCGAAACGCTGACGCTAACTCGCTCGCAGCCGCAGGCGTTTCGCGCGGCCATTAAGCCAGAGAGTCGCTCGCTGACTGACTGGATCAAGACGCTGAATGTGTATCCAGAGCCAGATGCCTATACCGGACAGAAAGTGAGCGTAGAAGGCTTTACGATTCATCTGCCGAATCTGCCAGAAAGCCATTTAGGAATTGCCCGGTTTGTGATCACCTGCTGCGCGGCGGATGCCTATCCGGTGGGGCTACCCGTGAAATTACCCGATGGCGATCGGACTGCCTACCCGCCAGACAAATGGTTTCGGGTGGAGGGTGAAATGATTACCGAAACGCTGGACAATCGGCGGCAGCTCGTGATTCAGGCTAAGAGCCTCACCGATATTCCAACGCCCAAGAATCCCTATGCGTCGTGAGAATTCAGAATAGTCAGAATAGCCGACAAAAAAGCCTGCGCTAAGGCAGGCTTTACAACTAACGAAATAACTAACGAATTTTTGAAAGGAGTATATTAGCGGATATATTCTTTCAAGACACTGTTCCGGTTCGGGTGACGCAGCTTGCGGAGCGCTTTGGCTTCAATCTGGCGAATTCGCTCTCGCGTTACGTTGAAAATCTGGCCGATTTCTTCCAGCGTTTTCATCCGGCCATCATCTAAACCATACCGCAGGCGTAGCACGTCGCGTTCACGCGGGCTTAGCGTTCCTAACACGCTTTCCAGGTCTTCGCGCAGTAGATTCTTAGAAACCTGATCCTCAGGCGTTTCGCCGTCGGATTCAATGAAGTCTCCCAGGCGAGAGTCCTCTTCTTTACCAATTGGCGTTTCCAGCGAGATCGGCAGCTGAGCTGACTTGGCGATAAACCGCAGCTTCTCAATCGTCATCTCCATCCGCGTTGCAATCTCTTCCTCGGTGGGTTTGCGCCCCATTTCCTGAGAGAGCAGCTTCGTGGTTTTTTTGATCCGCGAAATCGTCTCGTAAAGATGCACAGGCAGGCGGATGGTGCGCGACTGATCGGCAATAGCGCGGGTGATGGCCTGACGAATCCACCAGGTAGCATAGGTCGAAAACTTGTAGCCCTTTTCGTGGTCAAACTTCTCAGCCGCCCGAATCAAGCCCAAGCTGCCTTCCTGGATCAAATCCTGGAACGACAGACCCCGATTCATATACTTCTTCGCAATCGAGACGACTAAGCGCAAGTTAGACTGCACCATTTTCTCTTTGGCACGTCGCCCTTCATGCAGCCGCCGCCGGAACTTAGGCAGCGTTTGATTGACCTCATTGGCCCAGGTTTCCAGGTTGAGTTCAAAATCCTGCGGGCTTTGCTCCAACCGTTCACAGAGCTTGTCTCGAATGCGTTCAAGCTCAAGCAAATCAGCAATCTTGCGCGCTAGCTCAATTTCCTCATCGGCTCTGAGCAGCCGGATTCGGCCAATCTCCTGTAAATAGAGCCGAATCGAATCTTCTGTATAGTGCTTCTTCTTGGCTGGGGTTCGACGGCGAGCTGCACCTTTAGTGGTTTTGCTGCTGCCGCTCTCTTCCTCAGATGCATCCTCAGACGAACCTTCAAATACATCATCTCGCTCATCGCCCTCTTCAACCAACAGTGCATCCAAATTGCTCTGGGATGGTTCAAGGGTTTCGAGTACGTCATTAGCCTGGGTCATGCCGCGCTCCTCATGCTCCTTACATCAAATTGAAAGTCAGTCACGCTAGGGCAGATGAGCCGCTAGCAGTTGAGCTGTTTGTGAACTGAGTTGTAGTTAGGTTTCTAGAACTGTAGGTTTCCAGAATTACAACCAGTCTGCTGATAGCTAACCCAAAGGCAAACGCTTGTCCTCAGCAAATGCCGAGAGTCAGCACCAAAACGGGAATCAATGCCTGCGGTTTTCGCTGAAGCCTCTCCGATTGTAACTTTTCTCACAAAAGTTGCACGCTTTTTTAGACATTTCGCTGAGATGATTTGCTGAGATGAACTGAAATTCAAACTGTCTAAGACTGCGCCCGTTTTTAAGCTACAAAGTCAAGATAAACGCTCAGCAAAACTCCTTAGACTTGCTAATCGAACATGTTATGAGCCGCTACAGATGTACTCCTGAGTTGAATAAATCATGCAGATGCTGCTGGAGAAATTGTTATGAATTCAGCATAACCGAACATTTGTGAACCGGCAGTAGAAATGAGTTCAAAAGTGGCTGTTTAACCCACTTTTATGGTGCTCAATATGATTACTTTTTGTTACAAATAGAATATTACAGCAACAATAAATCCGGCTTGGCTGGCTGGCGAGTCAGCTAGCTAAGCCGGTGAGAGATCAGTTTGAGCCACTTAGCTTCAACCACCCATGATCAGGACGCGATGCCCAAGAAACAAAAGTTTCCCTATCTAGTTGGATCCAAATGGACTTCGCAGCAAACCACCTGGGGCTGGCGGCATTTTCAGGTGGTCAACCGCAAAAACGAAGGTCGCTGGATATTTGCCGAGATGATTGCCGCCTGTGATCCCAGCGTCCGGTTTTGGCTCAACGCTCAGCAGCTTAAGGACAGCAATCTCTGGCAGGCAGGCTGGCAAATGCTGCAGGAGATTACGGCAGAGTCAGAGGCGAGTGAGACTTGAGCGAGAGGCGAGCGATTTAACCATCAAACACGACCGAATGCCAAGCTTTCTTTGCTTCGCCTGTCAGCTCCAGCATCACATGCTTCACGACAGTATATTCTTCTAGCGCGTAGTACGACATATCTTTGCCAAAGCCGCTCTGCTTGAAGCCGCCGTGGGGCTGCTCGCTGGCAATCGGCAGATGGTCGTTGACCCAAACCGTACCGCAATCCATCGCCGCCACCATCCGCATGGCGCATTGGACATTGCGCGTCCAGACGCTACCCGCTAAACCATAGGGCGTATCGTTGGCTAGCTTGACGGCTTCTGCCTCATCTGCAAAGCGATTCACCACGACCACCGGGCCGAAGATCTCTGCTTGGACGCAGCTAGCCGCTTGCGGGGCATCGACTAATACAGTGGGTGGGTAGTAAAAGCCGGCGCCTTCAGGCAAAATGCCGCCCGTGACCACTTTCACGCCCTGCTGCCGCGCCTCTTCCACCATGCCATGCACCTTCAGCCGATGCGCTTCGCTGCTGAGCGGGCCAATATCGGTAGCTTCGTCAAACGGATCGCCGACTCGAATGCTGCGGCTCAGCTCGGTGAAGCGCGCCAAAAACTGGTCGAACACCCCATCCTGCACATAGATGCGGGTGGCCGCCGTGCAGTCCTGCCCAGAGTTCATGTAGGCTGCCGGGATTGCGCCTCTGGCTGCGGCCTCAATATCGGCATCGGCAAACACCACAAACGGCGCTTTGCCGCCCAGCTCCAGGGTCACCCGCTTTACCATGGGACAGGCTAGCTCGGCGATGCGTTTGCCGGTGCGCGTGCTGCCGGTAAAGCTGATCATCCGGATATCGGGGTGGGTGCAGATGGCCTCACCCACTTCTGCTCCGCCCGTCACGACGTTGATCAAGCCTGCTGGAAAGCCGCAGTCTAAGGCAGTTTTGGCGAGTTCAATAGTGGTGATCGGCGTGTTGGGCGCGGGCTTAATCACCACGGCGTTTCCGGCGGCTAGCGCTGGCCCCAGCTTCCAAATCGCCATCATAAACGGATAGTTCCAGGGGGTAATCGCTCCTACTACGCCAATTGGCTCGCGGCGCGTCATGCTGGTATAGCCGCCGACATATTCGCCCGCAGCCGAGCCTTCCTGCCGCCGGACAGCCGCCGCAAAATAGCGCAGGTTGTCAATCGCAAACGGAATGTCGCCGCCGAGGCTCAGCTTGGTTGGTTTGCCCGCATTGCGGCTCTCCAGATGCGCTAGTTCTTCACTCTTGGCTTCCAGCGCGTCGGCGAGTAGCATCATGGCCGCGCTGCGTTCGCCATACGAGAGCGCCGCCCAGCTGCTTTGGGCTGTCTTGGCCACAGATACGGCCTGCTCTACATCCGCTTTTGAACCCAGTGCGACAGTGGCGAAGGGCTGGCCAGTGGCTGGCTCGATCAGGTCTTCGCTGCCGGTCGTCACCAGTGCTTTGCCAATCACCATCGGATAATGAGGTAGCTTGTCCATAGGAGTGCCTCTTGAAATCGCTATAGTCCAACTCTATATATAAGTTCAATCTCTACAGACTGGGAACAAGTTGCTGAGGCACGATATCATCTATCAACAGATGGTTTAAACCTACTCTTGGGTGTGAGATTAGAGCAGGCTCGAAAAACCAGCGTAAACCAGCATATTGATGTTCGACTTCATGTTCGACTGCTTTTGCTCAGGCTTATTGATGAAGAATCAGAGCTTCAACATCTGTGATTGGAGGTTTAATAGAGACTTAGCCGAGATTCGGGCGGTTGCTAGCGTATTGCCGTGGGAGCTTCTTCTGTGCAGAAACTGACTCAAACTGATGTTCAAACTGATGCTCAAACTGACAGACTGGATCGCCAGACCAATCGTCACGCCGACTGTGAGCCTGTCCCACCTGCCAAAGCTCGGTTGCAGCTGCTGACGGGGCTAAGCTTACCCTGGGTTGGCGCAGCGCTGGCGCTAGCCGGATTGGGAATGCCAGCCCAAGCGCAGAATATTCCGCTTGAGCCTCAGCTTGACGTGGGCGTTGTGCAGCGATTTGGCAGCAGTCCGCAAGATGAAGTCATTCTCAAACCGACGGCAGGAGATAGCCTGACCGTGAAATTTGAGCTGCAAGACCAGCCTCAAACGCTGACCACAACGGGCGATGTCAAGCTGAAGCTAGAGATGCAGCAGCAGTCAGATCCCAAAGTCACCGAGCGGGTGATCCTGAGCACGCACCGCAGCTTTGAGAGCGCCGAAGATAGCGCCAGTCAGTGGAAAAACCAGGGTATTGAAGTCGAGGTGGCGCAGCCCCGGCAGTGGCAGGTCTGGGCTAAGCGCGACACCTACAAAACGCCGCTGCTGCGCCGTCTGCTCATGCAGAATCTCCAGTCAAACGGTTCCCGCACAGCTTTCATTGACACGCAGGTGCAGACGCAGATTCCCAAAGCGGCAGTCGTGATCAACGGCACTAGCTACCAGCAGGATCAGCTAGAGTTTGGCTCAACCAGCAATCGCATCGAGGTGACATTTAACCGCGAAGAGCAGGGGACACGCAGCTATGCTGGCAGTCTCAAGCTCCAGCCCAATGCCTATGGGACTTATACCCTGGTGAATCAGGTGCCGCTCGAAACCTACCTGCGCGGTGTCGTGCCCCACGAAATTGGCTCAGGCGCACCGCCTACGACCGTAGAAGCGCAGGCGGTGCTGGCCCGCACCTATGCGCTCCGCAACCTGCGCCGATTTGCGATCGACAACTATCAGATCTGTGCCGACACGCAGTGTCAGGTCTATTGGGGGCTAGGAGGCGCGACCCCTGAGGCCGATCGGGCAATTACGGCGACCAAAGGCAAAGTTTTGACCTACAGCAACGAGCTAATCGACGCGCTCTACTCCTCAACCACAGGCGGCGTAACAGCTCCGTTTAGCAATGTCTGGAACGGCCCTGATCGGCCTTACCTGCGGGCAGTGGTCGATTCGGTGCAGAACATCTGGAGCCTGCCACAGCGCAGCCTCTCAGAAGAGGCAAACTTCCGCAGCTTTATCAGCCTAAAGCAGGGCTTTAACGAAGACGGCTGGGATATGTTTCGCTGGCGAGTTGAAAGCCCGCTGAGCGAGATTGCCAAGGATCTGCGCGCTTATTTGCAGAGTAAGCAACATCCGCTGGCCAACTTTACCCAGGTCAACGATCTGCGGATTGTGGAACGTTCGCCAGCAGGTCGAGTCCAAAAAATGGAGGTGACCACTGACCGAGGCTTGGTACAGCTTGAAAAAGACGAGATCTTGCGAGCGCTCTATGCGCCCAACAGCACGCTGTTTTATCTCGATCCGGTCTACGAAACCCCAGCGGCCAAAACCAACGTCGCGAAGCCAGATGCTCAGGCTGGTGCTCAAGCTAGCGATCAGGTTGACAGCTCGAATGCTGCCAATCAGGACGCGAAACCAGATGACCTGACGGCTCAAGTTAGCCCTAGTCCCAATCCGACAGCTCCAGAGACTAGCCCAGCCCCCAAGGTTCTGAAAGGCTTTACCTTCGTGGGCGGCGGCTTAGGACACGGTGTCGGCATGAGCCAAACTGGAGCCTATCGACTGGGTAAGTTGGGCTGGTCCCATGAGCAGATTCTTAGCTTCTACTATCCCAATACGCAGCTTCAGCCGTTGAACCCAACTATTACCTTCTGGAAAGAGCCGGAAGATGCCAAGGAACCAGAGGCTCAGTAGCAGCAGGCTTGCCGCGAGTACAAATCCTCAGAGCAAATTACAAGCAAATTACAAAGAAGGATAGAGCGTTGATACTGCTCTATCCTTTACTCAATCTTGTACTCAGTGTTGAATCACAGTATTCATTGCGCCATACGATTCATGGCATCACAGGGGACGCTTAATACAGCTCTTCTTCTTGGTGCGTCAGGATTGTGCAGTCAGAGGTTGGGTGCGCCACACAGGTGAGAACATAGCCTGCCTCGATTTGATCGTCGTCTAGGAAAGACTGATCGGACTGATCAACCGTTCCAGATTGAATTTTGCCAGCACAGGTCGAGCAGGCACCTGCACGGCAAGAGTAAGGCAGATCGATACCTTGCTCTTCAGCCGCATCCAGAATGTACTCATCATCGGGCACTTCGATCGTGGTATTTAGCCCTTCAGCTTCGTTGATCAATGTCACTTTGAACGTAGGCATGGAATGTCCTCTCAGTAATCGAAACGGCAGTCATTTTTTATGCAATGCCCAGCTCAACAATTCTTTGTCAAACTGCCTCTGGGCAAACTTCTCTTTCTGATACTACGGGAAAACCCCCGCGCTGTAACGTCAGTTCAGCCCTTTAGATGAACGGGATTCGTAATGAAAACGGCTGAATTTGGCCTGAATTACTTATACGTAAAGGCAAAGTAAAGGCAAATTAGCTGTAGATCAGCCCAATGCGCCTAGGCAATGCGCCGAGCCAGATCCCCTACTGCTGGTCGCTGACAAACTTGCCCAGCCCTGTACCGGGATAGTAGCCGCCTAAAATCTGCTGGTAGCCGTAGCCCTGTTCAGCCAGACTTAGCGCTCCCAGCTGGCTCATGCCATGCCCGTGAAATGCCTCGGCCACAATATCATCTGAGGCCGCATAGAGCGATTCGACGATGCCGCCTCGGTAGCTGACGAATTCGCCCGCCGTGGCATCTACTGCCTGACTGGTGGCTGCTGCCTCCCGACCAATGCCGCTGTAGACCTGGTAATATTCGGTCGCGCCGAGGTGAAACAGCGAACTCATCGGCTTGAAGTAATAGGTAAGCGCATAGGAGCGAGCAGCCACAGACTGCGCCTTGAGCGCCTCTTGCGGCCAGCTTGGCGAAACTTCGCTGGCAACGACGCTATGTAGATAGCTGCGGAGATTCACCAAATTCACTGCCCAAAGCTTGCCGCCATCGTTGACCAGCATCAGATTACCGCGATAGGTGCGCTCGCCCAAGTTGAAGGTCGCATCGTTAGCTGGCTCGATTAGCACAGCCGCAGGCAGCTCCGAGCCATTGAGCGTGATGCCGTTGGCGCTGGGCTGCACCGTATAGCTGACTCCGGCAGCCATGCTGTTGAGCGGCTGGCGATCTTGTGTCATCACAATTAGCTCAGATGCGCCGCTGATCGTGGCTGTGGGCACACCCTCGGCAATCGCCACGCGCATCTCAATTAGACTATCGACCGAGCTGGCAGCGTTCGCAAACGACTGCTTGTACTGCTCGTTTAAGCGCTGCTGTTCGGCAGTGAGTTTGGGGGCAGCTGGAGCGGACTGAGCAGGGGCGACCTGAGCTGGGCCGGCTGAGCTGGCGGCGCTCGACGGGCTGGACTTGGCAGGTAATGATTTGGTGGCTGATTTGGTGGCTGATTTAGCGCCTGTTTGGGCTGAAGCGGCAGGCGGCGAGACAGCCTGCGGCGCAGAGATGGCCGCCGTAGTTGCCCCCGTAGCAGCCGCATTATTCACCATTGCTGCGTTGCTAGCCGCGTCGGGAGCCGAGAATCTGCTAATTAGCAACACCCCAGCCAGCTGTAGCCCAGCCAGCAGCGACAGTAGGAGCCAAGGATACTGTTTGAAGAGCTGAGCTACTGGCTGAGCTGCTGATTTAAATCGAGTTTTGAGCATGAGGCAATTCAGCGGGAGATTCAATTCAGTTGATTCAAACCATAGTTTATCCAAGCTCCACCCGTTTTTTCATACTTCCAAGCGATCCAGACCTTTCCCCGGTCGAAATGTAACAGATTGCAACATATAATGTGAGAGTCAAGCAGCACACTCAAGGTAGAAGCGTTACATGCGAGTTGCAATCGCGGGGGCAGGATTAGCAGGCTTAGCCTGTGCCAAGTATTTGGCTGATGCCGGACATGAGCCGATCGTTCTAGAAAGTCGAGATGTATTGGGGGGCTTGGTCGCAGCCTGGAAGGACGAGGAAGGCGACTGGTACGAAACGGGGCTACATGCCTTTTTTGGGGCTTATCCCAATATGCTCCAGCTTTTCAAGGAACTCGGAATCGAAGATCGCTTGCAGTGGAAGCAGCATACGCTGATTTTTAACCAGCCGGAGAAACCTGGCGTGCTGTCGCGGTTTGATGTGCCTGACATCCCGGCACCGTTCAACGTGATCATGTCGATTATCCGCAACAACGACATGCTGAGCTGGGAGCAGAAAATCCGGTTCGCGATTGGGCTGGTTCCGGCCATTGTGCGGGGACAAAAGTACGTCGAAGCAATGGACAAATATAGCCTGATTGAGTGGCTGCGCCGTCAGGGAATTGACGAGCGGGTGAGCAGCGATATTTTTGTGGCGGCCTCCAAGGCGCTCACTTTCATCGATCCCGATCAGGTTTCAGCCACAATTATCCTGACCGCCCTCAACAAGTTTTTGCAGGAGCGCTACGGCTCCAAGATTGCTTTCCTAGACGGGTCGCCCACCGAGCGCCTCTGTCAGCCGATCGTCGAATCGATTCAAGCCAACGGCGGTGAGGTGCATCTGCTTAAGCCGCTCAAGCAAATCTTGCTGAACCCAGACGGCACGGTGCGCGGCTTTTTGATGCGAGGGTTGAACGGCGCAGCCGACGAGACGATTACCGCAGATGCTTACGTTTCGGCGATGTCGGTGGATGCCATGAAGGTGCTGACTCCGCCCGAATGGCGCGAGCTAGACTGCTTCAAAAAGCTGGATGGCTTAGAAGGCGTGCCGGTCATCAATCTGCACCTCTGGTTTGACTGCAAGCTGACCCAAATCGACCAGCTCTTGTTCTCGCGTTCGGAACTGCTCAGCGTCTATGCCGACATGAGCGTCACCTGCAAAGACTATGCCGATCCGGATCGCTCGATGCTAGAGCTGGTGCTGGCTCCGGCCAAAGACTGGATCAACCGCTCTGACGAAGAAATTATTGCGGCGACGATGGGCGAACTGAAGCGGCTGTTTCCAGAGCATCTCAGCGGCGAAAATCCGGCGCAGCTGCGGAAATATCAGGTGGTCAAAACACCGCGCTCGGTCTACACCGCGTCGCCAGGACGGCAGGCTTACCGCCCGGATCAGATCACGCCGATTGCCAACTTCTTTTTGACGGGCAGCTATACCATGCAGCAATACTTAGGAAGCATGGAGGGGGCGGTGCTCTCTGGTAAACTGGCAGCTCAGGCCATCTGTAAAGCTGACCTGGCTGAGTCAGTGCGCCAAGATTTGCAGGCTGTTGCCTAGCAATCAGCGCTGCTCTGAGAGATGCTAATGAGGTGCCCACACCATCAAGAGAGGGCTGCAATATAAATTGTCTGGAGTAAACTGCTGTTTTAATTGCATCTTCGTAGGAGAATAGCTGATATCCAATTTGTCGGATTGATTTTAGATTTGCGGTTTTAAGCTGATTTTCGCCAAGCTAATTTTCGTCGAGCAGACGGAGCGTCCAGGCTTGAAACCGCTTTTGAGCAGCTAGCGTTGACCTGACTGGCTCTCTTTTGCGGGTCAAAATTCAAAATTCAAACTCTAAAATTCAAACTCTCAAGTTTTTAGTCAACCCTCAGCTTGCGATCTGATGCTGCAATTGCCTGAATCCCCTCCTGTGACGACATTGGTTCCTTTAGAAACTGCCTACGAACTCTGCCGCCAAATCACGGCAGAATATTCCAAGACGTTTTACCTCGGCACCCTGCTGATGCCGCCAGAAAAGCGTCGGGCAGTCTGGGCAATCTACGTCTGGTGCCGTCGAACCGATGAGCTGGTGGATGGACCGCGCTCGGAGCAAACCACCAACGCTACGCTGGACGAGTGGGAGCAACAGCTCGAATCGCTGTTTGCTGGACGGCCACTGGATGACATGGACGTGGCGCTGGTCGATAGCCTAGAGCGTTTTCCGATCAGCATTCAGCCATTCCGCGACATGATCGCCGGACAGCGGATGGATCTCTACCGCAGTCGCTACGAAACCTTTGAAGAGCTTCAGCTCTACTGCTATCGCGTCGCAGGCACAGTCGGGCTGATGACAACTCCCGTAATGGGCGTGGATACCAGCAACCAGCGCACGCCTTGGGCAAAAGCGCAGGAGTCCAAACAGCCCGAGCCGAAAGCCGTGGCGCTGGGCATTGCCAACCAGCTCACCAATATTTTGCGAGATGTCGGCGAAGATGCGCGGCGCGGACGCATCTATCTGCCGCTGGAAGACCTAGAGCGCTTCCAGTACAGCGAAAAAGATTTGCTCAATGGCGTCATCGACGAGCGCTGGCGTGACCTGATGCAGTTTCAGATTGCCAGAGCGCGTCAATTTTTTACAGAAGCTGAGCAGGGCGTCAGCCTCCTGAGTTCTGATGCTCGCTTCCCAGTTTGGGCGGCGCTGATGCTCTATCGCGGCATCTTAGAAGTGATCGAAAAAAATCAGTACGACGTGTTTAATCAGCGAGCTTACGTGCCAAGCTGGCGTAAAATGTTCTACCTGCCGCTGGCCAAGCTGCGGGCTGAAGTGATTTGATGCAGTGCCAGATGCCGCCGCCGTTGCGTCCCGGCGCTCTAATTTCGGTGATTGCACCCAGCGGCGCGCTGCGTGAACGCGATGCCCTCGAAAAAGGCACGCAGATCTGGCAATCACGCGGCTATCGGCTCCAGTTGGGAGCGGGCTACGACGATCGCTGGGGCTATCTAGCGGGTACAGATCAGGCGCGGCGAGCACAGCTCACAGCCGCCCTGCAAGACCCAGACTGCAAGGCACTGCTTTGTCTTAGAGGTGGCTACGGTGGGGCGCGGCTCTTGGAAGACTGGCAGTGGCCCCCTGAAACCGGCGTTCAACCTAAATGGCTGATTGGCTTTTCGGATATTACTAGCCTGCTCTGGGGGCTGGCTGGTGAGGGAATAGCCGGGCTACATGCACCATTGCTCACCACCATCCATGCTGAGCCGGATTGGTCAGTGCAGCGGCTGTTTGACTGTCTCGAAGGCCGCAGCCTAAAGCCTTTGCAGGGAACAGGCTGGGGCGGCGGCAAAGCCAGCGGCATCTTGCTGCCTGCGAATCTGACTGTGGCGACGCATCTGCTCGGTACGGCAGCTCAGCCCGATCTCACCGACACGATTTTGGCCTTTGAAGATGTCTCTGAAGCACCCTACCGGATCGATCGAATGCTGACCCAGTGGCGGATGCTGGGTGCATTTCGGGGAGTCAAAGGCGTCGTCACCGGACGCTTTAGCCAGTGCGAACCTACGCCCAATATTCCCAGCTTCACGGTGGCAGAAGTGCTGCGCGACCGCTTGGGTGACCTGGGACTCCCGATTATTTCTGATTTACCGTTTGGACATGAGGGCGTGAATGCCGCTTTGCCAGTGGGTGTCCCCGTCGAGCTAGATAGCGATCTGGGTCAGCTCAGCTTTATCTAGAACCAGAATCTAGAGCCAGACAGCTCTCTAGCGTCCGCAGCAGCTCTTTGTCGAGATAGGGTTTGGTCAGATAGGCGGATGCTCCCAGCTGCTGAGCCATCTGGCGGTACTTTTCGCTACTGCGGTAGGTGAGCATAATCACCGGGCATGTCATTCCCTGCTGACGACAGCGGCTCAGAAACTCCAGACCGTTCATGCGCGGCATTTCAATATCGCAAATTACCGCTGCAATGCTGGAGCGCAGCCGCAGCTGGGCAATTGCCTCCCAGCCGTCTTTAGCCTGGAGCACCGGGTAACCCGCCTTGGCCAGCGTCGTGGACAGCGCGTGGCGAATCGTCAGCGAGTCATCCACCACCAGCACCGTTGGAATGCTGGTGGTAGACAGCTTTTCGGGAGGCGGAGCCGAGATGGAGCAGATGGATTCGCCCTGGGAAAATTGCAGCCATTTTTCGATTAGGGCTGGACCGTCCAGCACTGGAGCCAAGCGGCCATCGGCTAAAATCGTGCAGCCCGCGAGTCCAATGGGCGGAGCCACTGCATCGTTAAACGGCTTGATCATCAGATCTTGCTCCAGCACAATCTGCTCCACCTTCAGTGCAATCACCTCTTCGCCATGTGAGATCAGCAGCAGCGGAAATTTCGTCGGCTTCTGCCAGGATTCACGCTGGCTGGTCATCTCCTGGTTCTCCAGCGCCTCCATGGCGCGGGGATAGTTGTAGCTCAGCAGCAGCGCTTCTGGATAGATCGGCACAAATCGCCCCTGCCAGCGATAAAACTGCTGATCTTGATCCGCCTGAAGCTGCTGCTGGGCAGCCACCGTGATCGCCTCCAGCATATCTACCGGAATCGCCAGCAAATTGCCCTGAATGCTGAAGACCAGCAGCTTAGTAATCATTAGGGTCAGCGGCAGTCGCAGCGTGAAGGTTGTGCCGCGTCCCAGCTTAGAATCCAGCGTCACCACGCCCTTGAGCGCATTCACCTGAAACTGCACCGCATAGAGTCCCATGCCTCGCCCCGACAGGCTGCTGACTTCTCTCGCGGTTGAAAATCCTGGCGAGAACAGATAGTCGTAGAGCCTTTGCGGCGAGAGCGTTTCGGCCTCAGCAGTCGGCATGAGTCCTTGCTCAACGACCGCCGCCCGGATCTGCTCGGGGTCAATGCCCTGGCCGTCGTCCTGCACTTCTAAATAGGTTTGGTTACCGCGATGCCAAGCCTGGATTGTGATCTTGCCCTGAGCCGGTTTGCCAATCGCCTGCCGCAGTTCGGGTGACTCAATGCCGTGGTCAAAGGCGTTCCGCAGCAGATGCACCAGCGGATCGTAGAGCTTTTCTAAAATTGCTTTGTCCACCAACGTCTGGCTGCCGCGCAGGTCGAGCGTCACCTGCTTGCCCTCAGCAATTGCCAGATCGCGCACCATCCGCGGAAACTGATTGAACAGCTCGCTGACGGGCAGCATCTGCGCCTGAAACAGATTGTTCTGCACCTGCTTCAGCGTTTTTTGCTTTTGCTTATCAAGGTGCTGCATCCGCTGGTCGAGCAGCAGCAGATCTTGAATGGCCTCGCCCAGCTGCGCCATCTCTTCCACCACAGCCTGAGCGGTGGTTTGCAGGTATTCCTGGCTGCGGCTGCGGCTGCTGAGGCGACGCAGTCGCTTGGTGCTAATGGATCTGGCTGGCGGCTGGGAGGTAGGCAGCGGGCTGAGCGATGGGGTCAGCGGCACTAGCGGCGGCGACCACTGCTGCGACCAGCGGTTGAGACTGACGGTAAGCTGTCGAACGCGATTAAAGCACTGCGCCATCGATTCAATCGTCTCGACCTGCTGCTCATGCTGAGAGCGAAAGCGGTTGTCCTGGGTGGCCAGCTCGCTGACTAAGTTACTGAGCAGCTCTAGCCTTGTCCCGTCCGACCGCACATTCAGCGAGCGTTGAGCAGCAGGCAGCAGCGCCTGGGTCAGTGAAGAGACTAGTCCCGCATCGATTGGCTCTGGAGTATTGCCTATCAAGCTTTCGCTGGCCTGATACTGATTGGCCTGATACTGATTGGCCTGATACTGATTGGCCTGATACTGGCTAGCCTGGTATTCATCCCACCATTCCGCAACGGCAGAGTCTAGCTCATCTGCCACGGGGATTTGGGGATCAAGCTGGGGATCAAGCTGGGCGGCATAGAGAGAACGCAGCTCTGCCAGCGCCGATTCGCCAATGGTTCGCGGCTGATCTGGAGTCTGCTGGAGTGCCGTGAGGCTACGCTCGCTGCTAGCGACGAAATTAGGGAGCTGAGCCAGTTCGCCTAACCCCCTAAAAATCTGGAGCTGCGCTTTGAGGGCAATCAAAATATCGGCATCGGCAGGCTGAGCCAGAATCGTCTCTAGCCGCTGCAACCCTTTCTCAATATCGACAGCGAATAGGAAATTGCTGCTCTGCCGGGGCGAGAGCTTTACCTCCAGCTCTCGCCAAATCGGATTGGTTACCGCCGCCTGGGCAATATCATCGCTGCTGCCCATATGAATCTCTTCCATCAGGGGCGTTTTGAGGCAGTCGAAAGCTTGCAACATCAGACTTTCTAGCTCCAGATCCACGCTGAGCGAGGCACGCGAGCAGGTTTTGAGCACGGTTTCTAGGCTGTGTGCCAAGGTTTGAATCTGGCTCAGCCCAACGCAGGCCGCGCCGCCTTTAATCGAATGCGCGGCTCGCATCAGGCTGTGCATTTTGGTGGGGCTATGGTCTTGCTGCAAGTCCAGCAGCCCTGCCTCCAGGGTTTGCAGCAGCTCCGGCACTTCTTGCAAAAAGAACTGATAGGACTCATGCGGACGAAAATCAGATACCATGTCGCGGCCTCGCTTTTAGCTCACTGCACCTTTGGCTATTGCACCTTGAACTGCGTGACGCTCTCCTGCAACGTCTCCGCCACGCCCAAGAGCTTTTTGAACGAAGCCGAGACATGCAGCGACTGCTCAGAAGTGCTGCGAGCAATCGCCTCCACGTCCTGTACCGTGCTAGAGACCGAGGCTGAAGCTTTGGTTTGGGCGTTGGCCGACTGAGCAATTTCTTCGACGAGCTGCCGGATTTCACCGCTGACTGTGGCAATCGAAGTCAGCTTTTGGCGCGTCGTTTCTACCAGCTCAGTCCCGGAAACCACCTGTTCCAAGCCCGCCTCCATTGCCGTCACCACCTGATTGGTCTCCGACTGGATCTCTTCAACGATCTGCTCAATCTCGCGGGTGGCGGCGCTAGAACGTTCGGCCAGCGACCGGACTTCTTCGGCCACCACCACAAAGCCTTGACCTTCGCTGAGCGGCCCGTTTGCCTCAATCGAGGCATTCAGCGCCAGCACATGCGTCTGGTTGGCCAAATCGCGGATCAGGCTGACGACGCGCGAAATTTTCTGCGAGGCTTCGCCCAAGCGCTTCACCTTCTGTGCCGTTTCGCCCACGGTTTCTTGGATCGCCAGGATGCCGTCTACGGTACGGTTCATCGCTGCATCGCCATCATGCAGCGTCTGGTCGGCCTGCTGGACTTTGTGCTGGGCGGCTTGGGCATTCGCGGCTACGCTCTGCATCGAGTCGGCCATCGCCTGAATCTGCCCCAGCGCCAGCGTAATTGACTCAGCCTGCCGCCTTGCCCCGGTCGAGAGCGTGCTGATCTCAGCTTCACTACTCTGAGCGGTTTGGGAGACGGCTTCGGCAGAGGACTGTACCTGCCAAACCAGGCGCTGCAAGTTTTCAATCGTAGCGTTGAGGAACTGCGCCACCGTGCCAATCTCGCCGTCTAGGCTGCGGGCGCGCACAGTCAAATTGCCCTGGAACGCTTCGCCCATGTCGCTCAGCAGGGCTTCAAGCTGCCCCTGGATTGCCTCTTTCTGGTGGCGCTGCTCCTGCGAAGCTAGCTCAGCCTGCTGTCGGGCTTGATCCAGCTTCTCAATAAAGCTGATGTGGTCGAGTGCATATTCCATCTGGGTGGCCAGCTCCGAGAAAAAGTCTAGCTCTGGTTTTTGCCAAACACGTGCCTTAGAGCAATGATGGGCAATCAGCAGCCCCCAGAGCTGGTTGTCTTTGCGGATGGGCGCGACCAGATTGGCCTTCACGTCATATTGCTCCAGCGTCCGGATATGGCAGTCCGACAGCCCCGGCTCTTGATAGATATCGTTGATTGCCCGGACTCGTCCGTTGCGATACAGCTCAACATAGCGCCCCCGGAAGCAGGGATCGTCAATTTTGGCCTCTAAGACGCGCGGAAAACCGGGCATCACGGATTCGGCCACCATCGTACCGCCCCAGTTGGCATCAAACTGATAGACCATCACCCGATCGGTTTTCAGGGTTCGCAGCCCGCCCTGAGTCACGGTTTTGAGGATATCCTCACGGCTAAGCGACTGGCGCGCCCGGAAGGCAATATCGCCAAACAGTCTGGCTCTGGTAGCGCTGGCCTGACTTTTCTCCAGAAAGCTGAGATGATCCATCGCATATTCAATTTGGGTGGCTGCCTGCGCGAAGAAGTCGATCTCCGACTTTTGCCAGTTGCGCGGGCTGCTGCACTGATGGGCAATCAGTAGCCCAACTAGCTCGTTGTTTTGACGCAGCGGCGCGACCAGATTGGCCTTGACACTATATTTCTCCAGCGTCCGAATATGGCAGTCGGTGAGGCCGGGTTCCTGACGAATATTGCTGATTGCCCGCACCCGTCCAGCTTTATATAGCTCGACATAGCGCCCCCGGAAGCAGGGATCGTCAATTTTTTCGTCCAGCACTCTGGGATATTCCGCCAGCACTGACTCGGCCACCATTGTGCCGCTCCAGTCTGCGTCAAATCGGTAGACCAACACCCGGTCAGCGCTGAGAATCTGTCGGGTTCCCTGAGCTGCCAGCCGCAGCAGATCGTTCAGATCATGCGACTGCCGTGCCCGGAAGGAGATCTCGCCAAAAAACCAGGCGCGCTGGGTGGCAGCTTCCTGCTGCTGAGCGGCAGTGATAAAGTCAAGGCTGTCTTCGGTTTCGGCGGCGAGCTGCGACATGAAATCAATGTCAGCCTGCGTCCAGATGCGCGCCGCAAGACACTGATGAGCAATCAGCAAGCCCCAGAGCTGCTCGTCTTGGCGGATTGGCACGACCAGATTGGCTCGGACGCGATATTGCTCCAGCAGCCGCACATAGCAGTCCGTCATCCCCGGCTCCTGGTAGATGTCGTTGATGGCTCGCATCCGGCCATTTTGATATTGGCTGACATACTTCTGCCGAAAGCAGGGATCGCCAATTGTCTCGTTGAGCACGGCAGGCAGTCCGTCGGCAATCGATTCGGCCACCATCGTGCCGCTCCAGTCGGGGTTGAAGCGGTAGACCACTACCCGGTCAGCGCCCAGATACTGCCGCGCCCCCTGCACCACCGTTTCATATAGGATCTCCAGCTTGGGCGACTGCCGGGTGCGCGCTGACAAACTGCTAAATAGCTGCCGCTGCTGAGCCTGCCGCTGCTGAGCCTGCCGCATTACCTGCATTTGGCTAGAGAGCTGCTTCAGGCGGTCTTCCAGCTGCAACAGTTCATTGCCCTCTGAGCCAAGTGGCACCAGCCTGCCCAATCGCGTCATCGCGGCATTGGCGTTCTCGATTGGCCGCAGCAAGCGCTGGCTCAGGAGGTTGGCTACCGCCACTGCTGCCACCGCGCTCAACATGCCGCCAAACAGCAGCGTCCCAGAACTAGGAAACAGATAGTTTGCCCCGCCAACTAGCAGAAGCGGCAACACACTAAATCCGACCGCCATAATGGCCACCTGCTGCTTCAAGCCCCAATCCTGCCACCCGTGGGGTGACTTGGGGGATGTTGGTAGTACGGTAGCGAGTTCAGGCGCTGGGGCTGCTGAGGCTGCTGGGGCTGCTGTTGAGGCTGCTGGGACTGTCGCGAGCGGCGGCTCAGCAGCATGATCTAAGGGCAGCTCGATCGGGCTAGCATTGCCATTGAGCTGGATATCAAGGCTGCTGTCAAATCTGGGGAGATTGCTAAAGCTGCTCTTGACCTCTAGAACTGGCGCAGCTTCAAATTGATTGGGATAAGACTGATTGGGAAACGGGTCGGAGAAAGTTTCAGTCACGGATACCTGCCTCTAGTCTGCTTTTAATAGATCGAGAATTTTCGCTCCGTCCAGCACCAGTAAGGTCTTCTGATCGGAGTTTTGGTACAGTCCCTTGAGGCAAAACGCCAGCTTGGGCGTCAGATCAATCGCCGACAGCGGCAGCGGCTGAATTTTGCTGGCCGCACAGAAAATCAGCTGCCCCACCTGCTGCACTGCCATGCCGACATGCGACTGCATCCGGTGAATCACCATGACGCTCAGGTGCTGACGGCAGTTTTGGGCGAACAGCGTTTCTAGCCCTAAGAGCGCCGCTAAGTCAACAATCCATAACACTTCACCCCGATGGTTGCAGATGCCCATGACGGCCTTAGGCTGGTCAAAAATGGGCACTATTTGGCTAGCTTCCAGGCTAAGTACCTCGCCTAGCTCTGCGGTCAAAATCAGCGCTTGCAGAGTCGGCGTGAGCTGGAAGCTGAGGAATTGGTAGCTTTTGTCAGCGGGTGCAGCTGGGTCTGAAGCCACGGAATATCTAAACTCACGCACGTAGGTTGCTCCTGGTCTGAGGCGCTGAGTAGCCTGACATACCTAACAAGTCCTAGCCAAGCCATAGCCAAGCTGAACTGATGCATTCCCTCACTCAGCGTCAAGCCAACCGCCGAGCATGAAGTAAGCATAAGGGTCGCAGGCTATTTTTCAGGTGATGCAAGGAGGGTCACTGGCTTTAGTACCCTGTATTTTAGCTTTAGAATTTCAGCTTTAGATTAAGTTGGATCAGTAATTAAAAGGATAATAGAGGTGTTTTTTCTAACTGTCACAGCCGGAAAGGTAGAGTTGGACTGCTGCTCTAACCGCGACTTGCACTGAAAAAACAGCTCTGACTTGCGGCTTCTCTAAAGCTAATCCCGTTTACCATTTGAGCTAGGCTGAGATTAGACATCCATCAGGAAAGCTTATTGTTGAAGATATATTTTTATTAGGGACACAGTTCAACACAGTTTATTTAGGAAGACAGTTTGTTGGAGACATAGTTTGTTTAGGGATAAGGTTTGTTGGGGATAAAGTGGTTAGATATACGGTTAATCTAGCTAGATTGAGCTAATTCCCTGCTGCTTTCCGTCTGCTTTCTATCTCTGTCTATCGCCACTAGGAATGCTTCCCCCTATATTAAAAATACTTCGCCTAGACCGCCAGTTTAACTCAAATTAACATCGCCCCAAGGCGCTACCTGCCATGATCTGTTGCCTTAATCCGCAGTGCCAGAAACCCGTCAATCCTGATGATGCGAAGGTTTGTCAAAACTGCGGTACGGCATTGACGCTGCTGAGAGGGCGATATCAGGCTACTCAGCTTTTAGGACAGGGCGGCTTTGGTCGCACCTATCTAGCGCTCGATGCAGACCGACTCAACTCTGAATGCGTGATTAAGCAGTTTTCGCCACAGGTGCAGGGGACAAAATCGCTGGAAAAAGCGGTGCAGCTGTTCAATCAAGAGGCCGTGCGGCTGCATGAGCTGGGCGAACATGCCCAAATCCCGGCGCTGCTGGCCTATTTTGAGCAAGAGGGCTATCTCTACCTGGTGCAGCAATTTATTGAAGGGCAAAGCCTGCTGCAAGAAATGAAGCAGCATGGGGCTTTCAATGAACGTCAGATCCGAGATGTGTTTGCTGACGTGCTGCCGATTTTGCGGTTTGTGCATCGGCATCAGGTGATCCACCGCGATATTACGCCGATGAATATTCTGCGGCGGCAGTCGGACGATCGGCTGATGCTGATTGACTTTGGCGTGGCTAAACAGCTGAGCGAAGAAACGCCGGGTGAGGCGGGCACCCGCATCGGTACTGAGGGCTACGCGCCGATGGAGCAGTTTCGCGGCGGCAAAGCCTACCCAGCTAGCGACCTCTACAGCTTGGGCGCAACCTGCCTGCATCTGATGACCGAGGCACGCCCGGACAGCCTTTATGATCCGCTAAACGGCCAGTGGTTCTGGCGCGAATATTTGCAGCAAAAAAAAGGCACCACGGTCAGCGATCAGCTGGCGCATATCCTCGACTATCTACTCAAAGATCTCGTCAACGAGCGCTACCAGTCAGCCGATGAGGTGATGCGAGACTTAAACGCTGACTCGTTTCTGCCCGCGACACGTCCAACTATCTCACCGCCCGCTCCGCCCGCCCCGCCGCCCGCCTCTGACCCTCGATCTCGATCTGCGCCCCCCAATTCCAGACCCCCCAATTCCAGACCCCCAACTTCTAGCCCGCCCTCGCGTCCCCCTGCTTCCCGTCCCCCTGTCGCTCGACCCGCTTCAGATAGCGCGCCTGCTAGGACATCTGGAACGCCGCGCGGCTCACGCTGCCTGCAAGTTCTGACAGGGCACTCGTCTTGGGTGACCTGCGTTGTGCCTAGCCCCAATGCACCCACGTTTGCCAGCAGCAGCCTAGATGACACAATTCGTGTCTGGAATCTGCATACGGGCGAGCCGCTATTGACGATGACCGGACATAACCGGGGCGTGAATACGATCGCCATTAGCCCGGATGGCAGAACGCTAGTTAGCGGCAGCGATGACTATACGGTGCGGGTTTGGAGCTTCCTGAACGGGTCACTGCTGGGCGCTCTCACTGGGCACAGCCGCGATGTCAATGCGGTGGCAATTAGCCCAGACGGCAAGCTGTTGGTCAGCGGCGGCGAAGATCGCACCATCCGGCTCTGGAGCACCAATACAGGTGCTTTGCTCAAAACCCTGGCCGAAGTGGCTGGCATGATCAAAACCGTGGCGATCAGTCCAGACGGCAAGTTTTTGGCTAGCGGTGGCCTAGACAACAAAACCAAGCTCTGGAGCCTGAGAACCGGCGAATATCTCCAGACTTTCATCGGTCATATCAACCCGGTTCATGCCATTCTCTTCACGCCCGACGGCCAGACTCTGATTACGGCCAGCAAAGATAAAACTATCCGCCTCTGGAATGTGCAAACTGGCGAGCTAATCCGCACCCTGAGTGACCATATCCGCGATGTCAATGCCCTCGCTCTTACCGCCAACGGTAGAATCCTCGTCAGCGGCAGCTCAGACAACACCATCAAGTTCTGGGATCTGGCCGCAGGTAAAGTCCTGATGACTTGGAGCGAGCATAGCGATACAGTCAACTCCCTTGCGCTCAGTCCGGACGGCAAGCTTTTGCTCAGCGGCAGCTCAGATAAGACGATTCGGATTTGGCAGATGCCAACTTAGCTAGCCTTAGCCTAAGTTCAAGCCCGAGTTCAACTCTAAGTTCAGCCCAAGCTGCATCTCAAATCGAATTCTGGACATATAATTACGGCTAGAGAATTTCTCAGGCTGAAGCTATGCGCTGGATTAATCGGTTCGTCTATCTGGAGGCTGTCTGTGTTGAGATGGCTCTGCTGGGATCAATTCTAGGATCAGTGTTGGTCAGCCAGACTGCGGCCATGGCTCAGACCACAACTGAAGTGCCAGTCCCGACTGTGCCAGATGTCGTCGTGCCCATTGTCAATACCGATCAGCTGTTTCAGCCCATTCCTGATCCATCCACCGTTGCCGTCCCCGAAGTGCCAGAAGTCACCAATGTCGTATCGCCTCAGATCCCGACCGCTGTTTTCCCCGAAACTAATCTAGGCACTGTCAATCTAGAAACGCCGACCTTCCCAGACAGCCCGTTTGTAGGGCCAACGCTTACGGCTCCCCAGCTTTCCCGCCCTAACCTGGCGGCTCCGGCGCTCGCAGCACCCGCATTGGTGGCTCCGGCTTTCATCGGCTTCCAGGGCAGTGCGCCCCAGTTTGATGTCCCTGACTTGGCCGCTCCTGCCTTCGCTGCGCCCAACCTGGCTGCTCCAGCACTGTCCGCCCCAACGCTGAACTTTCTCTCAGCGCCTGAAGCAGCTAGTCAGATTCAGTCGCCGACTCTGCCGGATGTTCAGATCCCTGAAACAGTGCTTCCCTAAAGCTCGCCCAAAGCTTGCCTAAGACTATATTTGGGCAACTGCTGCCGCTTACGCCTCAAGTTTGAGGCAGATAGTCTTCAAATTTTCTAGAATCTTAGAATACAAAAGCTGTTGACGAAACTGTTCTCACAGCATTTTCTAGCATTCGCTAGATGGGAGATTGACTGATGGCAAAATCTGCGGTTAAAGCGTCTCAGAAAACGCCTGCAAAGCAAGCCGCTCAAAAGCCAGAAGCGCAGGCAGAGCAGCGGGTAGAGGTGCAGCCAGTTCCCTCAGCGATGGCGGCATCGCTGACGCTAGGCGACTATGCGCTGACGCTGATTACTAAGCAGTATCACCGTTTGGTCAAGCAGGAGGCTGGGGTTTTAGAAGATGCTGACCCAGAATATCTGCATCAGATGCGCGTCAATAGCCGCCGCCTGCGGACTGCTCTGCAAGTGTTTGAGCCTGTTGTCAAGCTGCCCAAATCGGCTCAGGCCAAGCGAATTCAGGCATTGGCTAAAACTCTAGGCAGCCTGCGCGATCTAGACGTGCAGATTGAGGCCCTCCGTGAACAGTATCGCCCACTCATTTCAGCCGCCGAACATCCTGCTACTGACCAGGCCATCGAACGTCTGCAAGCTCGGCGCAAGAAAGCTTTTAAGCGGGTTGAGCAAACGTTAGCCGATGCTAAATACTGTGACCTGAAGGCCGCTTACAAAGACTGGTTGGCGCAGCCCCTTTACCAACCGCTGGCTCAGATATCTTTGGCAGCAGCCCTACCCGATTTGCTGTCGCCCCTGCTTTCAGAGTTGCTGCTGCATCCGGGCTGGTGGGCTGAGCCTGAGGACGAAGAGACGCTGCATGAGCTCCGCAAAACCTGCAAGCATGCCCGCTATCAGGCCGAGTTTTTTGCTGATTTCTATGGCGCTGACTTTCAGGGCTGGGTGAGTGAGCTAAAGCAGTTACAGTCAGATTTAGGCGCGGTACAGGATGCTCATGTCCTACTGGGGCTGCTGGATCTCGATCCCAAGCGTTCGCCCGATCTGCTTCAGGTGATTCAAAATCAGCGGCAGACTGCCCTGCTGGGTTGGAATAGTCTTAAAGCCAAATACACAGATGCCGCATTTCGCTATTCGCTCTACCAAATGATGTTGACTCCTGCCTAGCCGTCACTCTGGATCAGGTTACTGTTCGTCGTACTGCTCGTCGCACTGTTCGTCGGAATAGAGTTGACGCAGCAGCTGCTTTTCAGTTTTGCGAGACACCTGACGATAGGCCGCAGCCAGTCTCGGTTCGTCCTTGACAACTCCGGCTGACTTACTTTTGGCTTTGGTCATAGCTTCGCCGTCACCGCGCTGATCGATGTCTCGCTGATGCGCCACAACCTCTGCGAGGAAAGTCAGATAGAGCGGGTAGCGCTCCCAGTCGCCGCGCACCATGCAGTTAGGTTCATCACGGTGCAGACAGTTATTAAACTGACAGGCTCCTGCTGTGCGCCGCTGCCGAATCTCCGGGAAATAGTCGGCGAGCTGAGCAGGCCGGCAGATCAAATCAGGTTGGTTAAAGCCGGGGGTGTCCGCCAGCAGTCCGCCAGTAGGCAGCTCAAACAGCTCAACATGCCGAGTGGTATGTCGCCCGCGCCCCAGCTTGCCCGAAACCAGGCCAGTCCGCAGCTTCACCTGGGGAATCAGCCGATTGATCAGGCTCGATTTGCCGACTCCAGAAGGCCCAGACAGGACAGTAATTTTTTGATCCAGTAGATTGTAGAGCTGGCCAGAGCCTTCGTCTTGCCACAAGCTGAGCAGAATTGGGTCATAGCCCCACTGCCTCAGCCGAGTCGTCCAATGCCGCTGTTCGGCCTCTGAAGCAAGATCGCTTTTGTTGAGGCAAAGCTGGGTTGAAATGCCAGTCGATTCAGCTTTGACAAGAAACCGACTCAGCTGAGTTGAATCTAGGGTCGGCTCTGAGAGCGCAAAGACTAGCAAGATCTGATCGACATTGGCAATGGGTGGCCGCTCGATCTGGCTGCGACGCACAAACACCTCGGCCACAGCGCCGCGTTGCTCTATCCAATCGGGTTCTTCGACCCGGACGCGATCTCCCACCATCACCTGCTGACCAAATTTTTTCAGGCGAGCGCGGCTTGTGCAAAGCAGCGGCTCTGCCTGCTGGTTCAGCTTCACCCAATAGTAGTTGGCCTGAGCTGCCAAAACTGTTCCCGTGAGCGACTTGAGCTGATCGTCAGCTAGAGCTTCGGGGAGCGCTGAGGGCTTTGGCTCAGACATACTCAGCTTCCTGACATTGGACAGCGCACCTGCAAAGCAAAAAACTCCGAGCGATCTTCAAGTTGCTCAATGCTGTAGCCCGACATCCGCAAACTGTCGGGCACCTGCTCAATCGGCTCACCCGGATCGAGCCAGACTTCCAGCAGCGAACCGGGCAGCATTTTTTCGAGGCGCAGCTTGGCTCGCACGAAGTTGAGCGGGCAGGGCGTGCCGCGCAAATCGAGCTGAGCATCAGGCGATGAAATTTGGGTCATGCAAGACTAGCCTTTGAATCTACCCCTTGAACCTACCCTTTGAACAAGTTGCCTAAAAATCCTTCAATCCCACCGCTCTTGCTGAGCCGCTCACCGCGGATTTTGACCAGCTTATCGAGTAGCTCCCGCTCTTCGGTGTTGACTTTGCCTGGGATCTCGATCTGCACCGTCAGCAGATGATCGCCTCGGCTAGCCGAATTTCCTAAGCGCGGCACACCGCGATGCTCTAAGGTGATCACGGTATTCGGCTGAGTCCCGGGCGCAATCGTCACCTCGACTGAGCCATCAACGGTTTCTACTTCAATTTTGTCGCCTAGAATTGCCTGTAGATAGCTAATTTTCACCTCTGAAAGAATGTTGATGCCATCTCGTCTAAACTTGGTATCCTCATTCACAAACAGATAGACATAGAGATCGCCAGCCGGACCGCCGCGTTGACCCGCATCACCCTCGCTCGAAACCCGCAGCCTTGTGCCATTGTCTACCCCAGCCGGGATCGCAATCTCTAGCTTCTTAGCTTCCTGCTTTTGACCTGCACCACCGCAGGACTCGCACTTATCTTCAATCACCTGCCCGCTGCCGTTACAGGTCGGGCAGGCTGAAACCTGCGTGAAGCTGCCAAACGGGGTGCGGGTAGCGCGGCGTACCTGGCCAGCTCCACTGCAAGTTGGGCAGACGCGGGGCTGAGTTCCCGGCTTCGCGCCACTGCCTCTACAGACGGTGCAGGTTTCGAGATGGCTGATTTTGATTTCTTTTTTGCCGCCGAATACCGCCTCGCGGAAGTCTAGCTTCAGATCCAGCCGCAGGTCTTCACCGCGCGTCGGGCCTGCCCGCCGCCGCCCGCCGCCCTGCTGGCCACCCATCCCGGTCGAGAAACCACTGAAAAAGCTCTCAAAAATATCGGCAAAGCCGCCCATGTCGCCCATATCCTCGAATCCAGAGCTGGCGGCAGTCCCGACCCCGGCTTCGCCAAATCGGTCGTAGCGAGCCTTCACCTCTGGATCAGAGAGAACTTCATAGGCGCGATTGATTTCTTTGAATCGATCTTCGGCACTCGGCTCTTTGTTCACGTCAGGGTGATATTTGCGAGCCTGCTTGCGATAAGCTCGCTTAATTTCCTCCTTGTCAGCATCCCGCGAAACGCCTAAGATTTCGTAGTAATCACCTGCCATAGAGCGCTAGTTCAAATAAGAATTAAGAATGGGGATAATAAAAGTGCAGTAAGTCGCTGAGGGCTATCATACCTGATTCGCGCCTGATTCGCGGCTTTGCTTCACTCCATCCTAAACGAATCCTGCTGGAACGGGGGGCTGAGAAACCGGTGATTGGGACGCAGCAGCAGATGGCTCTCGCGAGTTCAGGGCACTCGCGTTTAAGGCCTCCTAGTCTGCGGCCTCCTAGTCTACGGCCTCATAGTCGGCGGTGATGGTTTCGTCCTCTGCAAACTCTTCTTCGCTGTATTCTTCAAACGGATTGGAGTCAGGCGAGACTTGAGCGTTCTGCCAGGGCGCAGCCTCTGTCGGATCTTGATAGTCTTCAGTCTGATGGGCTGCTGTGGGCTGCTGTGCCTTTAAATAGACAGCCTCGCCGATGGCAAGCAGGGTCTGCTGGAGACCGTCAATCCGAGATTGGATCACGTCAATTGAGCTGCTGCGGTCGGCTAATGCCCCCCGCAGTTCAGCGACTTTTTGGGTAGCCTGAGCGCGCATTTCGTCAGTAATAAACTCAGCGTTGTCGCGCAGGGTGGTTTCGTAGCTGTAGAGCAACGTGTCGGCCTGGTTGCGGAGCGCCACCAGCTGTTTGCGCTGTTCATCATCTTCGGCATATAGCTCAGCCTCTTGCCGCATCCGCTCAACTTCTGCGTCGCTGAGGCCGCCCGTGCTGGTAATGCTGATGCTTTGCTCGCGGCCTGTGCCTTTGTCGCGAGCCGCCACGCGCAGAATGCCGTTCGCGTCAATTTCAAAGGCGACTTCAATTTGAGGCACGCCTCTAGGCGCAGGCGGAATGCCGGTGAGCTGGAATTTGCCTAGGCTCTTGTTATCGCGCACCATCGCTCGCTCGCCTTGCAGCACGTGAATCTCCACCGAAGCTTGAGCGTCCGTGGCGGTAGAAAATACCTGCGACTTGCTAGTGGGAATGGTGGTGTTGCGGTCAATAATTTTGGTGAAAACTTCGCCCAGAGTTTCAATTCCTAGCGACAGCGGCGTCACGTCAAGCAGCAGCAAATCTTTGACTTCGCCGCCCAATACGCCTGCCTGAATTGCGGCACCCAGCGCCACAGCCTCATCTGGGTTGACCGAGCGGTCGGGCGTTTTGCCGTCAAAGTAGCTGGAAATCGCTTCTTGAACTGCCGGAACGCGAGTCGAGCCGCCGACCAAAATAATCCGGTCGATCTGGTCGGGGGTCAGGTCGCAATCTTTGAGCGCCTGCGTCACAGGGTCAATCGTGGCCTGCACCAACGCCTTAGTCAGCTCGTCAAATTTAGCGCGAGTCAGCTCCATTTCCAGATGCTTAGGACCCGTATCGTCAGCGGTGATAAAAGGCAGGTTGACGGTGGTGTTGAGCATACTGGATAGCTCAATCTTGGCTTTTTCAGCCGCCTCGCGCAGCCGCTGAAGCGCCATTTTGTCAGTGGACAGATCAATGCCCTCCTGCTCGCGGAAGTTGTCCATCATCCAGCGCACCAGCAGATTGTCGAAGTCGTCGCCGCCAAGCTGGTTGTTGCCGGAGGTGGCCTTGACTTCAAATACGCCGTCGCCGAGTTGCAGCACCGAAACGTCAAACGTGCCGCCACCGAGGTCAAACACCAGCACGGTCTGGTCTTGATCCTGCTTTTCGAGTCCGTAAGAGAGCGCAGCAGCTGTTGGCTCGTTGATAATGCGGAGCACTTCGAGTCCGGCAATCGTGCCTGCGTCTTTGGTAGCTTGGCGCTGCGCGTCGGTGAAATAGGCGGGAACCGTGATCACGGCTTGAGAGACAGTTTCACCCAGATAGTTTTCGGCATCCTGCTTCATTTTTTGCAAGATCATTGCCGAGATTTCTTGGGTGGTGTAGCTTTTTCCCCGAATTTGCACATCCACCGTATCGTCTTTGCCATGGACGCAAACGTAGGTGACTCGACCCCGCTCGTCTTCGGTGTCATGCCAACGACGGCCAATGAACCGCTTGATGCTGAAGACGGTATTTTCGGCGTTGGTGACGGCCTGACGCTTAGCCAACTGCCCAATCAGCCGCCCGCCTGTTTTGCCAAACCCGACGATGCTGGGCGTGGTGCGTCCGCCTTCCGAGTTGGAGATTACAACTGGCTTGCCGCCTTCCAGAACGGCGACGCAGCTATTTGTAGTGCCTAGGTCGATGCCAATAACTTTTCCCATAACTCGCGCTCACGACATGTGTTCAGTGAATAGCTGCATTGCTTCGGTGCAAATTCGATGCAGTTGAGATGAATGCAATCGAGATAAATACAGAGATTGCTTGCGTTCGATTCGGCTTTTTCGGCTTTAGCACTCATCTTCAGCCCAGTATTCCGCAATTTTTCGGGAATATGATCAATTTATGATCAAGTACAGGCGAAATGTTCATGAGCTTTGGTAGAAATCTCGTGATTTATGCAGATGCAGTCCGGGATTAACTCAACACAGGATTGACCTAACCCATCTAAACCCAAGCCTTAGTCTTCAGCCGCTTCGGGCGGAGCAGCGACCTTTACCATCGCGTGGCGCAAGACGCGCTCGCCCAGCACATAGCCGCGCACTAGCTCTTCCAACACCGTACCTTCAGGTTGATCGGCAGTAGGTTCGCGCATCACGGCTTCATGCAGGTTCGGATCGAACTCTTTGCCTTCGGAGCGCATTGGCGATACCCCAATCCGCTTTAGCGAGTCAACGAGCTGTTTGTAGACGCTCTGATAGCTTTTGTGAATATTCATCTCGCCATCGTCTTGCGGCTTGATCTGCGAGCGGGCGCGCTCAAAGTTATCGACCACCGACAGCAGCTCTTTAATGGTGCTGCATTTCACTTTCTCCTCTAGCTCTTCTTTCTCTTTTTGAGTACGCTTACGGAAGTTCTCAAAGTCAGCCGCGATCCGCATATATTGGCTGGTGCGGTCTTCTAGCTGCACCTTGAGATCTTCTATATCTTGCGTCAGAGCGCTGATTACCTGAGATGAGCCTAGGTCGGGCTGACTCAGCGGGATGTCGGGCGCATCGGTTACCTGGGCATCTAGCACTTGGGCATCCGGCTCAGGATCTAGAGTGAACGGCTCGGCTTCTGGGTCAAACGCGAATTCTGCATTTGGCTCAGCAGCGCTGTCAGCGGCATGATTGGCCGATGCTTCTGGGATTGATGTTTCCGGGGTTGATGTTTCGGGATCGGGTAGGTTTTCGACAGACATTGGCTCACTTTCCACTTGCTCAACAGCTTAGAGATAACGCTCTCTATCAAATCAAGTTCATCAATTCAGGACGCTAGCTATTTTCTTGCATCCATAGCTCAATATTCTGCCCTAAATTTAGACAGTCCCTATCGCTGCTTTATGAATGGCGTAAAAAATAGTCTGATCCGTTCTGATTGTAACGCTCTCAAAACTTCTGCTGCTCTTAAATCCTTTCAGGTCGCTGGTCTATGATGCTTCAGTCTGCTGCTCAATCGTCGCTGAAACTGCTGCTAATCTCAACGCCTGTGGGAGCGCTGGGGTCAGGGCTGGGGGGCGGCGTGGAGCTAACCTTGCAAAATCTGGCCGAGGCCATGTGGCAACGGGGCTATCAGGTGCAGGTCTTGGCTCCAGCCGGTTCACGGCTCACGGGTGCAGCCGCACAGATTCCGGTGATTCCGGTCGATGGAACGCTCCAGCCAACGGCACAGACGCAGGGGCGGGAGTCGCCGATTCTGCTGCCCAAAGATGCAGTGCTAGCGGCTATGTGGGATCAGGCGCGGCAGATGGAGCCGGAATTTGATCTGTTGCTGAATTTTGCCTACGACTGGCTGCCGTTTTACCTGAGCGGATTTTTGCAGCGTCCGGTGGCGCATCTGGTCAGCATGGGTTCACTCACAGACGCGATGGATCAAATCATTGAGCAAACTTTGGATCGCTTTCCAAAAACCATCGGTGTCCACAGCCGAGCGCAGGCCGAGACATTTAGCTTTGGCGATCGCTGCCGTCCGCTGGGGAACGGCCTGGATCTGTCACTCTACCAGCCAGTCTACGAAGTCGCAGCTGAACCTTATCTGGCCTGGGTGGGTCGAATTGCCCCCGAAAAAGGGATCGAAGACGCGATTGCAGCAGCGCAGGCTAGCGGCTTGCTCTTAAAAATCTGGGGTGCCATGCCAGATCAGTCTTACTGGCAGGCAATTTGCCAGCGCTTCCCAGAGGGCGGCTTTCGCTATCAGGGCTTTCGCTCGACTCAGCAGCTTCAGCAAGGCTTAAGGCAGGCGCGGGCGCTGGTAATGACTCCCAAATGGATTGAAGCCTTTGGCAATGTGGCGATTGAGGCGCTGGCCTGTGGTGTTCCGGTGCTGGCCTATCAGCGAGGTGGCCCTGCTGAAATCGTCGAGTCCGGGAAAACAGGCTGGCTAGTTGAGCCGGATAGCGTTGATGAGCTGGTGGCGGCCATTGGCAAACTTGATCAGATCGATCGGCGCATCTGTCGGCAGCAGGCTGAGGCGCGGTTTTCGATGCAGGCGATGGGTGAGCGGGTGGAAGCCTGGTTTGCGGAGATTCTGGCTAGCGAGGCTGATGGGTGAAGCGGATTGCTGAGGCGGATTGCTGAGGCGGATTCGCGCTGGGTTCGCTGGGCATCCTGAAATTAGAATCATGAGGTGCCAAGATGCCCGCGACTCAACCCATTATTCAGCCAGCAATTCAAAAGATTGCGGCCAAGCTCCAGCAGGTCTGGGGATATTCCAGCTTTCGTCCACCGCAGGGCGAGATTGTGCAGGCCTTGCTGGCTCGGCAAGATACGCTGGTAGTAATGCCAACGGGCGGCGGCAAGTCGATTTGCTTTCAGCTGCCGGCTTTGCTAGAAACTGGCCTGACGCTGGTGGTTTCGCCATTGGTAGCGCTGATGGAAAACCAGGTGCAGGAACTCCAGCAGCGACGGCTGCCCGTGGCGTTGCTGCATAGCGAGCTGTCGAGTCAGCAGACCCGCAAAACACTGTGGCTACTAGAAACCCAGAAGCTGCGTCTGCTCTATCTCTCACCCGAAACGTTGCTGAGCCGCGCGGTTTGGGAGCGCCTCTGTCGGCCTGAACTGGTGATCAACGGCCTGATTTTGGACGAGGCGCATTGCTTGGTGCAGTGGGGCGATAGCTTTCGTCCGGCCTATCGTCGCTTGGGGGCGGTGCGTCCGGCCTTGCTGGCACAAAAGCCAGCGGGTAGCCAAATCGCGATTGCCGCCTTTACCGCCACGGCTGATCCGCAGGCTCAGCGCATCATTCAGCAGGTGTTGGGGCTGGAGTCGCCGCAGGTGTTTCTGCACAGCCCCTATCGCCCGAATCTGCATCTGGGGGCGCAGATTGCCTGGTCGTCTAGAGGCCGTAAACAACAGCTCTGGCAGTTTATTCAGCAGCATTCCGGCACAGGATTGGTCTATGTCCGCACCCGCGCGGCTAGTGAAGAATTGGCCGCATGGCTAACGCAGCAGGGCTACAAAACTGCCGCCTATCACGCCGGACTCAGCCCGGAAGCACGTCGTCAGCTTGAGGCTGACTGGCTGAGCGGCAGCCTGCCCTGCGTGATCTGCACCTCAGCATTTGGCATGGGGATCAATAAGCCGGACGTGCGCTGGGTGATGCATTTTCACCTGCCGCTGCTACTTTCAGAGTATGTGCAGGAAGTGGGGCGTGCCGGACGAGACGGCCAACCTGCCAAAGCGCTAGCGCTGGTCAGCGAACCGACGGGCTGGCTAGATTCCGAAGACAATCAGCGGCAGCAGTTCTTCCAGTCCCAAATGCGGAAACAGCAGCAAACCGCTCAGGCGCTGATTCGGCAGATTCCGGCGACAGGCGAGGTAGTTGCAGTGTCGCGGCAGTTTCGGCAGGCTGAGATGGCGCTGGCGCTGCTGCATAGCGCTGGGCAGTTGACTTGGCTCGACCCGTTTCACTATCAAATTGCGCCCAACGCCAAAGTTCCCGTGGCTGAATCTACTGCCGCCAAGCAAATGCAGCGCTATCTGCACAGCCGCACCTGTCGCTGGGACAGCCTGCTGAGCGCCTTTGGATTTAGCGCAGGATTTCGCTGCGGCCACTGCGATCGCTGCAAGCCTTAAAGCTAGGCCAGAACCGTCATGCCGCTGAAATAGTCCTGAAGCTGGCGGTCGTGATCGTGGGACAGCTCGCCCTGCGGGATTTCCTGGCGAGTAAAGGCGCGAATGTTGGAGATCTCTAGGGTGTCCTGCACCTGCATTTCGCCCTCTACGCTGGCCTCCACCAGAATGCAAATTGAGTGAAAGCGAGGATCGCGTTCTGGATCAGAGTAAACCCCGACTAGGCGATTAATTTTGACCAGATCCAAGCCCGTTTCTTCAGCTAGCTCGCGCTTCGTGGAGCTAGGGATATCTTCGCCCCAGTCCACGATGCCGCCGGGGAGGCTCCAGCGGCCGTTGTCGCGCCGCTGCACTAGCACAATCCGTCCGTCGGGCAGGATGGGGATGATGCTGGTGCCAGTGATCGGGTGGCGAAAGACCAGGCCGACTGCGGTTTGCAGCAGTCGCCAGATCTGGGAGAGCGGATGGGGCTGATCACGGGGAACTGAGTCTAAATTTTGGGTCATATCGGCTGAGCGGCAACTGTTAAGGAAGGGCGATGCTCAATTCAAGGGGTTTAATCTAGTCTGCTTAAATCCTGCTTAAATCGCTCAAGATAGTGGCGGCATGAGCTTCGGGCTTGACTTTGAGATAGATTTTTTCGATTTTGCCGACTGGATCAATCACGAACGTATTGCGGCTGATGCCCATGTACTCTTTGCCCATGAACTTTTTCAGCCCATAGCTTTCATACAGCGTCGCGACCTGTCCATCCGCATCAGAGAGCAGCAAAAACGGCAGGTCAAACTTCTGGCTAAACTTGCTGTGAGATCTGGCATCGTCGGTGCTGACCCCCAGCACCATTATGTCTTGCGCCTGAAACTGCTCAAACAGATCTCGAAAGCCACAGGCTTCTTTAGTGCATCCCGGCGTGTTGTCGCGCGGATAGAAATAGAGCACAACGCGCTTGCCTTGAAAGTCAGTCAGCTTGACTAAGTTTCCGTTTGTATCAGGCAGGCAGAAATCGGGGGCGGTATCTCCCGGTTTTAATTGCATATCGTTGCACGAGATAATCAGCCTGATCGGCTTCAAAGAATAGTTCGCAGGCGGCTTTATCTTTTCGATTGTAGGCCGAATCGTCGAGAATGCCCAACGCTCAGCCATAGGCAACATGCAGAAAATAGACCCATCTAGCCCCAAAGCTCAGCTTCGCAAGTCGCTGCTCCAGACTCGTCAAGCGATGTCACCCGCAGTCTGGCAGCAGAAAAGCCAGCAGATCTGTGCTCAGCTCCAGCAGTCAGGCTGGCTGAATCAGGCGCGGACGATTTTGGCTTACTCCAGCCTGCGCCAAGAGCCAGACTTGAGCAAGCTGCTGAACGCAAACGCGGCTCGCTGGGGACTACCGCGCTGCGTCGAAAAATCTCTATCCTGGCATCTCTGGAACCCTGAATTTCCCTTGCAGGCTGGTCGCTACGGCCTTTTAGAACCGCGTCCAGATGCGCCCCAAATTACAGCTGCTGAGGTGGATTTAATCTTAGTACCAGCCGTGGCCTGTGACCGCAGCGGCTATCGCTTGGGGTATGGCGGCGGCTTCTACGATCGGCTGCTGAGTCAGCCAGACTGGCGCAAGATTCCGACCGTTGGAGTTGTTTTCGAGTTTGCACTGCTGCCGGAGCTGCCGACTGAAGCCTGGGACTGGCCGTTGCAGGCGATTTGCACCGAGTCTGGCCTGTTTGAGCCGCCGCACCATCTCGCCTAATCCAGGTTGCGGCCCGTGAGCTCGACAAAAATATCTTCGAGGTTGGAAGGGCGTAGCATCATGCCAGTTTTGTCGGGCTGCTGCTCTAGATAGTCTTTGGCAACTTCCATCGTCGGGAAAAACTGGTAGTCCCAGCGCTCGCCGTTTTGCCGCATCACCAGCCCTTCGCCATGCTGCCGCCGCAGTTCTTCAAAGCTACCCAGCGCAATCAGCTTGCCGCCGTCCAGAATGCCGATGCGGTTGCAAAGATACTCAACTTCATCCATATAGTGCGTCGTCAGCAAAATCGTCATGCCCTGCTGGTTGAGGCTTTTGATAATTTCCCAGAGCCGCCGCCGCGTCTGCGGATCCAGCCCTACGGTGGGTTCATCCAAAAACAAGATCTGCGGCTGGTGCAGCAAAGCTCTGGCAATCTGCAAGCGCCGCTTCATGCCGCCAGAGAGCGTTTTGGCTAGATCGGCCTTGCGCTCGCTCAGATCCACATAGTCCAGGCAGCGGTCGATTTCAGCCTGACGCCGCGAGGCCGGAACATGGTGCATCCGCCCGTGATACTCCATGTTTTCCCAGACGGTCAAATCCGCGTCTACGCTGGTCTGCTGCAACACCACGCCAATTTGCTGCTTCACGCCAAACGGCTGGCGCACCACGTCATAGCCCGCCACGACAATATCGCCCTGCGTGGGGCGAGTCAGCGTCGTCAGCATCCGAATGGTGGTTGACTTTCCGGCTCCGTTAGGGCCTAGCAGACCAAAGATTTCGCCCGGTTCGATTCGCAGCGACAGATTATCGACAACCGAGACATCGTTGTAGACTTTGTGGACGTTTTGCAGGCAGACAGCGGCTGGCATGGGCGTTTCGTGAACCTCAGTAGCTGGGTGGACTGGCTCTAGTAATAGCTCAGGGCAAGTTTTCGATCACGACGGGCGGCAAGGCATCGGCGAGTTCAAAGCCAAACACTCTGGCGTAGAAGTAGAGTTCGCTGTCTAATGCCCGCTTAATATTTTCGGCTTTGCGGAAGCCGTGCTGCTCGCCTTCAAACAGAATATAGGCTACCGGCAGCCCCTTTTGCCGCAAAATATCGACCATCATCTCGGCTTGGTTCGGCGGCACGATCTTGTCCTCGTCGCCCTGGAAAAAAATCAGCGGACAATCCAACTGGCTCGCGGCAGCAATCGGCGAGCGCTGCTGGTAAATTGCCTGCGCCTCTGGATATTTGCCAATCAGCCCGTCCAGATAGCGTGACTCAAACTTGTGCGTATCTCGCGCCAAGGCTTCCAAATCACTCACGCCGTAGTAGCTAGCTCCTGCCTTAAACGTGTCTCGAAAGGTGAGCGCCGCCAGCGTCGTGTAGCCGCCCGCACTGCCGCCATCAATGCAGAGCCGATCTGGATCGGCCAAGCCTTGCGCCACCAAATATTTTGCGCCATTTACGCAGTCGTCCACGTCCACAATGCCCCAGCGCCCCTTCAGACGTTCGCGGTAGTCGCGGCCATAGCCCGTGCTGCCGCCGTAGTTCACGTCCAGGATGGCAATGCCGCGACTCGTCCAATACTGAATACTGGGATTAAACGAAGCTGAGGTTGCCGCCGTGGGGCCGCCATGACTTTTGACCAGCAGCGGTGGCGTTTCGCTCTCTGGAGCGCTGTAGTCCTGGTTTTGGGGAGCGTAGTAAAAGCCGTAAGCCATCAAACCGTCGGCGGTAGGAAACTCAATCGCGGCTGGAGCGGAAATGTAGCCTGGATCAATTTCTAGCCTGCTGGAGTAGCGCAGCGTCTCAATTTCGCCAGTTTGCAGATCGAGCCGCACCAGAGCGCTGGGGCTGGTTGGCATCCCGCCAATAAAAACCGCCCGCCCTGCTGCCACCTTCAGTCCGCTGATCGCTGAAAACGGCGTGGCGATTTCGGCAAGTTCCAGCGTGGTGGTGTTGAGGCGAGCTAGATGCTGGACTCCAGCTTCGACATAGGTGCAGATTAAGCTGTGGGCTGACTCGAAGCCATAGGTCGTCATGTCAAACACCCAGAGCGGCAGCCCAAATTCGGCAGCTTTAGGGCAGAGTGGCTCGATTTGTCCAGCTTCGGCGCTCCAGCGGTAGAGATTCCACCAGTTGGTGCGGTCGCTGATGAAGTAGAGCTGGCCATTGGGCGACCATTCAGGCTGAAAGATCGATTCGCTGAGGCCGCCTGCAATTTTCTGCGGTTCGCCTAGCTTGCCTGCCGCATCGACTGAGGCCACCCAGAGTTCGGTGCCATCCCAGGGCATGTTGGGGTGATTCCAGCTCAGCCAGCAGAGAAACTTGCCGTCTGGACTGAGGCGGGGGGCAGCGTAAAAATCTTGACCGGATACCAGAACTTCACCTGCGTTTAGATCAGCAAGACTGACGGCCACAATCGTATTCACCGGCTCCGACGGTGCTAGCTGCTGCCCTGGCTGCTGATAAGCACCGTGATCTTCCCGAATGCAGATCAACCTGTTTCGATCCTGATCAACTGCGATATCTGCATAGCGACAGCCTTCGGGAGTCAGCGCTTCTGGGCTTTGGTCTGGAAATTGATCTGGGCTGTGATCTGGACTGGAAACCTGAGCCGTCTGCCGATAGAGCCGCTGATCAGTGAAGTTAGAGAAATAGATTTGGCCTGCGGCCACCTGATAAGCGCCACCACCATACTCATGCACCCGCGTCCGCACGTTGAACGGAGCCAGCACCATGTCGGTTTCCTGTCCAACCGCCCAGCGTACCAGCACCGTGCGTCCGCCTTCAGTGGGTCGGCCTTCGCTCCAATAGACATCAGCGCCATCCAGCTTGATCTCACCGAGCCGAATACTGCCCGCCACAATCAGATCTGAGGTGATTGGCGATTTCCAAGAGCCGTAGGGCGCGAGTCTGGGCATGGCGATCTTGAGCTGAGCAGCTTTTTAAGTTTATCGCCCAAGTCTACCGCAGCCCAAGTCTACCGCAGCCCAAGTTTACTCCAGCCGAAACCTGCGGGTTAGACCTAAGCCACTCTCAGCTGGAACTGCTCAAACCCATGACGACGCGGCGGCGGTGCAGACTGCGAGGTCGCTTTCAGCAGCAGCGGAATTTCAGCGCTGTTGTAGACCCGAAATTCGGTTTCCAGATTGGCTCCCGCTGCCCGAACCGCCTGATTCAACACCAGCGAACCGTCGGGATCAGAGACAGAGCGGTGGAACGTGCCGGGGGGAATCCGCAGAATATCGCCGTTCGCCTGCAAGCGCACCATATGAAACGGCTGCTTCCAGCTAAGATTGACCAGATAAAACGTGCGGCCACCGCTGAGCGCCAGCAGGTTGTCTTCTTGGTGAGCATGCATATAAAACTGCCAGCAGCCTTCCGAGCCATTGTTGGGACTGGTGGCAGCGCCATCGTGAAACACCAGATCGCGAGCGTTAGAATTGGCGATCGTGATGTCAAAAAACCGAACGCTGGGCGTATCACGAAACTTTTCGTACGGTATCAGTTGAAACATAACGCTAAGGCTGTCAGCGGTGAGACAGTTCAAAAAACAGTGAATAACTTAAGATCTTGCAAAACTTAATTTGCTGATTACAGGCTAACGTTCCCAGTAATCGGGATCAAAAGCGATATCGACTCACCGCTATGCAGTAACCGGATGGATGCATCCAATGAACCTAGAGCATCTGCGAATTTTACGGACGATCGTAGCCTGTGGCAGTTTTTCGACCGCCGCTCTCAAGTTAGATATTTCGCAGTCTGCCGTCAGTCGAGCGGTGGCGGCACTCGAAGCTGAGCTAGGCGTTTCGTTGCTGACCAGAGGCCGATTTGGGGCGCATCCGACGCGCGTGGGCGAACGAGTGCTGCATCACGCCGAAACCATGCTGGAGCTGCGCGAGCGAATCGACCATGAGGTGAATCTTGCCAAAGGCTTGCAGGGCGGACGGGTACGGATTGCCTCGTTTCGCAGTGCCGCGACTCATCTGCTGCCACCTTTGCTGGCTCAATTCCGGCAGCGCTTCCCAGATATTGAGGTAGCCATTACCGAAGATGAACCCGTTGAAATTGAGCAGGCGCTACGTGAAGGGCGGGTTGATATTGGGCTGATTGCGCTGCCCCGTGCCAGCGATGAGTTTGATACCTGGGAGATTGCCCGCGACGAATTTGTGGTGTTGCTGCCGGCTTCACCCATCCTGCAGCCAATTCCGACGCAGCTTACCTGGGATATGCTGGCCAACTACTCGTTTATTCTCTATAACTACGCCGAATGTACGGTCGTAGTGCTGAATCACTGGGCGCAGTGGGGGCAGTCGCCGCAGGTCGCCTACGAAATTAAAGAAGACTCCACGATTGTCAGCATGGTGGCGCAGGGGCTAGGCGCAGCAATTTTGCCCCGATTGGCAGCTCTGCCGATTCCTAATGAAATTCAAGTGCGCTCGCTGCCTGTGCCGCTAGAGCGAATTATTGGGGCGGCTATCGTGTCCAATATTTTGCAGCCGCCTGCTGTCTTTGCTTTTCTAGATTTAATGCGCGGCACAGGGCTGTTTGCGCCCAACCAAAAAGGCAACGGCTGATGGCGCTATTCTGGCTTGATTATTTTGGCTTGATTATTCTGGCTTCACCGTCAGCTCAGTCACAGCACCGGGCACACCCATCACCTTTGCTGTGCCGCCGTTTGCCGCCACCGAAACCGCGCCCGCATTGCCCGAAACAATTGTAATCTGCTGCCTGCCTGACCAAGATTGGCGTGTGCCTTTGGGTAATACAGCCTCTGCCTTTACAACTCCATCGACTGTTACCTGCACCCAGGCCCTGTCCGTGAGCTGCATCTCGACGCTGACGGCAGCATTGGGGTCAGCCACAGCAGACGGGCTGAGGCGTGGACTGGGCGAGAGTCTGGGCGAAGCTGAAGGTGAAACTGAAGGTGAACGTGAGGGCGAGATGGAAGGCAGCGCCGCAGCAGGCGAGATCGAGGGCGTAACCGCAGGTAGCGGCGAAGCTGAGGGCAGGCTGACCGAGCTGCGCGGCGGAGACGGCTGTTCGGGTAAGACCAGCGCTGAGTCAGGGCGGTTGGCAGGCCGCGAGGAAATGGCGCGCACGACCGCCAGCCCAATGCCTCCGAGAGCCAGCAGCGCCGCCGCCGCAATATACGGCAGGTAAGAGGCTGAACCGGGCGAGTGAGACCGCCTGGGCAGCTCTTGATCCTCCAGGGATGGACTCAAGCGGCTTGGCTCAGCCAGCGGTCGCGACCTAGATTCAGGACTCGGAAGCGGGGTTGTGGGCAATGGTGTCACCTGCACCGGAAATTTCTGCGCTAGCTCTACGCCATCGAGACCTAGCAAGTCGGCATAGCGGCGGATGAAGCCCTGCACAAACACTGGCTCAGGCAGGGGCTGCTCCTGCCCAGACTCAATTGCCTTGAGCAACCGCAGCGGAATATATGTTTTGGCTGCAATCTCTTCCAGCGAACGCGCCTGTTCCTGGCGAACCTGGTTGAGATAGGTGCCAATTGCCCTAAGCTGCTCTTGCTGTACTATGTCCAAAGTGCTCACCTGTTTCTCCCTACGCTACCTGCGCTCCTAAATCCCCCACAGGCTTAGCTGTTTTGGGGACTCAAGATATTTACTAGTCGATTTGCCTGGTCGATCTGCGACTCTGTGATTTGACTCTAGAACACAACTTTAGGATATGTTGACTCTCAACAAAATTACTGTAGAGCCGCTGCCTTTTCAACCCACAAGGCTTAAGATTCAGACCTGATGCTGGTCTTTAGGGATAGCTACTGCCCAGCAGTCTGCCAGCAGTTGACAGAATCTGTAGATTTCATTAAATTTACTGTTGAGTTATTTAATATGCATTAAGCAAATATTTCTGACCTGATAGGATTTAGTTGAGTAGGATCTGAGTGAGTTGTACCTGTCTACTCAATCAGCCTGCTCAATGCCATCAGGTAGAAGCTGAAGGGTCAGGAGTCTGGGAAGCTGCTAGTAAAACTCGTGAACTACTCTGCGGTCTGCTTCACGATAATCCTATTGCCTGTTTGTCTAAAATTTTATTTACCTAAGATCGCGTCAATGACGAAGACCAGTGTGAGCCGTTCTTAGGGTCTACTAACGACCCAGCAAATGCTCTCATTGCTTGGATTGCAGACCTGAGCAAGCTGACTTTGGAGTTCTGAAGCACATGATCACTTCTCAATCTAGGCTCAATAACCTGAGTCAACTGCAAGCTGGCGTCTCGTCGCCGCTGGTGCTAGCAATAGATGACCAAGAGGATAGCTTATTTCTGTTGAGCTGTGTTCTAGAGTCGTTTAGCTGCAAATTTGTGGGCAAAGCGACGGCAGAGGCAGCATTAGAATTTGTTAAGCTGCACCAGCCCAGTCTAATCCTGCTCGATCTACTTTTGCCTGACATGCATGGAGCTGAGCTAGTGACACTGCTGCGACAACAGCGAAACCTTAGCAACGTTCCCATTATTGCTACGACTGGTCTTGCCATCTTCGGAGATCGAGAACAGCTATTGGCAGCAGGCTTTTCTGACTATCTCGGCAAGCCCTATCTGCTCGAAGATTTAGAAATTCTGGTGCAGCGCTGGGGAATACCAAACTGGAAAGCCAGCTAGATCGATTCGCTTCGGATTGGTTTGAGGCGATGAGTCTAAGTTAGCTCATGACTCGGCTCACTGCTTGGCTCTGACTGAGACAGCTTTTGCTTGGGCATCCTTTGACTCTCAGCCGAGATCCGCATTTTAGGGATGGCATCTAGAATTGCAATCAGGCCAGTCCGGTCTGTGACCAGCGTAGCCTCACCCAAAAGATCGAGCACGTTGACGCTCAGCACTTGCTCAATCAGCAGCTTAATTTGAGGACGAATAGCGCTGTTGAGACAGGTACAGAGTTGCTCAGCTAGAGAAACCTGACCTTCATTGGCCAGCAGCTTCTCAGGCTGAGTCGCAGAGTTCTCAATCACAATCGTCAGCTTTTCATCAACAAGCTGACAGGTAACTTTGCCCGTTTGATGCCCTAGCAAATTCCGGTAGAGCGCCTGAATATTTTGAGAGAGGGTTCGCTCAAGTTGCCCCCGAGTTAGGATCTGAAATGACATAGCTCAAACGATGTTCAAATATTTGAGAAGAGGAAATCTTACGGGGATTTAGCAGCAGCCCAATCAACCATTCAACAGCCATTCAACAGACTGGCTCGAAAGCCTCATTTCTCGGCAACTGATGGGGGACTGATGAGAAGTTCTAAGCCAAGCCCTCTGTTTGAGCCATCTGTAGATATAATCTTTCAAGAATTAAAATTTCCTGTGTGATGCTCGCTAGGCTGCTTGCTGTGCGAAATGAGTCTGCTGTACAAAGCTAAGTGCGAAACGCTAAGTGCAAAACTACACTGCCGACCTCGTGTAGCAAAACGCTCCATAGACTAAAAACTACAGACATGTCAAGCAGCATGGATGATGGAGATGTAGCCAATCGTCAGCGGTCGATAGAGCTGTGCTTTATTTAGCTATCTCCTAAACAGGATAGGAAACGTAGCGCTGAATAAGTGGCTGTCAAAAGATAGATTCTGGCTAGGTTAAGGTTCTGACTTGAGACGGAAGATGCAGCTATATTTGCTAAGCTGCCAGTGGAAATACGGAAAAAATAAATCAAATTTGCATCTTTTAGCGCAATCATTTACCGGACTGGGAATGACTGATTCAATGCGACATCAGGGCATACTACGCATGTCAAAACTATGGGGTAATGCAGGATGGCCAGAGACGCAGATAAGAACAATCAGCTCAAAGGGCTGAAACAAAGTACAATCGACGGCTCGCTGCGAATACGGGGCAAGCTGCCTAGAAATGATTTTGAGGATTTATTTCGGCTGAATGTTAGCCAGAGTAGTAATCTCGACATCAACGTCACGAAAATTGCCAAGCGCAATAACGTCAATGTTGAAGTTTATACCTACAAAAAGCCTTTCAACCAAGTCGTCAAGCAAATTGGCAAAATCGATTTCCGCAGCCTGAAATCGAAGCAGAAGAACGCCAACCTTCAGCGGATCGCGGCGGGTACAAACGGCGGCAACAGCAATGAGAGCGTCAGCACGACCGTTGAAAGCGGTGAGGTGCTGCTGCGCTTCTTCCGAAAATCTGGTAGCGGCACCAACTTCACGGCTGACTTAACGACTACGCCAATCGCCGTCCCTAATCCCACACCGACTCCTGGCCCCACACCGATTCCTGGCCCCACACCGATTCCTGGCCCCACGCCGATTCCTGGCCCCACGCCGACTCCTGGCCCTGTCCCCATTCCCGTTACACCTCTCCCTGCTAGCAACAGCACCACAGGTCAGCTTGAGGTGGGCACTGCTGAGAAACGCTACTTAGCTACCATTGGCGCTGCTGGCGACTATCAGTTCAATTTGTCGGGTCTGAACGCCAACGCTGACTTACAGATTTTGGCGGCAGATAACGCGACGGTTCTCAAGAGCCTCACAGCTAGCGGTACAGCCTCAGAGCGAGTGATTCTGCCCAACTTGGCGGCAGGTAACTACGTTTTACGGGTGCTGCGCGGCTCAGACAATGCAGCGACTGCCACCAATTTTGGCCTGAATGCCGTACTGCTCACAGATACAGCTCCCGATGCCCAAGTCACTAGCCTTGGCGCGCTCGGCTCCAGCCTCAACCGCTCCAACTACGTGGTGGCAGGCGGTCTGTCCCAAACAGATTTCTTCAGCTTCACCACTGGCAGCTCACGCGGCTTTGCTCGGTTTGACCTGACAGGGCCGCTCTCTGGCGGAGCTAACAGCCTTGCCACTGGACTGTTTGGTGACTTGGATATTGACCTATATGACCCGGCTACCCAGACTCCAGAGACTGGATCAACGTCGAACAGCTCTGGCTTCGCCTCAGAGGTGTTTAGCGGCACGCTTGCACCCAACACGACCTACAACGTGCGGATTCGTCCCAAAACTGGCACCACAGACGGTTCGGCCTACAACCTGAAGATTAGCTTCTCGGCGCGCGACAACCAGCCCAGCATCGTCCGCGACATTATTCAAGGCGGCAGCAGCTCGAACGCGGGGAACTTCACAGCAGCAGGCAATCTGTCTTACTTTACTGCCGACACGCTCAGCGCCCAAGGTGGCCAGCAGGTGTCGCTCTGGCTGTCGAGTGGCGGGACGCTCAACAGCACCATCCGCCTCGCAGACTTTGCCCAAGACGCGAATTTGCAGCAGTTTACGGCAGTCGGTAGTCAGCTCTACTTCACTGCCAAAACTGAATTGGGCACCGAGCTGTGGACGAGCGACGGCACGAAAGCAGGCACCAAGATCGTCCAAGATCTGAACCCGGGTGAACTCAGCTCCAACCCTACCGGACTAACTGCGGTCGGCAGCAACCTGTTCTTCTACACGAATATTTCTTCGACCGGAGGCGGTGGTACGACTCAGAAGCTCTACAGCCTCAAGTCTGGGATCAATGACCTTCAGCTTGTGACCAGCTCAGTGGCAGCAGAAGCAACAGGCATCGTGAAGCAGGTTAAGCAGTTCACTGCCAATACGCTGACCGAAGTGGGGGATAACTCGCTCTACTTTGGCGGACAGGACGCTGAGAATGAAAACCAGCTGTTCCGGGTGCTACTTGACGGCACAGGCAACGTCACCAGCACGGGCAAAATGCTGCTCAACGCCAGCGGCGCGGGCTCTAATCCCTCTGAGCTTTTAGAGGTAACGAATGGCGGCACCTCCACGCTCTATCTGGTTGCAGATGTGGGCTTGGGTGATGAAGAAGTCGTGCGGATTAACGAGTTCTTTGACGAGGGGGGCATTGGGGCTTTTGATGGCTCCAAGCTTACGGTCTTCAACCTAAACGGTACAGGTGATGCGCTGGCTTCGCAGCTCACCTACGTGAGCCAGACTCAGCAGCTCTTCTTCTCGGCTGAAGCAGGCTCTGGCCAAGAGCTGTACCGGATTGATACGGCAGCAGCGCCCAGCGGCACGAATCCTGTGCTAGTCAGTGATATCAACCCTGGGGTAACTGGCTCAACCCCCACAAAGCTGACCAACGTCAATGGCCGCTTGGTCTTCTTGGCGAGCGACGGCACGAGCAGTTCTAGCACGCCTGACAGTCTCAGCCTCTGGATGGCAGACAGCACGGGAGCATACAAGCTCTCTACGCTCAACTCAACCAACGGTCGTCCGCTGTTTGATGGCGATCCCAACACGCCGTTTGTCACCAACATTGCCGAAACTGGAGACACAACGCCGTTTGCAGTGGTGGGAGACAGCTTCTTCTTCGCAGGCACCAATGCTGCGATTGGCTCGGAGCTGCGGAAGATTACGCTGACCGGTACAGGTGCAGCAACGACAACGACCTTCACGAGCTACGACATCCTGACTGGAGCCACAGGTTCTGTGCCTAGAGACTTGACGGCTGTAGGATCGCTCGTCTACTTCGTCGCCAACAACGGTGATACGGCCAACGGCAACGAACCCTGGAGCATCCTCGGCTAGTCCCGGCCAATGTATCCCCTTTCTCACCCCAGTTAATTGACAGCTGCCTCCCGCAAGGGGGGCTTTTTTTATTGTCTCGCTGCCATTAACTCCACCCTCTCCCAAAATCAGCCTGACTCGGCTCTAAAGCTATGAGTATTAAAAATTACATTAACTTTCACAGCCTTTTTAAGAAATATTTCACATTCTGAGCGAATTAGTTCTTCTAAAGCTGATTTTTCCCTGGCTAAAGCGCTTCAGCATTGCTTCGCATTTTTCAAGCTTTTTAGTGTTAATACGTACTTAAATGAATTTTGTGTCTGAATTTAGACAGATCTACCGAACGTTTCTCCCCGTATCCTGGCCAGACTAAGCCTGCCGAATTGATTGAGCTAGGCTATGCGTTCTACAACTTCGCGGGCGGTGCGTACCGTCAACCTCAACTCGCAGTCTGGGACAGACCGCTACCGAGGTGCTTTAGGTGCAACAACGCCAACCCAGTCCTACAAGCTACAGCTCGCCCAGCGCAGCAGCCTCAATCTGGAGTTGTCCAAGCTCAAAGCCAACGCTGATCTATCGCTGGTGAACCACAGCGGTAGAGTGATTGAGCGTTCAAGTAGCAAGGGACGAAACAATGAATCCATTACCCAAACGCTAAACTCCGGCACCTACTATGTCCGGGTTGACCGCCAGCAGGGTAAAACTCGCTATCAGCTCAATATCGCGCTGGCTGAACCTGCACGAGACTCATCGACCTCATCCGCTCCAACTGCCGCATCTGTCAGTCTGTCTCATCAGGTTTTGACGCTGGTCAACCAAGAGCGGCGAGCAGCTGGAGTCAAACCACTTCGCCTCAACGCCCAGCTCACAGCCTCAGCTGAAGCCCACAGCCAAGACATGGCGCTCAACGACTACTTCGCTCACAACGGACTCGATGGGCGCAGCCCAGAAGCCCGCATTGTGGCAACTGGCTACGACGCATTCATCGCCACCGAAAATATTGCAGCTGGATTTGCGACTCCAGAGGCAGTCGTTCAGGCTTGGATGGAGAGCCCCGGCCACCGCGCCAATCTGTTAAGCAGCAGCATCACAGAGATGGGGGTAGGCTTCTACTTCTTAGATAACGATCTGGGCAGCACCAACTACCGCTACTACTGGACGCAAGACTTTGGAGAGCCAATGTTTGGTTAGGCTCATGCTTGGCGAGCTAGCTAGGCTGATTGACCTGCTGATTCACTTTGGGAAAGCTGGGCAGATCGACCATAGCCAGAGACTGCCGCTTCTTCACAGGACGCAGCGGATAGACCACGGGCGAAGGCCAGCTAGAGGTGGTCAGGCTAGCGACTTCGGCTTCATCGAGGTCAGGCTGCTCGGCTCGCTCGGCAAGATTAGCCGTCTGAGTCTGGCTGAGGCGACGCAGCAACGGCGCAGCGCTGACCGGAGCGGCAGGCGCAATCGGAGCGCTCAGACTTGTTGAGTTTGTCGGGACAGGCGGCAGATCATCAGAGGCCAAGCTAGGAGCTAAGCTGCGCTCTGATAGATCACCAGTCTGCGGCTCGTTGATGGCTTGTAGCGTCGTAAAGTCAAGCGTTTCAAAGGCCGCCAAATCACCAGAGAGACTCGCCTTCACCACATCCTCAGCTGAGACATCAATCAAGCGCGCCAGATCTTGCCAGAGCGCATCTTCCGCATCAGCCATCACTGCCGCCAGCAGCTGATCGGCAGACTTCTCATCTGCTGTCGTAGGTTCAGCCGCAGGTTCAGCGGCGGCTAGATCTGCGGCTGAGGCTGAGGCAGGCCAAGTAGCAGACGACTGACCGGGCTGAACCGCAGCTTCCGGCTGAGTCTGAGCTTCGTTGAGCAGCGCCTCCGCCAGCAGGTCAGCCAGCGGTTTGACGGCTGCATCGAGCTGCTGTTTCAAGGCTGGATCAGGCTCAGCATCAGCCAAGTCAGATAGGCCAGAGAGCTGATCAGGCGTGAGCGACAGCGGTGAACCAAACGAGGGCAGATCAAGTTGAGCGGCAGCAGGACGCTTGGGTTGCAAGACTAGCTCAGCTGCTTCTGTAGTTCTCTCTAGGGTGTTGTGCTCTGGATGATCTGGCTCTGGCTCTGGGTGTCTAAGCGAGCCGGCTGCCAGGCCTGCCGCAATTGGCTGGTTCTGGAACTTCATCCAGGGCAATTTGCTCAGCGGCTGCGCTTGAGAGGCATGGCCTTGAGCTGACCAGGGCTGAATTTGCTTAGCCTTGGGCAAAAACAGCACTTCTGAAGCCGTTTCGATTACGGCTGGCTCTGGGATGAGTCCCAGATCGTATTGAGGCGTGGGCACCTCCAGGCTCTTTTCTAAAGCCGCCTTAAATTGCAGCGTGTAGCGCTGCTGACGCTGAAGCCGCGACTGTAAATCTCGGCTGGTCTGCTCCGACTTGGCTAAAAGCTGGCTCTGTTCGTTGTAACGCTGCTGCACCAAGGCCGCCTCTCGCTCTAGCTCAGCTACCCGCTCCTGGCTGCTTTCAAGCTGTCCGGTGACCGTTTCAATCAAAATCTGCTGACGCTGATTGGTCTGGTGAGCAAACTCCAGCTGGTTGAACAGATTCGTCACCTGCTCTTGGACAGCCGCCCAGTCTTGTTCACTGTCGCCTTGTGCCCGACCCACTTCATCTTGCAGCGCGGTTTGGCTATGCTCTAAGGCATCTTCAAGCTGTGAAACCCGAGCCATCAGCAGGCCGTTGCACTGGTTTAGCTCCTGAATCAGGTTGACTAGCTCGGCTAAATTCGGCGTTTCGGTAAGCCCTGCTTCAGCGGATTCTGAGAGATCTGCTACCGATTGAGGCTCATTAATTGGCTCCTGCAACCAGGTTGTAATCGACGAACGGTTGGCCGCTTGAGGGGCTTCAAAGGTCAGGTCTTCCAGTTCGCTGGCATCAAAAATCTGGCTGATATCGAAAACGTCTGCGGTGTCTGCCAGATCAGCTGCCAAATCAGCTGCTAGTTCAGCTTTTGACTCAGAGACTTGGTTGACTATTGGGTCGGGCGTAAAGCCACCCCCTTTCAAGGCTGTGGATTCCGCTGGCCAGTCTGAATCTGCCGATGCGGAAGACGGATCCTGTGGATTGAAAGGGACGTTGGCTTCACTCATAGCTTTTACTCAAGGGCGTACAAATAGGTCTTGGAAACTCAGGTCTCGGAAACGGGGTCACTGAAACGGGCGGGTTCCGCAGCTGATCGATGATATCACCAGACTCGCAGATGCCCAGATTGATCAAGAAATCTCAACTATCCCTCTAACCATTTCTGCTGCTGCGCTGCCTGACACTGCTTGGAGAGCTCTCTCCGGGCTGTCTGGAACAACTAACTTGGTAACATAGATTATCAAGTCGGCATCAAATTGCAATCGCGTTGAGCTTTACGTTAATTGTATAAAACTCTCTAAAGAGAATTTAGAGAGATTAACCAATTAATACCGATTGGAGAAAATCTTGGTGCAGGCGAGCTCGATCGATAACAGCAGAAATCTGAGGCGCAGAGAGCGGGTCGCCATTGGCATATTGCTCCAGCCAGATCTGCGAGAGCTGAGCCGAGTCGAGCGGAATTTCCGGCAGTTCTAGACCGGGCAGATCGAAATCCTGCATCAGCTGGCTGACTTTGGGGTCATAGCTAATTGCAAAGCAGCGACAGCCCGCCGCCGCCGCCATAATCAGCGCGTGCAGCCGCATGGCAATCGTCATTTCAACGCCCTGAAACAAGCCTCTGAGCTGCTGGGGATCACTGAGCGACAGGATTTGGCTAGCCTGGGGGATCTGCGCCTGAATTGCGGCGGCAATCGCCAGATCTTGGGCGGGCTGAAACGGGATCAGCAATAGGTAAGTCTGGGTTGCGGTTTGAAAGCTGACCAAGGCGCTGATCAAACGCTCTAGGCGCTCTGGCGTGAGCTGCGGGTGGCCGCGTAGCGCAACAGCAACTCTGGGCGCGGGCAAATTCCAGAGTCCCGGTACAGGCTCTCCGGCCAAAGCCCAGACCGGATCGGGGGCAAGCGTCAAGGGGATTCCCCAGCCTGAGAGCAGTTTGGCAGAACCCACATCTCTGAGGCTAATGGCGCTGCATCCGGCAAAGGCGCGTCGCGCCAGTGTTTTCGTCCAGCTGCGGCTGAGCGGCCCCACGCCCTGCGCCCAGGCAATTGTTTTGAGTCCGAGCTGCTGTGCGGCCAGCATCAGACCGCCGTAGTAGAGCGGACTGGCGGCTCCGGTCACGTCCTGCATCAGACTACCGCCGCCCCAGATAAAGGCATCTGAATGGCGTAGGGCTTGCAGGACAGACGGTAGCGCCATGCGGTCACAGGCTTCGACCCCGTAGCGAGTGGCGGTTTCGCTGGGGTTGCCGGAGAGCACGAGTGGCGTGACCTGGGGCGGCAGCATTTGCAGCAGCGTTGCCAAGAGCGCTTCATCGCCGCCGTTGCCTTTGCCATAGTAGCCACATAAAACTGCTCGCATTGCGGTTCCTGATTATTCTGATTTATGAGGGTTTCCTCATCATCCCACCAGATAGCTGCGACTATGGCAGAGTCTTGTCCTACTTGCGTTTCCCCAGCCGATGCTGGACACTAAGGGCCCATAGGCTGTATATCTCTCTCAATATCTCCTCTGGGCAGCGCCCGAGTTCGTGAGACTTTAATACCCATGCAAGCGCTTTCAATTCCAACCTGGATTATTCATGTCTCTAGTGTGATCGAATGGGGAGTTGCTATCTGGCTGATCTGGACGTATAGCGAAGTGAGCCGCAATCCGGCCTGGCGAATACTGTCGCTGGCGATGCTCCCGGCACTGGTGAGCGCGATGTGTGCCTGCACCTGGCATCTGTTCAACAATCCGGCTTCGCTAGAGTGGCTGGTCACGGTGCAGGCGTTGATGACGCTGGTGGGTAACATCGCGCTCTGGGGCGCGGCTTGGTGGATCTGGCGTTCGTCTCAGTCATAATCAGCTGTACTTCAGCTGTACTAGCGGTTGATTCAGCTACTCATGCAGCAATTGATCATAGTGTCAGTCTGAGTCGGTAGCCGTTTTGTTTAACCTCGCTTTTTGCTCAAGCTTGCTTCGTCAACCTGAAGGATTGTCACATATGCCCAACCTGCCGATTTTCTCCTTACTTAATTTAATTGCCACAGATCTCCCTGCCCTGCTGTTTGCCAAAGAGAGCCTGTTTGCAATGTCGCTGTTTCCCTACTTGGGCTTTCTCTGGTTTCTAACTCACTCTGGCCAAACGCCACGGCTAGCGCTGATTGGTTTCTATATGACGCTGCTGTTTGTGGGTGTGACCATCCCAGCCGGTCTCTATGCTCAGTCGGCTTACGGCAAGTCGCTGGCGGATGTAGATTTGCTGCATGGCGGTGCAGAGGTATTTCTGACGCTGGCTAACGTGCTGGTTGTGCTGGGTTTTCGGCAGGCTATTGTTTCTCATCCCCAATCGCGCTCAAGATAGCGTTAGGGTTAGGTCAGCTTAGCCCAAGCTGAAGCCGAGTCTAGTATAATTTCTTACAGTGTCTTCTTGTGATGTTTCCGAACCGTGGATGATCAGCGCTAGATCAAGTCGGAATCGCCACCGCCGCAAGCTCTTAGCAAACCATAGTCCCCATAGACCGAACTGAGACTCGATAAATCGCTCTGACTGTGCGATTTGCAACAAGGTTTTTTGACAAACTCTGTTAATTTTACGAAAAGTTGTGACAGCTTCGTTAGCCTGAGAGGAGGTTATATGAGGTGTTCATACTGCATCCCTCTTTTTTCTGTCGGTTTATATGACTATCCAAGTCCCTGAAAACACGGATTTACTTAGTAGTAATTTATATCGAAGCAAATCCAAGCAGGTCGGAGAAGGCCGGATGGTCGATCTGATTCGGGCTAACGCAGAGCTACGGCAGCAGATTAGTAGGCGGGTGCGGGCTGAGCAGGTTTTGCTCGAAACGAAGCGACGACTGCGGCGACTGCTGGCCTTCAGCCCAATCGTGATTTACAGCAGCCAGCCGAGTGGCGACTACGGCATCACCTTCGTGAGCGAGAGTATTTTTAAGCTGGGCTATGAGCCACAGCAGTTTTTAGAAAATTCCTGGTTCTGGCAGCAGTGCGTTCACCCCGACGATCTGCAGCAGGTGCTAGCCGAGCTATCGCGTTTGAACGAGCAAGGGCAGCGGCTGTTTGAATATCGGTTTTTGCATCAGGCGGGTCACTATTGCTGGATCCAAGACCAGCGCAAGCTGATTCGCGACGAAACTGGCAACCCGATTGAGACAATCGGCTCCTGGCAGGATATTACGGAGCGCAAGCAGATGGAGCAGGCGCTGTTCCAAGAAAAAGAGCTGGCTCAGATCACGCTGGAGTCGATTGGTGATGCTGTGATCACCACCGACGCGGCAGGGCTGATCGAATACCTCAATCCTATGGCCGAGCAGATCACGGGCTGGCGAGCCACGCAGGCCAAAGGAATGCCGCTGGCCGAAGTCTTCAAAACCCTGAATGAAACCACTCGTCAGCCCGGAGAAAATCTGATTGAGCGGGTCAGAAGCTCTGGACGGGTGATGGGGCTGGCCTACCCAACGCTGCTCGTGGCCAGAGACGGCACCGAATATGCCATCGACAACTCCGCCGCCCCAATCTGCGACCGCGAGAGCCGGATGATTGGCACGGTGATTGTGTTTCGCGACGTGACGCAGCATCACTTTTTGGCGCGGAAGCTTGCCTGGCAGGCTGGCCATGACTCGCTGACCGGATTGGTGAACCGACGCGGCTTTGAACAGCGGCTTACCGAAGCGATTGCCAGCGCTCAAGAGCCTGGGCAGCAGCATATGCTCTGCTATCTCGATCTCGATCAGTTCAAGGTGGTGAACGACACCTGCGGCCATATGGCGGGCGATGAGCTGCTGCGACAGCTGGCGGCACGACTGCAAAACCTGGTGCGGGCTTCTGATTTGCTGGCGCGGCTGGGCGGCGATGAGTTTGGGGTGATTTTGCACCAGTGCCCGTTGGAGGCCGCTAAACATGTTGCCAACAACATTCAGGAAACGATTCGCGACTTTCCGTTTGTCTGGGAGGACAAGACCTTTGCGATTCGAGCCAGCATTGGGCTAGTGGCGATCACCAGCGATAGCGGCGATCTCAACAGCGTCCTCAGCGCGGCGGACTCAGCCTGCTATGCCGCTAAAGACAGCGGACGCGACCGGATTCATGTCTACCAGGCCGATGACCGCGAGTTGGCTCAGCAGCGGGGCGAGCGGCAGTGGGTGACGCGGATTCTCAAAGCGCTGGATGAGAACCGCCTCTGTCTCTACCACCAGGCGATTGTGCCAATTGTTGATCCGACGCTGCCCTCGCCGCCTGCCATGCCGATGATGGGGCATTCCGAAATCCTGCTGCGGATGATCTCCGAAACCGGGGAACTCGTGCCGCCGATGGCCTTCATTCCAGCAGCCGAGCGCTATGGCCTGATGCCCGCCCTCGACCGCTGGGTAATTCGCACTTTCTTTGCCAGCTACAGCCGTCACGTCCAGGAGCATCTGCCGCCAGTGACGCCGCACCTCTACACCATCAACCTGTCAGGAGCCAGCATCAACGATGAGCAGTTTTTGCCGTTTTTGAAAGAGCAGCTGGAGCTGCACCAAGTCTCCCCCCAGACCATCTGCTTTGAGATTACCGAAACCGCCGCTATCACGAACCTCAGCCGCGCTGCGCAGCTAATCAATGAGCTGAAGGCGCTGGGCTGCTACTTTGCGCTCGATGATTTTGGCAGCGGCATGAGTTCGTTTGCCTATCTGAAAAATCTGCCGGTAGACTACCTCAAAATCGACGGCAATTTTGTCAAAGATATTGTTAGCGATCCGATTGACAGCGCTATGGTGGACTGCATCAACCGAATTGGGCATGTGATCGGGATTCGCACGATTGCGGAATTTGTCGAGAACGAGGTGATCTTGGCAAAGCTGCTGGAGCTAGGCGTAGATTTTGCTCAAGGCTACGGCATTTCCCAACCGCGCGCGCTACGGCTCTAGTTAGGCTGTAATCAGGGCTGTAATCAGGGCTGTAATCAGGGCTGTGATCGGGCAAACTATGATTGAGACTGCACGTATTCCAGAGAAAATCTAGAGAATTCGGTATCCAGAGAGTCAGTTGGCGATGACCAAGATTTTAGTAATTGAAGATGAACGCGCCACCCGCACCAATATCATCAATTTCCTGGAGGCGGAGGGCTTTGATACCTTGGTGGCTGAAAATGGCAGGCTGGGCATCCAGCTGGCGCAGTCGCATTTACCCGATCTGATTATCTGCGACATTTTGATGCCAGAACTAGACGGCTACGATGTGCTAACAACCCTGCAAGAGGAAACCCAAACTGCCTCGATTCCGTTTATTTTTCTCACCGTCACGGCAACCGAAGCCGGGTTTCAGCAAAGCCTGGATCTGGGTGCTGACGACTACCTCAGCAAGCCGATTACCAGCGAGCAGCTCCGCAAGGCCATTGCCGTTCAGCTCCAGAAACAGGCCGAGCAGCTTGACTATCCGGAGACAGACATGGCTACCGACTCGCTTAGCCAGCCAGCCAGCCCTGAACTGCAATTGCTCAAGGCCAAAGATCAGCTGTTCAATCAGCTTGCGCAGGGCGTGAAGCCGCATCTGGCCAAGATTAGCCGTGCGGCACAGGCGCTAAAGCAAAAGACGGCTCGTGAAGCCAATCGTGAAGCCAATAATCGTGAAGCCAGTCACGAAACCCACCAGCATCTGCAAGAGCTGCAAGAGGGCACAGCTCGCGTCTTAGCGCTGGTGAACGAAATCACGGCGCTGCACAACATGCTAACCCCCGAAAATGCTGACCTGCTGCTGGAGCAGTTTAACCTCGCCGATGAGTCGGAGCGCCATTCGCTCTAGATTTCGGCTCGCTATTCTGGCTCAAAATTCATGCCCTTGCTCAGTCAGCCGCTTCAGCGCGATGCTGGCCGCTGCTGCTACATTGGGATGGCCATCTTTTTCGAGGTATTGCAGGGCAGAGATGCTCTTAGGGCTGGGCAGATTGCCCAAGGCTTCGGCCAGCCTTTGGCGCACCAGCCAGTCTTCAGCCTGAGCAAATCGCAGAATCGAATCCACGGCGCTGAGATCTTTGATTTCGCCCAGTGCCGAAATTGCCGCCTGATGCAGCACCACTTCTTCGCTGTCTAGCGCCTGAATCAGCAAGTCGTGGGCACGCGGATCTTTGAGGTTGCCCAGAGAGACTGCCGCACTAAACCGCACCAGCCAGTCCGTATCTTCATAGAAGGCCCGGGAGAGTGGCTCAAAGGCGCGCGGATCTTCGAGGTAGCCCAGCGCACCTGCTGCATCGGCTCGAATGCCGTAGTCAGGATCGCTCTCCAGCAGATTGACCAAGATTGGATAGCAGTCAGCAGTTGGCTTGATGCCCAGTGCGAAGACCGCCATGGAGCGAATTTGCAGGTTTTCGTCTTTTAAAACTTTTTTAATCAGCGGCACGGCTTCCTCAGCCGGAATATTTCGCAGGGATGCCAGCGCTAGCATCCGATCTTTTGAGTTTTCGCTGTCAAGCTGACTTGAAATTTGCTCTAGGCTGGGCTGACTCATGGGTTCACCGAATGCGCTTATTTGCTATTGCCGCTTTTTGCTGTTGCTGCTGTTGCTTAATTATAGAGCCGCTGCGCTAAGTTTATAGTCCAGCGCTATAGTCGCTGATCGAGTTGCTAATCGAGTTGCTAATCGCGCTTCGATCAACTCTCTTCGATACTAGATTCTCTTCAAATGTTGATCTAAGCATCTACCTTATGTTGTATATTTTTGCATTCTCAAACTCGACTAACTTGTCGTCACCCTGTACTGTTCTACCGATTCTCTATTCCTTTGAACGATTCCTGCAAGAGTAGACCTGGCTTAAAAAAGCGGTAAACTGCTGCTGCTGAACTTCGAGAACGATCCAAGATCTGCTAGGGTTTTAAGATTGTTCACCCCCTATCCAGCGATGAGCGTAGCATCCCTCAAAGGTCGAGATCTGCTCAGCATGGCAGACCTCAACCCTGCCGAACTCCAGGAGCTGCTGGCACTTGCCGCAGACCTAAAATCAGGTAAGGCGCAGCCAACCTGCAAAAACAAGGTGCTAGGGCTGGTGTTCAGTAAGGCTTCGACCCGAACCAGGGTCAGCTTTTCGGTGGCAATGTGTCACCTGGGCGGACAGGTACTCGACCTCAACGCTGGCGTGACACAGGTGGGGCGGGGCGAACCGACGGTAGATACGGCTCGCGTGCTCGATCGCTATCTCGACGTGCTGGCGATTCGCACCTTTGAGCAGAGCGAGCTAGAGACATTCGCGCATTTCGCTAAAATTCCCGTAATCAACGCGCTGACTGATTTGGAGCATCCCTGTCAGGTGCTGGCCGATTTGCAGACCGTGCAGGAGGAGTTTGGGACGCTGGCGGGGCTGACGCTCACCTATGTTGGCGATGGCAACAACATGGCCAACTCAATTTTGCTGGGCTGCGCGCTGGCTGGAATGCATGTGCGGATTGCCTGCCCAGATGGCTATGCGCCCGATGCGAGCATTATCGAAAAGACCCAGGCAATCGCCGCCGAGAAAACCGAAGTGCTGATCACCGCCGATCCAGCGCTGGCGGCCAAAGGAGCGCAGGTGCTCTACACCGACGTTTGGGCGAGCATGGGACAAGAATCAGAGGCTGAAAGCCGCACGCCGCTGTTTCAGCCCTATCAAATTAACGATCAGCTGCTGAGCCTCGCTGACCCCAACGCGATTGTGCTGCACTGCCTGCCCGCACACCGGGGCGAAGAAATTACTGAGTCGGTGCTAGAAGGGAAACAGTCGCGCGTCTGGGACGAGGCCGAAAACCGCTTGCATGCTCAAAAGGCGCTGTTGGTGAGCGTACTGGGGGCAGATTAGCTTGTGCTGATAGTCTCTGCTGACAGCTAAAATCCAACCGACTGCTGCGGCTCCAGCTTCGCTACCGTGATTTTGGCTCCAGTCAGCAGCTGCAAGCGGCTGAGAAAAGCGCTCGAAAACTGGGAAGTGGAGCCTGCCGTGCCCTCATGCAAGACGATCTGAGCGCCAGTCATCAGCGACTCGCCCCACTGCTGCAACTCCCAGCCGTAGCGGTCAAGATTAAACAGCGTCAGTTGGGCTGTGCCAAGCTGAAGGCTACCCGCCTGTCCAGACGCAGCGATATGCAGACTCTTGAGGCCAGTCCGGTTGCTCAAGGCTGCGGTAACTTGCAGAATGCCGTCTTGTTCGGCTGCAAGTTCTAGTCGCTCTAGTTTGGGTGCATGTCCTTTAGGTAGACACGGTACGGCAGCTGTCCAGGTCGGCCTAGCAGCATCGATAATTAAAAGCGCGGTTGGCTGAGAAGAGCGTGGCATAGATCGTTCAGGATTGCGTGAGGACAGCGAAGTCGAGGGGCTGCTATAGAGGCGGCTTGAGGGGCATACAGAATCACAGGTCTACAGTCAGACTGCCCGGAGCGATCGATGGGGCAGTCTGACTCGGTGCAGAGCCACGCAATCTTTAATTCAGCTGCCTCGACCGCGTAGATCTACGGATGCAGAAGGTCAGGAGGAAAGATCAGCTAAAAAACGGCAGAAGGCGACTGATCCACCAAAAGCCGAGAGTTCTCCGGGTTCTAAACCCTCATAGCTCAAAAATTCTCGTTGCTGATTCCTAAAGCTCGCTAAAGCGCCGAATTACAGCCCTGCATAAAATCAATCACCTGATGCATTGCTCCTGGTTTTGTCACCATCAAAACCGTAGAACCCGCTTCTAGTATGGTGCTGCCGTTAGGGATCACCAGATCTTCATGAGGATGCGCCTGATAGCCGATAATCAGCGCCCCTGTCGGAAAGCAGGGATCTTGAGCAATCTGCGCTAGGCTGCGGTTGGCAATCTGTGAGGCAGCAGAGATGGGTAACTTCAGCACCTCGATTTGATCCTGCTCAAAATGCATCACAGACTCAATCTGCGGATACTCGATAGCGTTCACCATTGTGGATACGGCTAGATCAATCGTGCTAATCACCGAAGTTGCCCCTACCATACGATAAGGCTCAGCAAAGTCGCGGTGTCGCATCCGCACCAAAATCCGCGGTACGCCATAGTGCTTGGCTAACGCCACCATCGCCAGATTCAGCGCATCGTTGTGCAAAACTGCTGCCAGCGCATCTGCCTTGCGAATTCCAGCCTGAAGCAAGATGTCGGTGCTGACAGCGCTGCCTTCAAAGGCCATTACGCCCATCTGCTCCCGCGCGTAGCAGCAGGCCGCAGGATTGATGTCAATCACGGCAACCGTATGACCCAGATCGACTAGCTTTTGCGCCAGGTTAAGACCAATTAATCCCGCGCCGCCAATTAAGACATACATGTGCTGCTCTCTCAATTGCGTCTGGCTTTACTGTAACTAAAGCGGCAAACTAAAGCGGCAATTTTCCAGCCTGAGCGCCTGACTAGCTTGCCGTCGCGCTCTGCAAAAACTCGCGCATGTAGTGATTGACGCGCTGCGGCTGTTCTTGCTGCACCCAGTGGCTCGCCTCCGGCAAATAGCGCACCGTCAAGTTGGTCGCATACAGCTCGGTGCCGTAGGTCAGCTCTTTACCCAACGCCTGATCGGCCTCGCCCCAGATAATCAGAACGGGCATTGGCAAAATGCGCCAGTCGCGGTTCCAGGCGGGCTGCATGATGTTAGCGCGGTAGTAGTTGAGCATGGCGGTGAGCGCTCCTGGCTTAGCTGCTGCCTGTTTGTAAGCTTCGATATCGGCTGGCGGAAAGGCTATTTCGTTGGATGCCATGCTGTTAAACAGCTCGCCAATCAGCTGATAATTGTTGGCTTGCAATACAAATTCGGGCAGCCAGGGCAGTTGAAAAAACAGAATGTACCAGCTTCGGAGCTGCTGTTGCGGCGTTTTCAGTCCGGCCAGAAACTTAGCCGGATGCGGGAAATTCAGCACGATCAGCCGCTCAACCAGCTCTGGGTAGCTGTCGGCAAACGTCCAGGCAATCGCCCCGCCCCAGTCATGCCCCACCAGCGTACAGCGCTCGTAGCCCAGCCCCAGAATCATGCCGCGCACGTCTTGGAGCAGCTCTCGCATCCGGTAGGCTTCTAGCTCGGCAGGCTTGTCGCTCTCGTTGTAGCCGCGCAGATCGACCGCCACAACTTTGTGGTCTTGGGCAAATTCGGGGATCTGGTGCTTCCAGGAATACCAAAACTCTGGAAAGCCATGCAGCATTAGCATCAGCGAGCCTTCGCCCTGCGTCACGTAATGCAGCCGCAGCCCGTTGGTAATCATCGAGTCATGTCGCCAAGCTTGAGTCACAGAAGTCATGCTGTCTCCTTGATTGCCACACCCATTATCTTTACTTTGCCACCAAACGGCAGTGCCGCCGCCTGATAGATTGTGCGTGCCGGACGCTGACCTGCCGGGAAATATTCGCCAAATAGAGCATTCACTTCAGTTACATCGGCCAAGTCGATAAAAGCAATATCCACAAACACCACGTCTGATCTAGCGAAACCTGCCGCCGCCACCGCTGCAAAAAAGTTGGCAAAGCTGCGTTCGGCTTCTTCACGAGCTGTACCCGGCATGTACTGTCCCGCCTCGTTGACCGCAAGCTGACCGCTGATGTAGCAGATGTTATTGACTACGACTGCATGGCTAATCGGCGATGTCCATCGCGGCAAGCCCTCGCCTTCGGAAATAAACTGTCGCGTCATAGTGCCTCCGCTGGAAGTAGCTGACCAAACACTTCTAGAATCGGCTTGGGAATTGCCTTTGGACGCATCGAAGCTAAATCTACCCAGACCCAGAGCGCTTCGGCAGTGACCAGCAAATCCGTCTCGCCCGCCTTGCGAATTTCGTAGTGCCGAGTCGAGCGGGTGCCGCGCATCTCTTGCAGCCAGGTGGTCAAAGCCAGATCTTCGCCTGCAAACGCCGGACGCAGATAGTCAATCGTCACGCGCCGCATCACAAATGTACCGCCAAACTCCTGGTAGCGAGCGGGCGGAAACCCCAGCGACTCACAGTGTTCAATCGCCGCCTGCTCTAGATAATGCTGGTAGACAGCGTTGTTCACATGCCCTTGAGCGTCCATTTCGTAGTGCCGCACGCGCAGAGTCGTCGTAAAAGGCTGCATGATGCTTGTAAGAACCCGAATTTTTGACCCATCCTGTGACAACCTACCGCAACCCTACCCCGACTGTCGATATCATCATTGAGCTAATCGACCGACCACATCGCCCAATTGTCTTAATTGAACGGCAGAACCCGCCACACGGCTGGGCAATTCCCGGCGGCTTTGTGGACTATGGCGAATCAGTCGAAACGGCGGCTAAGCGCGAAGCCGAAGAGGAAACCAGCCTGCAAGTCACGCTAATTGAGCAGTTCCAGGTTTACTCTGACCCCAACCGCGATCCGCGCCAGCATACGCTCAGCGTCGTGTTTTTGGCGACTGCCATCGGCGAACCCCGCGCTCAAGACGATGCCAAAGCGATTCGCGTATTTGACCTCTGGGAACTGCCGCCCAGTCTCTGCTTCGACCACGGCCAGATCCTCACAGACTATCGGCAATACCGCAACTACGGACTCAGGCCGCGATTAGCTCCGCGACTTTAGTCTCGCGATCAGGCGACTTGAGCAAGGTAAAATTCAGAAGATTTCATACGCAAGGCTATGGCACATCAAATTATTCGCACTGAGCAGGCTCCAGCGCCCGTTGGCCCCTACAGTCAGGCAGTCGCCGCCACTGGACGGATGCTGTTTCTCTCTGGACAGGTGGCGCTCGACCCAGCAACGGGCAGTATCGTTGGCGATGGCGACGTGGTGCAGCAGACCGAGCAGGTGATCGCCAACCTCACAGCCGTGCTTCAGTCAGCAGGCGCGACGTTGCAGCATGTGGTTAAAACCACCGTGTTTCTCACCGACATGAACGACTTTGCCGCCGTCAACGCCATCTACGCCCAGCATTTTGGCGAAGAAACGGCTCCGGCTCGCTCCTGCGTTCAGGTGTCACGCCTGCCCAAAGACGTGCAGGTAGAGATTGAATGTATCGCCGTTCTGCCCGCCTAAGCGCCTCTATTTAGACTCGCCTCAACATGAAAAAACGGAGGTGATTTCACCCCCGTCTAGCAGTTGTTGCTGCGTGACTTGAACGACTAAGACAGAGACTCCAGATAGTCGCGCACCTGGTTGCGGCGCTTCGGCTGTCTTAGCTTTTGCAGCGCCTTGGCCTCAATCTGGCGCACTCGCTCCCGCGAGAGATCGAGTGCCCGCCCAATTTCAGCCAGCGAGTAAGGTTGACCATCGCCCAAGCCAAACCGCATCTGGATTACATCGCGCTCCCGGCTGGTTAGGTCAGTCAGCAGCTTTTGCAGATCGCGCTGCAAAGCTTCGCGCATCATCGTTTCTTCGGGGGAGATATCCTGCGTTTCCAGCAGGTCGCCCAGCTCCGTGTCGCGCTCTTTGCCGACTTTGGTTTCCAGCGAGACGGCACGCGGCACACGCAGCAGTACTTCCCGCACGCCAGCCGCCGTCATATCCAGCTCGGCAGCAATATCCTCCATCGTGGCGGTGCGGCCTTTCTCCTGCGAGATTTTGCGCTGCGCCTTCTTGATTTTGTTCAGCTTCTCGGTGATATGCACGGGGAGTCGGATGGCGCGGCTCTGAGTGGCAATCGCTCGCGTAATCCCCTGACGAATCCACCAGTAGGCATAGGTGCTAAAGCGATAGCCTTTAGTCGGATCAAACTTCTCCACCGCGCGCTCCAAGCCCAGCGTGCCTTCCTGGATCAAGTCCAGTAGCTCCAAACCCCGGTTCTGGTACTTTTTAGCCACCGACACCACTAGCCGCAGGTTCGCCCTGATCATATGGTCTTTGGCTTTCGTGCCTTCGACAATAATTTGCTCTAGCTCAGCCACGGTCATTTCGGCCAGCTCAGCCCAGTAGCGCTTACCCATAGCCTGCACCGGACGCAGCTCAGACACATCCATGCCCGCCTCTTTCGCCCAGCGCTCCCGCGAAGGTCGATGACCAAGCGTCGAGGCTAAGCGGTCGTGGGTTTCAATCAGCGCCACATATTTGCCAATTTCGGAGTGAGTTGTGGCCGCCTCGTTGCGGAGTTCAACCAGCCGCATATGGCGCTGCACATTTTGGGCTTCGGAGACTTCCTCATCACGCCCTAGCAGCCGCACTCGGCCAATTTCCTGAAGATAGAGCCTGACCAAATCGGTGGTGCGTCGTCCAGAAGCAGCGCTGCTGGGGCTGTCAGAATACTCTAGCTCTAGACCTTCGACAGTTTTATCTAGGTCAGCACCGAGATTTGTCTCTAGATCAGCATCCAGATTCGCGTCTAGATCAGCGCCCAAGTCGGCATTCTGTGACTCGTCAAATTCGGGATCAGCATAGAAAGGAGTGGCTGGCATATGCGTCTCGATGGCTCCAGATAACAAGGGGGCATTCAATAGAATTACTGCTAGATTGCCCAGGGCTATGGCTTTAATACCAGGACAGGCGCTGCTGGCCGAAAGTTTCGCGGCTTAACGACCCGACTGGCAACATCTAGCAACTGCCAATGGCCACCTATGCGGCGCAAGCGCCAACGGGGCTAGAAAAAGTCAACTTCACGGGTCAACCTTGACTGGGGCAGTGTAGTCATCTACATCACTTCTACCGCTGTTTCCTGACGTTATTGTTGAACAGTTGATAGGTGATCTATCAAGCTGTGATGAAGTTTTCGCCGTTTTTAAGTTTCATGTGCTTAAATATACGGCGTATCAGTTAGATGCATAGGTTGCAGCAATTAGGTTGCTGTAACCTATGCAGATTTAAATCACGCCGCTGTGTTGATTCACTGCTGCACAGATTCTTGCAGTTGAGCCGCCACCCGCTCGCCAAACTCAGCGTCAATATTGGTCAAGCTCAATAGCTGAAGATATTCCTGAAGCGTCAGCTTTTCAGCCTGAATTAAACCAATCGCCTGCGCCTCGATTTCCCGCTGAATCTGCTGCGACTCTGGCTCCATTTCAGCGCCCTGAAGCTCAGCCTCGCGGCCTTCAATTAAGGCCAGGACTTGTAGATAAGCTCGCACAAACTGATTGATCTTCTCAGCAGAAATATCGTCAGCATCCAAACTGCGCCCCAAGCTTGGCTCAGCCGGAGCCGCAGTCACGGGCAGCTCAGCCGCGCTCACGGGCATGACCCAGACGAGCAGCGTCATCACAAGTGCCACCAGCAGTTTTAGTCCCTGAGATTTCAGTTTGGGCATGGCTTTCATCGGTTTGATCTCATTGACTGAGTGCCAGGTTATCGCGATGCACGACTGTTTCTTCGCCCCCGTAGCCCAGGATGCTGACAATTTGTTCAGAGCGGGCACCACGAATCTTTTGCAGCTCAGCGCTGCTATAGTTGACAATTCCCCGCGCTACCTCCTGCCCCAGCTTGTCACAAAGCTGCACGGCATCCCGGCTCTGGAACTCGCCCTTCACCTCGATAATGCCTGCCGCCAGCAGCGACTTGCCCGCCTGCCGGATCGCCTGCACAGCTCCCGCATCCAGATAGAGTCGACCTGATGTCACCTGCCCATGCGCGATCCAGCGTTTGCGGGCATTAAACGGCTGAAGCTGCGGCTCAAACACCGTCCCCAGCGACTCGCCCTGCATAATTTTTTGAATGTTTTGCGGTGCTCGGCCTTCGGTAATCACCGTCCGCACGCCAGCCGCCGTCGCGATCCGTGCTGCGGCAATCTTGGTCACCATGCCGCCTGTGCCCCAGCTCGTGCCCTGATTCCCGACCTGCACGTTTAGCGCCTCTAGCTCGTCCATTTGCTGAATCAGCGGAATTGGCTGCGCGTTGGGATCTGAGCGGGGATCAGCTGAATAGAGCCTGTCCACATCGGTGAGCAGAAACAGCCAGTCGGCCTCTATCAAACTTGCCACCAGCGCCGAGAGCGTGTCGTTGTCGCCAAACTTGAGTTCATCGATGGCCAGCGTGTCGTTCTCGTTCACAATCGGGATCACGCCCAGCTTCAAGAGCTGCCGGAAGGTGCGGTGTGCGTTCACATAGCGGCTGCGCTGCACCAGATCACTGCGCGTCAGCAAGACCTGCGCGATTGGCTGCTGGAGCGCCGTAAACAGATCGTCGTAAACCCTCATCAGCCGTCCTTGCCCCACCGCCGCCACCGCCTGCTTCATGGCCATACTGCGCGGACGCTCGCTCAGCCCTAGTCGCATACAGCCCACGCCCACTGCGCCCGACGATACCAAAATCACCGAATTCCCCTGGCGACGCAGACTGCTCAAAGTATCTACCAGCTGAGCAATCGTCGGCAGTGCCAGATAGCCTGTATCAGACTGGGTGAGGCTGGATGTGCCAATTTTGATTACAACAGTCTGAGCCATAGCTACCCGAATCGTCATGCGGCGGAGCGACCCCATTGTAAGCTCTGCGGTAGCGCAATAGGCTGTCCCGCAATGCAAAGCGCCAGCTTTCTATCTGTGAAAGCTGGCGCTGTTGCAAACGTATCTACAGCGATTCGTAGTTCAAGGTCTTTAAATTGACTGACCTCGTTTTATCTGATCAAAATGTAGCAGAGGCATCACAAAATCGGGGATCGCTTAAGCTTTTCTTCAGAATTGTTGCGCGACTCAAGGTTTGCTCAAGTTTTGTCAGGATCAGTAACGCTTTGTTGCTGAATCGGCTGCATCTGCGGGGGCAAGCCCTGCACCAGCGTCACGCCCAGAATCTGCGACAGCCAAACTTCCAAATCGCGCAGCAGATTGCGCTGCTTGAGCTTGGCCGGATTGACCATTGGCTCAACCAAAATGGTGTACATCCCCAGCCGATTGCCCGCTAGCACGTCTGTAAACAGGCGATCTCCGACCATTGCCACCTGCTCGACGGGCAGACCCATGGCCTCCACCGCCTGCCTTAGCTTGCGGCGAGAAGGCTTGCGAGCACCCAAAATATAGGGGCGCTCCAGCGTTTTGGCAATCCGGCTAATCCGAGCTTGGCTAATGTTGTTGCTCACCAGCCAGACCTGCATGGAGCGATCGAGGCGCTGCAACCACTGATGGAGTTCAGGCGAGGTTTCGGCCATGCTGATCGGCACCAGCGTCTCATCGACATCTAGCACCAGCCCCTTCAGGTTTTGCTGGCGCAGCATTTCGGGGGTCAGATCAAGAATTGAGCTGCCCAGGAACAGATCAGGTTGTAGGAGTTTACCCCAGGACATAGTGTAGGTGATGAAGGAAACAACAGCAGTTGAGGCTACTCCTAATAGTCCCCAGCCCAGCGCCAAGGTTCGCCAGTTTTGACAAATTCTTGACTTTTGTGATTCACAAGCTTGCGTCTATCGACTAGGCGGTCTACGGACTAGTCGACGGCTGAGCTGCTTCCCGACCGTCGTGAATGCTGTTTTGGGCAGCCTCATGTTCGGCTAGGGTTTTGCTGAAGACATGTGTACCATCATAGCGAGCCACGAAGTAAAGATATTCAGTCTCGCCCGGATTGAGAGAGGCCGTAAGGCTCGCCACTCCCGGACTGGCGATTGGCCCCGGCGGCAATCCCGGATTTTTGTAGGTGTTGTAGGGCGAAGGCGTATCGACCTGCGCCCAGGTCAGCGGCTGATCCGGCGTTTGGCGAATCCCCAGCACATATTCCACGGTAGGGTCTGAGCCGAGCGGCATTCCCTGGCGCAGCCGTTTGGCAAAGACGCTGGCAATTTGCGGTCGCTCATCGCTGACCACCGCCTCTTTCTCGACGATGCTGGAGAGGGTCGCCCATTCCAGCAGACTGTAGGGGCTGGTCGCTTTACCCTGCTCGTAAACCGGCAGCGCGACTTCCTGAAAGCGGTCGAGCATCTGGGAAATCGCTAGTTCTGGCGTGAGCTTGCCCGCAAACTTGTAGGTGTCAGGATACAGAAAGCCTTCGAGCGTAGAGATGGCTTCGGGCAGCCAGGGGTGCTGGTCACGCGGGATCTGCTTGGCGGCTTCCTTGAATGCCTCTTCAGTGAAATAGCCCTGTCCGGCAAAATATTCGGCCATCTGCTGTACCGACCAGCCTTCGGGAATCGTGAAGCTGCTCTGCATCACCTTGCCCTGCCAGATCTGGTTGGCAATGTTTTCCATCGGCTCAGCAGGCGATAGCTCGTAGGTTCCGGCCTGAAAGCTGCCTTCGCGGTTCTGAAGCGTTTGCAGCTTTGTCCAGAGGTTCCATGCCGTCAGAGAGCGAATCACGCCTGCCGTTGCTAAATCTTGACCAATCTGCTCAGCGGTCGCGCCTTCCGGGATTTGGATGCGAATTGGGTTGGCACTGGCTGAGTCGGCGCTGGGGGCGGCACTTGCGGCGCTAGCAGCAGGCGCATTTGCCCAGCTCCACCAAGACCAGCCCTGCCAGCCGCAGACGACCAGCACCGCAGGCAGCAGCAGCAGATAGAAAAATCCTTTGGAGAGTCGAGACAGTGTTTTCATCAGCGCTAGGCTCAGGATTAAATCTAGATGATCCCTTCAGCCGTAGATTTTACACCACGCTACTCAACATCTTCAAAAAGCTGGGATTGCAGCTCTAGCTGAGAACGCAGATCTTTGAATTCTTCCAGCTCAAGCAGAGTTTGCAGCTTTTCTAAGGAAACCAGCTCAGGTAGGCCGTTTGCGTCGAGCTGAGCAAAAAATAGTAACGGGTCAAGCGGGCAGCAGATCACGTATTCTTGCTCTTCGTAGTAAAAAGCGGCTAGCTGCTGAAACTGCTCATAGTTGGGTTCGCTGTCGGTTTCGACATCTAGGGTGATGATGTCGTCTTCCACGACTTCGGGAATTTCGCCACTGGCGGTCAGCGTTAGCGCTGTATGCTGCAAGATCAAATCCTGCTCAGCCAGCACAGCGCGAGCGGTCGAGAAGACTTCTTCTAGCTCTTCTTCGTCGATATCAATCAGCATTTCCTCTTCGTCATCTTCTTCATCTGCCGCCCAGGCAAAGATTTCGATTGGGGAATCCACCGGCAGCAGCAGGACATATTGCGTGCCCTTCACCGTTAGCTCGCGCTCAATATAGCAGAGCAGCGAACGGCCTTCTTCGTCAGTCAGGCTGAGTGTGGGAGTGTTATCGTCCATTGCGGCTTCGTCCATCCCAGAATTCTTCCTCGTCATATGTTGTGCATCACGGGGTCATGTGGTGCAGTCCTGGCTGATCCACTCCCCAAGTATCCCGCAGGATGGGATCTTTAGAGCAGTTTTTGCGGGAGATGCCGGACAAATCAAGTCCGGCACTGGTCTAGCCTCGTTCATCCAGCCACTGCTGCAAAATAATGGCGGCAGCCTTGCGATCAATCAATGCCTTGTTGTGCGAAGGAACGCGATTTTCGCCCTGGATCAGCTCTTCGGCCGCCACTGAGGTGAGGCGTTCATCAACATATTCCACGGGCAGGCTCAGTGCCTCCGCTAGCCGTCTGGCGTATTTCTGGACTTGCTTAGCCTGAGCGCCAATTTCGCCCGCCATCGTGTAGGGTAAACCCACGACTAAAACCTGCACCTGCCGCTCAGCCACAATTTGGCGAAAGGCCGTGACATCCTGCTCAAATGAACCGCGCGTTAGCGTAGTCAGTCCGGTCGCGATGATGCCCGTACCGTCACAGCCCGCAATGCCAATCCGCTTGCGCCCTAAATCTAGCCCCAGAGCCGAAATCCGTTGGCTCATCTAAACTCGCTAGCTGGTCGGATCTTCTGAGGCATCAGACCGCTGCGGCTGACTGTCGGCGCTGGGCGGTGTGACGGGCTGAATCACAGGCTTGATAAACGAAAAGCGTCCCGGCACGGGCTTGCGGCTGGGCTGAAGCGTTTGCAGCACGTCGGTGAGCTGAAGCGCCTCTAGCGAAAACTTGGACTCCCGGATCTTGTGCCAGACCGAGCGCGACATCATCAGCGTATGTTCCGCGCGGCTCGCACCAATCTGCTCTAGGAACTCCTCGCGCTCTGGCTGGTAGTCAGCTGAGGCGATCTGAAGCGGTGCAGGGCAGTCTTTGGTGAGCCGCGCCATTTGTGCCAGTAGCTCCGGGTAAAGCCAGGTATAGGCCGGATGCACCGTAAGCTGTGCCAGATGCATCTCACCCGGCTCGCGGCAGAGCTGAATCTGGAAGTAGCCAATGGCTGCCTTGCGCTGTGACTCGAACACATAGCCGCTGACGGTTTCGGTTTTATGCAGCCAGCGCCCTAGTCCGCCGCTCATCGCCTGCAAAAATCCGGTTTTAAAGTCAGCCAGATGGCGATCGTAAACCTGACGCACAAACGAGGGCATGGCCTGGGTGTCAAGCTGATAGAGCAAATTTGCGTCGGCATTGCTCACCGGCAGGAGGTTAGGCAGATCTGGCTCGCGCTCAGCCATTTCCTGCAAGACTGCGGGGGCAATTGTCCAATAGGTTAGGTGAGCCAGCGTTTGGAAGCCATTTTGACGGTAGAGCGCCAGCGTTGACTTGTCGTTGACGTTGACTTCGACCAGCCAAGTGCGGGCTTCCCAAATTGCCTGGAAGCAGTGCCGCAAGAGCTGAGAACCTACGTCGCTGGGCAGCGTTCGCTCGGCCTGCCCTTGATCGACCAAGACCCGATCGACCCGCCAAGTGCTGCGCGTCCGGTTGAAGGGCGCGACCTGAATGAGTCCGCGCAGGCTGTTGTCTTGCTCAGCCACGTAGGCGCGAAAAAAGTTGCGGAGCGGATTGGGAAACCAGTTGACGCATTTCAGCACGCCGTACCAGCGCCGAAACTGCCGAACTTGCTGCCCCAAATCCACCAAATTAACGCTTTCGTCTCCGCCTTCAGTCACCCCTGCCTCTGCTGCCGTCAGCCGCACCACATCTTCCAGATCGCGGTACTGGACGGGACGAATATTGATAGCGGGAGGGGGAACGGTAGCCATGGCGGGTACAAGGTGAGAGAACGGGCGTGTTCTGGAAAAACAGGATTGAGAAAAACAGCAGCTCACGCCGGACGGATCAACACCAGCGGAGTTTGCTCGTCGGCGTTGCCAGCAGGATTAGAAATCAACGCCTGCTCTAGAAACGCAATAGAAACACCGGGACTCACTGCCAATATCTTAACTGCTTTTAAATCATTCACGTCGACAATGGCTGCTGCTAGGCCAGTTTCGCGCTGAATCTGGTCAACCACCTGCTGCGGCTTGTCAGGCCCCAGCACCACAAACTGGTCGTAGGGCGGCAGCGTGCCCGTCACGTCGTCGATGAGTCTGGCCTGCTCGCCTGCCAATACGTAAAACATGCCTGGCTGATTGAGCAGCTTTTTGGCCAGCGCTCCCAAAATAAACGCCGAAAACACCCGCCAAGCCCCCACCTGATCCACCAGGCTTTGCATCCCGCAGGCGGTCGCCAGACTAGAGGTGGGCAGCAAAAACCAGCAGATGCGGCTTGCCACCCAGCCCGGACGGATCTCGGCAGGATGCCGGAAGCGCCCCTGCATCAAGGCCACCGGAGTTTCGCCAATCGTCACCACGTCTCCGGGCTGAGAATGCGGCAGCACATAGCGCTTCACAACCTCAACCGGTGCGTCAATCTGGCTGAGTAGATGGGTGCGGATGGGCAGAATGCTGGACTGGTCGGTTGAGCGCCATTGATGTGGCTCATTGGGGTTGGGGAACTTCAGCGGCAGCACCAGATGCCGGACGCGCGGCAGCCGCCCCTGCGGCCCGTAGGTAATGTAGTGAATCCGAATCCAGGCAGACTGGAGTTCGCTCAGGTCTGCGCCATGCAGATCCAGGCGGAGTTCGGCCTGCGTCGGCTTTTGCTTGACGATATAGGCAAACCAGTAGCCATCAGGACGGGCGGGCGCGTCATAGTGGCGAGGGCTAATCTGTACCTGATGTGTGATGCCCTCTAAGCTGCCTTTGGAGAGCAGGGTGACTTCAGCGCTCAGCTCTGGCACAAAAATCTCGCGGCGTTCGGTCTGGTTGACCAGCGCCAAATTGCCCACCAGAGCGTAATGCGTCGGGTCGTCGGTGGAAATCTGCCAGTCGGTGGCCGTCACGTCAAACTTGTTGCCGATGCGCCGCCGATATTGCAGCTCAATCCCCAACACCACCAGCCCAATCAGTCCAGCTAGTGCGATTAGTGCTGTTCCTAAGCTCAATCCCATCCCCATCGTCCTTCTCACAAAATAGTTAGTGCTAGTATCTCAGACTGCTACGATTCCAGGTCGGAAGCGCTCCCAAGATTTACCCGCAAATCTTAAAGCTAGATTCGGAACTTGGATTCACAATGAGGAAGAAGTGATAGACAGAGATCCTGATTGCTCTCTAAACATTCTGCCAGGAATGCAGCCGCAAGAAATGCAATGGATAGCCCGATCCAGACTCAGCAGCTTGATCAGACTCAAAGCCGGATTTTGGTCGTGGATGATGCGCCTGACAATCTGGCGCTGCTGTCGCGGCTGCTGAACTACAAAGGCTATGGCGTGCTGACAGCCAGCAATGGTCAAGATGCGCTGACGCTAGCGCTGACTAGCTGCCCGGATCTGATCTTGCTGGATATCTGTATGCCCAGCCTGGATGGCTATAGCGTCTGTCGCCAGCTGAAGGCGGATGCCCAAACCCGCGAAATCCCAATTATTTTTCTCAGTGCCCTAGAACAAGTCGAAGATAAGCTGAAGGCGTTTGCAGCAGGCGGCGTAGACTACGTGACTAAGCCGTTTCAGCTGGCCGAAGTGCTGGTGCGGATTGAGACACATCTGACGATCCGGCGGCTGCGTCAGGAGCTGCAAGTTCAGAATCAGCGGCTGCAATACGAAATTGACCAGCGGCAGCGCACCGAAGAAAAATATCGCAATATTTTTGAAAACTGCCTGGAGGGAATTTTTCAGCTCAGTCCGGACGGTCGCTATCTCAGCGCTAATCCGGCTCTGGCTCGGCTCTATGGCTATGACTCGGTGGAAGAGCTAACGGCTGCGGTAGATGTGCGGCGCAACCTGTATGTGCGTCCGGGTCGTCGCGCCGAAATCGACGTTTATCTCAACCGCTACGGGGAAATTTCTACCTGCGAGTCCCAGATCTACCGCAAAGACGGCAGCAAAATCTGGATTGCCGAGACAATTAGAGCCGTCAAAGCCTCAGATGGCCAGTTGCACTATGAGGGCACCGTGCAGGATGTCACCGAGCGTCGTCAGGCTGAGGCTGAGCTGCGCCATCATCGCTTAGAGTCAGAGCAGCTACTCGCTAGCATTTTGCCGCAGTCGATTGCACAGCAGCTGAAGCGCAAGCCCGATACGATTGCCGACAGCTTTGCCAACGTGACGGTACTGTTTGCAGATCTGGTCAACTTCACAGCCTTTTCGACTCGCGTGCCGCCTAGCGAGCTGGTGCGGCTACTCAACCAGATTTTCTCAGCCTTTGATCAGCTAGCCGAGCAGTTTGAGCTAGAAAAAATTAAAACAATTGGCGATGAATATATGGTGGCAGGTGGACTGCCCAAGCTGCGCCCCAATCACCTGGAGGCGGTAGCAGAGATGGCGCTGGCTATGCAGCAGGTGGTGCAGCAGTTCAAGTCTGATCTGGGCGAGCCGTTTCAGCTGCGGATCGGCATTCACAGCGGCCCGGTTGTTGCAGGCGTGATTGGCAAAAAAAAATTAACTTATGATCTTTGGGGAGAAACGGTCAACTTGGCGAGCCGCCTGCAAACGCAGGGAGTGGCCGGTCAGATTCAGGTTTCTCCGGCTGTTTATGCCGAACTGTGCCAAAATTACTGGCTAGAGCCGCGCGGGACATTGCTCGTCAAAGGCTATGGCAACTTAGACACCTACTGGCTGAGGCGTAGAAAGCCGGATTTGAGCCGCTCGTCCAACAAGATTTACAAATCTTAGAATCTCTAGTAATATTTTGTAACAATAGAATTCGAGTCGCAGGTCGGGTTCGGCCGGGTTTTCGCAACGTTTTTTAGGGTTGGCTTTGGAGTCTGTCATGCAGCTAGTGAAAGTTGAGCGCATTTGTTTAATTGGCCACCTCGTCTCGATGGCGTTTGGGCTGGCAGGCTTACTTTGGGTAATGCCGCATCCAGAAATTTTGTCTTTAATTCCGGCAGGCCAGACGCTGTTTCGCTGGAGCATGGCCGGGGGCGGCGTAGTCTATATTTTGCTGGGCACGGCGGCGGTCGCCATCTACGCCTACAGAACCCTGGGGTTAGGCCGCTGGCTGGCCTTTATGCTTCCAGCAGTTGGGCTGTCGCTGGGTAGCGAGCTGCTGGGCACCAGCACCGGAATTCCGTTTGGAGACTACAGCTACCTGAGCGGCTTAGGCTACAAAATCGCGGGGCTGGTGCCGTTCACAATTCCGCTGTCCTGGTTCTACCTGGGCTTAAGTTCTTATCTCTTGGCGCAGGCGGGACTCAGCGTTCTGGCGGCGCGACGTGGGCAGAGTTTGGGCTGGCTAGGGCAAATCGCGGCCATCTTTCTGGGATCGCTGCTGCTCACTTCCTGGGACTTTGTGCTAGATCCGGCCATGAGCCAAACCGCGATGCCGTTTTGGTACTGGCATCAGCCGGGAGCCTTCTTTGGGATGCCCTATCAAAACTTTGTCGGTTGGTTGGGAACTGGAGTGGTGTTCATGAGCGTGGCGGCGCTGCTTTGGAGCAAGCCAGTCTGGGGGCAGCCCGTCCTCTCGCTCAAACCTGCTCAGCTGAACCTGCCGTTAGCGGTCTATCTAGGCAACTTCACCTTTGCCGCCGTGATGAGTATTGGCGCTGGCTTCTGGATTCCGCTGGGACTGGGTCTGCTGCTGGGCGTGGCTCCGGCAGTGCTCTGCTGGCGCTGGGCACAGGTTGAACCGACTCTGCTGCATGCGGTTCCGGCCATCGAAACTTCCGATGAGTCAATTGAGCGGATGGCGGCTTGATGGCGTGGGTCAGCGGTCTGGCGCTGCTGTTGCTGGCTACTCAGCTGCCAGCTGTAGCAATTTTGCTAGCGCGTCTGCTCCAGGCTCCCCGCCGCCACCCGCCGCTTCAGCCGCTTCAGCCCGTTCCAGACTGGCTGGGTAAAGTCAGCGTAGTGGTGCCAACCCTGAACGAAGCCGCCCGGATTGCGCCTTGCCTGCTGGGTTTGGGGCAACAAAGCTATGAGCTGCGCGAGGTGATTGTCGTGGATAGTCGCTCTCAGGACGGCACGCCTGCTCTCGTCGAAGCGGCTGGGAAGCGCGATCCCCGGTTTCGGGTCATCACCGACGATCCGCTGCCGCCGGATTGGATCGGTCGCCCTTGGGCGCTGCACAGCGGATTTTTGCAGAGCTCGCAGCAGAGCGACTGGATTTTAGGAGTTGATGCTGATACTCAGCCGCAGCCCGGACTGATCGCCAGCCTGATTGCCACCGCCGAACAGCAGGGCTACGACCTGATTTCGCTGTCGCCGCAGTTTATCCTCAAAGCCCTCGGCGAATTCTGGCTCCAGCCCGCTTTGCTGATGACGCTGGTCTACCGATTTGGAGCCACGGGCAGCGCTGCCGACGGAGCTGAGCGCGTCATGGCCAACGGTCAGTGCTTCCTCTGCCGTCGTTCGCTGATGGTGCAGCTCGCAGGCTACAGCAGCGCTCGTAGCTCATTTTGCGATGACGTGACGCTGGCTCGCAACGCGGCTCAGCTGGGTGCGAAAGTCGGGTTCCTAGACGGTGCAAAGCTGCTGAAGGTGCGGATGTACGAAGGAGCGCTGGAAACTTGGCACGAGTGGGGGCGTTCGCTCGATCTTAAAGATGCTGCCTCGGTGCAGCAGAAATGGGGTGATCTAGCGTTTTTGATTGCCGTACAGGGATTGCCGCTCTTGCTGACGTTGCTCAGCGCGATCTGCCTAATTTTAGGATGGGCAACTCTGCCGATACAGCTCTTGCTAGGACTGAATCTTGGCCTGCTGCTGATCCGGTTTGCCCTCTGCTGGGCGATTGCGCCCTCCTATGACTTCAGCCAAGCTAAGGCGAGCTGGTCGTTTTGGCTGTCGCCGCTGGCCGATCCGCTGGCTGTCTACCGGATCTGGCTTTCCTCTAGCCGCAGGCCAACCCAATGGCGCGGGCGAGAATATGGGCAGAACTAGCAGGTTTCTATGGCAGAATCACATCTTTGGCTGGGTTTAGCGGGCAGTGGTTTGGCAGGATTGGCGACGGGCATGGGCGCTTTGCCAGTGCTGTTCGTTCGTCAGATTAGCCGCAATACGCAGGGCGTGATGCTGGGCTTTGGGGCAGGCGTGATGCTGGCGGCGACCTCGTTTTCGCTGATTATTCCGGGGCTGGAGGCCGCTGAAGCCGCAGGTGGCAGCAATCTTGATGCTGCCTTTGCCGTGACGCTAGGCATGGGCCTAGGCACAGGTTTTCTCTGGTTCAGCAACCAATATTTTCCGCATGAGCATTTCTTCAAAGGCCGCGAAGGCAGCAGCGCCAGCAATCTGAAGCGGATCTGGCTGTTTATCATTGCGATTACGATCCACAACTTTCCCGAAGGGCTGGCGGTTGGCGTGGGGTTTAGTGGCGGCGACACGGCCAACGGCACGGCGCTGGCGATTGGGATCGGTCTGCAAAATATTCCTGAAGGGCTGGTGGTGGCGCTGTCGTTGGTTGCCGAGAGCTACAGCAAGCGCGAGGCGATTCTGATTAGCCTGCTGACCGGGCTGGTGGAACCTGTAGGCGGCTTAGTTGGCGCAGCGACGGTGGCAATTTCAGGCGCAATTCTGCCCGTGGCGATGGGCTTCGCGGCAGGGGCAATGCTGTTTGTGATTAGCGACGAAATTATTCCTGAGTCGAACCGCTTAGGCTACGAGAAGGCAGGCACGCTAGGACTAATGGTGGGCTTTGTGCTGATGATGTTGCTGGATGTGACGCTGGGATAGTCTGCAAATCCGCTAGCTCAAATCAGCTACAACGCTGCTGGATCTAATGCCGAGTTCGCGCAGCTTAGCGGCTAGCCTTTCAGTCTGCTGCCGTTCAGCTTCGATTTGCTGCTGAGCGGTTTCCACCTGCGCCTGGACAGCTTGGATCTGCTAAAGAAACTTGAAAACAAAAAAGAGGAATCGTTGCCTAGCTACTGGTTTTTTGACCAGAAGCATTGTGCAGACTCTCCCTCTCGCAGCATTCATTCACCTGTGAATTCAAGATATCAACCGGGTTTGTCAATCTTGTGGTTGAGAAATGACATTGAGATGACAAATTGAGCGGCTTCCAGAGAAAATTCGGGGCTAGCCACATGAGCTGCCGTATCCAGCTAGCACCATAACTAGCTCCATAACTTTCCTCAACTTACCGTTATCGACCCGACTCAGCAGAGCGCCTAGATTGAAAGAGTCCTGAGAGAGCAGCCTAACCCATTCAAATCGCTCTCTCATCTATCTCTCAAGGAGAAACACCATGTCTCGTCAAACCGGATTTTCGATTGCGCTGGCGCTGATCGCATTGAGCACGATGGCGGCTGGAGCTGCCGAAGCTCACTCTCGCGGTGGCTATCGCGGTGGTCATCATGGCCATCACGGCGGCTATCATGGTCAACACAATCGGCGGTGGCAATGCTTCGACAAATATCCGAAGCCGGTCTGCTACAGAGTGCCGACTTCGCGATAGAGGCAACGGTTCGTGTGGCTATCGGCCACCCAGGCTAAATTTTTATAGTCGCGACTCTGCATAAAATGCCAAACCCTAAGAGCCAGGAGCTTTTGTCTGAACTCAGACTGAATCCTGGCTCATATTTTTGGGATGGCCTCGGAACTGCGGCTAGCTGTACTGCTCATTCGAGGCAGCTTCTAGATTAAACAGCGTCCGCAATGTCTGCATAGCGTGCCGTCGCGCTTCGATATCTTGCTGGGCGCGGAGTTGCACCATTGGCTCATGCAGAATCTTATTGACGATACCGCGCGTCAGAGCTTCGACGATTTCCTGGTGCTTTTCGCCAAACTCAGAGCCGAGCCGGGACAGGGCTTTTTCCAGCTCTTGTTCCCGAATCGCCTCTACCTTATCCCGCAGATCGCTAATCGTCGAGACTGTTTCCAATGAGCGCCACCAGACCTCAAAGGCTTCCACTTCCTGATCAAGAATGACCTCGGCTTCCAGGGCCATTTGGCGGCGGCTCTCCTGGTTTTGCGCTACGACTGCCTTTAAGTCATCGACGTTGAACACCTGCACGTTAGGCAATTCGTTCACGTCAGAATGCACGTTGCGCGGCACGGCAATGTCAAAGAGCTGAAGCGAATGGTGTGCCTCTAGCACGGCTTCTAGCTTAGCGCGATCTAGCAGCGGCTCGGTGGCAGCAGTCGCCGTAAACACTAGATCCGACTCTAGAATCACTGTCATCATCTCGGACATTGTGCAGAGCCGCAGCTCCACCTCTTTGAACTGCTGCGCCAGCTCACGCGCCCCTTCCATCGAGCGGTTGACGACGCAGATTTGGGTTGCGCCTTTGGAGAGTAAATGCTGCACGACCAGCCGCGCCATTTTGCCCGCGCCCAGCAGCACAATCCGAGATCCCGCCAAACTGCTGGTTTTGAGATGCGCCAGCTCCACCGCCGCTGAGCTAATTGAAACCGCGCCCGTGCCAATGCTGGTTTCGGTGCGGACGCGCTTGCCTGCGGTAATCGCCTGCTTAAACAGGTGGTTGAGGATGCGTTTGATGCCGCTGTACTGCTGGCCGATTTTATGCGTATGCTTCACCTGCGACAGAATTTGGCCTTCGCCTAGCACTAGGCTGTCTAGCCCTGCCGAGACGCGCATCAGGTGCATTACGGCATCTTGGTGCAGCAAAATAAACAGGTAGGGGCGGAGCTGATAGAGCGGCAGCTTGGCGTAGTCGGCCAAAAACTGTGTCACTTCGCGCACGCCCTGGTCGGTTTCACGCACCACCACGTAAACTTCCAGCCGATTGCAGGTGCTGAGGATGGTAGCCTCTTCGACATGTGGAAAGCTGCACAGGTGGGCAATCGCGGCTTCCATTTGGGGCGTGGGGATGCTGAGCTTTTCCCGCACTTCTACTGGAGCCGTCTTGTGACTCAAACCGACGACGATAATATTCATCCTTTCTCCCAAAGCATTTAAATCTGCTAGCTGAGGCGACGCGGCCTAATTGAAAATTAGCCTTAAACTCAGTCAATGAACGCCGCAGCTACTTTCTAATGTATTGATTAATTCAAACAAAAGTCTACCAACTCTCTGTCCCCGGCTGAAGATCTGCGGAAGCCATTGAGCAACTTGAGGGCGTAAATTTTTGTGAATGGTTAGCTGCCTACTATAAGCCTGCTTTAAACCAAAAGAGACGCTGAAGATCAGCGTCTCTGGAAAGCTTAATTTTTCTTAGCTTCTACTCATGGGTCTTAGCTTGGGGGGTTAACGTAGCGAAATATACTTCGGTTTGTCGTCTACCAGGTGGATTGTGTCAACAAAGCGAGCGGTATTTGACTGGCTGGAAATGACCAGTGTCTGTGTCCGCACGCCGCCCTTGAAGAACTGCACGCCGTCCATGACGTTGCCGGAGGTAATGCCGCAACCTGCAAACAGGACGTTTTTGCCTGAAGCTAGCTCGTCGGCGTTGTAGACTTTGTCCACATCCGTGATGCCAGATTCTTTGAGCCGCGCCAGGTTTTCTTCCTTGGTTTTGTTCGCCCATTCTTTGGTGCGGACAATCGCCGGATCGTAGATGAGCTGACCCTGGAAGTGAGCGCCCAAGCAGCGCAGTGCTGCCGCCGAAATGACGCCCTCGGGAGCCGCGCCAATTCCCATCAGCGCATGAATATTTGTGCCGGAAAAGCCGCAGTTGATTGCCGCACCCACGTCGCCATCGGTAATTAGCTGCACTCTTGCGCCCGCCTGCCGGATCTCGGCAATCAGGTCGTCGTGCCGCTCGCGCTTCATCACCACCACCACCAGCTCGTCAATTGCCAAGTCAAGGCATTCTGAGAGGATCTTCAGGTTTTCGGTGGCTGACTTATTAATATCAACTTTGCCTCTGGCCAGCGAAGGAGCCGCCAGCTTTTTCATATAAAAGTCAGGCGCGGCAAACAGACCGCCTTTTTCGGAGATGGCCAGCACTGCCATTGATCCGGGCTGTCCGTAGGCGCAGAGGTTGGTGCCTTCGCAGGGGTCGACCGCGATGTCGATTTCTAGCAGCTCTTCCAGGTTGCAGAAAGTGGCGGCATCGGGCTGGGTGCAAACCCCTACCTCTTCGCCGATATAGAGCATTGGGGCTTCGTCCCGCTCGCCTTCGCCGATCACGATTCTGCCGCGCATATAGATTTTGTTCATCCGCTCGCGCATGGCTTCCACGGCCACCCGATCGGCTTCGTTCTTGTCGCCTTTGCCCATCAATCGAGCTGAGGCAATTGCCGCCTGCTCTACTACTTCAATGATTTCTAAACCGAGTGTCGATTCCACCGGATAGTCCCTCCCAACTGCTTTGTTATGAGTCCATTAGGCATTGTTGCCTACTTTAAGACTCTATCAGGAGAGGGGATCAGTCGCGCATCAGATCAGCAGTTCTCTCAGGGCAAACGCATCTAAATTGCTTGACATGATGTGGTTGCCCTGCAACCTCTATAGCCGCCGTATGGCGACAGACCAAATTGGCGATAGGATAATAGCGCCGAACTGCCGCTAAGCAAGATTTGAGACCATGCCGGATTTAAGAAGTGAGCTGGCCGAGACGCTGGATGAAGCCGAATGGGAATGGCTCATGCCCCATGCCAAGCGAGACGCGATTGTTATGGTGGCATCTGAGCTGGATCTGCTAGATGTGGGCGTAGCAATTGCCAACGACGACAAGGCCAGCGTAGAGGGCTGGATTGGGCAGCAGCAGCTTTATAAGCCCTCACCTGAACAGCTTTCAGACTGGGGGAGCGACCCCACCCGTCGCTTCAAGGCGCTGATTGTGCAACCCTACGTGCTGGTGCAGATGCCTTGTGGCGAACCCGTCTAGCTGCCCTGTTTAGCTGCTCTGTTTAGCATCCAGCTAACGCTCGTCCCATGCCGCCGCCGCATCGCTGAGCGCCTGCTCAACTGGCTTCTCGCCCAGCATCGCGGCTTGCAGGTTGTCGTAAACTACTTTTTGCAGCTCTTTGATGTCTTTGATTTGGGGCAGCAGAATTTCGGCATCCGGCATTTGCTGAGCGCTGACGGCGCGGGCTTGGTCAAAGGCAGGGGCCGCAGCATCCACCTGGGTGAAGTAGCTGTCTTTGAGAGCAGCAGTGGTCGAAGGCAGCACGTTAGCGGCCTTGGCAAACGAGAGCTGGTTGGTGTTGTTGGTGACGAACAGCGCAAACTTCAGCGCTGCATCCGGCTGGTCAGTATTGCGCGGAATCACCAGATTCATCACGGCGACGTTTTTCTTGCCAGTGCTGCCGGTAATCTGCGGCGCGACTGCCGAAACTTGGGCAACGGCGGGTGCATCGGTTTCGATGGTTTTGAGAAACTGTGGCCCGGTTGTCAGCATCGCCGTCTCGCCTGCCTGGTAGAGTTCGATGGCGCGGCGGTGGCCTTGCGTCAGCACCTCTTTGGGCAGCAGATTTTGCTGGTAGAGATCGCTCCAATATTGGAAGGCGGCTTTGCCTTCTGCGCTGTTAAAGGCGGCTTTGCCGTTGGCATCCAGCAGCGTCACGCCCATCTGCACCATCGACTGCAACAATTCGGCAGAGTCTTCGGGGACGGCAGTGGTGAAGAAGGCGTATTTGCCAGTTTTTTCTTTCACCTGCCTGGCCGCTTCAGCTAGTGCCGCATAGGTTGTGGGCGGCTCGGTGATGCCAGCCTTTTGCAGCAAATCTTTGTTGTAAATTGTGATGCTAGTGGACAGATACCAGGGCAGCCCGAAGCTTTGGTTTTCCAAGCTGCTGGCCTGCCAGATTTTGGGGAGAAACTGCTCTTTGTCGGCAGTGGCAACCCGGTCATTTAGCGTCAGCCAAGCGTTGCGTCCGGCGAGCTGAGCGGCAAAGTCGGGGTTGAGGTTGACGACATCTGGGGCGGTGTTGGCAGAGACGGCGGTGAGGATCTTGCTCTGCATATCCGCCCAGGGAATATCCACCCAGCGCACCTTTACGCCGGGATTCTGCTGCTCAAACTGGCCGATCAGCGTTTTAAAGTAGTCCGAAAACTTAGCCTCAAGCTGCATTGTCCAGAATTCTACTTCAGCATCCCCCGCTGCACCCTCAGTTGCCGGAGTCTGAGCCGGACTACAGCTCACCATCCAGCTCAGCAGCAGGCCGAGCAAGGCTAAGATTGCGAATTTCCATCGGGTCGTTTTGATCACCACAGTTTTGATCACCACAAGTCAGACTCCCAGATTCTTGAATTAGCGCTTGAATTAGCCAAACTAGCCGACCAGCCGCACAAACTTACGCTTGCCGACTTGCAGCACTTTACCCATTAGCAGATCCGCCGTCTCAAAGCTCAGATCTACTGCATCCACGCGCTCGCCGTCTAGCCGCACCGCTCCTCCCTGAATCTGCCGTCTCGCCTCCGAGCTGCTGCCGCACAGCCCCGTAGCGGCCAGAATAAAGAACAGCTTGGCCGGAAACTCAACGGCTTGCAGCGAAAATTCGGGCACGGCTTCGGCCTGTTTCGCGTCGCCCTGCGTCAGCGTCAGCGCCGCCTGCTGGGCTTCAATGGCCGCCTGCTGGCCGTGATACTGGCTGACCACCTCCACTGCCAGCCGCTTCTGACGCTCACGCGGATTTTCGGGGAGTTGATCCAATGGCAGCGTCGTCAGCAGCTCAAAGTACTGATTGATATTGGCATCCGCTACTTTTTCCAGCTTGGAGTACATTGTCAGCGCATCCTCACTCAGCCCGACGTAGTTGCCCAGCGATTTCGACATTTTTTGATTGCCGTCCGTGCCGGGAAGCAGCGGCATTAGCAGGCCAAACTGCGGCGACTGGCCAAAATGTCGCTGCAAGTCGCGCCCCACCGCCAGATTAAACTTCTGATCTGTGCCGCCTAGCTCCAGATCCGCCTCCAGCGCCACCGAATCATAGCCCTGCATCAGCGGGTAGAGAAACTCATGCAGAAAAATCGGGCTCTCTTTTTTGTAACGTTCGGCAAAGCCCTCTTTGGCCAGCATTTGGCCGACGGTCATGGTAGAGAGCAGCCCCAGAATCTTGGCGAGATCCAGCTTGGAGAGCCATTCGGAGTTGTAGCGAATCTCTAGGCGACCGGGGGTATCAAAATCCAGAATCGGGCGGAGCTGCTCGATATAGGTTTCAGCGTTCTGGCGTACCTCGGCGGGGGTGAGCTGCTTGCGGACTTCTGATTTGCCCGTCGGGTCGCCAATCTGCGCTGTGAAGTCGCCAATCAGCAGCACTGCCGTATGCCCTGCATCCTGAAACGCCCGCAGCTTGCGATATACGACGCTATGCCCCAGATGGATTTCTGTGCCCGTCGGGTCGATGCCAAACTTGATCCGCAGCGGTCGGCTGCTCTGACTCAGCCGCGCCGTTAAGTTTTCGTTGGGGTCGGTAGAATTCGGCTGGTGCGGAAAAATCTCGACCGTGCCGCGCTCCAGCCAGTCTAGCGGGCTGGGCGATTGGTTTGTGGAAGGAGAAGCAGATTTGCTAGAAGTTTCAAGACCCATATTTTGGCAACTTTTTAATTGGCAACTTTTTAAATAGATCAGCTAAACTCTGCTGAGACTGCTCGCCGAATGCTTCGATTTGCTTGACCCCAAAAATTTGTGAGAAAGCCACGAACCATCTAGCCAGATCCAGGTCGATCAGTTCACAATGAATGCACGATGATCCTGGATAACAAGACTACTATAATTACAAAACTCTTAGGGAATTATCACGGCTGTGTCTCCTAATACTGCCAGATCTAATCAGCCAGCGAAACCGAATCCGGCGCGGCTTACCCAGTCCAATCGGCCTGAGAAATCGCCTCAGAAGCATCCCGGCAAGCATCCCGGCAAGCGCCCCGGCGGCGGTCATCCGGTGCTGGAATATTGCCAGTCGGTGGCGCAGGTTTCGGCAGGCACGATTTTGGGGATCACGATGCTGGCGAGTTCGCTGGTGGCGGGCGGCCTAGTCGGGCTAGCGCTCAGCTTCCGCAACCTGCCCGACGTGCGCGTGCTGCGGAACTATATTCCCTCAGAGACCAGCTACATTTACGACATGAACGGCACGCTGCTCGACAGCCTGCATGACGAGGCCAACCGTGAAGTCGTCGATCTCAACCAGATTTCGCCCAACCTGAAGCGGGCCATGCTGGCCATTGAAGACAGCTATTTCTTCTCGCATCACGGCATTAACCCCTCCGGGATTGCCCGCGCTTCGGTAGCCAACTTCACCGAAGGCGAAACCGTAGAAGGCGGCTCGACGATTACCATGCAGCTCGTGAAAAACCTGTTTCTCACCCCAGAGCGCAGCATGAGTCGCAAGGTGGCTGAAGCCGTGCTGTCGCTGCGGCTAGAGCAGGTTTTCACCAAAGATCAGATCATGGAAATGTATCTGAATCAGGTCTACTGGGGGCACAACACCTACGGCGCAGAGACCGCTGCCAAGAGCTATTTCAACAAACATGCCTCAGAGCTAAACCTGGCTGAGTCGGCGATGATGGCGGGTTTGATTCAGGCTCCAGAAGTGTTCAGCCCGTTTGTGAATTATCAAACCGCCAAGCAGCGGCAGCATTTGGTGCTGGATCGGATGCAAAAAATTGGCTGGATTACAGCCGCTGAAGAAGAAGAAGCCAAAGCCATGCCGCTGAAGCTGGGCGAAATTACCTCGTTTCGGGTCAGTCAGGCTCCTTACATTACGGATGCGGTGATCCAGGAACTCACCAGCCGCTTTGGCAAAGAAGCCGTGCTGCAAGGCGGAATGCGCGTCCAGACCACGATTGATCTCGACTTGCAGCGCAAGGCCGAAGAAACCGTGCGTGAAGGCCTTGCCTCAATTCAGAATCAGGGAGTCTATGCGGATCAGATGGCGCTGGTGGCTGTCGATCCGCGCACGCATTTCGTGAAGGCCATGGTGGGCGGCGTGGACTATGGCAAGAGCCAGTACAACCGCGCGGTGCAGGCCTTCCGGCAGCCCGGTTCGGCCTTCAAGCCATTCGTTTACTATGCGGCTTTTGCCAGCGGTAAATTCGCGCCTGACTCGACGATTTTGGATACGCCCGTTAGTTATCCGGATGGCGACGGCTACTACACGCCCCAAAACTACGATGGCGGCTTTGCTGGAGCGATGACGCTGCGGCAAGCGCTGGCTCAGTCGCGCAATATTCCAGCGATCCGCTTAGGTCAAGAGGTTGGCATCAACCGCGTTGTTGAGATTTCTCGAACGCTGGGCATCAAAAGCCCGATGGAGCCTGTGACTTCGCTGCCGCTGGGTTCAGTTGATCTGACCCCGCTGGAAATGGCCGGAGCCTACGCCACCTTTGCCAGCGGCGGCTGGCATTCAGAAACCACCACGATTGCTCAGGTTACCGACAGTAAAGGCAACGTGCTCCTAGACAATACGCCTAAGCCGCAGCTCGTGCTGGATCCTTGGGCGGTGGCGGCGCTGAATTCGACGATGCAGGATGTGGTGAATCGAGGCACGGCCACCGCAGCTCGGCTGGATCGTCCAGCGGCAGGCAAAACGGGCACGACTTCTTCAGAGCGGGACATTTGGTTTGCGGGCTATGTGCCGCAGCTCTCCACCGCTGTCTGGGTGGGCAATGATGACTACAGCCCTATTGGCAAAGGGGCAACGGGCGGCACTTATGTTGCGCCAGTCTGGCGTAATTTTATGCTGAAAGCCTTGAGCGGCGTGCCCGTCGAGAACTTCAAGCCAATGTCTAACTTTGTGAAGCCGTAATTTTGTCAAGCTCTAACCAGCGGCAGCGTAAACCAAAACGTTGTCCCGGCTCCTGGATGGCTTTTCACCCCAATCTCGCCGCCATGCGCCTGCACAACCTGCTGGCAGAGATATAGCCCCAGCCCTAGCCCCAGCGACTTCGGTTTTGAGCTACCCCGGAAATACGGGTCAAACAGACGGTCGCACTGCTCAGGCTGAATCCCGATGCCGTCATCTGTGACCGTGCAGTAAAGCATATCGTCGGCTGGTAGGTTTCCTGGCAGGTTTCTGGGCTGAACTGGCCGAGCCTCTAGCGTCACGGTCAGACCCTCTGGATTATGCTTCAGCGCGTTGGCCAGCAGGTTTTGGTAGACCCGACCGAGCTGCAACGGATCAACCAAAATCTGTAGCTCTGGATCGATTAAGTTGACCAGATGAGCCTGCTCTTTTTCCAAGATCGGCTGGAGATCGGCCACGGCTGTTTCGACCAAGCGGCGCAGCGTCACGGCTCGCGGATGCAGCGAAATGCCCCAGACTTCGCCTGCGTGCGTATCAATCAGCGAGTTGATGAGTTCAAGCTGGTGCTTGCTGCTCTCCTGCATCCGTTCGAGCACCGCACGCGACAGCGTGATTTCATGCCCCGTCTGTCCGCTCAGGTTGTTCAGCACCATCGACATGCCCAACACCGGATTTCGCAGATCATGCGAGACCGCATGGAGAAATAAATTCAGCTGACGGCGTAGCTCAGTTTCCAGTGTTTCCAGCTGCTCGTTCTTCTGCTCTAACCCGTGCGAATATTCCTGAAGCTGCTGCTGCGACTGCCGCACCTGCTGCCGCATTTGGTTAAACGCATTCACCAGCAGCCCTAGCTCACCGGAGCGCTGGATCGTCACCGGACGTTCCCAATCCCCCTGCGCCATAGCGTTAGCGGCTCGGCTCAGCTGCACCAGTGGCCGAGTCAGCCAGCGCCCCGCCACCACTCCTGAGCCAATTGTCCCCAGCACACCCAGCAGGCAGAGCAGCATCGTGGCGCGGGTGTTGTCGCGAATCTGCGCCATAAAATCATCGGCAGGAACCGTAATCACCACCAGCCAGTCGAGTCCGGGATAGCGCGGATTGCGAAATGACTCAACCCGGACAAACTGCTTTCTGCCTGCCGAATCCTGAAAGTCAAGCTGCCGCCGCTGCTGCTGACCATAGCCAATCCGGTCAAAGCCGCCAAACTCCTGGCTAAGGTAGCTGGCTGTCTCGCGCGTGATCAGATTGTCGCTCTCGGTCGATTTGAGGCTCTCCAACCCGTCTCCTGTCCTCACGAACGGCGGTTCGCCCGTCGAGGTGGCCAGCAGCTTGCCGTCTAGCTCCATCACAAACACCTGCCCTGACCGCCCCACCCGGAGGCTGGCCAAAAACTTGTTGATGTCGCGCAGGCTGAGCGTTGCGTCCGTTACGCCAACCAAATTGCCCTGGCGATCAAACAGAGGCTGGTCGGCGGAAATCACCATGTCGTCAATCGGGCTGACCGTGCCGTAGGGGCCAACCCAGACTCGCTGACCTGCCTGCACGGCCTTACGGTACCACTCGCGGCTCCTGGGGTCGTAGGGCGTAATTTGATCTTGCAGCTTTTGGGGCTTGCCCCACTGGTCTACCTGCCAGATTCGCAGCGTCTCGTCTTGGGCGCGATCCAAGCGGCTTCGAGTGAGCTGTCCGTTGCTAGGGTAATAGCCTACGTCAGCATAGCTGCCCTGCTGGGTGCCAATTGCCACAAACGAGATATCGTCGGGCTGCTGACTGGTTGGCTGACTGGTTGGCTGACTGGTTGGCTGACTGGTTGGCTGACTGGTTGGCTGACTGGTTGGCTGACTGGTTGCCTGACTGGCAGATGAGCTTTGAGGCTGATACTGGTCGCTAAACTGGTGAAACTGACTCCAGAGGTGAGTTTGCACTGCTTCCAGATTATTGACCTCTAGCTGGCCTTGCCGCACCGCATCTGCGTTCGCCTGGTTCGCCAGCTGCGGCATCTTCAAATAGGTCTCTAAAGTCTGGACAATTCTGGCTCCTAGCTCATCTTCGAGCTGAGTGGCCAGCGACTTAACTGTCCGCTCGCCGTTCAAAAAAGACAGTAGCCCAATCAGCCCTGCCACCAGCAGAATTTGCAGCACAAACGGGATAATCAGCACCGCCTGAAGCGGCAGGCGTGAGACGAACTGCGCCAATCGACGCGGCAGGAACTGAGACATGGTGGGGGGACACCTTCGGCTTAAATAGAGCCAGACTTCGCAATCATTCGGATCAGGACGCCGCCAGCAGCGCAGCTAGGGGGGAACAGCTAGGGAGCAGGCATAACTTAGAATAGCGCTCTAAATCTCTATCTGGCTGAAGGCGGATGCTGAAGGCGGATGCTGGAGGAGCAGGCTCAGTCCGGCAGCGCGTTGCCGGTGGTTGGATCGCTGATGAACAGCCCCAGCGTCAGAGAGCGCAGCACCTCATCCCAAACCGGAGTCAGGCGTTCGGCATCATCCACCCAGTAGTCGAGCGTGATTAGACACTGCACGTTGGAGCCGAGTCCAATGGCGATCCGGGAGTAGGCGGGGCGGTTTTCCTGGGTGTCCATAAACTGGATCTGCGTCCAAACAATTCGCATCGTTTGGCGCTGAATAGTGATTATCTCGCCCGTTTCGACCACGTTGCGCGACTCTTTTTTGACGATCTTTTTGAGTGCGTTGGCCAGCGGAAAGCCGCTCCAGTCATTGGGCGGCAGCAGATTAAACGAAACCTCTAGGCGACAGTCATCGTCGGGAGGCTTGCCGTCTAGGAACTTAAAGGATTTCTCGTCGGGTTCAAACAGCCAATCGGCAGGCACGTCAAGCCGCACCGCACCGCGTCCAGCCACAAAAATCTTGTATCCCGGCTGGGACTGCCACTTGTGGTCGGGCTTCAGATCCAGGGTTTGTTTAATCCAGTTCAGGTTGTGCTTTTTGCCCTTCGCCATTTGACTGCTCCTGAGGTTCTGCTGCTTCCTGGGCTGCTTCCTGTTCAATTGCTTCTTGGATGAACAGACGTGCCAGCCGATCGTAGGTGCCTGCGCCCATATATTTCGGGAACTTGTTTTCTCGACTGTAGAGCCAAATTAAGTCATCAAACAGGTAGATCCGAATATCTTTGGAGAAGGTTTTGCACTGCGGAATCAGCGCCTTTCCGGCCTCCAGTGCATCTGTCCAGCGCTGAAACTCCCGAGATTTCTCTTGAAATACAACTCGAAACATTGGGTCACCAAAACTGAAACCAGAATCAAACAATCATAGAACAATGCCATTCTAGAAGCGGTCAACTTAGCTGCCAGCAGCGCTTTTACCCCAGCTATGAACCCCAGTTATGAAACGACTTGATCAGGCATTAGCAGTAGGATTGGTCGGAGGGACAGTCTGGATGGTTGCCAACCTCTCCGCAACGCCGACTGATGCCAATAGCCAAGCTCATTACCCATCTGCAAACTCATCTGTCATTCAATCTGCAAATCAATCTGCAAATCAACCTGTGAGCCAATCCGCCATCGATCCCAGACTGACTGCTGCCAACCGCGAGTTTGGGTTTAAGCTCTTTCGTCAGCTAGTCGAGCAGGATACCTCTCGCAATCTGCTGATTTCGCCTACCAGCGTTTCGATAGCGCTCTCCATGCTCTACAACGGCGCAGCGGGCAGCACGCAGCAGGCCATGGCCAAGACGCTGGCATGGCAAGATCTCAGCCTCAGCGAGCTAAATCAAGCGAACGCTGCCTTGATGACAACCTTAGAATCTGCCGATCCGGCTGTGGCGCTAGAGATTGCCAACTCGCTCTGGGGCAGAGAGGGCGTGGCGTTTGAGCCAGCGTTTTTGCAGCAAAATCAGCAGTTTTATCAGGCCGAAATTACTAGCCTCGACTTTAGCAGCCCTGATGCGCCCGCCTCGATCAATCGCTGGGTCAGCCAAAACACCAGCGGCAAAATTCCCAAAATCGTTGACCAAATCGACCCGGCGCAAATTCTATTTCTGATCAACGCCGTCTATTTCAAAGGCGACTGGACCACCCAGTTTGACCCCGCTAAAACAACGCAGCAGCCCTTCTATCAACTAGACGGCAGCCCGCAGATGCATCCGCTGATGACCCAGCAGGGACAGTATCTCTATGCCGAAACCGATCAGTTTCAGGCGATTAGCCTGCCCTACGGCAATCGTCGCCTCAGCATGGAGATTTTTCTGCCCAAGCCTAACTCCAGCCTCAGCGCGTTCTACCAGAACCTCAGCGCCGCAAACTGGCAAAGCTGGACAAGCCAATTTAGCCGCCGCGAGGGCACAGTGCAGCTGCCCAAATTTACCGCCGAGTATGACACCAGCCTAATTCCGGCTCTGCAAGCGCTGGGCATGGGCGAAGCGTTTTCTGGGCAGGCGAACTTCTCGAATTTGGCGCAGGGCGAGCTGCGGGTCAATCAAGTCAGGCACAAGAGCTTTATTGAAGTCAACGAGATGGGCACCGCAGCCGCAGCCGTTACCTCAATTGGGGTTCGCGCCACCTCGCTGAATCCGCTCCCGCCGTTTGAAATGAAGGTCGATCGGCCTTTTTTCTACGCGATTCGCGAGAGTGAGACGGGCACATTGCTGTTTATGGGTAGCCTGGTGGAGCCAATCGTCCCCAGTGAGTCATAGCCAGCGAGTCATAGCAGTGAGTCATAGCAAGCGAGTCAGCCTGATGTCCAATCCTGAGTCCGATTCAGATCCAGCTCCCAATCTAGATCCCTACAAAGAAAGTGACCTTGAGCGACTGCAAATTTTTGTGGCGCTGATTCCGGTCGTCGGATTTTTGCCCGCGCTCTGGACGCTCTATCGGCAGCAGGGCAGTCCGGCAGTCCGCAATGCCAGTCGCCTAGCCGTGACGCTGACGATGGTCTGGCTGCTGGGCTATCTGCTGCTGGGAGCGGCGGCAAAACTCTCGGCAGATTCCACCAGTTCTGTCCTATCGCTGCTAATCTTGTCTAGCCTGCTCACCTCTGGCTATTTTCTGACCAATCTATGGCTGATGCTGCGGTTCTGGCAGCGTAAGGCTGTACGGCTTCCAGGCATCAGTCAACTGGGCGATCGGCTGGACTAATCCCGGCTGGAGCATGAGCGTCTGACCAAAATCTGACCAAAAATCTGACCAAAAACAGCGTTACTAAAAAGAACGTGAATTTTTACAGCAGAGCGACTATATTAAATTGACCCGCTGATTCATCCGATCAGACACTACCCCTAGCGTGTGAGGAAGTTTGTGGCTCCTACCAGCAACCCTACCCCCGGTTCCTCGACCAGAGTGGCGGCTCAGTCCGCTGCGGTGCCTACTATTGCGGTGCCTGTACAGGGGGCGCGACGCAAGTCTAAGCTGCGCTGGCTGTGGCTGTCGCTGGGGCTGTTGAGTGTAGCGGGTCTGTCAGCTTCGGCAGGGGCGCTGCTGGCGGTGGCTATTTCTGGGATGCCGCTGACCCAAGATCCACTCACCGCTAAGCAGGAAACAGCCTTCAACAAAGACGAGATTGCTACAGGCCTTAACTTTAAGCTGCCAGCCTTGACCCGTCCGGTGAATATTTTGGTGCTGGGGGTGAAGGTGCTGTCGTCGGATGTGGCAAATCCACCTGCGAGCAGCCAGAATCTCGGCTATCTGCCTACGATTAACTCGCTGGAAGGGCTGTCTGACAGTATGCTGCTGCTGCGGTTTAATCCTGGCTCAGAGCAGCTAGTCGTGCTGTCGCTGCCGCGAGATACCCGCACCTATGTCGATGGGGCTGGCCTCACCAAAATTAACGAGGCGAACGCTCTGGGTGGCCCCGCCCTAGCCGCTCGCTCCACCAGCGATCTGCTGGGCGGCGTTGGGATTGACCGCTATATCCGGATCAACGTGCAGGGGGTCGAGAAGCTGATTGACGCGCTGGGCGGTGTGAAGCTGTATGTGCCTGAAGATATGAAATATCAGGACGATAGCCAGCATCTCTATATCAACTTAAAGCAGGGAGAGCAGCGGCTCAACGGCGCACAGGCCGTGCAGTTTCTGCGGTTTCGCTACGATGCCTACGGCGATATTGGCCGGGTGCAGCGGCAGCAGACGTTTTTGCGGGCGCTGAGGGAGCAAACGCTCAAGCCTGCGACCCTGACGCGCCTGCCCAAAATTCTGAGCGTCGTGCAGTCGAACCTAGACACCAACCTCAGCGTTGAAGAGCTGATCGCGCTGGCCGGATTTGCCTCCAACATCGACCGCTCCAAAATGCAGATGCTGATGCTGCCGGGTAGCTTTTCGGGGCAGGAGTTTGAGGCGAGCTACTGGCTGCCTAATAGAGCGCAAATTGCCGTGATGGTACGGCGCTATTTCAGCCTGCTGCTGCCCAATTTTGCTAAAGCCGAGGGAGCCTCTGAAGGTTTAGCTGAAGATTTAGCTGTGGATTTAGCCGATCCAGACCTGGCGTCCCTTAACTCAGAAGCACCTGACTCAGAAGCAATCGATCACGTCAAAATTGCCATCCAAACCAGCTTGCCAGCCGACGAGCAGACAAGTCGAACGGTGGAACAACTAATGGGTCGTTTGGGTGAGCGTGGCTATGGCGATATTTACGTTGACCAGCCCTCGGCAGAATTGCTGACGCTGACGCGGATCATTGCCCAGCAGGGGAATGAAGACGAGGCTCGCGCGATTCAGAAAACGCTGGGCTTTGGGGATGTGCTGGTAGAGAGCACCGGCAGCCTGGAGTCGGACGTGACGATTCGGCTGGGGCAGGATGCGCTGACTGGTTTGGCCAATCCAGCGCCCAGCCCAGCCTCTAGCCCAGACTCCAGCCCCATCTCTGGATCAGAGCATACCAGTCCGGCAGATGCGGCGCTTGAATCAAGTCCTGATGCTGCTCCCGATACTGCAAATGGGGTGGCACCAGAGCCTACTCCGAATTGATCGCACCCGCTGCCCGCCTGCGCGGACGATGCTTGCTAAAATTGCAGCAATCTCATCAAGCGATCGCTCGGAGATCCTGAACCCAGAAATCTTCAATTCCGAGATACCGTAACCCTAAGAACCGTAACCCTAAAAACCGTGGCGCAGGTTGTTTTAGACAATATTTACAAAAGCTTTCCGCAGCGCCCCTCCAGCCAAAGCAGTTCTGCCGATGCGGCCAAGCCCGCCAGCAGCGAAGCGGTTTTGCGCCGGATTGGACTCACCGTAGAGGACGGCGAATTCATGGTGCTGGTGGGGCCATCTGGCTGCGGCAAAAGTACGCTGCTGCGGCTGATTGCTGGACTCGAAACCGTGACGGGCGGCGATATTTGGGTGGCCAATCAGCGGGTGAATCACCTGCCGCCCAAACAGCGCGACATTGCAATGGTGTTTCAAAGCTACGCGCTCTATCCGCACCTCAGCGTCTATGACAACCTGGCCTTCGGCTTGCGTCGCGCCGTCCAGCCAGATAAGCTGTCACAAAAATCCTCCTCCTTTCGTCCAGCCTGGATCGAACAGGTACTGGTCAGCTTAACGCGCCGCCTACCGCCCTCGCTGCGCTACTGGTCAGAGTCCGAACGGCAGATTGACCGGCAGGTACGGCAGGTGGCGCAGCAGCTGCAAATTGAAGCCTTGCTACACCGCTTGCCCAGGCAGCTTTCGGGCGGGCAAAAGCAGCGAGTGGCGCTGGGGCGGGCAATGGCGCGGCAGCCGCAGGTCTTTTTGATGGATGAGCCGCTCTCGAATCTAGATGCCAAGCTCCGCACCGAAACTCGCGCCCAAATTGTCAGCCTCCAGCGCCAACTCGGCGTGACGACCATCTACGTGACGCATGACCAAGTTGAGGCCATGACGATGGGCGACCGCATTGCTGTGATGAATGCTGGCCAAATTCAGCAGGTGGCTGCGCCGCTGACGCTCTATCATCAGCCAGCCAACCGATTTGTGGCTGAGTTTATTGGTTCGCCGCCAATGAACTTTTTGACGGTGCAGTTGCAGGGGCTATTGGTGCAGCACTCACATTTTCGCCTGACGCTGCCTGCGGTTTGGGAGGCTTTGGTGCAGCCTTACAGCGGGCGAGAGCTGATTCTGGGCATTCGGCCTGAACATCTCAGCCTCAGCCTGTCCGCTCCCAGAAATCTGCCGGTGCAGGTGAGTCGTGTTGAGGCGCTGGGCAGCGAAACCTATCTGACAGTAAATTTTGCAGCGCCAGCCAGCCAGCCGAACAGCCAAACAGCCAGCCAGCTCAACAGCATTGCCGCGCTCAGCAGCCCGTCGCTTCAGGTGCGCGTCGCCTCTGAACAGTCGATTGGCATTGCTCCCAGCAGTTCGCTCTGGCTAGAGCTGGCTACCGACAAGCTGCATTTATTTGACCCAGATAGCGGACTTGCTCTGCGTCCCTGATCGACTTTGATTCCAAGCTCTAAAACTCTAAAGCAGTCGAAACCACTGTCTGAGGCCACATCCTAGCAGAGCCGCCGGAATAATCAGCAGGCCGCTGGCGGTCTGAAACCAGAAAGGCAGCTCAGCCAAAGCCGGAAACAGGGGCAGATGACGCAGTGCCAGCCCAATTGCTGTGATCAAAACGCCTAGCCCCAGCGCATGTAGCCAGACTGAGCGCTGGGCCGAGCGCTGAGCCAGATGCGCGGTCAGGCATCCGCCCAGCCCAATGCAGAAAAAGCTGCTGACCAGCACCAAAATCAGCAGGCTCTCAGAATCATAAAATGTCGGGAAGATAGACTCTGGACGCAGCCCGTTGGACAAAAAAACCAGGCTGGCAATTAGCCCTAGCAGGAAGTTAAATAGTCCCAGACTCAGCAGGCTAGCACTGCCGCCCAGCAGCAGCGCGCTTAGACTAAAAGGCCGCTCCCGTCTGGGCTGCTGTGGTCGAGCCAGCGTAAACGGAGCCATCCGAGTTTTGTGGATCTGGCGCAGCGCTCGCCAGCTAATCCGCACCAGCCGCAGCCAAACTAGCACCAGCGTCCAGACAGCAGCATCTCGCAGCACCTCAAACCAAAACGAGTCAAAGAAGCCAGCCCAGCGCTCAGTCCTAAACAACCTACCAAACAGCCCCAGCTTTCCAGCTTGTAGCCCAGCCACCGCCGCCAACGCCAGATAAAACCAGAGGGTCAGCCGCTGAATTAATCGACTGGGCTGCCGGAGCCGGAGTTGAGCTAGCCGATTTGCCAGCGTCAGCCAGATTTGGCCAACGCCCCAAACGTTATAGACTGGCAGCGCAGCGCGGAGCAGGGCACCCTTGGGCGAGATCGGATAGGCTCCGGTGAGGTTTTGGAGGCTGGCGTGAATGCGGTGCAGCCACCAGAGCGTCAGACAGCCAATGATCAGCGATAGCCCTAGACTGAGCCGACTGAATGGTGCAAAAATAAAGCCTGCGAGCTGCACCACTGCCAGCAGCAGTCCGGCGAAGGGCTGATTGGTGCTGGAAAGATCGAGTCCAGCATAGAGCGAAAACGCAATTGCCCTGAGCAGCGAGAAAGTCAGCCCCAGCGTCTGAGTGAGCAGCGCTAGCCACAGCAGGCAGAGCAGCAAAAGCGTCAGGCGTTGGGACAGCTTGGCCGGACGGACGGCATTCGTTTCGCTGAGGTGGGCAGAGTCAAGCACCGCCCTTGAATCAGGCGAGTCAGTCTCCGGCAGAAATCCGGCGGGTGGCTCTGGTGATGGCTCTGGTGATGGCTCTGGTAGCGGCTCTGGTGATGGCTCTACAGCTACAGAAGATAATTCAGGGGGCTGCTGAGTCAGTTGCTCGGTTGAAGCGTCCCAGTCAGCAGCAGCGGGTTCAGACTGGGCGGCATCCGCCAACTCCGCCTCCTGAGCGCCAGTTGTCAAGGGTTCGACCGGAAACAAAATTAGTGAGTCTGGGTCAAGATCATCCAGCCGCAGCTCTGGATCGATGGGCAGAAGAATCATCGCCTCTGGGTCGAGGTCGTTCATTTGAAACAGCAGCGTTTCTAAAGCTTCAGGTGCGCCGTTGTGAGGGGCTGTCTGGATAGCTGATTGGCTGTCTATTTGACTGTCCATTTGGCTCTCTGCCAGATCAGGCGACGTCTCCACTGAGGCTAGCGAGGGCGACTCGACGTGACGCGACTGCGGTAGCAGCTCGATCACATGCCGCCATCCAGCAGTTGGCTGTCCCAGCTGACGACCGTAGAGCTTGACCATCTGTAAGATTTCAACATCTAGCTTCTGCATTCCCTGCTTCACCAGCTTGACCATCGTGGCCTGATGCGGCATCTGTTCAGCTTCTAGCAGCAGCTTTAAGCAGAGTCCTTGGCGGCTAGCTCGCGCTGTGATGCCATAGTTTTGCAAACTGTGCGTGATCAGGTAAGCAATCGCTTTTGGATCGCCCTGCTTTGCCGATTGCACAATTGGATGTTCAGCCATCTTACCCAGAGCCAATCAGACCTACCCTACGAAGCCAAACTTCACGAACTGTATCAATCTCAACCTCAAGCTCAGATCACTGCGCTCGCCCAGACTTTTGCCTAGACCTGCGCTCACACCACCGCATCTGCGCGATGCCTGCTCTCGTCTGGGGAGGCCATAGACCGGATGCTACCCCAGATCTGCTGTCTCACCGCCAAATCGATACCCTTTGCCATAAACAGTATGAATCAGCGGCGGCTCGCCTGCGGCTTCCAGCTTGCGCCTGAGCAGCCGAATTTGGGCGGCTAGAACGTTGCTGCTGGGTCTGTCGCCTGCGCCCCAGACCTGTTCATAAATCTGCTCATGCGTCAGCAGCACCTGTGGATGCCGCATAAAATATGCCAAAAGCTGACCTTCTTTGTCAGAAAGCTCGATTTTTCGGACTCCGCGTTGAGCAAGCTGATTGTCTAAGTCTAATTCCAGATCTTCGACTCGGAGAGCTGGAGCCATCAGAGTTTCTAATAGGGGTGCAGGTCGCCGCAGCAGAGCCCGAACGCGCGCCAATAGCTCACGCAGCTCGAAGGGCTTGACCAGGTAGTCATCTGCGCCCGCATCAAGACCTGCCACTCGGTCGTCCAGCAGATCTTTAGCTGTCAGAAATAGAACCGGCGTAGTTCTGGCTTCAGCTCGCAGGCGCTGGCAGATTTCGAGACCGCTGACGTGAGGCAGCATCCAGTCCAAGATCAGCAGATCGTAGTAGGTCTGCTGAGCCATCTGAGCACCAGTTGCGCCATCATGCGTCACCTCTACCTGATAGCCCTCGCGCTGTAAAATCCGGCTGAGCGGGTCGGTCAATTCCACTTCATCATCCACGATCAAGATTCGCATCAGCTCAATAGCCAGATTCAAAAGAGCAGAAGGTGGCTTTTTACGCCTTTTCCTACAGCATAGGCTCTCTGATGATCAAAAAGGCGAGGATGCCCCCGCCCTTCTGATCGTGTTTTAGCTAAGTTTTAACTGCTTTCTGTAGGCTGAGCTAAGCCACTAGACCAAGAAGTTGCTGGCTGTGAGGCGGCTGCTGTTCAGGTCTTTGAACACCGCTAGCTGGAGGAAACCGCCGGAGCTATCGCCGTTGGAGTCCACTCTCAGCACGGCTCCATCGCTGCTGTTGCCCAGCCTGACATAGGCCTCAAACCGATTCGACTGACCGTAGCCCGCTCTGTCGAACACCTGTCGCAGATCAACGACATCCTGCGCCACGTCGAAGTCGATAATCGTGTCCACGCCATGCTCTGCGGAGCGATAGACGATCCGGTCGCTGCCTTTGCCAGTCCGCAGGCGGTCATTGCCGGGACCACCAATCAGCACGTCGTTGCCCAAGCCGCCGTTCAGTCTGTCAGCCTGACTGTTGCCTGCCAACTTGTCGTTGCCGCGCTGCCCCAGAACTAGGTCTCTGCCGCTGCCGCCCCAGGCAACATCATCGCCCCGACGCGCTGCGATCTGATCTGCTTTCCGACCGCCCCGTGCCCGGTCATCACCCAAGCCGCCGTTGAGGACATCCCGACCTTTGGCACCTTGCAGCTGGTCGTCGCCCTGCTGACCGTCCAGGAAATCTTGATTGGTGCCGCCGTTAACCTCATCGTTGCCGCGACCCGCCAGCAGCTCGTCGTTGCCGCCCTTGCCTTGTAGCAAGTCGTTCCCCCGACGGCCATAGATGACGTCGTTGCCCTTGTCGCCGGAGCCGCGATCGTCGCCCAGCCCCAGGTTTAAGAAATCGTCGCCGCTGTTGCCTGCCAGTCGATCGTTATCTTGCTGGCCGTCCAGCCGATCGCGGGCACCGCCACCCAGCAGATTGTCGGCGCCTCTGCCGCCTTGGAGTACGTCGTTACAAGCCAAGCCGCTGAGCCGATCGTCGCCGCCGTTACCCGCTAGCTGATCAATATTGCGCCCGCCTTTAATGCTGTTGTCACCATCGTTGCCCTCTCTCTCTCTACCGGGCAGGCAGCCTGCGGGTTGCACCCCAGAAGCCAACGTCAGTCTGACAACTGCGGGGGTTTGGTCACCTGCGCCCTGGTTGTCAATGGCTGCATAGGTGAACTGAGCGCCGCTAAAGCTGGTCGAAGATTGGAAAAACACCTGCTGGATCTGGTCAGGGGTGAGGATCTGACCGGCAGCGATGGGAGTTCCACCTTGAGTCGGATTGCCCAGATAGAGCGTGCCCTGAGCCGCAGGTGGCAACCGCCGAATTGAAAAGGCCACAACCGTACCGTCAGGGTCAGATCCTGACAGCCCTGGCACCTGAGCCACCGTATTCTGAGGCAGTCTCAGCGAGCTGGGTGCAGTATCCGGTGCCAGGTTGTCACCCGTTGCGGGCGGCAGCGGCGTGACGGGCGGTATTGGCGTGCCGGGATTGGTTGGGTCTGTTGGATCAACTGGAGGGGTGGGAGGCTGCGCCGAGAGCGTGACGCTAGCTGGCGTGCTGTCCGAAGAACCGCGTGAGTCGGTAGCGGTATAGGTGAAGTTGCTGGCCGTGAAGCCTGCTGTCGCCTGAAAGTAAACTGTCTGGATTTGAGCCGGCGTGAGGGTGGCATCGACAGCAATTGGGGTTCCGCCCTGAGCCGGATCGCCTAGATACAGCACCCCCTGACTGGCTGGCGGCAGCGTCAAGATCGAGAAAGAAGCAATGCTGTCTCCGTCGGCAATATCGGGATCGGTGGCCGAAAAGCCAACCAGAACGCTACTGCTGCTGGGCGGGACAACCTGCGCGAAATCGGCGGCTATCGGCTCCTGGTTCAGCGTGGAGACCACTAAGTTGCGGATTTCGTGAATGTTGGTAGAGTCGCCTGTCCCAGAAGCAAACCCAAATTTGAGCGTGGTTGGGGGAGCGGCTCCGTTGATACCTGCGACGTCGATATTGATTAAATTGGGCGAGGTTTCGCCCGGATCGAGAAAATCGCCATCGTTGTTACCGTCAATTCGGACTGAGAGCCGTCCTTCTGGGGTCAGATCAACTTTAATCGTTCGCTTGGCCGCAACTCGCGTCGTAGCGGCTGGGTTATCAATGCCAAAGGGAAGGCTGGTGGCTGTATCCGGGATGAACTGATAGTTTGTGCTTTGACCCGCTCGAATTGCAATCGAATCCGGCAATTGACCGGAGCCGCCTGTGCGAACGACTGGGCCTCCAGGAAAATCAGTGGGGCTAGAAAAGTTGCCAAACTCGTCAAAGCCAATGCCCAAATAGCCGCCGTCAATTCCTGGGGCAATGCCGTTCTTCTGAGCGTAGCCAAGAGAGCCGCCAAATGCGCCTGCCTGAGTGGGGGAAGCAGTGCCGTCTAATAGAAAAAAGCTGACTCCGTCTGCGCCAGTGCCGCCGTAAGCGTAAAGCTCAAACGTGACGGTTAAGCCTTGTCTCGAATCAATCGGGCTGTTGTAGAGCAGGAACGAGGCTTGATCCAGGACGCTATTGGTCAGCCGCAGCGCCCCGTCGCCCGGTGCGTCGATTGCCCCAGTCGGGCTGCCGGGAATCACGCCAGTCGGGCTGCTGCTGGCTGTCAAAAACGGCTGCTGAGGCGGCGAAGCTGGGTTGACTACTGGCCCCACGCCAGTCAGCCAGTTGGGGTTGGCGACTGTGGCTTCGCGGAAGGTGTCATCGACCAGCGTTATCAAGCTATGAGCGTAGGTGGCTCGCGCTTCAGCCGCAATGAGCATCGGCACTGTTATGGAGCCAGTCGTCACATTCAGGTTCCAGCTGCCTCCCAGTGCTGCGCTGCCGACTGGGGTGGCAGAGGCCGCAATCTCTGCGCCTACTAGGGCTTTCAGTCCGTGCAGAAACTGCCGACCCAGCTGACCTGCGGCCACTTCGCAGCCGTAAAGCAAAATTTCAGCTCCAGCCAGCGCCTTCGCCCAAATGGCTAGATCTGCAACATAGCGCTGCAAGCTCTGGAGGCTCAGCTGAGAATTTCCCAGCCGCACTGCGCCAGCCTGACCGTGCGAGAGAATTTGCAGACTGTCTAGCTGGGCTTGACCCGCCAGAGCCTGCGTAATTTGCTCTACGCCATCTCGATTGGGGTCAAGAATCAAGACGGAGCTGGTTTCGACTCCGGCTAGCAATGCTGGATAGTCAACAACAGTCGGATCAACAACAAGCAGCGATCGACAAAACTCACGAACAGTCATGGCCAGATGCCTCAGATAAACTTTAAGTAGGTGCTGTTTAGCAGGAATATGAAGCAGCCGCCTCAGGACAATTACTGGATTAATCAGCTCCCACCTGCACCAGTTGTAGCAACAGATGGAGTTTTACCTGAATCAATCAGTCTCAGTTCGAGAACTGTCCATTCAATCTATAGATTGAAAAGAATAGACAAGCCAGCGCGGAGATCCTGGGGTGACTTGCAAGTGATTTTAGATCTAGACTCATCGTAGTCTTTACAAAAACCTTCAGTGAATCCCCCGAAGTGAAGATCTCCATGAAGTCAATTTCAACACAGCTTAGACGACAGAGAATCAGTATGTCCGGTCGAATTACTGAAAAAATACTTAAATTTTATTAAGGCTTTATCAAGCAACAGGTGTGATATCTACTGTGCTATCTAACATGATCTAGCTGTGCGTCGCAAATAGAGCTAATCAGGTGCTTTTCCAATTAAACACCGTGTTTTTGCGGAATTTACGAAATTTAGATAAAAGTTAAGATTAACGCCAAAAAACTAGGCAAATACCCGCCATACGACGGGATCTGCCTAGATGTGCCGAATAAAAAGCGGCAGTTTTTCTGATAGTGCTTTTTATCTTCCGGCTGGGCTGTACCGCAACCCCAGCATTAGATAAAGTATTGAGATACCGTCAGGCTGCTGCGATCCTGATCGCCTGAGCCGAATTGAATGCCCGAAACGTTTACCACCAGATCTTGATTGGCCGAATAGCCTTTGCTGCCGTTGTTGACGGCTAGATAGCTGCCGCCGCGCCAGTCAAAAAATACGGCTTCGCGAGCCTTGAGTCGCTGATTGCCCCGGCGATCTGCATCTCTATCTTTGAAGGCGTTAGCGGTCGCTCTCTCTAGCGAAGACCCTTTGACCGACTTGGCGTTGAACAGCGCTTTGGGGCGATTCTTGCTGCTGAGATTATTGTCAAAGTCGAGCTGAATTCGGTCGCCTTCTAGAACCTTAAAGTCTCTAATCCGATCGGGCGCATAGGCCAGCGAGTTTTCCAGTGCTGCCGCCTGACTGCCGCCAGAATAGATGAACCGATCGGCTCCAGATCCGCCAATTAGCGTATCGCGATCCAGCCCGCCATCTAGCCGGTCGTTGCCCTGATTACCCTTGAGCCTGTCGCGATCTTCAAAGCCAATCAGCCGATCGTTGCCCGCCAGTCCAGTCAGCGTATCACTGTCGCTCGTGCCTCGGAGCGTATTGTTACCCTTCGTACCTTGGAGCGTAATGCCGGGACTAGAAACCTCAACGTTGACCTGGTTTGTCCACTGCTCGCTGGCGTTCAGGCTCAATGGGTTGCCTGCTACATCTACAATGCCGCTGCCGCTGGCCGGAAGCAGCAGGCTATAGCCCCCCTCCCGGTTGGTCAGCTTCCGCAGATTGCCTAACGTCCAGGTGATGTTGTCTGCGGTGCTGAGCGTGGCGGTACTCAGCGAAATTGCTTCGCCTTTGCGGGTCAGCTGCAAATCTGCTAGATCAAAGCCCTGCACTGCTTCGCTAAACTGAATCGTGATTGCATCGACTTGGCTGCGGCGCGGGTCAGGGTTGACATCCAGCAAATTAGCCACAGGCGCAGTCCGGTCAATATTGTAGACCTCCCCTCGGAAATTACCGTTGTTGACACCAGCGCCTTGCAGCGGCAGACCGCGACTGTTCACAATGCTATCGTTGTCGATCAGATCTAGCTCAATTGTGCCGTCGCCGCTGCCGGTGCTCACCGTAACGGTATAAAAATCGTTGTTGTCGCGAGTCACTGCCGTAATCCCAGCTCCCGTGATGCCCTGTGTCACCAGCGTAAAGTCGGACGGATCAACGTTGGTGACGCCTTCGCTAAAGGTGACGCGATAGTTGACTGTAGCGGCATTGGTGGGGCTAGCGGCCAGCCGCAGAATGTCCACGACGCGCGGCGGCGTTTTGTTGACTGTGTAGGTTTGCCCAGTGAAGTTGCCGTTGCCCACCCCGGCTCCGCCCAGCGGCGCGCCAACGTTATTTTTAATGCTGTCGTTATCGAGCAGGTTTAGCCCCAGTTGCCCGTTGCCCGTGCCCGTATTGCCCACAACCTTGTAGGTGTTGCCGCTGCCGGTAACTTCTGAGGCAATGCCAAAATTGACGATGCCGCTGCCAAACATCCGAAAGTCGGAGCGATCGACCCCGGTGACATCCTGGTTAAAGACCACCGTAAACTCGACGGTGCCAGCGGCGGTTGGGTTGAGGCCAGAGGGCGTGATCGAAGCCACCAAAGGCGCGCTCTTAATCACCGTGTAAATTGGGCCGGTAACGTTGCCGTTGCCTGCTCCGGTGCCGCCCAGCGGCACGTTCAGGTCATTGCGGATGCTGTCGTTATCCACCACGTTTAAGCCCAGGCTGCCGTCGCCGCTGCCGGTATTGATCACCAGCTCAAAGGTGCGGGCAGAGCCGCCGCTGTTGGTATCGATTGGCGTGATCGAGACGACGCTAGCTCCGGTAATGCCGCTGCCGGCCACCACAAAATCATCCGGTGTCACGCCGCGCACGTCTTGGTCAAAGGTGAGGCGGAACCGGACGGTGGGGTCGCCGGTCGGGCTGTTGTCTAGCAGCGTGATGGCGGCAACGCTGGGCGGCGTTTTGTTGAGGGTATAGATTGGGCTGGTGACGTTGCCGTTGCCCACACCAACCCCGCCCAGCGGCACTCCTGTGCTGCGCTTCAAAATCGTGTCGCGGTCAATCAGCTGCAAGGCTAGCGTGCCGTTGCCCGAACCGCTTGCAACCGTCACATTGTAGGCCGTGTTGTTGTCTCCAGGATTGATGGGCGTGACAGCCGTGACCTGCGCGCCGCTGACTCCGCCAGCCGCAACTACCACAAAGTCGCTGAATCCGCCAGATGCTTCGGTATCAATCCCCCGAATCGGATCGCTAAACTGCACGGTGAAAACCACGCTGTCGGCGGCGGTCGTTTGGGCGGCGTTGTTCTGGCGCGTGATAGTAGCAGTGGGAGGACGCTTATCTACTGTGTAGCGCTCGCCGGTAAAGTCGCCGTTGTCCAGTCCGGTTCCACCCAGCGGTACGCCTGCCGCATTGCGGATTGTATCGTCGTCGTTCAGCTCAATTTGAAACGTGCCGTCACTGTTGCCAGTATTGACCACGACGGTGTAGGTGGTGCCGCTGCCGCTAAATCGGGTAGGGTCAATCGTTGCGCCAATTGTGCCGCTGATTGGCACAATCACAAAATCAGAGGCATCTACGCCCGTAACCGCTTCGCTGAATATCACCGAGTAGGCAACGCTGTCGTTAGCAGTCGGCGTACCGTCCACGCGCTTGATCAAAGTCGTAGCAGGCGGCGGCGTATTTTGAATGCTGGCCACCTGCCCGCCCGTGGTGGAAGGACTGCCGCCTGCTTTGTTGCCCTCATAGGCAGGCGCGCCTTCTGTAATAATGCTGCCTTGATTGAGATAGATGGCGCCCCCGTCAGCCTTGCCGCCTGCCCCTACGGGTAAACCGCCGCCGCCTGCGCCAGATCGCGTTGAGTTGTTGCGGAACGCGCTATTGCTGATTCGCAGCGAAGCCCCACCATCGACATAGACTGCCCCGCCCAGTCCGTCTCCGCCGGTGCCACCCGCACTGCCGCCGCCGTTGGCACCGCTGCCGCCAATCGCCTGATTGTCAATAAAGTTGACGTTGATGATTGTCACGGCGGCACTGCCCGTGATCAGCATGCCGCCGCCCAGCCCTGGAGCGCCTGTATTGGTAGCCCCCTGTGCCACCCCACCCTGAATCGTCAGATTCTCAAAGACAACATTCCCCCCTGTCACCCTGAAGATCCGGGATGCGCCGCTGCCTCGCAGCACCGTGTTGCCTGAACTGCGAATGGTCAGGTTTTTGTTGATCTCTGGCAGCTCTGAACCAATCGAAATCCCGTTGGTGTTGTTGATAATAATGGTGTCTCCAGCAGCAGCTGTGAGCAAAAAGTCGCGGAGCTGCTGTTCAGAGGTGGCGGTAAAGGTAGCCATAGTAAATGCGGGGTTTAATGAGGAACAGGACTAAGCTGGGGGGCAATGGCTAAAAGCCGATTTGATAAGTGCGTACCCATAGAGGATTTGTGGATTTTAAGAGCAAGAAACACGCTACCTATAGCAGCATCTCTGTATGAATTTAACTACATCCACAAAAAAATGGCTGAGAAATTTATATTCACCGCTCTGAGGACGAGCAAGGGTTAGCTCAGAAGATTGGCTGAAGAGCAGCTGAAATCAACTGCGTAGAGTGCCGACTCAAGGCGGACAAAGATTTGACCAGAGGCTAAAGTGAAGTACGGTTATCAAACCTGGAGCAGTCTGAAGATTCTTCCAGAGTTCCCTGAGTCAAATCTAGAATGATCAGCTCTGGCATGATCGGCGGAATGGCTGCTGTCGTGGGCATTCTGTGGTCATTCTGTGAGCATTTTGCGGGCATTCTAGAGAGGCCGACAAGTCACGTTCGTCATGCTGCATGTCTTTTTCCCCCCTCGCTGATTCTGATCCTTCGCATCCGCGTCTGCCTGTGCCATATTTGCCGGACAGCAGCCCTAGCCTGTCGCTGGAGTCGGTGCTTAGCGACCTGCCGCTCTACGACTTTCAGATTGAGGCGCACCATACGGGGATTGAGGTGGCGCGGATCTTTGAGCAATGCCCAACCCTACCCGGCGTGGTGCTGATGCAGAACGGGACGTTTTTGGGACTGCTCTCGCGGCAGCGGCTGCTAGAGTTTTTGATTCGGCCTCGTGGACTGACGCTGTTTCTGCCTAGCTCACTGTCGGTGCTCTACAGCTATGCGCGGGTGAACCACCTGATTTTGCCAGCCCTGACTTCAGTCTTAGCGGCGGCTCCTCTGGCGCTGCGGCGCTCGGCAGATCAGCAGAGCGAGCCTGTGGTTGTCGCTCTGGCTGACCAGACCTACCGACTGCTCGATATTCACGATCTGAATATTGCTCACTGGCAGCTGCGCGGCATTGAGACGCAGGTGCGCTATGAGCGGATGCAGACTCAGATGATCCAGACCGAAAAAATGGCGAGTCTGGGGCGCTTGGTGGACGGCGTAGCGCATGAAATTCTTGATCCGGTTGGCTTCATCTGGGGCAACTTATCGCATCTCTCGGACTATAGCCAGCAGATGCTGTTGGTGCTGGCTGCCTATGAGCAGCATTTTCCTGACCTGCCTCCAACCTTGGCCGACCTCCAGCAAGAAGTGGAGCTAGAATATCTGCGCGCTGATTTGCCGCAGACGATCCTCAGCATTCGCGCTGGAGCAGAGCGTCTCAAAACGCTGGTGACGAGCCTGCAAAACTTCTGCCACAGCGATGATGTCTATCCTAAGCCTGCCAATCTGCATGAGTCGCTAGACGGCATTTTGCTGCTGCTCAAGAGTCGACTCAAAGGCGAAATTCAGGTCGTGAAGCGCTACGGGCATTTACCGCCAGTGCGATGCTATGCCGGACAGCTGAATCAGGTCTTGATCAATATTTTGACCAACGCGATTGATGCGCTGCTAGATCAATCAGTTCGGCAAAATATCGCCGCCGAATTCTATGCTCGGCAGCCGCACTTGCAGTCGCTTGCGTTAGCCCGCCCGCAGATTACGATTACGACAGAGGTGCGCCCAGATGCTCAAGATCGGGGCAGTCGTTGGGTGGTGGTTTGGATTGCTGACAATGGACCTGGGATGAGCGCAGACCAGCTTCAGCAGGTTTTGGAGTCGTTTTCGGTGCAGCGGCGAGCCGACAAGGAAACCAGCCTTGCCCTCAGCTATCGGATTGTGACTGCTAAACATGGCGGCAAGTTTTATATCCGCTCCAGTCCGGCTGAGTCGCCAGATCTCAAAACGCCAGATCTCAAAACGCCAGACCCCGAAACGCCAGATCCGGCTCCCAGCTGCGCGATTAGCGGCACGGAGTTTGAGCTGTGGCTACCGCTAACTTGAAGCTCCACTCGGAGAGCCTCACAAAAAACCTCCCGAACAGTTCAGGAGGCTGCTTTGAAACAAATTGTTGAAACGAATTAAGTCGCCTTAGAACACCCGTCAGTCATCCAGTAAGCCGCCGTTGCTTCAGGCTTCAGGGAGCAAGCTACTGCTGTAAGCATCAGCCTGAAAGCCGGGAGTGCGCTGATTGTAGTCAGTCCGAGCGCCCGTGAATGAATTCGCCAGCTGTTCAAACGACTGAGAGCGCCAGTTGCGCTCATGGATGGGCTTAGACTGCTCGCCCCGAAAATAGGCCTGTGTCCCAATCAGTGCAGCCGCTACCCAGCCCACAACAAACAGCGCGATTAAAATAGCCATAACAAAAACTCCTTTGTTCAAATCGTGAAGATTAACAGCCTAAAACGTCATCTAAGACCTCTAGACAGAAGGGATGCAAGTCTGAATCGAGGTTGGAATGGGAGAGCATCGCTCCTCGACCGCTTGCCAAACTGCCGATCAACTTATGTAAACAAATATAACAGTGTTTGTTACAAAACTGCAACAATTCTTGTGAAATTTAGATATTGATGATATTGAGCCGCTATCTGTGGACTGTGAAAGACTAGCCATGACTCAACTCCAGCGTTTGACGATCACAGCCGCCCAGCAGGCTGCCCAGCCGATGCAGCTCACTGAGGCACAGCGGCACTACCTCTGTCGGGTGCTACGGCTGCGGGCAGGCGATCGGTTTATTGCGATGGACGGTCAGCGCTGCTGGCTAGCAACTTTGCAAGCTGATCTGACAACGGCGCTTTGCCTAGAAGAATGGCCGATGACGACTGAACTCCCCGTTGCCGTGACGCTGCTGATTGCCTTGCCCAAGACTGGCATGGACGATATCGTGCGCCAGACGACCGAAATTGGCGTGCGGCGAATTGTGCCAATTCTGAGTCAGCGCAGCCTGCTCAATCCGGGCGCTTCTAAGCAGGCGCGCTGGCTAAAAATTGCTCAAGAGGCTGCTGAACAGTCAGAGCGGCAGTTTATTCCCGAAATTCTGCCGCCCCAAGACTGGCGATCCGCGTTGGCGGCTTACCCAGATCAGCGTAATCAGCCCGCCTATCTCTGTGAGGCGCGAGGTTCGTATCCGCATCTGCTGACGCGACTGAAGCCACCCTTGGCCGCCCAGCTCACCCTAGCCGTCGGCCCAGAGGGGGGCTGGACTGAGGCGGAACTTGCTGAGGCGGTAGCAGTGGGCTATCAGCCCGTTTCGCTGGGGGCACGAATTTTGCGGGCAGTCACGGCTCCGCTGGTCGCGCTCTCACTGGTTGCTGCCGTCGCAGAACTGCAAGCTTGAAGAAGTACCGTAAGCAGTACCGTGCTTCTGGGCGAACAGCCAGCGTCACTGCTTAGCCAGCGTCACTGCTCAGCCAGCGTCACCGTATAGGCATCGCGGATTCCCGGCTCTTTCATGATTTCAGCCAGGATGCCTTCGGGCAGCGGATCGTCGATGCTCAGCACCATCACCGCATCGCCCCGGACAATTTTGCGACCCACCTGCATACTGGCAATGTTGACGTTGAAGCTGCCCAAGAGCGAGCCAATCTTGCCGATAATCCCCGGCATGTCGCGGTGAACCGTAAACAGCATGTAGCGGTTAGGCGGCACGTTGACTGGGAAGCCATCCACGCTGGTGATCCGGATTTCTGAGTCACCCAGCAGTGCTCCGCTGACCGAATGCTCACCCAGGGAGCCTTGCGCCGTCAGGTAAAGCGATCCGGTATAGTCGCGCACCGAGGCATCTCTGGTTTCCACAACTCGAATGCCGCGCTCTTTGGCCTCAATGCTGGCGTTGACATAGTTGACGCGCTCCTGCAAAGCGTGTGACAGCAAACCTTTGAGCGCCGCCACGACCACCGGCTGACTTTCACTGCTGGCCAGCTCGCCTTGCAGCCTAACGTTGAGGGCTTCAATCCGGCCACCTGCGAGTTGGCTGACCAGGTTGCCCAGCGTTTCGGCAAGCTGAAGGTTGGGGCGGAGTTTTTCCATTACCTCAGGCCGCAGACCTGGAATATTCACCGCCGAACGGGCAGGCAGACCCAGCAGCACATCCCGAATCTGCTCGGCGACATCGACTGCCACATTCACCTGTGCTTCTTCTGTCGAAGCGCCCAGATGCGGCGTGAGCACCACGTTTTTGCCCTGAGCGCGCAGCGGCGAATCAGCCTCCAGCGGCTCGTTTTCGTAGACATCCAGCGCCGCCCCGGCAATTTGCCCTTGCTGTACGGCTGCCACCAGCGCCGCCTCGTCGATAATGCCGCCCCTGGCACAGTTGACAATCCGCACAGTTGGCTTCATCTTGGCCAGCGCCTCGGCGTTGATCAGATGGTAGGTTTCGGCTGTTTTGGGCAGATGCAGCGTAATGTAGTCAGATTCGCGGAACAGGAAGTCCAGCTCGACGAGCTGACAGCCCAACTGCTCGGCGCGGTCATTAGAGAGAAACGGATCGTAGGCTAGCAGACGCATATTCATTGCCCGCGCAATTCCAGCCACATGTGCCCCAATTTTGCCCAGCCCCACAATGCCCAGCGTCTTTTTGTAAACCTCCACACCCGTAAAGCTCTTGCGATCCCAGCCGCCTTCTTTGACCGAACGGTTAGCGTCTGGGATGTAGCGCGACAGGGCGAAAATCATCGCGATGGCATGTTCAGCCGCCGCCACTGTGTTGCCTTCCGGCGAGTTGACCACCAAAATGCCGCGCCGCGTCGCCGCAGGCACATCGACATTATCTACGCCTACCCCCGCCCGCCCGATAATTTTGAGCTGTTTGCCTGCGTCAATCACGGCCTGCGTGACGCGCGTGCCAGAGCGAATCATCAGCGCGTCGTAGTCGGCAATCACCTGGAGCAGTGCGTCGGGCGATAGATCTGTCTTGATGTCAACCTGCGCGACTTGGGACAGGATATCGATTCCAACTTGGTCGATCGGATCGGAGACAAGAACCTTGGGCATAGGAATGGGGGTAGGGGATGAATTGCAGCAGCTAATTGAGAGCTAAGTGATGGGCGATAGTCGAGAACTGTATAGTCAGAACTTAGTGAAGAACTGTTAGAGCGCTGTTAAACCAAGCTTAATCAACCTGTGGGTTTGCTCAACAGGTAATTCTACTGCAAAGGCGTGGTCTGCTTTTGAGATTTTGGGAAACTCTGCAAAGATTTTCGATTTTTGTCTATTCTTTGTTTGAGAAATTTACTTTCTCCCTTAAGATTTGCCAAGATCCCAGATCAGCCGCTATCCTGCTGAGGCTGCGGTCAAGCTTCTACTGACTGAGGTATTCTGAACGCAAGTGGTGTGAGCTATTTTGGACGCAAATTGAACATGCAATCCCCTAATTCTTTGATGGTTCTGAGCATGATGGGCGCAGTCCTGGCTGCCAGCGCAGTCTCCGCCGCCCCAGCAACGGCTGAATCTGGGTTGCGAACTCGGTTCCAGGCAACCCGCCCCGCTACACCGCTCGCCGCTGATCCCAGCGCAGGTTCAGCAGATCCGGCAAACCCGACTAGCCAACAGGTCAATCCACAGACTAGCCAAAAAATCAGCCAAACCGACAGCCGCCTGGATCGACTCCAGACCGAGAGCCAGCTGCGGCAGCAGATCAATCAGTCGCAGTTTGGGGTGAGCCAGCCTGATTCAAATTCGCTGCGGTTTGATCAGCAGGTGCAGCAGCAAATTAATCTGCAAGAGCTGCGGGAAACCCAGCAAAATATGGGAACTCGTCCCTCTAGCGACCTAGATCAGCTCCAGTTTGAGCAGCGGATTCGCGGTATACAGCCGTCTTCACCCCGGCCAGCCGAGCGCCCCTCGCAGCAGTCACAGGCTGAAGCCGCTCTCAATCCAGAAGCCAATCTAGAAGCCAGTTCAAAAGCCAGTTCAGAAGTCGTGAGCCAAGCTCCTGAGTCATCTGAGTCACCTGAAGCATCTAACACACCTGAACCAGCAACCTCTGCGACTGAACTCACCGAGCGACAGCAGCGCCGTGCCAAGCGTTGGATTAAGCAAGCCGCAGCGCGACTGACACCTCCGGAAGCAGTAGTTTCAGAAGCAGTGGTTTCAGAGGCTCAACCCGAAGCAACCCCTACAGCAGCGACCCCTGAAATTGCTCAAGCCGACAGCCAGCCGCTCGATCTGCCGAGCAACCCAACTCCTGATTCTGGCGAATCTGAGGGTGGATCTGAGGGCGAATCTGAGAGCCAACCTGGAGACAGCGCTGGAGAACCTTCGCAGCAGAGCGACCGCAACGCCAACAATCTTTATTCAGGCGAAGGGTTTGCCTCAGAAGCTGCCGCTCCGGAATATCTCGATCCCGACCCCAACCCGCTGGCTTTCCCCACTGACCCCTCTGAGGTTGAGATCGTGGGCACGCAGCCAATCACGATTCGGCAGGCGATTCAGCTCTCGCTTCGCAACAACGCTGATTTCAGGCAGTCGCAGTTTGAGCTAGAGCGTGCTCAGGCCGATCTGCGCCGTGCCGAAGCTGCCAACCTACCAACGCTAGATGCTGTGGGAGGCTTCACGCAGAGCGGCAGTGAGACTGGCACGACGATTTCAGATACCGTTACTGACTCAACGGGCGATGAGTTCCCTCGGACTGTTGCAGATCCGAATAATCCAGGTCAGACGATTCCCGATCCTCGGATTGGTGAGGTGCGCCGAAATTACGTAGACAACACTTCGCTCAGCGTTGGGCTGCAAGCCAATTACAGCATTTTCACCTCAGGCCGTCGCAGCGCCCTGATTCGGGCTGCCGAGCAGCAGGTGCGGATTCAGCAGCTAGAGGTCGAGCGGCAGGCTGAGCAGCTGATCCTGGATACAGTTGGCGACTACTACGACTTGCAGAGTGCCAGTGCCCAGGTGAATATTTTTCAGGCCAACTTAGTCCAGGCCGAGCAGAGCTTGCGAGATGCTCAGGCACTGGAGCGAGCTGGTGTAGGAACCCGGTTTGATTCCCTGCAAGCCGAAGTAGAGGTCGCCAACTCCCGACAGCAGTTGACGCAGCAGATCAGCGCACTGGAAATTGCGCAGCGTCAGCTCTCTCAGCGGCTGAATATCGCCCAGACGATCGATCTCACAGCAGCCGATCCGATCGAGGTGGCGGGCGTTTGGGATCTGAGCCTAGAAGAAACGATTGTGCAGGCTTACAAAAGCCGGGTTGAGCTAGAGCAGCAGCTGGTGCAGCGCGATATTGCCGAACAGAACCGCAAGGCAGCTTTGGCTCAGCTAGGCCCACAGCTAGGCTTCACAGGCGCATTTAACCTGGAGAGCAATGATTTTGAGCTGAATGGCGGCCCCGACTACAACTACTCGCTGGCTCTGAATGCGTCACTCGCACTCTACGATGGCGGGGATGCCCGCTCACAGGCTAACCGCGAAGAATCCAATATTTCGATTGCCGAAGCTCAGTTTGAATCCCAGCGGGATGCGATTCGGTTCAGCATTGAACAGGGCTATTCGCAGCTCAACGCCAGCTTTGCGAATATCCAAACCACCGCGCTGGGTGTCGAGCAGGCGACTGAAGCCCTGCGGCTGGCTCGGCTGCGGTTTCAGGCAGGTGTTGGCACCCAGACAGATGTTTTGAATCAGCAGACGGCTCTAGCGCGCGCGCAGGTGAATAACCTGACGGCAATCCTGGACTACAACCGGGCGCTGGCAGTCTTACAGCGCGGCACGAGCAACTATCCAGAAGGCTATCTCAACGATTTGCCCTAGTTCTTGCCTGAGTTCTCGCTTGAGTTCTTGCTCAAGTTAAGTATTGGGTCTAGTCTCGAAATCTTGCAGCTCTCCTCAATTCCGGTTTAAAGGTTCACGCTCCTGCTGCTCGCGGCGCATCCAGTTGGGCAGCACGCGCTGGCGCTGTTTCTGGCGCTCAGAGCTGCTGGGAGAAGCGGCGGGCGCTGGGCTGGGGTTGGCGCTAGGTTGAGATCGAGGTGCTTCAGGCGGCAGGGTTTGAATCGAGTCCGCTGGCTCTGGATCCGGGGCTGGCTCAGGCAATTCAATCGGCTCTTCAAGGATAGGCGGTTCTACGGCTTCGGGGCTGGGCGTGGGGCTGGGCGCAGGGCTGGGGGCAGGAGTTGGCTCGGTTGCGGGCAATTCAATCGGTTCAGGCTCAGGCTCAGGCTGAGAGCGATGGTCAGATGGAGCCAGCACGGCGCGTACAGCCAGCGCTGCCACAGTTCCCACCGCCAGCAGTCCCAGTAAGGCAAGGCTGCGGCGACGCTTTCGATAGGTGGGGGGCGGCGCAGTCGGCGCAGAGCTAATGTCCAGCGGCGCGAGCTTGGCCTGCAAAGCTGCTTTCTGACGTGACCTGCGGCCTGTCTGCTCGCGTCTGCTCGACTGCCCCGCCGTCCGAAACCGAGTTTTGAGGCGCGGACTCACCGCCAGCGTCGCTGCCGTTACCGAGGCAGGGCTAGGTCGCCCCGAAGGTCTGCCGGTCTGCCAAATTAGCTCTCCGGGCAGCAGCGCCACCCATTCAGATACCGTACTGGGGCGATACTGCGCCTCAACTGCCATGCCGCGCATCACGGCCTGATTTACGGCAGCGCTCAGCTCAGGCCGCAAGTCACGTGGAGCGGGCATAGGTCGCCGCTCGCGCAAAATTGAGGCAGTCGGGACTTGCGCTGTCAGCAGGGCGTAAAGCGTGGCGGCGAGACCATAGACATCGGTGGCCGGAGTGCGGCGCTCCTGCATCACATATTGCTCAATTGGCGCATAGCCTTCTGAAATCAGGCTGGTGTGGGTCTGGGTTTTGCCATCTGTAAACTCGCGGGCAATCCCAAAGTCAATCAAAACTACCTCTTTTGTGCCCTGCCGCAGCATGATGTTTTGCGGCTTAACATCCCGGTGCAGTAGGCCGTTTGCATGAACTACCTCCAGCGCCGCGCCAATCTGCTGCATATAGTCAATAGCAGTGGCTTCGGGCAGCGGGCGCTCTGGGAAGACAATCTGCTCTAGCGTCTGCCCCGGAATGTAGTCCATCACCAGATAGGGCAGATTCTCTTCTTCAAAGAAATCGTTGACCCGCACAATGTTGGGATGCACGCAGAGTGCTAGTCGCCGCGCCTCATCCTGAAACTGCTGCTCCATTTTGGCAAACTGCGGATGGCTCTGGTTCAGCAGGTTCAGGGTTTTGATCACTACCGTTTGCCCCAGCAAGTGATGCCTCGCCTTAAAGGTCACGCCAAAGCCGCCCTGTCCCAGCAGTTCATCTAGCGTGTATTTGCCGCCCTGCAAGGTTTTACCAATCAGCGTATTCATGCGCCTGCTCAACGATTGGGCTAGTTCTCGATTTGGAACTCTATCTAGAATAAGCCAATCTCTGCTGCGAGGTGGCTAGCTTGGGACAGCGGCAGGAGCGTACAGTGCGGATTGGGGTACATCATGGATTGATAGGACACCCGCTAAAAACAGTGCGCTTCAGAACAGTGCGCCCGTCAAAAACTGAAATGGGTAATCCGTTTAATTACTTCACCCTTACTTTTCTGGCTGACTTCTGGCCGACTTCTGGCCGACTTCTGGCCGATATCGTGCTACTCCACCGTAACGCTCTTAGCCAAATTGCGTGGCTGATCGACATCTAGCCCACGTCGCGCCGCAATGTGGTAGGCCAAGAACTGGAGCGGAATCACTGTCAATAAGGGCGAAAGCAGCTCCTCAACCACTGGCACAGGCAGCAGGTCGTCGAACACCTCAGCCGCCTCCGGGTCATTCATGGGCGTGACGCCAATCAGCCTTGCGTCGCGGGCTTTGGCCTCTTGGGCATTGGAGAGCACTTTTTCGTAGACGGCACCGGGCATGGCGATGGCGACGACTGGCACTTTCGCATCTAGCAGGGCAATCGGGCCATGCTTCATCTCGCCTGCCGGGTAGCCTTCGGCGTGGATATAGCTGATTTCTTTTAGCTTTAGCGCACCTTCTAGAGCAATCGGGAAATTGATGCCTCGACCAATAAAGATAAAGTCCTGCGTCTCTTCAAACTGGTGCGCTAGCTGCTCGACATAGCGCTCCTGCACCTCCAGAATCGACTCAATCTGGGCAGGGAGCTGACGCAGCTCGGTGATAATTTGCTCTAGCCGCTCTGGGGGCAGGCTGCGGCGACGATGCGCCAAATCTAGCGCCAGACAGTAAAAGGCGACGAGTTGGGCGGTAAAGGTTTTGGTAGCCGCCACGCCAATCTCGATGCCGGCATGCGTGTTGAGCAAATAGTCAGCCACCTGGGAGATTGTGCCGTCGAGGCGGTTGGTGATGCCAAGCAGCTTGGGCTGAAATTTGCCGCCCATTTCGGCTCTGCGGCGCTTTTCCATCTCCATAGCCGAGAGCGTATCGGCAGTTTCGCCAGATTGCGTCACGCCAATCGTGAGGGTATGGGGCGTGAGGGGAGTTGGGGCGTAGCGAAACTCAGAGGCGTAATGCACCTGCGTCGGGATCTCGGCGAGCTGCTCTAGCAGATGTTTGCCGACTAGCGCTGCGTGCCAGCTGGTGCCGCAGGCAACGATTTGGATCTGCTCTAGGTCAGCATAGAATTGGTCGGGTAGACCTAGACGCACCGGGGAATGGGCGGACTGGGCTGTCCAGTGGCTATCGAGGTAGGCTTCGAGTCCGGCGCGCACGACTCCGGGCTGCTCATAGATCTCTTTGAGCATGAAGTGCTTGAAGCCCTGCTTTTCAACTGAGATTGGGTTCCAGTCGAGGGTGCGGGGTGTTTTGCGGAGGCGGTCGCCAGCAAAGCTGTAGACCTCAACGCCAGCTGGGGTGAGTCGGGCAATTTCGCCGTTTTCTAGCGTTAGCACGGTGCGGGTATGGGCGACCATGGCGGGGGTGTCGGAGGCGCAGAAGAATTCGCCTTGGCCGAAGCCAATTGAGAGGGGAGCCTGCTGACGGACGGCGATGAGGTCGTTGGGGAAATCGGCGGAGATGATGGCGAGGGCGAATGCGCCTTGGAGCTGGTTGACGGCTTGGCGGACGGCTTCAAGGAGAAGGGTTGGATGGTCAGGAGCGATTTGTTGGATGGTTTCGGCAATCAGGTTGGGAATGACTTCGGTGTCGGTTTCGGAATGGAACTGGTAGCCTTTGGCTTTGAGCTGTTCGCGCAGCTCGCGGTAGTTTTCGATGATGCCGTTTTGGACGACGGCGATGCGGCCTGCGCTGTCAGTATGGGGGTGGGCGTTATGTTCTTCGGGTTTGCCGTGGGTCGCCCAGCGGGTATGGCCGATGCCGAGGGTGGCTGGGATTTGCCAGTCGGTGAGTTTGTCTTGTAAGTTTTGCAGTTTGCCTTTAGCGCGGACGCGGTGGATTTGGTTTTGCCAGAGGGCGGCGATACCGGCGGAGTCATAGCCGCGATATTCGAGTTTGCGTAAGCCTGCTAAGAGGATCTGACTGGCGGTTTGGGGGCCGATATAGCCAACGATTCCACACATGGGGCACTCCTTGGGGTAAAAACGAGGCGCTTGGGGGCGCTCGATGGGGGGCGCTAAAGTTTATTCAGCATAGCGTGAGACTTCTAGAGTCAACAGTTGGGGGAGTAAACAGCTGGGGGCAGAGGGATTCCGTAAGAGTTGAGGGAAAATGTCAGTAAGATATCGACAGATCCTCATCGCCGCCTCCAGCCTCCTATGCCAGATTTAGCCTCAGATTTAGCCTCAGATTTAGCCTTAGATTCAACCTCAGCTCCCCCAATTCGTCTACTCGCCCTCGATCTTGACGGCACCACCGTCGGTGAATCTAACCAAATTGATCCAGCCGTCAAGCAAGCCATCCAAGCCGCCCAAGCCCAAGGTGTTCAGGTTGCTATCGCCACCGGGCGGATGTTCCGCTCAGCCCTAAGATTCCACCAAGAGCTCGCCCTGACCACGCCGCTCATGGCCTACCAAGGCGCGCTGATCCAAGACCCGGCCACTGCCCAAACCCCCGCCACAATCCACCGCCATCTTACCCTGTCTAAAGCGACGGCTCGCCAGCTGCTAGATTACTTTGAGCAGGCGCATCTGCTAGAGCAGCTCTCCGTACATTTTTATATAAACGACCAGCTCTACATCCGTCAGCTCAACGCTGAATCGTCAGCCTATGCCGCTCGCTCCAACATTCCACCTATTGCAGTCGGCGATCTGCGCTCAATTCTCGGCGAAGCAGATTTAGCCCCAACCAAAATTCTGGCGATTGGCCAGCCTGACCTAGTTGATCAGCTGCTTACTGACCTGCGTCAGCAATATCCGCCAGCCGAACTCTACTTCACCAAATCAGTCGCCACTTTTTTTGAGGCTACCCACCCCCAGGTCAACAAAGGCAGCGCCGTGCAGTATCTCGCCGAGCAGATCTTGAAAGTTAGCCCTGAGCAGGTCATGAGCATTGGTGACAACTTCAACGATCTCGAAATGATCCAGTATGCGGGCGTGGGTGTAGCAATGGGGAATGCCCCCGATGCGGTGAAAGCCGCTGCCAACTGGGTTGCGCCCCATGTTGAGATGCAGGGTGTTGCCGCCGCGATTGAGAAATTTATTCTCTTGGCCTAACGAGCCGCCTGCTAGTTCAGCTACAGAAGCAAAAATCATCCACTGTCAGCTGACCGTCAAAGCATTCCAGCGTCACCCGATGAATATTTTGCGCTGCCGAACTCAACCGCAGGCTAGTATTTCCCTGTCCGAGATTGGCCTCCGCTGCTGCCTCTGCTACCAGCTGATTTTGGCGATTAAACGCCTGAATCACCGTGCGGCGCGAGCTGACCACGCAGCTGCCAACATGCCGCACGGGATGCAGAAATCTGGCCTCCAGCCAGCCGTCCCTCGGCGCACCCAGCAAGACCATCTCGCCTGAATAGGGCGGATAGAGCGGGTTAGAGGGATGAATCGCCACCGCATTCTCAAATCGCACGCCCCAAGCCTCATACTGGCGATTGACCACTGTAAAACAGGGCAGATCCTCAACGTCAAGCCGCACGCAGACGGGCGAACAATGCGGTAAATAGGCCAGATCTCCCGCTTTAGATATCAGATTCCAGTCAGAGCTGATCACAGGTCTGGGTTCAGAGAATGCAGTGCTGCTCAAATTCTGTCCAGGATCTCTAATGAAATCTGACATATCGCATCCCAGCCATGGGCATAACGGAACAGTGGAACACATTAACAAAACGCAAGCAGAAAACCTGCAACAGGCAGCGGCAAAATTAAGAGCGCCCTAGCGTTAGCCTCAAAATCCAGCGTCAGCTTCAAAATTAGATAGGATAGCTCGGCTTTTGTAAAGAGTTGTTTACCCCTCAGTTCAGTAGCTGAGGATCCGAATTGCCTTACTTCAAGTTTGACTTAATACGCTTAGCTGCTCCCCCAGCTCAGCAAAAACCGATCGCCGCTAGAATCGGCCTACGTCTCTCTGGTAATCTTGAGGCTACTCTTCAAATTGCTTTTCAATCCACCTCTAGACTGCTGAACTTAGCTGTATTCTCAGCTACAGCCCTAGCTACAGCCCTGGCTACAGCTTCGATTCAGCTCAGTTTAGATCTGCCGTGACGATATGGGGAATGTGACGAAGCGAACCCATGCGCCCTTGCCATTATTATGTCTGTCAGTGGCTGTGGCTGCTGCAAAAAAGACATAGTTCGTAATTCTAATTCAAGATGACTTCATTTTTCAGACTGATCGATTACAAGGCATGGAGCAAGAGCGGCGACAATAGAAATATGCTGGTTAGCTGGTTAGATAACTTAGATAGGCTCTGCTGCTTGGAACTTAACTTATGCTTCAGCCGCCCGGTTTTGACCAATCTGCGATTTCGACTAGCCTCGGCAGGCTGGTCTACTATCAGCCGAAGCCAGCGGCTGTCCCGGACGCTTCAGGGGCAATGCTGTTTCTGCATGGCTTTGGTGGCGGCTCTTCGGCCTATGAATGGTCGCTGGTCTATCCGGCCTTTGTGCCAGAATACCGCGTCTTTGCGCCAGATCTGCTGGGCTGGGGACGCTCTGAGCATTTGCGCCGCAGCTATCAAATTCAAGACTATCTAACCATCATCACCGAGCTGCTGGAGCGGCTTTGCCCCACGCCTGCCATCGTTATAGCTTCTTCGCTCACTGCCGCCCTAACGATTCGAGTCGCGGTAGCTCGACCGGAGCTATTCAAGGCACTGATTTTGGTAGCACCCTCTGGGCTGGCTGACTTCGATCAACCCTACGGCAACTTTTTTGCCCAGCTGGTCAGCACGCCGCTGCTGAATCGCTTTGTCTACAGCGCCGCCATTGCCACCAATTTTGGCATTCGCAACTTTTTAGAAAACCGCCAGTTTGCCAGAGCCAATCGGGTAACTCAGGAAATGGTCGATGCCTATCTCGCCTCAGCTCAGCAGCCTGATGCAGACTTCAGCGCAATTTCCTTTGTGCGGGGCGATCTCTGCTTTGATCTGGCCGCCTACATGCCGCAGATTACGGTTCCGACTGCGGTGCTTTGGGGCAGGGAGTCGCAGTTTACGCCCGTTGATTTGGGTCAGCGGTTGGTGGAGTTAAACCCGCGTGCTATCCAAAAGTTCACTATTGTGGACGATACGGGACTCACGCCACACCTAGAGCTGCCTGCCGTAACCACAGGCTGGATCTATCACAGCCTGTCGCTGCTCAAAGTCCGCTAGCTGCGAGTAGAAGCCGAGTGTTAAACTGATAAAACCTGGGGAGTTAGCGCAGCTGGTAGCGTGCCGCGATCGCACCGCGGAGGCCAGGAGTTCGAATCTCCTACTCTCCATTCTTTAGCTTTAAGCTTTGCGCCGATAGAGCTGCACCTGATCATCCGAGTGCTCCAGCCGATAGTCTCGCTTCAGCCATGCCTTCAGCTCGTCATAGAAAGATTTGTTATGGGCGGCTTCTTTGCTAGGCACTGCCATCACCACGTAGAGCGGCTGTTTTGCGATCACGGCGGCTAGCTCTTGGGTCGGATTGACACCTGCCACTTTTGGTAGGTTATCGCCAATTAGAAAGAAGGGATAGGCGTAGCGAGTAGGAATCTTAGCGTCTGTCAAAAAATATATGACCGGGTCATCATCTGCAACATAGATGTAATCATCTTGTGTAATCTGAGTTTGCAGATACGCCGCAGTCTCGGCGGCCTTGTCTTCATAGTGGGGGATGCCTTTCACCCAGCTAAAATAAGCAAACTTTGCGCTTTGCTTGAAGCTAGAGGCTCCATAGAATCCTGTTAAAAGCATCATCGCCAAGATCAACGGCAGATATTGCCTCAGGCTGGGCATCTGGCCTTGGAGCTTTGCAAATATCTGCACGAGAGCGAACGCTAAAACCAGGCTGAGAGGCGGCAGAATCGGCAGGAAATAATGAGCATAAAGCCTCACCTTAAAGGTCAGAAAAATTCCAGCGAGCGGGATGATAATCCATAGCAGCAGCAGCCCTACCATCCGGCGTTCGGGCGGTGATTTTTTGAGGAGTGGCGTCAGCGTTAGGCCAAAACAGAGCCAGAGGGGGAAGTTCAGACGCAGCTGCGCGATTAAAGCTCCTATGGCAACCTGCAGAGAGAAAGCGCGGTCGAGGTTACGAATTTTGTTGGCGGTAAAGTTGGCGTAGAAAAACTCTGCGAATTGTCCGGTGCAGAAAAAGAAGCTGGCCATGAGCAAAAACGGCAGTAGAAACCCGGCGAGCAGCACTGCTAGATCTGCAAGGGCTGTGAGATGGCGACTGCTCTCTGAGGTTCTGTGCAGCCGAACTGTCAGCAGCAGCATGGCGGTTAGATCGTAAATCACTACATATTTGATCACAAATCCGATGCCCAGCAGAAGACCAATGCTCAAATAGCGCCATCGCTGGGCTGATGGATTGGGCTGTGTCTGGCGAGTTGCGTTGGCAAAGCTGAGATAGTATGCGGCTGCAACGAAGGGAACGAAGAAAATCTCGGTGTTGGCTGCTGTCCCCTCGTTTTTTAAGATGGCCATGATGTAAATCAGCCCTGCAATTACACCAATCAGCTGGCCATTTTTGCCAAATAGAAGACCGATACGATACAGAATATAGCTAGTGACTGCTACCGCAATGCAGGAGAGAAACCGAATTGCAAAGACTGATTTTCCAAAAATAGAGAAAGATAGTAGGTAAAGTAAATAGATCCCAACTGGCTTGTTATCCCAAACCTCAACGTAGGGAATCTTGCCGTCGAGCATACTTTGAGAAACCAGCATATAGAGGCTTTCGTCCCAATCTAGTCCTGACTGAAAAAACGTCCAGAATCTAAACAGAATGGTAACGATGAAGAACCCCAGCAGCAGGCTGATCTCTTGTTTGGCGCTGTGTGAACGGGAGAGATTCATCAATTTATAACCCTTACCAGTCTAGGGCGATCCTGTAAAAGCTAGAAATTTCTAAAAGCTAGAAACTGCCCTTAAATATCAAAGCCTGACTCTTGATTGCGTCAAAAAGTGGTCGAGGCTTATGCCGCAGGCAAAATTTCTCAACGTCAACTGGCTCAAAACCTTGGAGTCAGCCTTGGTCTTGTCCATAATCTATTCAAACAACATCGCCAACTCGGCGCTATGCTATCCCTTCACATGTCGTCATTGTGGCAGGATCCCGTTCATCGTACAGAATCTCGGCGATTGCTGCGAGGCGAGTATTGAGGACTGGCTGTTGCTCTGGAGTGATAGCTTTGTGGAGGCAAAGTGGTTGCTTTTATTTGCGTTTATCCTCCCTGGTGAAGCCTAAACCAACAAACAATTGATCTGTTTGAGTATTTATACTCATCGCGGAAATAGATGTCTTGGTCGCCAAAGTCCCAGATATTGACTCAACCAGATATTGACTCAAAAATAATGGACACAACTGGACTCGAACCAGTGACCCCCACGATGTCAACGTGGTGCTCTAACCAACTGAGCTATGCGTCCGCTTTGCGATGATTGCGATGAATTGGCCTCTACTGAATCCACAGCCCATTCACAGTCATCTATCTTAGGCTACTGACGCAGAGTTCGGCAACAGCAGCCAGGAATTTAGCTGGAGCGGCAGGCTAAAACTCACGGCTCGATCAGCCGGAATCTTCCAGTTCAGCATAGGCTGCATAGACCCCCTTAACGTTGTACCAGTTGAGAAAGATACGGGCGATTTCTAGGGCAAGCTGGGGTTTGCCTTGATCAATCAGCCATTGCAAAACCGGAGCCATGCTGCGCTCGTTGAGCTGACCGCCCAGCGTCAGCAAGCCCCAGAGCAGGCGGTGCATCCAGGTCATTTGGATCATCATCCGCACCTCCCAGGTTGGGTGCTTCTGATAAAACAAAACTCCCATGCGGCCTCGCTGAATTTCGCGGTCGATCAGTCCCGGCAGCTGCGACAGCGCGAACGGCGGGTGCCAGTGGTAGCCCTTAGCCTCCGGGCATTTGATTAGCTTCAGGCCAAGCTGCTTCAGCCGCACGCCCAGCTCCAGATCCTCCCAGCCGTAGAGCTGAAACTGGCTGTCAAACAGTCCGGCTTGCTCTAGCCAGTGCTTGGCAATCGCCACGTTGCCCGTGGCAAAATAGGCCGCCGAAAAGTCGGTGAGCTTGTAGGGTTCTGCGGTCGGCTGCTCAAAGTTGGCGGTGTTGATGACGCTGCCATAGGTAAAGAGGCGATCGTGGCCGAGCTGCTGCTGCCCCTGAAGCAACGTCTCAACATGCGCCTGCAAGAAGTTCTCAGTGACCACCAGATCGCTGTCGATAAAGACAATCACGTGGCCCAGCGCTTTCTCAACGCCAAGATTGCGGGCGGCGGCAGGGCCACGGTGATCCTGCTCAAACCAGCGCAGATGCGGCAGCTGAGCTGCTTGCAGCCAGCTAATCGTGGCATCTGTCGAGCCGTCATCCACCACTACAACCTCATAGTCAGCCCAATTCGGAGAGAGCCTCTGCGTTTCTAGCGCCCTAAGGCATTTTTGCAGAATCGGCAGGCGGTTGTAGGTGGGAATCACCACGCTTAGCAACATGCTTTTTGTGCTCACAGCTCCTCCAAGAGATTCTCTAAAAGCATATTCGCAAATCTGTACCGATCCTGACAGGAAATTCACCGCTTTGATTGGATAATGAAAGCTTTGTTCTGAAGCTGAATCGATCAGCTACTCAGCCATAGCGGTTAGGAGAAAATCGTATGAAAGCGCAGGATTTGGACGGAAAGACGATTGCTTTTGCTGGGTCGGGTGGACTTGATAGCTGCACCGTCACCCGCTGGTTAAGCGATTTGGGCGTTAATGTCATCTGCTTCACCGCCGACTTGGGGCAGCCCGACGAAGATGATGTCTCAGCGATTCGGGAGCGGATGCTGCTGGCTGGAGCCAAAGAATTCGTGCTGCTGCCGGTGCGCGAAGCGATTGCCGAAATTGGAGTACAGCTGATCCAGGCGCAGGCTTGCTATGAGGGACGCTACTGGAACACGACCGGCATTGCCCGCTGCGTGCTGACCAAGGCCATGGTGGAGGAAATGCAGCAGCGCGGCCTCAGCATTCTCAGCCATGGCGCGACCGGACGCGGCAACGACCAGGTGCGGTTCCAGCTGATTACCAACATGCTGGCACCTGAGTTTGAAGTCTATGCGCCCTGGCGGGACGAAGCGTTTCTGGCGCGCTTTCCTGGCCGCAGCGAGATGATCGACTTCTGCCAGGAGAAAGGGCTATCTGTGACGGCCACCAAAGACAAGCCCTACTCTACCGACGCAAACCTGCTGGGGCTAACCCACGAATCCGGCCTGCTGGAAGCTCTGACCACGCCTGCCCAGTTTGTGAAGCCAATCATGGGCTGCTATCCCGCCGATGCGCCCAACGAAGCCGAGCAATTTACAGTACGGTTTGAACAGGGGCGACCTGTAGAAATTAACGGCACGAGCGTCATGGCGCTGGAGGCGATCATGCAGGCCAACGCGATTGGCGGCAAATACGGCATCGGCATCGGCACGCATCTCGTCGAGAATCGATTTGTCGGCATCAAGTCGCGTGGCGTGTATGAAAGCCCCGGAGTCGAGATTTTGGGAACCTGCTATGCCTTCTTACTCCAGCTGGTGCTGGATCGTCGCGCCCGCGAATTCTACGATCAGCTGTCGCTGCTGATTGCCAAGCAGATCTATCAGGGCTACTGGTTTGACCTAGCGACGCGGATGGCCTTGGAGTCGATCGGCTGCACGGCGGAGCTGATGACGGGCACAATTACCGTCTCGCTCTATCGCGGCAATATTTCGTTTGTCTCAGCCACCGATGCCCCCCACTCGATTTACTCAGAGGAAAACGCCTCAATGGAAGCAGTCGGCGACTACAACCACTCCGACTCAGAAGGGCTACTGCGGGTTTACGGCTTTAGCGCCAGAGCCTTGGCCACCAGCGGCCAGATTAAATCTTAAGCGCTCGATAGGCTATGGTGGAGCGGTATCATTGCCAATCTGCTATTCGTATGCTGCGCCTTGAACTGCTGAAACGCCTGCTGCTGCTGCTGCTGGGCTTCGTAACGCTCTATGGAGTCATGGTGCTGCTCCTGCGCTGGATTGGGCTGGAGAACGCCCAGCAGCTGGTGCGGCAGTCTGGGCATTGGGCGCCCGTTTCATTCGTAATTTTGTGCGCCTTTAGCTTGATTATTGCGCCCCTCAGCGGCAGCTCGCTGTTCATTGCGGGAGGCGCGATTTTTGGCAAGCAGTCCGGCTTTCTACTCAGCCTGCTTGCCACAGTGCTGGGATGCAGCGCCAACTTCTGGATCTCCAGGAAATTTGGCCGGAACGTGGTAGCTCGCTTGATTGGCAAAGCTAGCCTTGCAGAACTTGACCAGCTCACCGGACGGGTCACAGGCAATCGCGGCATTTTCTACCTAACGCTGCTGATGCCGCTGTCTCAAGACATCGTCAGCTACGCAGCAGGTCTCACGCCCATCTCCTACAGCCGCTTTGCAATTGCGCTGATCCTCAGCGGCACAGTAATTGTGGCAGCCTATATCTATTTGGGGTCGAGCCTGCTAGAAGTATTACTCTAAGCAATCGCTCAGGTTACTTGAACCCAGAAATCTGCGACCACAATTTCGCCAGCATGATTAAACTGCCCCCACAGCTTATAGAGTCCAGGCTGAGGAAAGCTGGTTTCAAAGCTAATCGACTCAGCCGCCGGATGCCGCAGCGCGTGAGCATGAATGTAATCAGCCTGGGTGAGAAGCGCGGTTTGACGAACAATCACTAAATGCCCCTGTTCACCTAAATAAGGCTGTAAATCTGTCAGAGGGGCGTCATCATGGCTTAGCTTAAAGCTCAGCGTCACCGATTCACCTGCTGTTAAGGTTGGAGCTTCCAGTTGAGCAATGATATCACCGACTGTTTTGCGGCGCACCAAGTCGGAGCTAGCCGCAGTCGGGACAGCACCGGGTACAGCTAAGGCCGAGACTGTAACCTGTTCAGTTTGGCCAGTGGGCCGATAGTCGGCAAACAGCGTATGCCCTCCCGGCTGAGAAAACTGAGCTTCTACGGCAAAACTGCCAGCTGTCTGATAGGTCGGGTGAATATGCTGAAAGCTCTGCAAATCGTTGCTGACGACAATTAGATGCATCAGTTTTTCCTGAAAAGTGTCAAAGTTCTCAACTGGCTGTCCCGTTTGATCGTGAACTTGCAACTTCAGCAGCGCAGGACTGTTCAAATCTAGCTGAGCGGGAGCCGCTAGCATGATTTGAGTAAAGCTGACTCTGTTTGCCTTGGCTAAACCTGTCGGTTCTAGATCTAAACCTAGATGTGAATCAGTCTTTGTGGCAGCGGGGCTTTGGGACTTAGATGGAACATCTGAACGTTGCTCTCCTTGATCTGTGCTGCGCTGACTTTGAGCTTCATGATGACCTATCCCAGCATGAGAATCAGCGTGGGAATGCCCGCTAGCTGGTATTTGCATAGCCGCTGCGTTTAAAACCAGCCAGAGCGGCAGCCCAATTGCGGCAATTTTTACCCCTAGCAGGCTGCTATTTTTACGGCTAAAGGGAATCTTCTCCTTCAGCATGTAGCTAATCAAAGACAGCACAAACCCAATTGGAATTAAAGCGCTGGCATAGCGCGGAATATCGGTAAAGTGCTGGATAGCGCCACTGATCATGCCAATGCCAATCGATAGCATCAGCGTGCAAAGCACGAAACGCAGCGCCTCTCCCCGATCCAGACTACGCCGATGAATGACTGTTTCAGTTAAAATTGCGCCTACCGTAAAGATCATGGCACCGCTCGTCCCAATTAAGAAATAGCGCAGGGGGGACTGAGGGAAATGCACGATAGATCCTGCTAGCAGTCCGACTCCCAGGAAAAACATCAGATATATCGAATAAGGCAGGGTCACTTCCCGCAGAAATCGTTGCATGAACTCACCTCAATGTCAGGTTATCCCAACATTTATAAGATCTCCACTTAACAGGAGAGTCAAGCAATAGCTCTGCTATCTGCTAATCCTGCTGCTCAATAGGCAGAGCGGAGCGCTGCTCCAGCCAGTAAGACAGCCCAATCCAAGCCATCATCAGCCCCAGCGCTAGGAAGGCAAACTGCGCCGCCCAGCCAATCAGCTGCTCTAGCGGTACCAGCCTGCCCACAAAATAAGACAGGCTGACCATCACAGAAGCCCAGAGCGTAGCTCCAGCCAAGTTGCAGAGCAAAAACTTAAGGTAGGGCATTCGGGCAATCCCGGCCAGCGGCCCTGCAAAGATCCGGAGCAGGGCGATGAAGCGACCCAAAAATACAGCCTTTGCCGCATTCTCCGCAAACCGCTGCCGCAGTCCAATCAGCTGCGACTCCTGCATCCGAAACAGCTGCCCCACTCTCGTCAGCAGCGGCCAGCCGCCATAGTAGCCAATCCAGTAGCCAAAGCTGTCCCCTAGCACCGCGCCGACAATTGCCGTGCCCAGCACAGCCCAATAGTCCAGCTCACCACTACCGGCCAAAAAGCCACCCACCAGCGTGATGGTCTCACCCGGAATCGGAATGCCGGTGTTTTCGATTAAGATCCCTGCGAAAATCGCCCAGTAGCCGTACTGATGCGCGATCTCCTGAATTTGGTCGAGCGAGATTAGCTCAAGGGACATGCGCTGCTGCCTTTGCAAAGTTTTGTGAAAATCTCTCACAATCTTGGCGCAGGCGAGGTTGGCCTGTCAATCTCCTGAAGGCTAGAAACTAGACGTTGCCGAAGGTCGGGATTGGGTTAGAGCTGCCGCCGATCCGGGGAAAGCTAGGCAAGTCGAGCTGGCCGGTCTGGCGGTTGCGAACCGCCAAGCGATAGTTGACACTCTTCAGCTCGGCGTGCAGCTGACGATTTTCGCGCTGAATCATTGCCACCTTCTCGCGCACTGCCGCCATCCGCTGCTCAAATTTTTCGTAGTAGACGCGGGGCAATTCCTGCACCACCTGCTCCAGCATCGTCGTCCGTTCGCCAAGTTCTCGCTCAGACTGCCGCAGGCTCTGGGTTTCGCCATCGCGCTCGGCGATCTGAGCCTGATAAAACGTCACCTGCTCTTCCACACCCTGAAGCTGTTCGCGGAGCATCCGCAGCTCGGCCTGCTGCTGCTCGTTCATCTGGGCATCCGGCTGGGCGCTGGCGTTGCCCTTAACCAGCCGAAATAGCTCCTGCGAAAGCTGCTGCACTAGCTGGTCGCGCAGGGTGAGATCCTCGCGCAGACGGGCGACTTCAGCTTGGAGTTCGGGTAGAGTCTGGATTTGGGGGTCAGAAGCGCTGATTGTGGCGCTTGAGGTTGGGATCGTCACGGTGCTGCTACTCCAATCAGATTTTGTTCCCAGCGGCGAGGCGCGGCAGACCGCCGAATATCCCGCCAAATTGCTGTAGCCGCTAATGTACCATCTGCCACCGCAATTGACACTTGATTTAGACCTTCTTTTAAATCACCTACCGCAAAAAGTCGCGGATGCGAGGTGCGGCACATGCTGTCTGTGACTAGATTGCTGCCTTTCCACTCCAGATCTAGCCCTTGTAAATATTCGTTATGGTAGTGCGACCCCATCGCAATCAGCCCGGTGTCCAGCTCTACTTTTGACCCGTCGGCTAGCTCTACGCCGTTCATTTGGTGGTTCTGCCCCAAAAACTGCTGAATTGGCTGCTCCACGAGCGGGTAGCCATGCTCGCGCAGCTTCTGGCGCATCTCGCCGCTGACCTCAAACAGACCGTTGGTGAACACCGTGATGTAAGGCGTAAACCAGTTGAGCACAAAGGCCGTGTTGATTGCACCTTCGGTGCCTGCAAACAGGCCACAGCGCTGATCTGCGATTTCGTAGCCATCGCAGATCAAGCAGACATGCAGGTTGTAGCCTGCGTAGTCGAACACGTTCTGCATGTTGGCCAGCTGCGGCAGCGTATCGATGATGCCACTGGCTGCGATGACATACTTGGCGCGAAAGACTGGGTACTGGCTGTCCTGCTTGCCGACTTTCACTTTGACAGCAAAATTTTCGCCCTCGTCGCGCACTTCTTCAACAAAGCCGCGTAGGTGGTCGGCTCCCAGCTCTAGACTATGCTCTAATCCTTGCTTCAGCAGCTCGCGTCCCGGCGTTTCAGGCGGCAGCCCTAGATAGTTTCGCAGCTCCTGCATCCAAAACGAGCGGCCTTTGCCTTTTTCGATGATTAAGCAGGAGAGGCGATAGCGCTGAAGGTAGATGGCCGCAGAAAGCCCGCCTGCACCACCACCAACAATAATTACGTCGTAGAGATGGTCAAGCCGCTGTTCCAAGTTTTGCTTTGTGAGTTTCATAAATCAGATTCAAGTTGGGCTGCCTCTATTATGAAACGATTGCCTGAGTCTGAGCTGAGAAGAATCTGGGCTGAGAAGATTATTTAAACTGCTCAAGGCTCAAAACAAATCCCTTGATCTGCAAATAAATCAAGGGATTCAGGCTTAGCTATTCGGCTCTGGTGATCTGGCTCTAGCTATTCTGGCTCTGGCTATTCAGCTTCGGCTACTTCGGCCACCGCGACGGCTTCGGGCTTAATTGTCATGTAGCGAATCACCTCATCGCTGAGCCGCATTGAGCGCTCCAAAATCGCGACTGCTGTGCCCGGTGCGCTGTAGTTCATCTGCACATAGACTCCTTCGCGATGCCGATCGATTTCGTAGGCCAAGCGGCGTTTGCCTCGGTGCTGCGTATCTAGATCATCTGCACCCTGTTCGCGCAGCAGTCCCTGATATTTTTCGATGGCGCGATCGACGAGTTCTTCACCCAGATCGGGGCGCAGAATGTACATTGTTTCGTATTGTGGCATTTAAGTCTCCTTATGGACATGAGGCTTCTGATACGCTGAGTAAGCCTATAGGTTAGACCTATGGTTTAGACTGACTCAGTTGGTGCAGAGGCAAGGGCTTACAATCATATACCAGGATAGGCTGATTCGACTATGGCGCAGCGCTTCGTCCGCATTCAAACTCGCTCCGGGCAGGTTTACTATGGCCTGCTTCAACTTGACCGCCAAGTGCAGATTTTAGATGCCCCCCCTTGGATGCAGGGACAGCTAACCCCTCAGATTTTGGCTGCTGCTGACTATCAGCTTTTGGCTCCCTGTGCCCCGTCCAAGATTGTGGCGGTTGGCAAAAACTATCTGAAGCACGCGCAGGAAATGGGTGGCACAGTTCCACAAGAGCCATTGCTGTTTCTGAAACCGCCAACCAGCGTCACAGCTCCAGATGCGCTGATCTACTATCCGCCTCAGTCGCAGCAGGTAGAGTATGAGGGTGAGCTAGCGCTGGTGGTGGGCGAGCGCTGCACAGATTGCACGGTCGAGCAGGCGCGCAGCAAGATCTGGGGCTACACAATCGCTAATGATGTAACAGCGCGCGACCTGCAAAAGCAAGACTCGCAGTGGACGCGCGCCAAGGGCTTTGACTCATTCTGTCCGCTCGGCCCTTGGATCGTGCGCGAAATCAGCCCGGATGCCCAGCTCCAAACTTTCTTAAACGACCAGCCAGTTCAGTCAGCCAGCATCAGCGACATGGTGTTTCCGCCCGATCTGCTGGTTTCCTATATCAGCCAAGTGATGACCTTGCTGCCTGGAGATGTGGTCTTGACCGGAACGCCTGAAGGTGTGGGTGCAGTGGAAGCAGGCGACCAGGTGCGAATCGAAATTGAGGGCATCGGCTCTCTAGAAAACGCCATCGCCCTGCGCCAATCTGACAAAGCGCAGATGAGCTAGCCCAGATTTACTTATCGCACCTGCATATAGACCGCTTCAGAGAGCGTCGGAATCTCGGCGTAGCGTCCCAGCGCCGACTGCACAACCGAATAGATGACCGCCACCACAGTGCCCAAAAATACGACGTTAAACAGGGTCTCTAAAATTAAGCCGCCTTGCAGAACGGGCTGCAAAATGTAGCTGAAGATCAGGCCGCAGAGAATCAGTACGATATCGATTAGGATCGCCTGCATGGCATTGAAGCGAATAAAGTGGCTGATGTTTTCGTTGCGGATCACCAGCAAAAACAGCGCGAAGAAAATAATTAAGCCAAACGGAAAGCCAGTCAGCGGCTTGAGCAGCAGAAACGGCAGAAACAGTGGCTGCAAGACCGGAAACTGGCTCAGAAACGGGTTTGCGTAGTCCAGTCCGTCTAGGAAAGGCAGTAGATAGGGCAGGCAGGCAAAGATGCGCTCTTGAGGGGTTGTCGAACCACGCCAGGTCATGTTGTATGCTCCAGACTTAAATTGTTGCTTAAGTTTAACGTTCTGATGTTTGAGGCTGTATGTTTGAAGCTGTATGTTTGAGGCTGCAATTAAACTCTGCAATTAAACTATAGAATAGCGCAATCGCTGGGTGTGGAGCTTCCACCCTACGGTGCGAATTAGCTTTGCTGACAAGCCTCAGTCAATCTGTGCAATCCGAAATCCCATCTGGCATTCATACTGCACGGGCTGGTTCGCTTCTGCTTGACGTAAGGCTCGACCACACCGCAGCTTGCCTTGCTGCCAGCGGGGTTGGCCACTTTGATCAGCCATCAAACAGCTTTGGCAGATCTGCTCGGTGGCAAGGAGCTGATTTTCCATCAGGACGACTAACATAGGACACCTCTGGCGCGAGCGCCAAGCCTGTTGATCTATTTTATGTTAGGGATTTCAGACATTCCAGTAAACGCTGCATAGCTTAACCTTCGCCAGCTCTAGCAGGGCTGTAGCTAGCTCACCTCTATTAGCTCATAGCTCGCCCAAGGGTGAAGTATCACCTGCATCAATCTTGAAAGTTCCAGCGCTTGTCAAACTGCCCAGGAGATAGATCAGCTCATCAATCTGGCGGAGCTCTGCCGATACATCTACATCAGCCAGCCGGGATTCTTGGAGCAGCTTCAGCCAGTAGCGCGTTTCGCGAGCTTCTTTGGCTGCGGTGAGTAAACTCTGCCGCACGGTCTGATCCCAGCCTGCTAGAGCCTCTTCGACGTTCACTCCGATGCCTGTGCCGCTCTTGAGCAACTGGCTAGAGAGAATCACCTCCTCACGAGCCTGTAACTTTTTGTAAAGTCGGATCGTGCTTAAGGCAAATTCAAAGCTTTTCTTTTGGACTAAGCTTTCATCCATGCTGCCTCAGCAGAAGGTTGGCGGACTCTTGGGCATCAGGATTATGGGATAGCGGATTTTTAGGTCAAGGAGATGGCGCTTACCCAGTCTGAGTAATCAGGATCGCGGTTTTCGGTAATGGCAGCAATTTTGGCTTTGAGCTGAGCGGTGATCGGGCGCTCCGGCGACAGCTCGTAGTTTTCGATTTTACGGACGGGCGTAATCTTAGCTGCCGTGCCGCTGAGAAACACCTCGTCCGCAATCAGCAGCTCTGACTTGTCGAGCGCTCGCTCAACCACTGGAATGCCCAGATCGCGAGCCAGCGTCAGGATGCTGTCGCGGGTGATGCCTTCGAGGATATCCTGCTCAGGCCCCGGCGTAATTAGCTGACCGCGCCGCACGATAAAAATATTCATGCCGGAAGCCTCACAGATCTTGCCCTGCGAGTTGAGTAGAATTGCCTCATCAAAGCCCGACTCCACCGCTTCGGTTTTGGCCAGCGACGAGGTGATGTAAGCGCCGCTGATCTTGCCGCGCAGGGGCAGGCTGCGGTCTTCCTGTCGATGCCAGGAGCTAATCCGGCAGCTCACGCCCTCTGGTGAGAGGTAGTCGCCTAGCTCTAGGCCGTACACCAAAAAGTCTTTTTCGATATTGTGCAGCCGGGGCGCAATTCCTAAATCAGAGGTGTAGACAAAAGGCCGAATGTAGAACGAAGTGGTCGGCTGGTTTTTCTTAACAAAATCGGTAATGATCTGCTGAATTTTGGCAGCAGGCAGATCGAAATGCAGAAACCGAGCGCTGTCGCTCAGCCGCTGGCAGTGGCGATCGAGCCGAAACAGCAAAATTTGACTGGGGTTTTGAGGGTCAGGAATGCCGCGCAGCCCGCCAAAAGCGCCCGTGCCGTAGTGCAGCGCATGGGTTGCAACCGAAACTTTGGCCTGGTCAAACGGCAGAAACTGATTTTGCAAATAGGCAATCGGCAGAAAGTTATGCATCGTAAGCGACCTCTTATCAAGCTTTGATCAAGCTCTGAATAGATTGATAGACCCGTCAGCAGACGACTCAGCCGACCAGTCAGAATTTCTAGCATTATCACATGATCACTTGATTCCATCACGCAGGGATGGCTCAGGTCGAGGTAAATTCTAAAATTCTATGAAACTGTGGCTAAAAACTGTGGCTATGAGCTGAGGAAATATCCATGCGTTTGAGCGAGGGCAAGCAGCATCCACAGACCGCAGAGCGATTGGGATAGCCTAAGCTAAAACTTGGGTACTTTTACAGTGGCTCTTACAGCAGCTTTACAAATGGCAGCTTTACAAATAGCAGCTTTATAAACTCTAGCCTTACAAGCTTTCAGCGTTATTGAGCCTCACCCGCCCCACTCCCGTCTCTCTCACAGCAAGCAGCATGACAGAATTCGAGACCGCTCAGCTCAAACTCATGGTGGTGGATGATGAGGCTGATAACCTAGATCTGCTCTACCGCACGTTCCGGCGCGACTTTCAGGTGTTTAAAGCCGAAAGTGGTTCTAAGGCACTGCAAGTCCTAGAAGATCAAGGAGAGATGGCGGTGATCATTTCAGACCAGCGGATGCCGCGCATGAACGGCACTGAATTTCTCAGCCGCACCGTCGAGCGCTTTCCAGACACAATTCGGATCTTACTGACGGGCTACACAGACGTTGAGGATCTCGTCGGGGCAATCAATGCGGGACAGGTTTTTAAGTACATTACCAAGCCCTGGAACCCCAAAGACTTGAAGGCAACGGTGACGCAAGCCTCAGAAACTTACCGGGTGGTGAAGCAGCGCACCAGTCAGTTGCATCGGGCGCTGCGGCGGGAGTCAATCTTTAACACTGTCAATGGGGCAATTCGCGCCTCGGTCGACTACCGCAATATTTTGCAAGCCGTCGTGCAGACGGTCAGCCAGTGCTTTGCGGCTGATAGGGGCTGGCTCTGGTCGGTTGAAGATGTTGCAGCCCATCAGCCCTATCGGCCTTCGTGTCAGCTGTCTAATCAAGTCTTGGCCTATTCAGCTTCAGCTAGCCCAGATCCAATTAACCCAGATCCAGCTAGCCAAACTCCAGCCAGCCCCCTACTTCCAGCGCTAGAGAGGCTGATGCCGCTGTTGCAGTCACAGCCAGCGCCGCCTATCTCAAAGCTCAGCGATGGCCAGATTTTGCTGTCGCTCACCTACCAGCAGCAGCCGTTAGCCTTGCTCATGCTCTGCCGCCAGCTCGCCTGGAGTGACGAAGAGATAGAGCTCATTGCGGCAGTGGCTGATCAAGCAGCGCTGGCAATGTCGCAGGCCAGACTATACCAGCGCATCCAAGATCAGAGCGAGCAGATGCGATCTGAGCTAGCGGTAGCGCGACAGATTCAGACTTATCTGCTGCGCCAGAGCCTGCCTGCCTCCGAGCAGGTCAAAATTCAGGCGCATTGCTTCCCGGCGCAAGAGGTCGGCGGTGATTTTTTCGAGACCTATGCTCATCCGCAGGGCGATATCTGGCTGGCGGTCGGCGATGTTTCTGGCAAGGGCGTGCCTGCCGCGCTGTTTATGGCCAGCGCCCTGTCGCTATTGCGTCGAGAGCTATCCCAAGAGTCGCCTCCGGCAGCAAATCGGGTGCTGCAAAACCTGAATGCCAGCCTCTATGACAACCTCTGCGACAGCAATCGGTTTATCACGATGGCGCTAGCCTGCTACAGTCCGGCTAGCCAGAGGCTGACCTACGCCAACGCTGGACATCTCTACCCGATGGTCTGGAACAGCCGCGCGCTGACAGATGCCCCCACCTATCTCAAGACCAGAGGCGTGCCGCTGGGGATTTTGCCGATCTGGACAGCAGAGGTGGGGCAACTGCCGCTGGGTTCTGGAGAGGCGCTGCTGCTGCTGAGCGACGGGATCACAGAGGCTACAAAGCTGGAGCCGGCGGCGGCGGCATCTACGATGCTACATCAGTCTGGACTCTGGGAGCTGATACGGCAGCAGTTGGCCACCGGGCAGGCGCTTGATCTGGAGGCTTTGCTCTCAGAGATTCAGGCGCAAACCCAGGCTCAGGAAGACGACCAAACTATTCTTTCGTTAGAGGTTCTGTAGACCCATGAGAACTGAGCTGCATGTGCCCAGCGACCTGCAATATATCGGCGTGGTCGAAGCCTGGCTGCTGGGATCTCTAGAGGTGGCGCTGAACCAATCTGACCAAGTAGACTGGTCGCGGCAGTCTAGTCGCCTGCGGCTGGTGCTGGTTGAGGCCTATTCCAACGTGGTGCGACATGCCCACCGCGACCAGCCAAATCTGCCAGTTTTGCTGAAGCTGGAGCTAAAAGATCGCGATCTGCATCTGGAGATCTGGGATCAAGGCGCAGGCTTCGATCTCGATGAGTATCGCTCCCCTGTCCCTGAAGAGCATCAAGAGGGTGGCTACGGCTGGCTGATTTTGACTCGGCTGATGGATAAAGTGGAGTATCACCTGCAAGTGAATGGCCAGAACTGTCTGCGGATGGAGGCGAAGCTGGCGAAGCCTGAAGCTTGAACTAGAGAGCTTGAGCTAGAGAGCTTGGGCTAGATTACTCTAGCTGCTGAGCCGCTCAATTAGCTCACGCGATTCCTGCCGAACTCGACCCGTCATGGCTGCCTGCTGAAGCCGCATAAAGGCCATGATTTCCTCTGGCTCGTTTTTAACTTGCAGCAAGGCGCGTAGCTGCTCTTCAGCCGCCAAGCTCAAATAGCCTGCCTCAATCGCCTGTCCAACCAGATCTCGGATGCGTCCCATTGTCTTTCCCTCACAATATGCAAACTGCTAGTCGCCATACCCAGTGCTGCTCTAGATGCTCTAAATCTTATGCGCTGATCTAGATCACTACTACTGACCATTACCTACAACAGAAGTTCCAGAAATTCAGGATTAACGGAGCGCAAACTAGAAGCTAATTTGAGAGCTAATTTGAGCCGGGGTAAGATTTGACCTTTCCAAAACAGAGGCTAGATTTGAGATAGATTTAGCGTCTGATTGTTTAGCGTCTGATTGGCGTGCGGCTCGGCGATTCATCAGGTGATTCATCAGGTGCCCCATCAGGTAATTACTCATGTGGCTGATTGTTCTGATCGCTTTGATAGGTTTGATTTGGTTTCTCTTCGGTCAACCTGTGATTTGCGGCTCCCAATCGGCAGCCCGACGGCTGAGGCAACCCGGATTGAGATCTGCTAGGCCGCTTCAGATCGGAGATGTTGTTGAGGTTAGAGATATGCATCCAGTTGACCAGAAGCTGCCTCTGGGCAATCTGGGCATCCTGGTTGAGCCAAAGCACGTGATTTTCCCGACGCTGACTTCGAGCGATCAGGTGCGCTATGTCGATCGCTATTACGACCTAGCCCAAATCCAGCGAGCTGCGCCCTCCAACAGTCTTCAGCGCCGAAAAATTGAGCTTTTAGCACCGATCATCGAAGAGCATCTTGAACTGGAGCCAGAGGTGAAGCGGATTGAAAAGCTTCAGCGGCGGCTAGAAGAACTTCAGCGGTTAGCAGACAGTTCCGAAACCTTTATTCAGACCAGCCAGACGTTGAGACAGCGGCTAAGTGATCTCACCGACTGGCTGAACGAGGCAGCGCAAATTCAACAGTCTACGCTCAGCTACCTTCGGGATATGCTGATTGCCAACGAGTTAGATATCTTGGCTCCAGAGCTAGGCAGCTTCTCGCCCCAGCTCAAAGCCCAATATCGCAGTCTGCGCGGGCAGTATCAGGAGCTGCAAGACGAGGCAGAACTCGACTTCCCGAATCTGCCTCAGCGCTAGCACCTGGATGTTTCGAGCGCTAAGCCTGACGCAACTTTAGCATCTGCGCCACCAGCGCCATGCTCTCTTCATACAGCACGTCGCGCCCCCAGCGCTGGAGCTGCTGGCTCATCAGAAATTCGGCCTTTTGGTCAGCAGTGGCCGTTACCTGCTCAGTTTTGGCGATTTGAGCGCCACCTTTGGCCTCCATCCGCATACAGCCGGTGGTTTCGGAGCAGATAATCGTGTTGCAGTCGGCCTTGGGATTGCTGGTGGTGAGGCTGATACCAATCAGGTCGCCAATAATTTCGCCCGGATCGCCAATCGGCACGCCCGCGAGTTCAGCCTTGATCGTCTGCTGGTTGGGGCCCTTCAGTTCGATATGGATCAGGTCATAGAGATCATGTGTTTCGCTGTAGGAGACGGGCTGCCACTCCAGGCGACTCGCCAGCCAGCCCAGGAACATCAGCGCCTGCGCCGGATTGCCCTTTTCGTAGTCAATGGTAACCTGGTCGATGTCCTGGATATATTCACGGCGCTCTGGCGGGTCAAACGAGGCGGCGGTTAGCTCCTGCCATGCGCTGAAGCGGTGCCAGTTGAGGTCGGCCACATAGGTTTCGGCCTCAATGAGCTCCACCATTTTCAAAAACTCGCCTTCAGGATCGCTGTAGTAAGACGAGTCGAGGATGATGCAGCGGCAGCAGTCCACCATTTTTTTGAACAGCTCATGCTCCGGGTTGGGCGTGGCTTTCCACCAGACAAACTTGGGCAGTTCCGGCACCATCAGCGCCGCTACGGTATCGCCCACCCGATTCAGCGCGGCCTTCGTGCCCTTCAGCGTGATGTATTCGCAGCACATCAGGTTGTTGCTGGTTTTCTTGAGGATCGGGCAGTAGGCCGATACCTGCGCCGTCACGCCTTGGTCTTCTTCAAAGGTGGGGGTGAGCGTAATGATTCGGCAGGGATTTTGCGTCGAAATTGCGTCGGCGACGCTGGAGCCACGATGGTCTTCGTTGGTCATCTTGGCCTGCTCAGGCGGCAGCTTGGCATACTCTTCGCGCAGCTTGTTCAGCGTCGCCGGATCAACCCGTCCCGTGATCGTCAGGCCATAGGCAGCTTGAGCAGCCTTGACAGCCTCTTTCATTTGCGAGCCATTCACGCCTTCGATCGCGCCTTTGTAGAAGCCGAGAATTGCCAGGAGCTGCTGGAACTCTTCCGGCTCATAGATCACCATGCTAAAGGTGGCGGCTCGCGTCGCAGTTGGAGTGACGGGCGTGGCGTTGTCGCCAATCTGACTCTGCCAGATCTGCGCCAACTCGGCTTCAATTTCGTTAACCGAAATGTCTTTAGGCTTTTGCAGCGTTACAAAAGAAGTGCTCATGGGTGGATAGTTAGAGTTAAATAGGGGTTAGCCAGATGATCTTGGTCGTGACGAGCCGTTAGAGTCTGCGCCAGCGCCGCCCTTCCTGATTGAGCAGCAGCTCTGATTCAATCGGCCCCCAGGTTCCCGCTTCGTAAAGCGGAATTGCGTCAGGCGGGGCAGGCGCATCCCAAACTTCCAGCACCGGAGCCAAAATGCGCCAGGAGGCTTCCACTTCGTCGCCGCGCGTGAACAGGGTCTGATCACCCAACATACAGTCTACGAGCAGTCGGCTATAAGCTTCTGTATTCGGCTGACCAAATGCGTTCTCATAGCTAAAGTCCATTTCTACCGAGCGGGTTCGCAGCGAGCTGCCGGGAGTCTTCACCTCCATCCGCATCGCGATGCCTTCATTGGGCTGGATCCGCAGCGCCAGCACGTTGCTGTTCATCTGCTTGGCGGCAGACTGGAACATCAAAAACGGCACGTCGCGAAACTGAATTGAAATTTCGCTCACCTTTTTACTCATCCGCTTGCCGGTACGCAGATAAAACGGCACGCCCTTCCAGCGCCAGTTGTCCACCATTAGCTTCAGCCCTGCGTAGGTGGGCGTAGTCGAGTCGGAGCTGGCTCCTTCTTCTTGGCGATAGGCTGGGACAGGCTTGCCGTTCATCCAGCCTTCGGTGTACTGGCCGCGCACGGCAGAGAGGTGGAGCTGTTCGGGATCAAATAAATGGGTGGCTTGCAGCACTTTCACCTTTTCGTTGCGAATGCTGTCGGCATCGAGCGAGTTGGGCGCTTCCATGGCGGTGAGCGAAAAGAGCTGCATCAGATGGTTTTGCACCATGTCGCGCAGCGCTCCAGCAGTTTCGTAATATCCGGCTCGCCCTTCTAGACCCACCGTTTCGGCCACCGTAATCTGCACGTGATCCACAAACTGGCGGTTCCAGAGCGGCTCAAAGATGGCGTTGGCAAACCGGAAGACCAGCAGGTTCTGCACGGTTTCTTTGCCGAGATAGTGATCGATCCGGTAGATCTGCTCCTCCGCGCAGGTTTGATAGACGACGCGGTTCAACATCTGGGCAGAGCTGAGGTCTTTGCCAAACGGCTTTTCGATGACCAGCCGCTGCTTGCGCGGATCTTCCAGCATTTGGGCGGCTCCGAGCTGCTGGATGGCCTCGCCAAAAAACCGGGGTGCGACCGAGAGATAAAAGACCCGGTTGCCGCGAGTGCCGCGCTGCGCGTCGAGTTCAGCCAAGAACGCCTTCAGCTTTTGGTAGCCTTCGGGGTTGTCAATATCGGCAGGGAAGTAAAACAACCCTTTGGCAAACTCCTCCCAAATCGTCTCTTTCCGCAGACCGCCGCCGAACTCTTCGATGCCTTCGCGCATCTGCTCACGGAAGTAGTCATGGCTCCATTCGCGGCGCGCCACGCCGACAATTGTGATTTCGGGCGGCAGACGGCGCTCCAGCTTCATCTGGTAAAGCGCGGGCACTAGCTTGCGCTGGGTCAGGTCGCCGGATGCGCCAAAAATCACCAGAATTTGCGGTTCTGGAATGCGGTCTTGCTGGAGTCCAGCGCGGAGGGGATTTTCGAGTAGTGTCACCATATGCTGTATCTGCTCTGCTTAGGGGGATAAGGGAAACTTTGAGAGGCGGCTTTTGCCACGCTGGATTAGCCGGAGGCTAAGAGCCTCTCCCGCTGGTCGCGCTGATGCTCCTGAATAAACGACTCCACGAGCGCCACGTCTTCTTTGCTGCCAATAATCAGCGGCGTGCGGTCATGCAGCTGCTTGGGCACAACGCTCATAATTTCCTCTGTGCCCGTGCTGGCGCGGCCTCCCGCCTGCTCCACCAAAAAGGCCAGCGGAGCCGACTCGTACAGCAGCCTGATTTTGCCTTCGGGCTTTTTCACCGTACCGGGATAGAGAAACACGCCGCCCTGAAATAGAATTCGATGCACGTCGCCCACCAAAGCGCCGCTGTAGCGAGCCGTGTAGCCCTCATGCCGATGCACATACCGGATATAGTCGCGGATTGATTCTTCCCACTGCCAGAAGTTGCCTTCGTTGACGCTGTAGACGGGGCCATGCGCTGGAATCTGGATATTTTCAGCCGCTAGAATGAATTCGCCGAGGCTGGGATCGAGCGTGAAAGCATGAACGCCTGTGCCGACCGAGTAGATCAGCATGGTGCTGGGGCCATAGAGCACGTAGCCCGCCGCGATCTGCTTATGGCCGTTTTGCAGCAGGTCTTGAGCCGTGCCGTCGTCTTCGCCTTCCTGCTGCCGAATTGCAAAGATTGCCCCAACGTTCAGGTTGATATCGACGTTTGAGGAGCCGTCGATTGGGTCGTAGAGCAGGCTGTAGCGGCCAATCGAGCAGTTGTCAGGAATGTAGTAGGGGTTTTCCATCTCCTCGGAGGCGAGGCGACAGACCAGCCCACTCTGCTGGAACGCCGAGATAAACACCTGGTTGGCGTAGAGATCCATCTTTTTGACTGACTCGCCCTGGACGTTGGTGCGTCCGGTGAAGCCCAGCGCGTCTTCAACCAGTCCGGCGCGAGTCAGCCGACGGGCAATCAGCTTGGCGGCTAGTGCAACCCGGTTCATGATTGCGCTCAGGTCTTGGGCTTCGACTGAGCTTTGCATCTGCTGCAACACATGTCGCGAGAGCGTGGTGCAGTCGCGGTCAAGCGCATATTCGTGATCGAGGTCTTGCTGATCGAGGTCTGCCATCGGTAGGATTCCTGCAATCTGGGTGTGCGGGGGTACTGCACTTCTTATATTAAGGAGGCATTCCCAGAACCGGGATTAACTTTAGATCAACTATAGAAATGAGAAGAAATGAGAGACAGCAACCGAGCAAACCCAGCCAGGTTGTAGAGAGCCGATGCAGCTCTGCTCACCAGATCTTGGCCTTTTCAGCACGAATCCCGGCAGCTCTGGCTCACCGCTGATGCTCTCAGGGTTCTCTAATGCTTCTGGCTCGCAGTCAGGCGGAATGCTTTCGGTTGAATCAGCAGCGTTGTCATGGTGGCTCTCCTGCGATAGGCCTGAGCTATATAGTAGACCAGTGCCTAAACTGCGAATTACTAATGTGGCGCAAGATCTATCTCAGCTCAACTCCAGCGCTTTCCATCTGCCGTATGACTCGGCTTTAGTCGAGCCTGCTAAAGCGCTACGGCAACGGCCAACAGCGGCTGAGAGCAAGCTTTGGCACGAGTTTCTGAATCGGTTTCCATATCGCGTTTTACGCCAGCGTCCCATCCATCACTTTATTGTTGATTTTTACTGTGCGCGGCTGAAGCTGGTGATCGAAGTGGATGGCGCGGTGCATTTTACGGCTGATGCTGAAGCGCATGATGCTGAACGAACTCAAATTTTGGCAGGCTATGGTTTACGGGTGATTCGATTCACAAATCAGCAGGTGATGGAAGATTTTGAGGCGGTTTGTCGTCGGATTGAGGGGGAGATCCCCCTAGCCCCCTTAAAAAGGGGGAACCGGAGAAGAGAGGAAGAGAATGGGAGTAGAAGAGAGGATAAAGGTGAAAAATAGGTATAAACCTACTAAAAGCTAAGAATATGCTCACTTTCCGGAAGTCCCCCTTTTTAAGGGGGATTAGGGGGATCTCCCCGCCTCTGCCACAATAAAAGCACCCCCCAGCACCCCAACCATGACCCAAGACGAGTTGCTAGCGCTAATTGACCAAGCGGCAGACGAAGGCTGGACAGAACTCGATCTGTCGGGCAAAGGACTTACCGAACTGCCGCCCCAAATTGGCAAACTGACGCAGCTTGAGACGTTGATTTTGGGGAAGGTCGAAAAGTGGAATCGGGTAGACGACGAATCTGTGCCATCGCTAGCGACGAATCAACTTACAGTGTTGCCCCAAGAGTTAGCCGCGTTAGAAAATCTAAAAATCCTTGACCTCAGTGGTAATCCTTTGATAGCCATTCCTAGCCCTGTGTTTCAGCTTCAGCATTTAAAGGGTTTGACAGCAATTAGCATTGATTTATCAGAAATTCCTGCTGAAATTGAGAATCTGACCAATCTGACGGAGATTGTCTTCTCAAGCAATCAAATCAGCGAAATTCCAACTGCGATTGGAAATCTATCCAAGTTAACGAGGCTTGGTCTATATAGCAATCAAATTAGCGAAATTCCTACTGTGGTTGGAACACTAACGAATTTGATAAGACTTGTTCTCTCACGCAACCAAATCAGCGAAATTCCAGAAGTGATTGGCAATCTGATCAGTTTGGCGGAGCTTATCCTCTCACGCAATCAAATCAGGGCTATTTCATTCCAATTGTGAAACTGATATGGTAGTTAGGCCATCTCTCAAACCCTGACCTCGATGCCTCAACTTGCTATCGTCGAAGCCTTTGCCGACCTCTGTGATACTCGTCGCACAGC
>JAHHHV010000071.1 GCA_019359155.1 Pegethrix bostrychoides GSE-TBD4-15B
TTGACTTAACCGGACAATATAGTTCTTGGGCATAGTGAGTGGTCACGATATCTCGAAAGGTTGACTGTGAATAACCGCTCTATTTTCCCTTAAACTCACAATTTTTAGCTTGACAGACTACTAGCTTCGCAGCTTCCAGATGCAGCTGGAGAGCAGATTGGTAGTGATATGCGCCACAATTGGCACGAGCAGATTGCCCGTGAGAATCGCGCTATAGCCTAGTAGAGCGCCAATCACCGTCGCCCAAATCACGTATGACCACTGCTGACTGCCGCTAAAATGCAGGATGCCAAAGCAGAGACTAGAGATCGCCAAACCAAACCAGGTCAAGCCTAGAGCGGGCAGCATCACGCCCCGAAACAGCAGTTCCTCGCTCAAACCGGGCAGCAGCCCCAGCCAAATTAAGTCCGGCAGCGCCAGCGGCTTAATCACTAGCTCCAGATAATAGTCCGCGCTCTGACGATAGGCGCTCCAGATCTGATAGAGCAGGGAGCTTGCCGCCGTAATTCCTAGTCCCAGCCCCGCGCCAGTCAGCGTCGCCGAACTGCTCCAATTCAGCGGCAGCATCTCGGTAGAGCTATCGAGAAATAGCCAGAGCCGCGCACAGATCAACAGCAGCACTGCCGTCGCGGCCATCGCAATCAGGACTTGGAAGCGGGTTAGCGCTTCGACATTGGGGTTTGGATAGCTCGGTTCGGGCACGGTGGACGCATCACAGCAAGTTCGCTCTCAGTCTATCGTATTGTTCGTTGACGCAATTTACCTGCTGGCGCAATTTACCTGCTGGCGAACTTATCCGCTAGCCCAATCTATTTGCTGAGGCTGCTTCTGGGTCGAGCAGCAGGGACGAATGGCTAGTCTGCGTGAGATGATGCAGCGACTGCCCTCTCAGCGCCTGAATCTGTGGCATATGCGGCGAGAGCGCTCCCGGATCAACGCCTGCCCGATGCGCCGCCAAAATGCCGACTGCTTCTAGGTAGGTGTCGGCTGCAGTCACCTGCATTCCCAGTTTTTGAGCAGTAACGTTGAGACGGGTAGCGTTGGCTCTCACCGTGATAATTTGCGTTTTGGACTGGCTAAGGCTGAGCGCGGCGCTGCCTCCACAGGCGGTTGCGGGCAAGATCAGCGCATCAATCTGATCCGCCCAGATATCCTGAGCCTGAGGCCGCTGGTGCCGCTGAATAAACTGCGGGGCTCGACTCAGCCCCACCAGCACGCAGGGTAAAAACGTATGGCCGAGTTCTTCGGCGGCTGAACGCGGCGAAAGATCTGGATCAATCGGCAGCGGCAGCAGCGCTGGAGCATGAGCGCAGGGGATTTGAAAGTTTCGCACGACGAGATGACTAATCACGGCCTCGGCTCCGGCCAGCGGATCGACACCCTGCCCCTGGCGATATTGCTGTAGGGCTTCGCTGCCTGTGTCGTCGGGGAAGCGCACCACAACCGCAATTGCCTCAGCGCCAGCCGCTTTGAGCTTAGCGACAGCTCGCAGCAGGCTGTCTGGACGCTCGATTGTGCCCCAGGTTGCGCCAGAGGCAGCGGTGCGTAGCTCCACGCCCAGCGGCGCGTCAGTTGTCACATAGTCAGTGAGATGGAGTCCCAGCGTGGCGCGAGCCGCATCAGCCGCCTGAAGATGCCGCAGCTTGAGCTCTGGCTCAATCGCCTGATCGAGCAGCAGGCCAATTTTATTTTGCTGCACAGGCCGCAGTCCCCAGTCGCCTGCCGCCATTTGGTCAAGTCCGTAGCCTTCAACATAGAGAGCGTTGGGCAGCGGCCAGTAAAGCTGCGCGCCGTTCATGACGTTGGGATGCGTTACCAGTCGGTCTACTACCTGTGAGAGAGCACGAGCCACCGGCATGGCATCGCCTGCGTAACCGCCGATTGCAGCTCCAACACCAGTTGGCACAATCAGCATTGCTGTATAGGGTCGATGAGTTGAAGAATTCAATGAGAACCTCAGATGTTCAAATGAATCTAGCCAATCACATCGGGAACGCTTGCTTTAATCCAGCTAGCCAATCACGATAGGGAACGCTCCAGAGCAAGGATTTTGGCTAAACGTTGCAGGTCTTATCGTTACCTAAAACCGTCACTTAGACAAGTCCTAGGTTTATCTCGATCCATCTTGATCTAGCGACTGGTCGGAACCAGCCGTAAATTCTGCTCTGTCGTCGTGACGACTGCTTCAACCTGCACCTTCTCGCAGCGGCTGGCTTCGACGATTGCCCAGCGCAGCGGCTCACCATATTGGCCAAGCTCCTTCAAAATAGCAGCCTGAAGCTGAGCAGGCGGTAGCCAATCTAACTCGAACGTCAAAAAGTGAGTAAACATAGTGGCTCTTGGATAGATCTGTTCAGAACTCTCAGAACTAGACGAGATCCCAACTCTATTTCGCCTTGCCCTGCTGGAATTGACCAAACTGAAGCTGATAGACCTTGTCTTCTTGGTCAGCCTCAATTGTTAAGTCAGAGCGGGGATAGGAAACACAGAGCAGCGCGTAGCCTTGCGCCTGCAGGTCTGGGCTGACACCCATGCCATCGCTTTGATCGAGGCTACCCGCCAAAACCTGAGCGGCGCAGGTTGTGCAGACTCCAGCACTGCAAGAACAGGGTAGATCAAGTCCGGCTGCTTGGGCTGCCGCCAAAATGGTCTGGTCATCTGGAACAGAGAGACTGTGCGTCTTGCCTTGAAACTGCACCTCGACCTGATAGATAGTTGTCATAAAAATTAATGCGTCTAAACAGGCGACCCAGGATGATCCTGAGCCAGAGCAACAGCTTACCCTATAGTAAAACTCAGCGGTCAGGAATTGTTCGGGAAAGTTCGCTTAAATTCATCAATCAGGTCGTCGATTTCTTCAAGCGCTTGATTCACGTCGATTCGCAGCGTCCCCAAATTAGGCTGCTCTAAAAGCTGAATTAGTGACTCTCGCTTGCTTTCAATCGTTTTGAACCGTGCCTGCAAATCCTGAACATCGGGCAATGTATCGCTCATGATGACTTCCTAAGGGGTTTCTGTAGGGTTTTTGTGAACCTATAAGCGGCTATCGAAGGGGCTATTCCGGTGCGGAAAGACCAAGATAGTGAATAATTGTTAACTATACGCTTACTCCATAAACCATGTTACGCCAAACTTCTCTGGGAACGGTAGGACTGACAGTCGGCTCAATTCTAACGGTGGTTGGATTTGCTGCCTATTTCAGCGATCAGCCAACCCTCAACCTGATCGGTTTTTTCTACGGCATTCCGCTGCTGTTGGGCGGACTGGCGCTCAAATCTGCCGAGCTAGTGCCAACTCCTTATTCCGAGCCGACCTCAGCAGAAGTACTGGCGCTGCGCGAACAGCAGGCCACCGAAACCCAAACGCAGGTTCGCAAAGACATTACGCGCTACCGCTATGGTCAAGAAGCGCATCTCGACAGCTCGCTCTCATTTTTAGGACTCAGCCCCACCGACGAAGAGCGTCCGGTGCTGGTGGGCTTGCGCGAAACGGCAGTGGCAGGCAGCTATGCGCTGGTGCTGGAGTTTGATTCGCCGCTGATTCCGCTGGAAACCTGGCAGAAGAAGCAGGACAAGCTAGATCGATTTTTTGGCGAAGGTGTGCAGGTGAAGCTAGCGCAGCCTGCCGAAGAACAGATTGAGGTGACGGTGATTGCAGCTCCAGCGCTAGCTACGGCTGAATCAGCGTAAAACTTGCGTTTAAAAGCGCGATCCGGGCTGCTGTAAAAACTCAGCTTCTTCGGCAGTTGTGTCGCGTCCCAAAATAGCATTGCGGTGCGGAAATCGCCCAAATTGCTTAATCACGGCCTGATGCCGCTGGGCGTAGTCCCAGACATCAGACAGGGCTGGGGCTTGCTGGTAAAGCTGCTCAAATAGCTCTACCGAGCGAGTCTGGTCGGCTAGCTGCTCGCTATGCTCAAACGGTAGGTAGAGAAAAATTCGCTGCAAGGGAGTCAGCGCCTGATCAAAGCCTGCGGCCACGGCCTGCTGTGCTAAAGCGAGTGCCTGCGCGTCGGTAGCAAACGCCTGTGGACTATCCCGAAACATATTCCGCGAAAACTGGTCGAGTAGCAAAATCAACGCCAAGCAGCCCTCTGGTTTCTGCGACCAGTCTTTTAGCTGACCAGAAGCTGCCTGCTCGTGAAGCTGCCTGAACTGCTCTCGAATTGCTGCATCAAATTCAGGCTGCTTGCCGAACCAAAACCTGCGGCGCTCCTGATAGCTCGCTTCTCCCGCTTCACCAAACCAAAACCGCAGCACGGACTGGATAGCTACAGCCTGGATATCTGGTGCGGTCACAGCGAGCTGCCTGCATCCTCACGCTCTGCGCCCTGACTGGTGTTGGGTGGCTGCACCTGCCCCGCCGGTGCTTCGCTCTGCTGCTGCAAGATCAGCGCCCGCTGCCGAGTGCGAAAATCAGAGGCTTCGGAACCAATACTTTCTTGCTGATCCTGGCTATATTCCGGCAGACTGCGAATATTGCCCAGCTGAGCGCGGTGCATGATGTCAAAGAACGGGTCGCTGGTGTCATTCTGATTAGAAAGCGGATCTTCGGTACGGCGACGATTGACATCCAGCGGATCAATACCGTCAGCAATCGCAGGCGGAACCAGACTGACCAACGCGCCAGCAGCTAGCAGTCCGGCTGCAAACAGATGAAATTTAGATTGCGTTGCCATGTTTAGGACTCCTCAAAACTTGGGCTTAACGAACCGGATTTGATCTCTACAGGATTTTAGCGGCGATTACTTAGTTTCGGCCAATCTCTGGGCTAACTCTCAGCCAACTCTCTCTGAGAGAGAAATTCCCAGGCAAAAGTTCCTAGCTCAAGCTTCTCTAGATCAAAGCACGGCGCAGCATGGGTCGAATGCTCAACAGCGCCAGTCCGCTAAAGCCAACCAGCACCAGCAGCGCTGCCCCCATCGACACTGATCCAAACGGAGCCTGCATTACAATGCTGCTCAGCGCCCAGCTGCTATGGGTGTAGATATAGCGAATCGGCTCAATCGCGTAGCTGAGCGGGTTGAGACTGGCCACAATTTGCAGCCATTTTGGCATGAAGGACAGCGGGGCCAGCGCAGTGCTCGCAAACAGCAGCGGCAGATTGGTGACAAAAATCACGGCAATCAGCTCGATATGACCGGGCAGCGAAAAGGCCAGTCCCAGACTCAGCGCTGTCACGCCCAGCGTCAGCGTCAGCACAATTAAGACCACCAGCAAGAGACCACTAAGGCTGGGCAACCCGGCTCCCAGAACAGCGCTCATGCCCAAAATCACCAGGGTCTGCACCAGGCTAAGGCTGGCGATGAAAATTGCGGAGGCCAGCACAATTGAGAAGCGCGAGGCCAGCGGAGCCACCAGCAGCCGATTCAGAAAGCCAAATTCGCGGTCAAACATCACCGGCAGTCCGGCATTCAGCGCTCCGCCAAAGGCCGTAAACACAATCACGCCTGCCGCTAAAAACTGACCGTAGTTCTGACTGCCGCCAAACAGCCCCTGCGGCATATTCTGAAACAGCGCTCCAAACAGCACCAGCCACATCACTGGCTGAATAATCCCAGCCAAGAGGGTCGAAGGGCGGCGCTGAAGCTGAATGAACAGGCGGCGAGTCAGCGCCAGTGTCTCCTGGACAAAATCGCTGAAGCCGCTAGAGGATGGCTGAATCCTGTTGTCCAACAAGCTGTCAGACAGGCGGTTTGGCGAGGATGAAGGGGTGACAGTTTGACTCATAGGTCAGGATTAACTCGGCGTAAAATAGCTAGAGGGTTTGCTTTTAGCCTAACGTATGTCAAGCAAGATCAGGCGCAGCTCCAGACTGTTTTGTTTGACCTGTTTCGTTGCATTGGGACAGTGTATTCGGACAGTGTATTGGGACAGTTGAAATCACCAGATGCAAAGCGACTCCAGACTTTGGATCGGGCTAGGATTCCAGCGGGGCGCCTCACCTGCGCTAATTGCTGCCGCAATTCATCAGGTCTGCTTGGCGCATGGCTTCAACGAAGCGCTGATTATCGGCCTCGCCACACTAGATTCTAAAGCCGCCAGCCTGCTTGATCTCTGCGCCGAGCGGCAGTGGATGCTGCGGGGATTCTCTGCCCAGCAGCTGCGCGCTGTGCCGACTCCCAATCCAGCGGCTCAGGTCATGGCCACAGTCGCAACGCCCAGCGTCGCTGAAGCCGCAGCGATTCTAGCAGCAGGTTCGCCGCTCTGCCTTTGCAAGCAGATCATTCGGCAGTCTGGCGAACCTGCTGTCACTCTGGCAGTTGCCCAATCGCGACCCAATCGCCACTAGAAGCTTGAAGCCTGCGCCGTCTGAGTGGTTGAATGAAAGCAGTGATCTTTAATAATACGCAGACGGAGATATCTAGAATGGGCGGAGCAATTATTTACTTGATCTGGATTGGCACTTCATTTGGGCTGGCCATGGGGCTGTACTTCGGTTTACGAGCTGCCAAGGTGATCTAGATCTATCAAAAAGGGCACAGATTAAATCTTGTGCCCAAGTTATTCAACTAATCTCAATCCGCTAGCGACTCAGCGCTTCTGCCTTAGCTGGAACCACCTGCCGATCTTGCTCTGCTCGATAGTCAGCGAGCTGTGCCTCAATCTGGGCGCGGACAATCTGACGGTACTCAATGAAATGCTCGGCGTGAGCGCAGACTGTGACGTAGTGATCCCAAACGCCAGGATTTTGTCGCAAAATGCTGAAGAGCTGCTGCCAAAACTGCCAGCGCGTACTGCGCTTGCAGCCCTGCCGCCAGACGACAATTGCTAGCGCCCACAGGTCAGGGCGGCTGGGCAACCGAAACGGTACGGCGCAAGTCGAAGGCGCAAGGTGCAAAAAGTGGCGGTAGGTGCGCGCTAAAAAGCGGCTGGGTTCGTAGAGCGTGCAGAAGGCGTGAACGTATTCCTGAGCAATCTCTTCGACCGGGCGCGTCGGCACAAAGTTCATCAGCGAAAACTGGTTGCCGTCGCTCTTGTTGTTATGTAGACGGCCTTCTTTTTCGAGCCGATGCCAGAGAGCGGTGTTGGGCAAAGCTTGCAGCAGGCCAAACACGGCGGTTGGGATCGCAGTTTTTTCGACAAACTCAATGATTCGGTCGCCTGCGCCCGTCCTCTCACCGTCAAAGCCAATGATGAAGCCAGCCATGATCCGCAGCCCCGCCCGGTTGATCTTATCGACCGACTCCTCCAGCGAGCTGCGCGTGTTCTGAAACTTCTTGGTGAGTTCCAGGCTGTCGGCGTCCGGGGTTTCGATGCCCAGAAACACCGCGTTGAAGTTGCAGGCCATCATCAGCTCTAGCAGCTCGTCGTCCTGCGCCAGATCCACCGAGGCCTCGGTGTTAAAGCTAAATGGATAGTCGTGCGCTGCCATCCAGCCCTTCAGCTCCTGCAAAAACAGCTTGACGTTACGCTTGTTGCCAATAAAGTTGTCGTCTACCATGAACACCGCTCGCCGCCAGCCCAGCTCGTAGAGGCAGTCCAGCTCTTTCAAAAGCTGCGCCGGGGTTTTGGTGCGCGGCTTGCGGCCATAGAGCACAATGATGTCGCAGAACTCGCACTGGAAGGGGCAACCCCGCGAGAACTGCACCGACATCGAATCATAGGCATCCAGCTCCAGCAGGTCGTAGCGCGGCACGGGCGTGGTGGTCACGTCGGGTCTTTCACCGTCTTTGGCGCGAAACGTCCCGAAGGTCTGGCCTTGCTGCACCGCCTCGACAAACATCGGAATCGTGATTTCGCCTTCGTCCAAAACCAAATAGTCCGCCTCAACCACATCTTCAGGCACTGAGGTCGGGTAGGGGCCACCTACAGCCACCCGCTTGCCGCGCCGCTTGGCTTCATGGATCTGATCGAGCAGATCGGCCTTCTGGACAATCATCGCCGAGAGGATCACCAGATCTGCCCAGTCCCATTCGGCTTCAGTCACTTCGCGCACATTATGGTCAACCAGCTTGTACTCCCATGCCTGGGGCAAGATGGCGGCGGCGGTGATCAAGCCCAGCGGCGGCAGCAGCACCTTGCGACCTACGAGATCGAGAATTTTCTCAAACGACCAGAACGTTTTGGGAAACAGGGGATAGAGCAGCAAAACCCGCATGAATTCACACCTCACAGTACGAAATGCTGAAGCGAAGACCGGAGGCAAAATGCCCCTCTCGCCCCAGTTATCTAGTTCAGCGTACCTTAAACCCAGGTGACTGTGTAAATCTATGTAAAGCAAAGTGAAGTAAATCTGTATGAATCTGTATGAAACAGAGCCGCACTAAACCTTCTCGACGCGGAACCGCTCCACCGAGGAGAGCAGATCGCGCGCCACGCCCACCTGGTTTTGCAGCGAACCCGAGACGCGCTGGGCTTCCTGAGAGGTTTCTTGCGCGGTCAGCTCTACCGACTGCATCACCTGCGCCACGTTGCGCGAAGTCTCGGTCTGCTCCACCGTATCAGCCGTAATCGAACGCACCAGCACATCAATCCGGTTGGAGACCTGAATAATATCCTCCAGCGATCGCTTGGCCTGCTCAGCGAGCCGGGTGCCCTCAATCACCTGCTGCGTCCCTTCTTCCATCGCGGTCATCACCGAGCTAGTTTCACCCTGGATTTGCAGCACGATCTGCTCAATCTCTTTAGAAGACTTGGCAGCTCGATCGGCCAACTGACGCACCTCGTCGGCCACAATTGCAAAGCCGCGACCCGCCTCACCTGCTCTGGCCGCCTCAATGCTGGCGTTAAGAGCCAGCAGGTTGGTGCGCGAGGCAATCTGCGAAATCAGGGCGACAATCTTAGAAATCTCCTGGGAAGATTCGGCCAGTCGCTTCACCTTGCGGGTGGTTTCGGCCACCGTCTCGCGGATCTCTAGAATCCCAGATACCGTGCGCTCTACAGCCTCACCGCCCTTCAGCGCCGTGGCCGAAGCCGAACGCGCCACCTCTTCCGCTTCGCGAGCGCTTTCGGCCACCCGCTGAATCGAGTCAGTCATTACCTGCACTGAGTTGAGCGTCACGGCTAGCTCTTCAGCCTGACGTAGCGCGTCCGAGGAGAGCGAGCGGGCAAAAATCTCATTTTCGGTAGAGCTTTTGGTCACCTGGCGGGCGGCTAGCTTCACCTGCTGTACAATCTCGCGCAGGTTCTGAATCGTCAGGTTGAACGAGTCGGCAACTGCCCCCAGCACGTCGGCGGTGACTTCGGCCTGCACCGTCAGGTCGCCTCTGGCCGCGCCTTCCACATCGTCCAAGAGCCGGATTACCTGCCGCTGCAAGTCTTCTTTGGCCTGCTCCTGCTCCTCGGCCTTGCGCTGGGCTTCACTGGTGGTGGTCAAGATTACCCGCGTCATCTGGTTAAAGCCAGTCGCCAAACGGCCAAACTCGTCTTCTGAGTAAACGTTGGCGCGGACGCTGAGGTTGCCCTGTGACACCGCATCAAACTGAGCCTGCAAATCTGCTGCCGTGCGCTTGGCCTGTCGGGTGGCCACACCAGAGAGCACTAGCGCAGAGCCAAAGCTGGTGACCCCAGCCGTGGCACTCATCGCCAAACGGTTGACCGGAGCCACATCCCGCGCCGTCACCATGCTAATGGCTGCGACTGCCAGCATCGAAATCGTGCCGGTCACCCCGCCAATGATCCATTTTTTGGTCGCCAGCGGCGCGTTCTCCAGCGGAGCCGTCCAGCCCTGCTCAACGGACACCTCTGGATCGAGGCTGCGACTGTCGCCCTGCGTAAAGGTCGGCATCGGCTCCGCAGAATTGGCCAGCGGGAAGGCATCGTCTTCGCGCAGCAGCGAGGAATCGACTTCGCTAAAGTCAAAGCTGGAGGTGGTATTGGAAGTAGTGGAGATGGCGCTGGAGGTGCTGCCTAGCGATGGGCTAGTGAAGTCCACCGAGTTGTCGGAGAGATCAAAATCGGGCAGGCTACCCAGATCGTCAAATTCATCAAACTCATCAAGAAAGTCGACGCTGCTGCGTCCGCCAGAGGGTGGCGTATCTTCCAACGACGGCTCTTCGCTGGTGGAAAACTCGCGGTCGTCAGGCTGATCAAAGCTATAGCCGCTGCTGTTGGCGACGAAGGTATGGTCGTCGTCGTCATAGAAGTTTGCGCCGTAGGCGGTTGAAGAGCCAGCCTCATCAAACTGCTCGACCGAATACTGCTCAGCTGAGTAGGGCGGAGCTTCTGGATCATCATCCATCCCCATAAACAGCGTTTCGTCATCAGAAGCCTGCTGGCCAAACTGCCGCCGGAAAGAGGCGGTTGAGCTAGCAGGTTCGTTAGGACTCTGCGGCTCAAATTCATCGAGCGAGAAGGAATCATCTGGGTCGCTGAGACTGGAAGCACCGTATGGATCTGAGCCAGCAGCTGAGCCATCTGCGGCGGGTGGAAACACATCGTCAAAGTCTTCGAGCGAACTCGCTTCGCTGGCTGCAAAGGGGTTAGCGTATGACTCTAGCGAGCTGCTGTCCATGCCGCTTGAGCGAGTTGGTGTCGCAAACGGATTGCCGCCGCCGCTCAGCTCGCGCAGATCTTCACTGCTGTCCAGGTTGAGATCGGCAAAGTCTAGCTGATCATCGCCTAGGTCGTCAGGGTCTAAATCGCTGGAGCCTAAGCCTTCAAGCCCTAGGCCGCCGGAGGCGGAGCTTTGCCAATTTGGATCGCTGTTGGCAAACGGTGAAATCTGCGAGTCTACGGTGCTGGCAAAGTCTCTATCAATATCGGCAAACTGATCGGCGAACTGGTCGCCAAACTGGCTCGCAGACTGATCCGCGAGCGGACTATCAAATGCGTCAAACTCGCTAGAGCCTGTGACCTGAGTCTGTTCTGGGCTGCTCTGACTATCGGGCATTGCGTCGCCAGCACCCTCGACAGCGGCGTTGAATTCTTCGGCATCAGCCAGCCCTTTGTTGGCGTAGTTGACGTATTCTTCGTCTGTGGTCAGGTTCAAGACAGACTGGTACTGCTCACGAGCCAAATCAAACTGCTGAAGCCCATAGCAATAGATATGGCCTCTCAGCAAGCAGACATTCGGGTCGGCAGAATGGCTCTCGGCCAGTCGGTCGATAATCGAAGCTGCTTCTTCATAGCTGCCGAGCATATAGGCTCTTTCGGCTTGCTTGTACTCGTCTGCAAATTTTGTACCTGATGCCATGTCGCTTCTCCTGCCCATACGAGTATCCGAACTTGAGCGTTAATTAAACTAGCGTTAATTGAACCTGTTTCATGGCTAAGCTGCCCAGCGAGCTGATCGCAGAATCGCAACTTGATCCAGCAGTCGCAAAAACCGATGAGTCTCCTGACCCGCTAGCCACTCGCCTCTCAGGAAAGGAGCCATGCCGTCTGGGACGCTGGTTGGCATTTGAATCTCCTCAATGTCCAGCCATGCCATGCCGACAATTCGGTCAACCGCTAGCCCCAGCATAATGTCTTGATCTTCAATAGCAATCACCGATATCTCAGCGCGATCGGTGCTCAGCGGTACGACCTCTCCTAAAAACTGCCCCAGATCTGCGACCCAAATCACTCGTCCTCGGACGTTGAGCGTGCCTAGCAGCAGCGGCGAAACGTTGGGAATAGGCGTGATTCGATCGGGAGGCGAGGAGAAGACTTCGCGAATGCCGGAGGCGGGTAGGGCAAATTCTTCACCCGAAGTCAGAAAAAAACGCAGGTGCAGCTCACCTTCCGGACTGTCTAGCTGCTGCATTTCCGGCGCTTGATCTTGCCCTATACCTGTTAAGAAATCTGGACTTCCGATCATGTGGCTCGACCCAAGTTATGACACTGATGTGGCACAAGAAATTGTGGCACAGAGAACTGAATTCTCTACATTTTTAACCTACCCAAGCAAAAATATTTCGTATCTCTTAATTTATTGCTCCAGCTCAGCAAATTTTGCAACTATTCTGCATTTAGCCTTTCATTTAAGCTCAGATTATGCAATCTGGACTGTTTCTAAGTTGATTTCTAAGTTGATTTGACCCGATCTTGACTTGATTTTGGCTGAGTTTTAGCCTGAATTTGACCCGGTTTCGACCTGCCAAGCCTGATTTGCCCTGAGCTTGCCCTGAGCTTGACAGTGCTAGCCTCGCAGCAGCTGCTTGACAGTTCCCACCAGTTCGGTCGGCTGAAATGGCTTGGCAATATAGGCATCTGCGCCCTGCTTCATGCCCCAATAGCGGTCAAATTCTTCGCCCTTTGAAGAACACATCACAATCGGCAAATGCTGAGTTTTGGGATCAGCCTTGAGGCGACGGCACACTTCATAGCCGTTCATTCGCGGCATCACAATATCGAGCACAATCAGGTCAGGTCGGTTGCCCTGAATCTGCTCTAACGCCTCAACCCCATCACTGACGCTGGTGACCTCTAAGCCGCTGCCTTTTAGCAAATCGGCGATCATCGTCCGTTGGGCTGGACTGTCTTCAACAACCAAAATGGTACTCATAGTGCCTTGTCCTGCTAAATGCAAGCATTAATCGGTAAATAGCTCGGCTTGAACGCAGCTAGGCTGTGGGGCGCAGCTTGCTCATACTCTCTACCTACTATTAAAACTTGTTCAATCTAATCTGCATCTTTTTGGTCAATTTCTCTCTGGCTTCTGGCAGCCTCCTAGCAGCTTGATCTCTGTTCCAGCAGGCCCCTTTCTTTATGAGCGCCTGCATCTGCAAGCCATCCGGATAGCTTGTGCAGATGCAGGCGCTCAAATCGCGCTGTCTCGCTCAGTATCTCGCTCGTCATACAGCTCGTCTTCAATGGCTTCGGCGAGCAGCTGATCAGGCTTGGGGCGATCAGGGTCGCCGAGGCCAACATATCGCTCAATCAGCATCAGCAGTTCGCCTTCACCAAAAGGCTTCGTCAAATAGTCTGTTGCGCCCACCATGCGGGCTTTTACCCGGTCGATGAAGCCATCTTTGCCCGTCAGCATCACAATCGGCACGGCTCGAAAGGCCGTTGACTTTCGCAACATCGCGCAGATCTCATAGCCATCGAGCTCCGGCATGGTGATATCGCAGAGGATCAAATCGGGCTTAAGCTGAAACACCAGGCTCAGCGCCTTCAGCGGATTGCTGATGCTGGTAACCTGATAGCCCCGCTGACTCAAAATCTGCTCCACCGCCTCACGCACCGTCGCGCCATCATCAATGCAGACGACACGCGGCGGATTTTCACCCGCCTGCCAGATCGCACCCGGTTCGCCGGGAAGACCCGGTTTGCTGGAAAGAATAGTCGGAGCCAGCAGATTTACGAAGCCCTGCCGCACGTAGGGATACACCGCTCTGGCGACAGAGACGACATCTCGATTCAGGTAGCGAGACATCTGGCGCAGCGAGGTTTTGCCATCTGCCCAGCGGTCGAGCGCTTCAAAACTGACTTCGCTTAGGGTTTTGCGGAGCTGAGCCGCATCGGCAATCGCCGGACATTGTTCGGGTGACTGAATGTGCGGATGAAACTGCTTCCACTCCTGCACCTGCTTCACAATCTGTGCGGTCAGCGGCGCAATTTCTAAGGTGATTAGCTGCGGGGTCAGCGCCGAGCCGAGCTCAAAAATAAACGAGCCTTGATGCAGACTTAATAGATCAAACAGCGTTTCCTGCACCATGCTCTGTAGAATGCTGCGTCCCTGCTCAGGCGTGAGCAGATGGCTCTCAAGGAGCGCCCAGAGATGACCATATTCAGGCGCATTCAGCGTGGCGATGGCTGAAATGCTGGTTGAGCTGAGCGCCTGATCTAGCTTGTAGCGCCGCAGGTGATCGCGCAGCCGCGAGAGGTTGACCGCGCCATCTCCGGCATAGCTACTGCTGCCTGCATAGATAATTTGGCCGTTTAGAAAGAATACGAACCAGGACTGATCAGCACGCGAACCTCGGTGAAGCGAATGGCTAATGGAGTCTCGACCAGCACTAGCCACAAAGCTATGGGCAAATCCATGGGCTTCCACAAACAGCTCGCCCGTGCGCTGACCCAACTCAATCAGCTGCAAAATACTCCGAATGTCAATTTCGTTGAGTTTGCCCTGCATCTGGCTCCCGACAGCTCCTGAAAACAGTCTTCTCCAATTCCGCAAGCTGAAACCCTTGCGCGCTTCAAAAATCCTTTAGTCTGCCCTAAATCCTAAACCTTCTCAGCAATGATCCAGCCAGTAACTTTAACACCCGCCAGAAGTTGTGCCAACTGTATTTCCACACTATAGCGTTCCCCATTTAAGCAGCCTGAATCAGCCGGATCAACTCGGCTAGGAAGCCTTTTGCAGGTCTGCGGACTGAAATGAGATCTTGGTAAAGCCAGACCTGTTTCGGGCATCTTGAGCTGGGAGCACGCTGCAATCTTTTCATTTTTTGTGCACTAATTTTTGTGCACTAAACCAGATTTAAGTCACATGCACCTAGAGGCTGCTGAGATACCATCAAGGGAGCGCTAGACTGATGATTCTGGGGGAAGATCTAGGGCTGAATCTTGACTCTGTGTCTAGAGACTATGCAGAGATTGGACATGCCATGTACATTTACAGTACGGGTGACAGAGAGGGGTTGCGGGACAAGGGGTGACAGGAATGGAACGGGTGAAGGTGAGTTCAGCCTTGAAATATCGGCCTTAAAATAGCAGTTGCGGCTGTCACCTGTCGTGATTTGAGCATAGACACAGAAGGGGATTTTTGGCGTGCTGTATCTAGCGGAAGTATTGAGAAAAGCCAGGGTGATCGGCAATAGCCGAGCCGAGTTGAAGCTGCTAGCCTGCCAGCGTTCTGAGCTGAGCTGGAGCGCGGTATCGGGCGAAGAAACGATTGCTGCGCCCGACGATCTGCACTACGGGGCTGGAACGCTAGTGATGGTAGAGCTATCGGCAGGCAAGCAGGTGCAGCGCCATGCTGAAGCTGGACGGCAGCTGGTCAGCATCCTGCAAAACTTTTCGCGGATTCAGGAAAAATCAAAAACGCAAGAGTCTGAAATTGAGCAGTGGAAGCAGTCGCTCACCTACCAGAGCCAGGAGCTAAATCGGCGCGAGCTGGAGATTGAGGCGGCTCAAGATCAGCTTCAGCAGATCGAAGAAGATTTAGAGCGGCTAGAGACAGAGCGCGCCGAAATTGAAGCCGCCCGCAGCGAAGTTGCCCAGCTCCGCGCAGAGTTTGAGCGCAAGAGTCAGGAGCTAGAAGGGGCTTGGGCGCAGCTGCGCGGCGAAACCAACCGCCTAGAAGAGCGGCAGTCTGAGCTTCAGCAAATGAACGCTCTCGATGCCGAACAGGCTGATCATTTGCAGGCACTGCTCGACCAAATTGCAGCAGCCATGACATCCAGTGAGCCAATTCAGGCGCAGATTGACGGCTCGCTTGGCACGATTCAGCAGCAGCAGGAGCAGCTCAATGGCCACTGGCAACAGCTTGAAGCCCAGCGGACTGCGGCGCAGCAAACCCAAAGTCAGACCGACGAGCAGGTGCAGGCGCTCCAAGAACGCTGGCTGGCCTATCAGCAGTCGCAAGCCGCGCTAGAGCAGCTGCGAGTTCAGCTTGAGGCCAAGCAGACACAGCTCCAGCTTCAGCAGGCGCAGGCCGAGCAGCTCGCCCAGCAGATTCAGGCGCAGGTCAATCTGCGTCAGATGGTTTTGCAGCTGGCGGATGGGACAGCATGTTTCGATTTCTCAGCTCTAGAGCAGATGCCGTTAGAGACCTTGAAATCGACGGTGCAGGAATTGGAGCAGGAGCTAGAAAAGCTGTCGCGGTTTGTCAGCAGCCAGGAAGAAGAGTTGATCTTGCAGCAGCAGGAAATTGACCAGCTGAGTCAACAGACCCAACAGGCGAGTGAATATGATCGCCTGCGGCTAGAGACAGAAATCGCCGACGAGCAGGATCGCTACCAGATGCTCAACAAAACCCTAGTTGGCCAGCGCCGCAGCCTGCAAGAGCGGCAGGTGACTCTGGATCAGCACCGAGCAGTCTTGGCCAAGCGGCAGGGCTTTCCGCTCCCGGACGATGAACCTAACGCCATTAACCTGGATCCAGTCCTTGCTCAAATTGACCAGCTCCATCAGCAGTACAGGGAGCAGCTTCAGGCGCTAGAGCAGCAGGTGCAGGCGCTCCAAGCTGAACTTGAGCCAGCTCAAGCTGAGGCAGCAAAGCAGAGCGAAGCCCAAGCGGCAGTCTGGAACGAGCTACATCAGCTTGAGCTACAGCTGCGAGTTCAGGTCGCGCAAGCCGCCGAACTCTGGGGCAAAGTGACCGCCTATGAGGCAATTTTGCAGCCTGCCCAAGATACCCTAAACCTGCTGCGTCAGCAGACTGAGGCCGCGAATGAAGCCGTTGCTCAGCAGCAGCAGGCCATGCAGCCTCAGCAGCAAGCTGTCCAGGAAATGCGCGACCTGGTGCTGAAGCTCACGGCAGCTCAGACGCCAGAGCTAGCCGTGTCTTGATGGATCAGGTCAGAGCGCGCAGGAACAGCCAGTCGCCCTGCACCTGAGCGGCAGTGCCACCGGGTAGCGGCTCGCTAGCACTGCGGTTGGGAGCGTTTAGCAGCAGCAGACATTTTTCGATCTGCTCAAAGTTGGGGGCAACCGGTAGTGCTGCCTTTAAAAATCGCCGCATGACGCGACGCTGGAGCGACAAGGGAGTCTGACCTAAAATCCGGCGGTTGAGCCTGAGGCTTGTAGCGCTAATTTCCACCATTGCTTGCTGCCAAACCAGATCGGCAGCAGCTTCTAGATACTCAATATCGGCACGCAGCAGTTCAGCGGTCTGAGACAGAGCGCGTTCAACCTGAGGATTGTAGGTTTGGAGTTCTGGTATGAGCTGCTGCCGAATCCGATTTCGCCGATAGCGCAAATCTTGGTTGGTGCTGTCTTCCCAAATCTCCAGGCTAGCTTGTTGACAGAAGGCTGCGGTTTCAGCCCGCGTCACTTCCAGCAGCGGCCTCACAAGCTCAAGCGCCGAATTGAGCGAGCGTTGCCAGGAGAGCGCCTGTAACCCATCTGCCCCGCTGCCTCGGATCAGGTTGTGCAGCAGCGTTTCGGCGCGGTCGCTGGCAGTATGCCCTGTCAGCAGGTGAGTGCAGGTGGCGGCGGCGGCCAGCTGACTCAACGCCTCATAGCGCCAGTCTCGGGCGGCAGCTTCGGTTTCGGGCAGCGGTGGGGCGGTCGCGAGATAGCAAGGCAAGCTGAGGCGCGCTGCAAGCCGCTGGACATAGTCAGCATTAGCATCAGCGTCAGGTCGCCAGCGGTGATTGCAATGCCCGACTGATAGCACCCAACCCCACTGCGGCTGTAGATCGAGCAGCAGCCGCAGCAGGCAGAGCGAGTCTTGACCGCCTGAGACGGCAACTAACAGATGTTTGCCTTGGGGTAGGAGGCGACGCTGCTTTAGGGTTTGGTGAATCCGGGCATGGAGCAATGTCCAATCGTTGGCCATCGCGTTTTTCTAGCCGCTAATAATCATCTGACTCCGGTAAATTGGGATTTCGCGGCAACAGATCGCTGAGGGGCGTGAGGGGTTCTCGACTGCGGCGGGGGGAGGGAATTTCACGGCCATAGTCTTTGGGGGCATCCTGGCCATACTCGTCACGGCTGTACTCGTCACGACTGTAGTACTCGTCACGGCCATATGCATCGCGGCCATACGCATCGCGCTCAAGCTCTTCATCGTAGCCGCTGTCTTGCGCTGAACGGCTCTCGCTCAGCAGCTTCGGCGCAGGCTCAGGACAAAACTCTAGCCGCAGCCGCACCCGACCGCGCTGCCAGCCCTGCCCATCAAACCGCAGCACCTCGCAGCCCTGTCCCCGCTCGTTAAACCAGCCCTCACGCTCATCTGACCATTCACGCTCCTGCTCGCTGACTAGCTGCGCCAGCGCGTCTAGAAATTCGCTCACCTTGAAGGTGGGATTTGACATCAAGATTCGGCCTGAGCGCACGTACATTACTTCATCTTCACCGAGCAGTCCGTAATCGTTGTCCATGCGTGCCTGTCCTGATGTCTTTAGAGTTGAGCCTGTTTGAGTTAGCTGACGATTTTTTGCCTGCTAGTGTCTGTCCGCGATTCTGCCTGCGGTTAGCCTACAAAAACCAGCCGTAGCTATGTAGCCCTTTGCCCAACAGGTTAACGCCGAGGTAGCAAATCCAGACCATTGTGAAACCAGTTGCTGCCAGAATAGCCGGACGGCGACCCTGCCAGCCGCGCGTAATTCGAGCGTGCAGATAGGCCGCAAACACCAGCCAAGTGATTAGCGCCCAGGTTTCTTTTGGATCCCAGCTCCAGTAAGATCCCCAGGCTTCGTTTGCCCAGACCGCACCCGCAATGATGCCAATCGTCAAGAGCGGAAAGCCTAGCCCAATCATCCGGTAGCTGATGTTATCAAGCGCCTCGGCCAAACTGAGTTTCTGGGGCGAGAGCTGAGGCACCGCCGTAGCGCTGACCGGCTTCAGCAGGGCAACTGTGCCGCCGGGGTTATTAACACTCAGGCGCTCTGCCTCAACCGCTTCTTCAGCCGCTTCCCCGGCACGATGGAGCTGATAGCGCGAGCTGCGGTAAGCCCCTGTCCCCACCGAACTTCCCTTCAGCTCAATATTTTGGCCGCTGGTTACCACCAGAAACGCCACCGCCAGCAGCGAACCAACCATCAGTGCCGCATAGCTCAACAGCATAACGCTGACATGCATCATCAACCAGTTAGATTTGAGAGCAGGCACCAGCGGCTCGGCAGACTGCATCGGGGTAGGCAGGGTCAGGGCAGCAAAGGCCGTAATCGCCATCGCTACTGGAGCTGTGACCGCACCCACCAGCGGACTGCGGCTCATTGATTCCGCCAAAAAATGCATGGCGGTGATGCCCCAGGCAATGAAAAATAGCGACTCATAGAGGTTGCTGAGTGGGAAATACCCTGCCTCCAGCCAGCGAGCACCTAGCAGGGCAGCAATTCCCAGATTGGCCATGCCCATGCCAGTTGTGCCAGCTAAGGTCAGGTAAGGAATTTTGGGAAAGGTAAGGCTCCCCCAATAAATCAGCATCGTCGCAAATAAAATGGCGAACGAGGCGTTGTCCAGCCAGTTTTGAAGGGCAACCAGATCCATGCAAGCTTCTCCAGTCCAATCGCAATCTCTCTACCTCTATCCTATCGATTCTTGACACTAGAATGTTGCAGAGCCAAGAATCGAAGCTCGGTAAGGCAGTTTCAATGCCAGTCTAGATGACAGTTAGTCTAGATGACGCGAACTAGGGCGCAGGAGTCGCCTCAATTTGAGGAGCCGGCAGCGGCTTGGGGGCATCGCCTTTTCGCAGCAGGAGGCGTGTATCATAGCGTGTGGTGCGGCCATCTTGCAGCGCCGAGGTAACTCCAATCGCCCGAATTGCGCCTAGCAGGGTCTGAGTTTCAGTCGGTAACTGAGGCAGCGGCAGCTGGACATCTGGATTGATCAGCCGATCGAGCTCTAAAAAGAAATGGCCGTTATTGGGCTTGAGATCAGCCGAAGCCGTCTGGCGGAAAAATATGTTGTCGTCGAGAGGTTTGGCCGGAGCAGGCAGGAGCGTACTGGCAAGATCGGTGCCGACTGTGATAAAGGCCACGTTGCCGTCCAGCCAGCCGTGGGTAATGTTCAGCGCCGTGAAGGGCGACACCCAGCTCGTCGCGGGCTTGCCGTCCACCTGAGTTTCGCTGACCTGAAAGCTGTATCGGGTCTTAACCAGCTCGTCTAGTTGCTTAAAGGTCTGCTCTGCCGCCTTGCGGTCGGTCGTCTGAGTGAGCAGCATCAGTCCAGCTCTGGTGACGGTCTCGGATGCAGGGCTGGGAGCCGCAGTTGGTTCAGAGCCAGCAGGCTCAAGATTGGCAGGCTCAGGATTGGCAGGTGCTTTGGCAGGCGGGGCAGCAGGTTCAGAAACCAAGGCCAGCGCAAACTCACCGTCCATCCAGGGAATCATTTCTTGGTCGAGGTCGAGTCCGCTCAGGCTGTTAACTCCCCGCCGCAGGCTGTCAGCGTTGAACAGCTGACTCGACGCGGCGCCGGGATCATTCGCTTCAGCAGGCTGGCTAAAGGTCTGCCAAGACTGCTTCAGATTGCCGCCGGAGACAGCCAGCAGCGTCGTACTGGGCAAGAGCTGAGTCATTCGTTCCGCTGCATTTTGCACCTTAAACCGCGTCTTGCGATTTTGAGCCAGCCAGGAGACGCTCTGAAAGCGTAGCCCTTCGGCCTCTAAGCTCATCGTGGTGGCTAGCCCCTGATTCGGTTTGAGCAGGCTGAAGACCTGGGGCGGGATCGGCTGGCTGGTGTTGCTGCTCGTCAGCGCCGTTGCCGCAGGCAAATTGACATAGAGCTGCATAAACGGGCTGGTCGCGGACAGATGGCTGAGCGCCTGACTATAGCCCGGAGCCTGCGCCACTGAAGGCTTGCCCTTAAACGTATCAATCACCCGCTCAATGGCCTTGCCGTCATTGGCGGCAATCACGAAGCGATTATCCAGCACCGTTGCAGCATAGGCTTTGGCCTGTTGGTCTAGCACTTCGCGGATTTTGACTCCCTTGTAGTCTCGATCCACCCAGTCCTGACCCGCCGCCACCTGAGGCTGAGTCAGAATCGTCTGGGCTTTAGCCGGGTCAGCGATCGGCAGCACCAGCACCGTAGACTGTTCGCCAGCAGCGAGGCTAGCCGGGTCGTAGGGCTGAACCTTCGCGTCAGTGTCGCCCGCAGGCGGCAGCAGCACAACAGCCGTGACTTCGCTACCCACCCAAGGCTGAATATCACGCGGGTAGTTGAGGCCATTGCCAATCAGCAGCCGATCACGCAGCTTGGCCAGCTGTTTGTCGATCGCCGCCTGCGACTCAGGCGTGCCAAACCGCCGCAGCTGCTGCCACTGGCCTCTGTCGGTGGTGAACGACGCGACCACGGCGGCATCCTGCGGGATCACGTCAGCTCCAATGGGCATTCCCACCAGAGTTGGCCGCTTTTGCAGCAGGCTCCAGGCTACCATTCCGCCAATTGCAAAGCCAGCGGCGCTGCCGACGCTCAAGAGCAGTGCTGACTTACGCTGATACAGCAGTTTTTTGACCATGGGCCACCCCCTTCTACCGTGACGAATCCGGCGCGATGAATCCGGCCTGGAACAGTTTGAGCAATCTGGTTGAACGATCTAGTTAAGCAATCTGGGCGCAGCCAGATTAAACGCTAGAGAAATTGAACGCTAGAAAAACAGTAGAACCCTAGATATTTAGTCCAGAGCCAGACAAGTCTTAGAGTCAGATCAGACTATAGACGATGATCTAACAATTGAACCGCCTGTCAATATTGAGTTTCAGGGAGAATAAAGCGATTCATCACAGGCTGTCGCAGAGCTGGCTGCTAGAGCAATTTTGACCAGTTGGGATCTTGCTGCAGCTGCTTCAGCACCTGCTTAATATCCTGCGTCCGGTCTTTTCTGACAACTAGCGTCACGTTGCCATCGCGCACTACGACGAGATCTTCTAGGCCAATCGTCACAATCAGCTCGGCTTGATCTGTAGCGTACAGCAGCGAACCCTGAGTATCTAGCCCGACATGCTGAGCCAGCTCGACGTTCGGACTCTCAGATTTGAGCAGGCGCTCAATCGCGTTCCAGTCGCCTAAATCGTCCCAGGGGAAGCTGACTGGCAGCACGTAGGCGCGGTCGGTTTTTTCCATCAGGGCGTAGTCAATGCTGAGCTTGGGCAGCTTGGGGTAGATTTCGGAGCCATACTGCCGCAGCGGCAGCAAAATTTCTGGCGCATGCTGCTCCAGTTCAGCCAGCAGCATTCCGGCTGGAAACACAAACATGCCGCCATTCCAGCTAAAGCGCCCGGTGGCCAAAAACTGCTCGGCAGTCGCCAAATCCGGCTTTTCGGTGAAGCGGCTGACGCGATAGCCATCAAGCCCAGCAAAGCTGCCAGCTCGCTCTCCTTGCTCAATATAGCCGTAGCCTATGGCGGGATAAACTGGCGCAATTCCCAGCGTAGCAATCCCTTGCTGCGTTACCGCCAGCGCTTCAGCGGCCTTGATCGTCTGCTCAAAGCCCTCCTGTTCGCCAATCCAGTGGTCAGCCGGGAAAAAGCCCACCACTGCATCTTCGCCGTGGCGACGGGCAATTTCTAGCGTCGCCCAGGCAACCGCCGGAGCTGTATCGCGCCCCTCAACTTCCACCAGCAGATTTTCGGCGGGCAAATCGGGCAGCTGCTCTTTCACGCCCACTTCTAAATGAGCTGCCGTAATCACCCATAGCCCTGACCAGCCTCCGGCCAGCTTCAGCAGGCGATCTGCCGTGGCTTGCAGCAGGCTACGGTCGCTGCCGTCTAGGTTCAAAAACTGCTTAGGGCGAAGTTTGCGGCTCAGCGGCCAAAATCTCTCGCCCTTTCCACCAGCCAAAATTACGGGGATCATGCGGTTAATTGCGGTTGTTATTCAAGGGTTTTGCAGCAATTCCGCCCCATCCTAGCAACTCTCATCAGCTAGGTCAGGAGGCTGACCGCATCTTCATCTAGGAGACTTGATCCGGCAGAGGAGTTCTAGAGAAGTTCCAGAGATGTGCCAGAAACGTAACCGTGAGCCAAGCTTGTCTAAGATTTATGTCATTCTAGATAGACCTCTAGACCGTATCGAGACAAAATCTAGACAAACCATAAAATTCCGCTCACTCCTCCCAAGAGGGAAGGCATGCCAGCTAGGTTCAGGTTATAATCTGTCCAAATGTTAAATAAAGTTAAAGAACAAGATATCTGGGCAGGACTACAAGAACGTCGTTAGGGAGTGATCGGGCGTGGATCAACGAGGGCAGGATTCGGAGCAGCCAGACCAGCAGCTTAGCGAACAGTCAAATACAGCAATCTCTACGGCTGAGACACAGATTCGATCTCAGACTCAGGTGATCTCCTCAGCTTCATATCGCCAGCAGCCAGAGCACCGGCAGCTCGGCAAATGGCTCTTTCGTGGCTTTGCGCTGAGCCTGAGCGGCTTGGTTTCGGCAGTGGTGGGCGCTGGGCTGGTGCTGATGACTCCGCTGCCTGCTTCGATGACACCTGCTGGGAGCAAAGAGCCATTTTCGCTGGGCAATCTGTGGCGGCAAGGATTTCGCTATAAGATTACCCGTCCGGTGAATATTCTGGTGATGGGAATTGATCTGCCGCTGAATTTGCCGGACAACCAGGTTGGCGATGATGTCTTTGCGGGTCGCAGCGATACGATGCTGCTGGTGCATCTAGAGCCGGACAGCAAAACTATCAGTATGCTGTCGATTCCGCGCGATACCCGGGTTGATCTGCCTGAATTGGGGGTTGAGAAGATCAACTATGCCAATGCCGCAGGGGGGGCGAAGCTGGCGGCTCAGGTGGTCAGCCAGACGCTGAATGGAGTCAGCATTGACCGCTATCTGCGCGTCAGCACTGGAGCGTTTCGCGAGCTCGTCAATCTGGCTGGTGGCATTGAGGTCAACGTCCCCTACCGGATGGAATATACCGACAACACGCAGAAGCTGAAGATCGACCTTCATCCCGGTCAGCAGACGCTCAACGGCGAGCAGGCTGAACAGTTTGCCCGCTTCCGAAACGATGCAGATGGCGATATTGGTCGCGTCCAGCGTCAGCAGCAGGTGATTCGAGCGCTCAAGGAAAAGATTAGCAGTCCGGCTATGGTGACAAAACTACCGCAGGCGATTGAGCTGTTCCGGCAGTATGTTGATACCAACCTGACCGTTGAAGAAATGCTGGCGATTGCCGACTTGGGGCTAGAGCTAGACCAGGAAGGCTTCCAAATGGTGATGCTGCCTGGTCGGTTTAGTACCGCCGCCGAGTCAGTTGCCAGCTACTGGATTCTCGATCCGGTTGCCAAAGATTGGGTGATGCAGGAGCATTTTCAGGTCAGCTCAGTGGCTGCCATTACCCAAAAGAGCGACCCTAAAGATCTGCGGGTGGCGGTGCAAAACGCTTCCGGCAGCCTCGACTTAGGTAGCCAGATGGCTAGCTTCCTACGCGATCAGGGGTTTAACAATGTCTATGTGATTGAAGACTTACCAGAAGCGCAGCTCCAGACGCAGGTGATTGCCCAGAATGGCGATCTAGAAGCCGCCAAAATGCTGGGAGTAACGCTGGGCTTAGGTGAAGTTGTCCCTGCCTCAACGGGCGATCTCCAATCTGATGTCACCATCCGGATTGGTAGCGACTGGACGGCTCAGCCCCAGATTCAGAATAGCTATTGAGCTGGGATTATAGATTGGACTGGGATTTATAGGTTGAGCCGAGAATAGACTGAGTCGAGAACCAGAAATCATGCATCAACAGCTCACGCGCGGACTCGCCGCTGAGGAAACGCCCAAAATCGCCTCTAGAATCGCCTCCAGAATCACCTCTGGAGTAGAGCGCTGGCTGCGCCGAATCCTCTACGGTATCCTGCTGCTGCTCTTGGCCTGCGGCTGGCTGATCCTCAGCGCTCCGGCAGCGGCTCTCCCGATAGCTCTTCCCGCAGTCCTGCCCATAGACACCGTGAACTACAACAACGCCAATCTGAACAACCAGGACTTCTCCCATGCCAATCTGCGCGGCAAGGCTTTTGTAGCGGCTGAGATGCGCGGCATCAACCTCGAAGGAGCCGATTTGACCAACGCCATGTTGACCAAAGGCGTGATGCTGGAAGCCAATTTGCGGCAGGCGAATTTGTCTGGAGCGCTGGTCGATCGAGTGTTTTTGGTAGGCGCTGATTTGACCGATGCGATCTTGGAGGGGGCGACGCTGAGCCGTACCAGCCTCCAGGATGCCACAATCACCGGCGCTGATTTCACCGACGCAATTCTGGATCGCTATGAGCTTGCCCAGCTCTGTGAAAGGGCTGAGGGCGTGAATTCGGTCACGGGCGTATCGACGCGGGAGAGCTTGGGCTGTCGCTAATCTAGGCGCTAATCTGGGGCGCTAATCTAGCACCCCGGCTCAAACCGCAGGCAGCTCCGAGCCAATCCAGCTCTGCACAGCTTCCCAGGCGATGAAGTCTTGTAACAGGGACGCATAGCCCGCGCTGTTGGGATGGAGTCCGTCTTGGGTGAGACGATCGCACCACCAGGCTTCGCCCCGGTTGTGCCACTGCTCCAAAATATCTAAATAGGGAATCTGACGGGTTTGGCAGGCTAACTGGGTTGCGTCTCGGTAGCGCCGCTGATCATCGTGATTGTAGTACAGGCAGTTGGAGAAAGGCATCTTGGCTTCGTCAATCGGAGTCATGCCGACGAACAGCACCGAGCAAAGCTGCTGCGACCGCTCTAGCAAAACTTCTAAATCGGTCTGGAACTCTTCAAACGCCGTAAAATTCTTGCCGTCGCGCCGCCCTAGTCGCGCCGAGTCGTTGAGTCCGACTGAGAGAATGATCACATCCGGGACGCGATGCCGCAGCTCGCCGCGATTACGAAACTCGCTTTCGATGCGCTGTGCCACCTGCCGCACCCGATCCCCCCGCACTCCCAAACTGTAGAGCGCATGGCTAGGGCTTTCAGGGGTCATCCAGTGCCGACGCAGTCGCTCTACCCAGCCGCCGCCTTCTGGATCGCCAAACCCATAGATTAAGCTGTCTCCCAGCGCCACAAAGCGGAGGGAAGCGGGTTGAGAGACGGTTATGGGATGGAGTGCGGTAGGGGATAGCAAATCATTTGGGGAAATTTGCGGATTGGGTCGAACCGGAAGAGCTGGATTGCCGAGAGTTCGCATGGGCAGCAAGTCAGAGTCGAGAGGACAGACAAACTGAAATAATTACGCCAGAGAATGCAGCATTGATCCAGCGCAGCCCCAGCTTAGCAATTCTTTGTAATAGCATACCGAAGATAGGTCGTCCAACCGCAGCAAGTTGATGAGAACTGGGTGAAGATTTTTCTGAGCTAACTCTGGGCGTTCTACTCTGGGTTTCTATTCAAGCCGCCCTGCTAGCGCCTCCTCTGGCTGTGCCGGAAGAGAATCAGGCATTCGCAGCGTTTCAATCGTGCTTTTAATCGTGGCGGCAATCGGCATGGCCAGCACGACACCGATGAATCCAGCCACCCGTCCGCCAATCAGCAGCGCGATGATAATCCAGATTGGATTGAGTCCCGTAAAGTCGCCCCGGACTCGCGGCGCAATAATATTGTCTGTAATCTGCTGGAAAAACAGGCTGGCCAAGACCACCTGTACCGAAGGCACAAAGCCTTGCAGACCCAGCACCAGCAGGCTTACCAGGCTAATGCCAATCGCCGCCCCAAATAGCGGCACTACTTCCAGCAGGCCAATCACCAGCACAAACAGCAGCGCAAACTTGATCTGTAGGATCAAGAAAGTGGGCACTAAAAACAGCACCATCACCAGCGCTAGCAGCAGCTGACTTAGAAAAAACTGGTGAAACTGCTGGCGCAGCGACTGACTGAGCGCAATCGCAAACTTGGCAGGCAGCAAATTAATCACGCCCTTCCAGCAGCGCTCGCCGTAGAGCAGCATATAAAAAGCCAGCACAATCAGCAGCACCGTCGCAAAAATCTGCCCCAGCGTATTGATCGCCAGCTCCGGCAAATCAGCCACAATCACCCGCGCCTGATTGTTGATCTGCTCGTTGATCTGATTTAGATCAAACGGCAAATTATGCTGATTGATAAAGCTTTGCAGCTGAATAATGTTGCGTCCACCTGCTTCCAGGAGGGCAGGCAACCCCTGCACCAGCTGCGTTGCCTGCTGCGTCACAATTGGAATCAGCGTGAATCCCAGCACCACCAGCGTCACCAAAAAGATGCAGAGCACCAGCAAGACCGCCTGCGTCCGGTTGGAGCCAAACCGCTCAAACAGCTTCACCAGATAGTCCAAAATCAGCGCCAGAATGATGCTGAGGATTGTGAAGGTGATCACGCCCTCAAAATATTTGAAAAGCTGCCCTAGCACCCAAAAATTCAGCACAATTACCGGGCCGCTGAGTCCATACAGCAAATAGCGTCGCGTCAGTTCTGAGAGCTGCATGGGCAAAAGGCGTTAAAAAGGCTGAGAAGCAGGGTCGCAGAACAGCAAGTTCACCAAAATCCAGAGAACATCCAGAGCCGAAATTTAGCTCCAGCCTGAGTTTAGAACGGCGCGAATCGTCTCGGTATCTGCTTGATCGGTATCGGTGACGTTGCCAATTTGGCTGGGCAATACAAACCGGACTTTGCCAGAGCGCACTTTTTTATCAGACTGCAAGGCGACCAAAATCTGCTCAACCGCCGCCGGATTAGCCAGCGATTCGGGCAGGCAGGTCGGCAGTCCGGCAGCCTGAATCACCTGCCGCTGACGGTCGGCCTCAGCCTGCGGCCAGAGTCCCAGCGCCACGGCAATCTGCCCTGCCGCCACCATGCCAATCGCCACCGCCTCGCCGTGATTCACCAGCCGATAGCCCGTCAGGCTCTCCACCGCATGACCCACCGTATGCCCATAGTTCAAAATTGCCCGTAGCCCCGCCTCTTTTTCATCCTGGCTGACCACATGTGCCTTGGCCTGACAGGAGCGCGTCAAAATCACCTGCATGAGTTCATCTGTGAGATAGCGCTGCTGATCGAGCCGGGGTGCGGCCTCTAGCTGCCCAAACAGCTCGGCATCCCAGATTACGCCGTATTTGATCACCTCAGCCATGCCAGCTCGAAACTCGCGCGGCGGCAGCGTTTTCAGCAGGGTCGGGTCGATCAAGACCAGACGCGGCTGATGGAATGCCCCAATCAGATTTTTGCCCTGCGGATGGTTGATGCCTGTCTTGCCGCCAATTGAGGCATCCACCATGGCCAGCAGCGAGGTGGGTAGCTGTACGAAGGCAATGCCGCGCAGCCAGGTCGCTGCCGCAAACCCCGACATATCGCCCACGATGCCGCCGCCCAGCGCTAGGACTGTCGAGCTGCGCTCTAGCCGTGCCGCTAGCGCCGCATCGTAGATTTTTTGCAGCGTCGCGGGCGTTTTGTAGCGTTCACCAGCGGGCAGCAAGCAGGTGGCCACTTCAAAGCCCGCATCGGTTAAGGCAGTGACGGCCAGCTCGCCATAACGTCGGAAGATCATCGGGTTGGAGACCAGCAGCAGCTTTTTGCCGAGGTTTAGAGGCTGAAGCCAGTGGCCGAGCTGCGCCAGTCCGTCTGTGACAATTGCCACCTCGTAGGACTGTTGAGGTAAATCGACGGAGATGATGGATTTCATGCGGGGGAGGTTTTCGGCAAATTCAGGCGACTAGGTCTCAGGCGACTAGGTGGCTCTGTGTGACTGACTCTACTGTAATTGAACTTGCTTTTGATTGAACTGGCTGGGCTGAACTAGGTATCGAGTCGATATGGAGCGTTTGATATGGAGCGTTTGGAGTTTCTTGTTTGACCGCTGTCCCAAATTCTAGAAAGCTAGTCATAATAGTGCCGAATGTCTAGCGCCGAACGCAGGTTCAGCTCATTAAATCAGGATTGCTTCTCGGATGAGAGCGGTTAATCTTGTAGTTAGGAATAGCTGGTATTCAGGAATTAGGTGCCTGCTCAGGCGCTAGAGCCTGCGACCCCAAGATTTATCTTCAGCCAGGAATGCAACGGTGACCCTTCAAAACGCAGATCAGAACGCAGAAATTCAAGCCTTGATTCACGGCATCGACGAGGTGTTGAGCAAAAACACGCCTCGCTTGCCCTGGGTGATGTCTAACGACGCGCTTCAGCAGCGACATGTACTAGAACAGGCACGACAGTATTTGGGATCATTGCAGCAGCAGCAGGTCAATCGGCAGCTGCAAGCTGGAATACCGCCTTCGCTACAGGCCAATCCAGCCAGTCCAGATGCCCAAGCTCCCGGTCAGGCTCCCGGTCAGGTTCCCAGTCCAGCCCCCAGTCCAGCCGGTCAGGCCTCAGCCGAGTCAGCTCAGCAGGTGTTGCAGGCCGTCTTGCAGGAGATGAACTACTGGCGGGTGAATATGCTTCAGCCGCTGCGGACTGAAATTGACTCGTTGCAGCGCCAGCGCGAGCTGCTGAGCCAAGAAGTGCGGCAGTTGGAAGGGCGGCAGCAGGCGCTTTCTGGCAGCTCAAGCCAAAACCAGCAGCTCATGGAGTTTTTGCAGGCGGCGATGGGGCAGATGCAGGCGAATTTATCGGGGCAGGTGACGCAGATGATTGCCAATCTGCCTGCTCAGGCTGCCCTACCCGCCGCAAATCAAAATTTGCTGAGTTCGGCAGAGCGGGTCGCCCAAACTCAGCCCACTCAGGCGCTGACCCAGGTGCAGTCCGATCAGCTGATGCTGAAGCTCGACTCTACACTGCAAATTATTTTTGAGTCGCTGAATCGCAATGTCCAGGCTTACCAGGAATCGATGGAGCAAGGGCTAGATCGAATGCATAATCTGGGGCAGCAGGGCGAGGCGATGTTCACGTTTTTGGTGAATCGGCTGGCACAGCAGCTAGGGCGCGAGGCCACCTCGTTTCTGCAATCGGGTGCTGAGGTGGTCAATCCGACAGGCAATTCAGCTGGCAATTCAGCAGCCCAAAATGCTCCAACTAGCGCTTCAAATCGCACTCAGGGCGACGCGAGTTCAGATGCCGAATCGGTTGCTGCGTCAGCTGATTCACTGTTGGCTGATTCACCGTTCAAGGTTGCTGATTTTTTAAGCCAGGTGCCCGAACCGCGCTCGACAGCTTCGTTTGTGCCGGCAGTGCCCTTTAATCTGTCAGAGGAAGTGCTAGATATTGCCGGATTAGACTTGGCAGATCTGCCCGAAGATCCAGACAGCGAGCTGGCAGCGGAGATCAATCAGCTCGATTTAGCGACGATTTCTGATCCAGAGCCTCATTCCACGCTTGATGCCGGAGAGCCATTTGACCTGTTCTCTGGTACTCAGCCGTTGCCTGCAACAGCCACAACAGATGGCTCAGCCCGCTTACCTGAGGCAAATCTCGCGACTGCCAGAGACGGTGGCAGTCGCGATCTCGAATCAGCGCTCGATCTACTCAATCAGCTCAGCGCCGAGATGCAGGCAGATGCGGCGCTAGGTGAGCTGGAGTCGTCAGCCTCAGGTGATTTGGCCGGAAATTTGGCCAGAGATTTGGCCGCAGATTTGGCGGCGGCTCCAGAACTGTCTAGAGAGCCAGAATTTATTGCTGCGCCTGACTCGCTCTATGATGATGCCTTCTACAGCAACCTGTTCCAACTCCCAGTAGCCAACCCAGATGCGGCTCTTGATCTAACTCCCGATCTAGCAGGAAGCATGACGCTGGAGCAAGCCTGGTTTGACGGCTTGGGCGATCCGGCACAGTCAGCCTCTCCGGTGAACCCAGCATCTCAACCCGAGCCTCAATCCGCGATGCAAAGCCCTGTACCCGCGCCGAATTCTTCAGTTAGTCAGTCGCTTGACGCTTGGCGACTAGACCAGCAGGCTGTTGATCCGGCGCTACCCGCTCAACCTGCCATACCGCTGGCGACTGAAACGATTTTTGATCTGGCTGCCGACCTTGCGCCTGCCGCCGCTCCATCTGCGGGTAGCTTTGACCAAAGCCTGCAAGCGCTGATTCGCGACAGTGCGTTTGAGGCGATGCCCGTGAACGAAGCGCCAGACGCAGCCGAGGTTGATCTGGGCATGACGCTGGATGCACTGGCTCCGCTCGGTAGTCCAGTCGAGCCGCAGCCCCCAGTTCGATCTGAGCCGCCTGCTGTGACGATTGAAGGCTTGGAGGGACTGTTTGAAGATCTGCCCGATCTAACACCGAGTGATGCTAGTCCATCCCAGGAAAACCAGACTCAGGTTGAGGCAATGGCCGATCTGTTCTTGCAGGTTGGCGCTATTGATCCATCGACAGATACGTTGGTAGATCTAGATTCAGAACCCGAAACATCCGAAAAAAAAAACTTCTGAGTGACCCGTCAGCTGATCTCTTGGCTGACGAGCCGCTGATCACGGACTGGGTTGCGCCTGCGGGCACGCTGGCAGATTTGATTCAAGATCTCAGCTCAGGCTCTTCTGACGTTGTGAGAGAGACTGATCCAGAAGCTTTTCCAGCAGCCTTTCCAGAAATTTCATCTGGTGACTCTTTAGCGGCCTTCATGTCAGATTGGTCTGATGCTAATGTATCGTCAGAACCTCCTGCTGAAGCAGCACTCTCGGATTGGCTGCTGCCAGAAGTTCCTGAGCCAGAAATCACAGAGCCAGAAATCACAGAGCCAGAAACCGCCGAATCAGACCGCTCATCAGAAACCGATGATTGGGCTGATTTACTTGAACTCAGTCCAGATTTGGTGATTGGCGCTGAGTTTGAGTCGGGATTTGAGCCCGTGATTCCCTCAGAGTCAGATAGCAGTATTGACTTCGACCTGAGTTCCATTGACTTTGCGCTAGCCGATCCGGCTGCCCAAACGCTGGCTGACTTTACCGCCGATCCATTCGATTTTGCAAGTCTTCCTAGCGCTGATGTCGCTGAGCCTGTTGCGGAACTTGCTGAGTTTGAACCTAAGCCTGAACTGGCTGTTGAATCTGAGCCTGAGCTGGAACCAGCTGTTGAACCAGCCCCAGTCGTCGAACCAGTCGTCGAATCTGAGCTTGTTGAGTATGTTGTAGAACCCGTTGCAGAACCTGAGCTGAGTGAGCCAGCAGCGTTAGAGTTGGCCGAGTTACAGCCCGTTGAATCACAGCCCGTTGCGCTATTAGCCCCAGACTCCAGCACCGACCTAGATGCTGATACCTTTGCCCAACTCGACCTGCTTTTGGCCGAGCCACCCGCCGCGATGCCGCCACAAGGCCGCTCAGCTGAATGGGCAATTGGGATTGATCTCGGCACAACAGGCATCTCCGCTGTCCTGCTCAATCAAACTACGCATCAGCTCTATCCGATTTACTGGCAGGATGCCGCCGCCAAAAAGCAGTTCCGGCGCTCAACTACCGTCATCGCCCAGCGGCCTTTCACTTGCCCCACCGCATCGCCGCTAGATACGCTCCGCAGCGATGCAGACTCGACGCTCAGCCTCAGCGACTGGAAGCCTTACTTAAATTTGGCCATTCCGCATCATTCGCCCCAGACTTCGCAGTGGGAGCCAGTGCTTCAGTGGTCTGAAGCTCAGACGCTCTCACTCCGCAGTCTCCAGGAAGTTTTGCAGCAGCTTTTGCTCAGCCTCACCCAGCCTGAATCGCTGACTTGTAGAGCACTGGGTCTAGAAGCCGCAGCGTTTCAGACCGTTTTATCTAACCTCTCCAGCGTCGTGGTGGGCTACCCCAGCAGTGCCTCAGACACCTACAGCTTCAACCTGCGCGAGGTGATTTTGCAGGTCGGCTTAGTGAGTCGGCCTGAGCAGATTGTGTTTGTCGAAGAAGCGATTGCGGCACTGCTCTCGGCACTGCCTGCGGCGAACGGCGAGCGATTGACCCTCTCCAATTCAGCCCAGGACGGCAGCGGCCATTTACACAACGCTGACTGGCAGGGCTGCACGCTGGTTCTGACCGCCGGAGCCAGCCTCAGCGAACTACTCTTGGTGACGCTGCCAACACAGCTCCAAACCCTCACCCATACTGATTTCTATCTGCGCGGCTTGGCCTACGGCGGCGAAGGGCTAGACCAAGATACGATCTGCCAGCTGATCTATCCGATGCTGGCCGTGCCGTCTGAGCCTGACGTCACCTCGCCCGTCCAGGCTGATTTTGAGACTGAGCTAACCATCCCCGCAGACCTGCTGGCCGGGTTAGCGCTGCCCGATGCTGCCGATCCGGCTCCCGGTATCCGCCCTCTGCTGCGGCAGCGACTGGTTGATTCGACCGCTGGCGAACATCTGCTCAACGCCGCCAGAGCGCTGAAAATCACGCTGCAATACCAGAGTCAGTGCAGTTTGCGCTTGGGCGACAGGCTGCTCAGCTTCGAGCGCTCAGACCTCACCAGCCGCGTCTTGCTGCCTTACGTGCAGCAGCTCAACCGCGACCTCAATGCTCTCTTGGCGCAGACCAACACCACTGCTGCCGCTGTCAACCAGGTAATCTGCACGGGTGGCACGGCCTCGCTGAACGCAGTCACCCGCTGGCTGCGCCAAAAGCTGCCCAACGCCACGATCATCCAGGATACCTATGCCCGCTCCAGCCTCAGCGCCCGCTTTGACCACGGCATCTCTAGCTGTAGCCGCATTGCCTACGGCTTGGCCGCGCTGCCGCTACACCCTCAGGTGATTGACGAGTCTCGGCATCGCTACAGCGACTACTTTTTGCTGAAGGCGCTGTTGCAGGTGATGTCACCCCAACCCCAACCGCTGGAGGCAATTTTGACGGGGCTAGAGCAGCAGGGCATTGACACCCAGCTCTGCCGCCTGCGGATTTTAGCGCTGCTGGAAGGCTACCTGCCGCCCGGGCTGGTGCCAAGTCCATCTGATCTGGCGCTATTGACTGCTGCATCTGCCGCAAACCCAGACTATCAGGCAATTCAGCTTACGCCGCTGTTCTACAAGTCTGCGGATAAAGCCGAACGCAGCTATGCGGCTAATCGCGCCCAGTGGGACTATCTACAACGCTATCTGGAAACTCTGCTAGCTGATACCGAGCAAAGGCTCAACCAACCGTTAGGACTGAATTTGCACGAAAATCTGGATATTGCTTGACTGCGGGATGAAAGCGAAAACGGCATCGAGGAACTGCCCGAACCTGCTGCACTGGCGCAGTCGGCCCTGAGCGAGCTGGAAGCGGCGATCGCAGAGCTTCAAAGCATTCTGACAGAATTAGGGGAAGAGTTTGTTGAGTTATAAGCAGGAGACGAGATCTGACATATGACAATTGAGCAAGCCATTTTAGAAAAGGTGCGATCATGCTCACCTGACAAGCAGCAGAAAATTCTGGACTTTGCCTCGAGTCGATACACCTGAGCGAGTTGAAATATGAGAGCAGCGCAGCCTTGACTCACACATTGCAAACAGCGCCGATTAAGATGTTGGAATGGACGTTTGTAAAACAGCCATCGAAATCAGCCTAGCGCTAGGCTGATCCAATTTAGTAGGCCTGTAGCCTACTCTAATTACGGCTTAGTCTACCTGCGGCTCAACCCACTTGCCATCTGATTTGATCAGATTAATCAGCTCGATTACCCCTTGGTCTTCAGGCACTTTCTTGATTTCTTCGCGTCCCCGGTAGAGGGAGATATAGCCAGGCTGCTTGCCGACGTAGCCATAGTCGGCATCTGCCATCTCGCCAGGGCCATTGACAATGCAGCCCATAACGGCAATATTTAAGCCTGTCAGGTGGCTTGTGGCCTCGCGGACTTTATGTAGCACATCTTGCAGGTTAAACAGCGTCCGACCACAGGAAGGACAGGCGACATATTCGACCATCGTGCGGCGCAGCCCCAGCGCCTGCAAAATGCTGTAGCAGACCGGGATCTCTTTTTCAGGATCTTCAGTCAGCGAGACGCGGATGGTGTCGCCAATCCCTTCGGCCAGCAACGTGCCAATTCCGGCAGTTGACTTGATGCGGCCATATTCGCCATCGCCCGCTTCTGTGACGCCCAAGTGCAGCGGATATTCCATACCGAGTGCGTCCATGCGCTGTACCATCAGCCGATTGGCGGCCAGCATCACAGGTACTTTGGATGCTTTGAGCGAAATTTCAATGTTGTAAAAGTCTAGCTCCTCGCAGAGCCGGATAAACTCCAGCGCTGATTCGACCATGCCTTCGGGAGTGTCACCATAGGTAAACAGCATGCGCTCAGCCAGCGAACCGTGGTTGACCCCAATCCGTATTGATTTATTTTGGTCGCGTAGCGACAGCACCAGTGGCTTCAGTGTCTCGCGGATTTTGTTGCCAATCTCCTCAAACTCGCTCTGCGTATACTCAGTCCGCTGCATGTCCGGCTTCTCAAACACATACAGACCCGGATTGATTCGCACATTATCGACATAGTGGGCGACTTCTAAAGCAATTTTGAGACCGTTGTGATGCACGTCAGCCACCAGCGGCACGGGTTGATAGGTAGCGTAGAGGCGGCGGCGGATCTCGTCCATCGCCTTGGCGTGCGCCAGACTGGGTACTGTTACCCGCACAATCTCGCAGCCAATTTCGTGCAGACGGCGAATCGCCGCGACCGACCCGGCAATGTCCAGCGTATCTTCGTTAATCATCGACTGCACGGCCACTGGTTGCCCGCCGCCAATGGTGATGCTGCCGACCGGCACGGGGCGAGTTTTGCGGCGATGGATTGTGCCATCGGTCGATAGACAGATCGAGGAGGCTGGCGTGACTGGATTGGGAAGAGTTTGCATATCCCGTCTCTTACTTGTTGCTTATACTTGATTGCTTAACTTGGGCTGAGTTTTAAGTAAAATTGGGTGATGATGTCAAATCACAGAACACCCAACTCTAAGAGTGCCATAATTTGGGGCAGTTGCGGGAGTCTCTACGATACAGCCTGTCAGTCCGTTAGAAAGACCAGTCCGTCAAGAGATAAAGCCCTCTACCGCTCTGGAAATAAGCCGGGTCGCAGCTCGTCAGAATGACCGATCGAAATTTCTGCTAGTATTTAGATGTGCTAGCATTTTAGCAAAGGCTTATTTTCGGCCAGACATTCGTTTTAAACAGCGTTTCTCCGAATCTAAATCTCTGCACTTCTTAAGGATTCTGGAGAGTTTTCATGTCAATCTATGTCGGCAATCTGTCTTATCAAGTAACCGAAGACGACCTAACTCAAGCATTTGCTGAGTATGGCACGGTCAAGCGCGTACAGCTTCCCACCGATCGCGAGACAGGCCGAATGCGCGGCTTCGGTTTTGTTGAGATGAATTCTGATGCCGAGGAAGATGCGGCAATTGCCGCCCTAGATGGCGCTGAATGGATGGGTCGCGACCTGAAGGTAAATAAAGCAAAGCCCCGTGAAGACCGTGGTTCTTCAGGCGGCGGCTGGGGCGGCAATCAGGGTGGTTCCCGCCGCTACTAAGCAAAATCTGACTGACGCGATCAGCAATCTGCAGCAAGGGAAACCCCGCTGAAAGAGATGGGTGCTGTCGCGTCAGCGGTTTTGTCTATGGCAATATTAAGTTTTGATCATTTTGTGAGGAAATCAAATGGCCCAAGTCATTCCTGGCGAAAACGAGGGCATAGAGTCCACTATTCGGCGGTTTAAGCGAGAAGTCTCCAAAGCTGGAATTTTCCCAGATATGCGGAAGCACCGCCATTTTGAAACCCCGATTGAGAAAGCCAAGCGCAAGATGCTGGCTAAGCATAAGCAGAAAAAGCGGAAATTCCGGTTCTAGCTCTTGGTCTCTGCATCTCTTCTATGTTTATCGGTGTTTATCGGTGCTGATGGGCGAGATTGCTGACGGTCTAGGGGCGGCAACTCCAGATTTTAGTGCGGCTCACCTCAAATCCTTCTCGAAATTTTATGAATATTAAAGAGCTTCTAAGTCGGTACGGTGCTGGACAGCGGGACTTTAAAAATCTGAATCTGATTGCAGCCAACCTCCGCAACCTGAATTTGAGCGGCATCAACTTGAGTGGAGCTAACCTAACGAAAGCTAACTTAACCCGTACCAACCTCAGCCATGCTGATTTGAGTCAGGCAACGTTGGTGGGTGTTAACTTAACTGAAACTAATCTGACAAAGGCCAATCTCACGAGTGCCGACTTGAGCGACACGAACCTTAGCCAGATTGATCTGAGCCAAACCTACATGCGTGGTGCAATTCTGCCAGCTCAAGCCAAGTCCTGACCGCGCCTGAGCCAAAACGCCGATATTCCAGCAGCCGTAGCGCCCAAATAGTCTTCCCTATAGCTATCGCCAATATGCCAAGCTACTGCTGGTGAGCAGTTATGTTTTGCAAGCGCCTGCTGGAAGATGAATGGCTCTGGCTTGGCCACTCCAGCTTCAGTTGAAATAGTAAAGCTGTCAAAATAGGACGTTAATTTCAGCGCTGCTAAGACGGCGTGAATGCGACTGTCAAAGTTAGAGATAACGCCCAAGGGTACTGCCTGCTGACGACAGTAATCTAAGAATTGAATCGTGTCGGGATAAACATACCAGGGTTCTGCGCTCTCAAAGTAAGCGTAAAGCTGACTGAAGAAAGTAGGGAAATCTGCGAACTCTGTGTATATCCCTGCTCTTTTGAAAGTATCTTCTGCCACCGCTTGCCACCAAGCATATTCATGTTGCGGTAAATCAGCGGAGAGCAGGTTTGGAAACGCCATCGAGGGTGCAGCTTTGAAGCTTGCATAGAACGCCTGATCCAATCGATCTGGCTCAAGTTCAACGTCAAAGCGGCGCGTCACGTTAAGATACATTTCACCTACGCTGCCCCTTACCCCAAACAGCGTCCCAACCGCATCTAGAAAAATTACCTGCGGCTTGGCAACCCGTGATTTAGCAAAGGATAGCATACTAGGGTAACAGCAACTCACGCACTGGCTGGATGATCCAGTTTAGTCCGACCTTCAGCTGATGATCTAGAGTTGGCATCCGGTACAGATAGATCAACCGTCGCGCTACATGGGCAAATGGGCCGTCCAGCTTCAGCCCCAGTCCTGCCAGCGTCGCGTTGTCTTTGCCCAGAGTCATCATCTCGCCCAACGCCTGATAGCGGAAGGGCAGCAGCGGCTTTTGGGTAATGGTAGCCCAGAGGTTCCAGCCAGCATAGTCTGCCTCTTGAAAAGCAGCCTGCGCTGTTGAGGGCACTTTCTGCCCGTCAGCATCGATTGACTCCGCTAGATCACCCACCGCAAAAATTTCGGGGTGATCTAGCACCTGCAAGGTTGAACTAATCACCAGCTGATTGCGCTGATTGCGCTTGAGGGGCAGCTCTTGCACAATGGGAGAAACTCTGGTGCCCACCGTCCAGAGCACGACATCAACCGGAATTTGATCCACCTGCTCTTTGTATTTCAGCTCCAGATCTTCAGCACCAATCCGCTCTACCTGCGTTTCGAGATCGATCCAGACGTTGAGTTTTTGCAGCGCCTGATCTGCGGTTTTGCGGTTAAAGTCCGGCGAGCTTCGCAAGATTTGAGCGGCTGCCTCAATGAGCCGGATCCGCCCCCGCTCGCCCAGTCGCTCGGCCAGCTTGCAGGCTAGCTCAACGCCGCTGTAGCCCGCTCCCACGACCGCTACCCGAATTTTGTCACGGTTAGACTGCTCCAGCATCCGCAGCTTTTCTTCAAGGCGATAGGCATCGGCTATGGTGCGAAACGGAATGGCATGTTCGGCAGCACCGGGCACCAGATCCAGCGGAGTCTCACCGCCCATCGCCAGCACCAGATAATCATAGGACAACTCGTCAGCAGTTTGGAGCCGCAGCTGCTTAGCTTCGAGATCGATCCCGGCCACTTCGGCCTGCACAAATTGAATGCCAGTATTGGCCAATAGCTCAATGTAGGGCGGCGCGATTTCCCAGGTTTCCAGTTCGCCCGTAAGCAGCTCGTAAAGCAGCGGCGAGAATAGGAATCGATCGCGCTGATCAATCAGGACAATTTCTGGCTTTTCAGCTTTGCTCCAGGGGAACTGGGTCAGCTTCAGGGCGGTGTAAAGCCCCCCAAAACCGCCGCCCAAAATGCAGATGCGAGGTTGATGCGTCATGGTTTGGTTCGGTTTAACGAATGCTGGGTTGGCTTATTTGAGTTGTCTTAACTTAACTTTAGCAAGACCACCTCAGAAGCGGGCAGTTCTAAAGGCCGAATTCTGAGGCATCTCCAGAGCTCTCCTGCAAAGCTCTCTTGCAACCGTCCCGAAACCTGTCTGCGACCGCTGCAAAAGATAATGGCGCTCAGTATGAGTCACTTCCGAACAGATTGGCGTCACGCAGATTCAGCAGGAAGATAGGCAGGAGGCAGCACAATGGATTGGCTGTTAATTTGGGGCATGGCGCAGGCCGCAGGCTTTGTGTTTAAGCCGATTTTAGAATATATCTCCAGAGATTGCATTTTTAGATGAGCTAACGCTGCTGGCGCGTCAAATTCGCATCTAGGCCGTGCAGATGGTAGCGGCAATTTGGCTGCGGCCAGATGCGCTGAGCTGGCTACAATTTCAGGCCGGACAGCATCCGGATGCCAATCTGCGTGAAGCGGCTCATCAAGCCTTGTCGCAGCTTCAGAAGCCGCTTATGATCGGCATGAGCTGAGCCGTTTTGAATTTGGGCACTGTAGATTAACTGTAGATTCGGCGAGATTAGACGCTACTTTTAGCGCAAGTTAAACACCAAGCTGCAACGAAACCTATGACATTCACCACCCTGTTTGAGCAGTACCGCATTCCAATCATTTTGCTCATGCTGATTTCACCCTGGCTGGCTTGGGCGACCTGCTACTTGATTCCTGGCAAGCGCGAGGAGCCATTTGTGCTCAGCTTCAACTTGGCGCTGTCGGTGACGGGCATTCTTTGCTTAATCGGCTATCTCGCCTACGCCAGCAATACGGGCGGCTGGCAAAAGTTCGCTGAGCAGGCTGATGTCTTTTTGCTGCTGTCAGTGCCCTATCATTTCGGACTGTCTATTTGGCTTTCCAAGCTGCGTCTGCCGCTAGAGCAGATTCCAGCCTTTCGGTTTATGCAGGGACTGGTGATGATGGGTGGTGTCTATCTGGTTGTATCGTGGCTAGCCAGACGCATTTACATCGTGTTCTTTTCGTTTATCCCATTTCAATATTTTCTGGTGTTCCTAGCCGCGCTACTGATAGCTGCCTACATTGGATATGAGAAGGCATTTGGCGAATGATCTTCATCTACCGTCATCGTAAGGATTGTCACAGTAAAAGCCATCATTGCAAAAACGGCCAGAGAGAAACCCGAAGATTTAACCTCTGACCGCTTAAAGGGAGCGGACTGATCAAAGCTGAATCAGCCCGCTGAAAGCAAACTACTTTTGCAGAACCAGTTTCACATTGGCGTTTTGCAGGCCGGGACGCTTGACTTCAGCCATCGTCTTGTTAACCGCATACTTCTGGTTGATCGAGTTGATCAGCTCGGTCTGGTTGTGCTTTTTAGCCACGCCCCAGAGGTCAGCAATCAGGTCGAAAGAACCATCAGCATTGCGCGACCAGCCCAGATCATACTCGCCTTCCAGAACAGCCACGATGTCGGCACGAACGCGCTGACCGTTATAGCCACGGACATCAGCTTCGCTCTTGACGTTGATGCCCAGATCCCGCAGGGAAGCCTTGAGGACTTCAGCATCAGAAACTTTGGTACGCAGGGTGCTAAAGTGAGACATTTGGGAATTCCTCCTGTAGAGAAGTTGAGAGAGACAACGTTTGAGATATGCCGCGCAGCCGAGCGGTTGGAATGCTGACTAAAACGGCTGGGTCTGTAAACTGCTAGCTGGGAGGCTAGCCTTTCCTCCTGTTGGGAGCAGGAGTGAAAGCCTGTTAAAACTCCATCCGCTGGTATTCAGCGACGGAGGCAGCGGCAGGTCTGGCTCGCTGTCTAGCCCAATCTCTGAGGGCTGTGACCTGCTCACTCATGGTTTTGGAAAGCGGAAGGGTAGCCTTGATCGCGGCAATAATATCAAGCTGCGTAAACTCGCGATCCTGGGCAAACGCCTCATACATGGCTGCTACTAGCCCTTGCTCTATCTCCGCTCCCGAAAAACCATCACAAATACTGACAAGCTGATCCAAATCAAATCGGCTGATGTCGCTACGCCGCTTTGAAAGGTGAATCGTAAAAATCTCCTTACGCTCTTCGGAATTTGGTAGATCCACAAAGAAAAGTTCGTCAAAACGACCCTTTCTTAAGAATTCGCCCGGCAGTCGCTCGACGCGGTTAGCGGTCGCCATCACGAACACAGGCGAGGTTTTTTCCTGCATCCAGGTCAGGAATGAGCCAAAGATACGGCTGGACGTACCGCCATCTGAGTCTGCCGAACCGGTGCTGCCTGCAAAGGCTTTGTCAATCTCGTCGATAAACAGAATGGCAGGCGAGATTGATTCAGCAGTCTTGAGTGCATTGCGGAGGTTAGCCTCTGAGCGTCCGACCATTGAGCCGTCATATACACGACCCATATCCAGACGCATCAGGGGCAATCCCCAGAGCCTCGCCGTGGTCTTCGCAATCAATGACTTACCGCATCCCGGTACACCTAAAATTAGCATTCCCTTGGGCTGAGGTAAACCGTACTCACGAGCGCGTTCAGTAAATGCATTAGAGCGTTGCTTCAGCCAGTGCTTTAACTCTTCTAAACCACCTACCGAATCGATCGTTTCGTCCTCTTCAATATACTCCAGAATTCCGTTTCGGCGAATCAACTGCTTCTTTTCAGAAAGCACAATCTCTACTTCAGTTTCCGTCAGCTTGCCCGCCACAACCTGTGCCTTGCGGTAGACTTTTTCAGCCTCATCGCGAGTCAAACCCAAGGCCGCTTTCAGCAGCTTTTCGCGCGTCTCGGTCGTGGGTCGCCGCATCCGGTTCTGCTCAATCTGCTGCGTCAAAACCTGATTCAGCTCAGACATGTCGGGCAGCGCATAGTCGAGTACCGCCACCTCTTTTTCTAGCTCAATCGGCACTTCCAGCACCGGAGACATCAAAATAATCGTCTTATTGGCATCTTTGAAGCTAGCAATCGCGTCTCGCAGCCAGCGCACGACATCTGGAGCCATCAGCGGGTGCAGATCTTTGAAGATGTAGATACCGGGTTCGCGCTGTCTAATTACCCACTCAATCGCGGGCTGGGGCGACACGGTGTTATGCTGCGTCACGTTGCGAGGCTGACCGTACTCTACGATTCCATGCGTCACTGTCCAAATAAAGACACGGCGCTGGGGCTTGTTCTGGGCAATGGTTGCTACTGCCTGCTCAGCGCGCTCCTCTTCAGATGTAACGAGATAGATCAACGGATATTGAGCCTGGACGAGAATACTAAGCTCTTCTTGCATGATCGTTAACCCAATTTAGAGACGGTGCAGCTGCTGCAATAACCCAATGGATCGATAGCTCGAACATTGCGATGGCTAAAAGCAGCGAGAACAGCAGACTTAAGATATGTGAATAACTTACTGAAGTAACCCGAGTTAATTTACGGTGGTCTAGTCCAGAGCTAAGAAACTATGATCTAGAACCTAGCAAGGAACTAATTCACCCTCATCACGTTGGTCAAAACTTGGATAGTCAACGCTTAGACATTCGATCTGCGCTCGCTCAACTACAGAGTCCTCCTCAACGGCCGCTGAACCCTGAAGTGGAGTCATCTCACCATCTCGCAAGACTAGAGAACTTGTACAGCAGGGACAGCTATAGACACGATGTACCTGCCCCTGTTCAGCTTCCCGATCCTCAACGGTTTCAGGATGCGTCAAATAAAACGTAATGGCTCGCTCTGCAAGTGACGACATCGGTTCTAGCTCAACTGCTGAACGAACTTTCAGCTGCCTGTGAAGCTCTTGAGGAAGGTAGAGGGTAACTTTGTGCTTGTCTTGCATAGCGCGACTCGGTGGTTGTGACCCGGGTATGAATGACAGAATAGTCTGATGAACCGAATGCTGTCAAGCCAGTAGACCGCTATGACAGCATTATTGTTACATTCGTTAACAACTGCCAGAATTTCTGCTCAGCTAGTCGCGGCTCTAGATGTTCAGACGGGCGTGCTGGAGTAAATCTGTCGTTGCTGGAGCACTTGATGATAGAGCTGTTCTAGCCGGGTGATGTTGCGGCTGAGCGTGTAGCGATCTAGGACACGCTGACGCGCTTTGCGACCTAGCAGCAGGGTCAGCTCAGCGTGATCCTGAAAAATTGGCAGGAGCGTCTGAAGCTGTGGTGCAACCCGATGTGTACCCAATACGATGCCCGCGCCAGCCTCTAAAACTTCGCCATCCGCCCCAGCATCCGTGGCAACGCAAGCCAATCCGCAGGCCATAGCCTCCAGCAGCGACAGCGACAGCCCTTCGACGAGCGATGGCAAAATAAAGACGTCTGAGCCGCGCAAAATCTGAATCCGCGCCTGTTCGTCTGCAACAAAGCCTCTCCAGATCACGCCAAGATCTTCACCGTAGGCGCTCATCAGCGAGGGCGTGAGCGGACCGCTGCCCACAATCACCAGCTTGCTGTCGCGCCCCATTTCAGCCTGCTTCCAAGCGCGCAGCAGCGACTCGACGTTTTTTTCCATGGCGACGCGACCTTGATAGACGAAGATCCGCTGCGCCTGCAAATCGGTTTTGAGCTTAGAGAGACCCGGCGAATATTTGTCAGGGTCAACACCGTTGGGAATCACGGCAATTCGGGCTTTGGGCACGCCAAATCGAATCAGCAGGTCTTGCTGGATCTGCGAGAAGACAATCACCCGGTCGTAGTTGGCTAGGAAGGGCGCATAAAACTGGTAGGTGAGCTGCTGCGTGCCAGAGGTGAGGTTGCGCGGCTTGCGGGCAAAGGCCGGGTGAAAGGTGGCCACTAGCGGAATATCTAGCTCTTCGCAAATTTCGGGCAGCAGAAAATCGAGCGGCGAAAGCGTCAGGGAGGCATGAACCAGATCGGGTTTGAGCTGGCGCAGTGCCTCAATCAGCACCTTGCTCGACTTAAACGACGGAATCGTATAAATCTGTGACTTGTAAAGAAACGGAATCGGCACTTCCTGGCAGTCGCGCCAAACCTGGGCGGCTGTGTCCTCTTCTTGAGCGAAGTGCAAAAAGCTGACCTGATAGCCTCGATCTAGGAGGGCATTTGTAACTTCTCGACCGTAGGTGACGTTACCGCAAAATGGAGATTTCTTGCCAAGCCAAGCGATATGCATTCAAGTTTAACGAAGAACGATGGTTAATCCAGCAGTCCAGACCGCCCAAAAGTCAAGTCAAGTTCAGGTCAAGCATTTAGAAGTTTATGGCGCTATTTTACTGGATTCTGGCCGCGAGAAATCGACCAGGTGAGGATGCCCCCCCCCGTAGCTAGCACCGCCAGCCCCAAGAACACGGCCTGTAAGCCAAACCAGGTTTCGGCCATTCCAGCCAAGGCCAGCGGCAGGCTCAGCGCAATGTTAATGGCGTTGTTTTGCAGGCCAAACACCTTGCCGCGCATTGCTTCGGGCGTTTCTTCTTGAATGGCGGTCTGCATTGGCACGCCTGCAATTGCCGCAGAGGCTCCCAGGAAAATCAGCAGCGGCAGCGTCGGAAACAGATGGTGCGTAAAAAATGAGACGGCAGTCAGCGCCAGCGCCATGCCGGTTGAGCCGTAGAGGCTGAGCTGCGCCCGCGAGAAGCGCTGGCCAAACTGACCGACTAGAATTGCCCCAATCGCCATCCCGACTCCACCCGCCGCTAGCAAAAAGCCAAACTGTGTCGATTTAATTTCCGGCATGACTTCGGCCAGCCGCACCGCCAGCACCGCCAGAGCGGCAAAAATCGCGAACAAAATTACCTGACAGATCAGCGCGGCGCGCACCTGCTTTTGCTGCCCCAGGTAGCGCAGCCCTTCCAGGATGTTTTGCCAGACATCTGGCATTTCTGCCTGTGGATCGACCTTCTTTTCGTGAGTTTTCAGCGACATCAGCAGCAGTCCGGCGATTACATAGCTGCCACCCACAACCAGCTCACGCCCTAGACCCGCGCTGAAGTGGAGCTGCGTGAGCAGCGGTGCGAACAGCCGATCGGCTAGCGCCAGCAGCGGCTCGCCCAGGGCAAAGCCGACAATCACCGAGGCCATCATCGTCATCGTGTAGAGCGAGTTGGCCGACAGCAGATGCCGCCGCTCGACAATCAGCGGAATCACGGCCTGCTCGGCGGGGGCAAAAAACTGGGTTAGGGTCGAAACCAAAAACGTGATGCCCAGCACCACCCAAAAGCCAACCGGCTTACCGCCAGTAAACCAGTCCTGCGCCAGCCAAAGCCAGAGCGGCAGTCCCAGCACCAGCCCACCCCGAAGCAGATTGGTGGTCACCAGCACGGCTCGCTTATGCCAGTGGTCAACAAATACGCCGGCGACGGAGCCAAACAGCACCGCCGGAATCGTGAAGGCAATCATCAGCGTTGAAACCCAGCCGCTGATTGCTTGCCCTGCCGACTGAAAGCGGCTCTCAATCAGGGCAATCATCAGCACCAAATACACCTTGTCGGCAATTTGGGAAAAGACCTGACCGCTCCAGAGCGTCAGGAAGCTGCGGTTGCGAAGGACGGGCAGCAGCCCACGCTCTGGCTCTTCCGGGTCAGGGCTCTCAGTAGGCAGACTGGTAGGAGGAGGAGGAGGGACTAAAGCCCCTCCCTGTGGCTCTGCATTAACAGCACCCGCTCTCAGCGGGTGCTGAATTTCTGAGAGATTCCATTCTGTAGCTTTACTGGTGATCTCGGTGAGACTCTCCTGATCTGATACGCCCTCTGACTGCATCGGATAGGCCAATGGCTCTGTTAACGGGTCTGCCAATCGCGGCCAGTCTAGTCCGGCTGCTAATTCGGTTGGGAGCTTCAGGTTTCGATCAAGCGGTCGCATCATGATTTATGCAGGAGAGATAGTATCAACAGTCGTAAAGCAAACGTCAATCAGCGCCGATGATCGGATGGGTCGATCAAAATGATACTGGGCATAGTGCCTCAGCAGTCGCTCCAAGGTGAGCCAGTTTGTCTGATAGTCAGCGCCAAGCAGCCTAGAGTCGGCTGCGAGCAGCTCTGTCACTAGATCAGGTTCTGTTAATTTTTGCAGCAGATCGATTTCAGCAGCATTCAACGGCAGGAGGAGATTGGCCGTGCTGGGCAGCGGCTGGAGCGTGACTTGCTCTCGCTGGATCGGCTGAGCATCCAGAGCGCGGTAGTCGCCTGGTAAAGTCGCCACCCGCAACCTAGGGCGAGGCTTAGGCTGCTTTTCAAGCTGATCTAGCCGTACCAGGCCGCCTGCCACCACGCTAAAGCCGATTTCGTCATCTGGCGAGATAGGCTTTAGCGTGATGCAGCAGTCCGTGAGCTGCGGCGTGAGTCCTGCTAGCGCCAGCATCTGAAAGGTGGCATGGGCTAGAGTCGCCAGCGTTGCTGCTGTCGGAAAGAGTTCTAGCCGCGTTAGATGAGCTTGCAGCAGACAAAGGAGTTCGGCCTGCGGCTGGTCGCTCAGCGCTTGAAACAGCGCCAGTTCGGCCAGATATTGAGCCGCCGTTAGCTTGGCGAGATCCTGACTAATTTTGGGAAAAGACTGAAGGCTCTCCGCCTGGACAATTTTGTCGAGGCTACGGCCTTTGGCAATCAACAGCTGGTTAACCACAAACAAGCTGCTGCGTCCGCCTAGACTAGAGCGATGTTTGCGGGCACCGGGCGCGACGGCTCGCAGCAGGCCATATTCGCTGCTTAAAATAGTTAGCAGCCGATCAGACTCTCCTAGCGGCGAGCTTTTGAGGTTAATTCCGGTCGCTTTGTAGGTTCTGCTCATAGCCGGTGAACTCAGGCAGAGCGCAATCTGCTCAACTAGGTGGTTTCCTCAGATTCTTCTGGCGCTTCTGGATCAGCTCCTGCTTCCAGAGTATCGCGTTGCCGGAGCAGATTGACTCCGCTGGAGGTGCCTAAGCGAGTTGCGCCAGCCAGAATCAGCTCGTAGGCTCGTTTGACGGTGTGAATTCCGCCCGCTGCCTTGATGCCAATTCGGTCTTTGGCCACCGATTTCAGCAACTGCACATCTGCCACTGTTGCGCCGCCGCCCCAGCCCGTGTTGGTTTTGATCAGACCAATTCCGGCATCCATACAGACTTCCACCGCCAGCTGCTTTTCGGCATCGCTCAGCAGGTGAGTCTCTAGAACGGCTTTGACAGTCGGCAGCCCCAAATCACAAATGTCGGCCAGCTCGCGGTGCATCGCGTCTGTCTTGCCAGCTTTGAGCCAGCCCAAATTCACCATCACATCTAGCTCGGTGGCTCCGGCTTCGATCGCCTCCTGTGCCTCGTAGAGCTTGACAGCCGCAGTGGTTGCCCCAGCGGGAAAGCCGATTACGGCGCAGACTTTTGGTCGCTTGCCATGCAGCAACTCCACCGCCTGAGCCACATGGCTGGGGAAGAGGCAGACTGTGGCAAAGCCAAATCGCTCGGCTTCAGCGCACCACTGCGCCACCTGCTGATCGGTGGCAATCGGCGTGAGCAAGGAGTGATCAATCAAGGCGGCCAAATCGATATCCGAAATATCTAGAGAGCTGAGAGACATGGGTGAATTTAGCTGATAAATTTGGCGTAAATTAAGCTGGATTGGTACTCAACAACACAGCTCACCGGGTCAGTTGCGCTACGCTGGAGTTAAAGAATTAATTTTTGTTGCATCCTCCGGTCACTATACCAATCGAGCGAGAGCGAATTGCCAGCAAAGCCCATACCAGAACAACCAACCTAGAACCCAGCGAGAGCCTTATGACTTTACCCGCCGCTCAGCCCAGCCAGTTCTCTGAAGATGCGACTTGGAATAGCCTTAAGCAGGTGATTGCCCAAAGCTCAGGGTTCCAGCGCTGGCTGGCGGAGCGGGCATCGCTGGGTCAGACTCAAAGCCTCCAGCTAGAGCAGTTGGTCAGCCGCTATCTAAGAGAAACTCTAGAAACGCTGGCTTACTAGCAGCTTGCCGACTAGCGGCTTACTGAGCGCTGTCACCTGAGAATCAGCCAGTAGCGCCGACTAGCGACTGTCAATCTGCTGCAGGAGCTGGCCGAGTCCGCCCTCTAAGACACCATCTACCTGGGACTGAATGCTGGCGATTTGCTGATAGGTGGAGACAGCTCGCCGCACGTTGATATCGACTTTTTGATTCGGATAGTTTTCTAGGAGTTCGACTAGGCTCACCTGCTGATCATCGGCAGTCGAGCTATTCAACGCCGTGCGGAGAGCGGCTTTGTCGTCGCGCTTCGAGCTGTAAATATAGCGGCTCAACTCACCTAGCAGGGCATCTCCGGCTGGGCTGGACATAACCAAATCGAAGCCACGCTGATTGGCATCAATCTGGCTGTTTAAAATTCTTTGCAGATCGGCAGGCTCTTGATCCGCCAGCCGTAGATAGCGCTTCAGTTGATCGGACTGCTCTCCAGTTTCAGCGAACCGACTCAGATCTGCCATCGGCAGCGACCCCCGAAAAATGCCGTAGCGCAGCACGACTGTTTCGGCAGCGCTGGCAGCAGTCGGCCAGATGGCGCTCGTTGCCAAAACTGCTAGCGCGGCAAAGCTAGCGCGTTGCAGATGGTGGCTGAGCATTTTGGTAAGTCGGGCTGTTGTTTGCATAGTTCTAGTTATAGCGCAGCGCGAGCTGAGCAGGATTGATCTGGCTGGACTGGCAGGATTGTCAGCTCCCGAAAGCCAGTTGTTGGATCGGGTTCGCGCCGAAAGCTCAGCTGCGGCATCAGGCCAACTACCAGCTCAGCCGTGGTGTAGATCAAACAGCCTTTGAGCAGATGACCGCCGCTGGTTTGTCCGGCGGAGTCTGCAACTGCAAGATGGTAATGCGAGCCATACTTGGACATGACTCCCGTGAGCGAAATAATCTCGAAATGGCCGCTATAGACCGTCGCAGCGGATTGGTTGGCTTGGCGCAGCGTCACCTGGGTTAGGCTGCCGACACAGGTGAGAATACAGGCGGCTTCCAGATTTTGCTGCTGCACATAGGCATCTAGCTCGATTTTTAAATCTTGCTGGGGGGTGAGGCGCAGGGCTACGACTTGCAGAGATGAAGCAGTATGCATGGCGAATTAGGGCGAATTAGAGCGATTGTTTCCTTTATTCTGAGAGAACCTGAATCTGGATGGCGATAGATGCTTCGACTCCCGCGCTGGGCTGCACTGCTGCTGACTGCCGTTTTACTGACTGCTACTTTAATGCTGGCGCTAGCTGGCTGTAGTTTAGCTGGCTCTAATCTGCGGGCAGGTGGTTCCCAGCGAGTTTCTCAGCTGGTGCTGACGACGCTGCAAGACCCCAAAACCTTTAACTATGCGCTGAACCAAGAGTTTCCCAGCATTTTTCTGTTTTGCTTTCGCGGACTCACCCAGCAGAAAGGCACAACTGGTGAAATCCAGCCTGATCTCGCCGAATCTTGGGAAATATCGCCTGACCAAACGCAGATTACCTTTACGCTGCGCCCCGATCTCAAGTGGTCGGACGGCGCACCGCTCACCGCTGACGATGTGGTGTTCACCTATGAAGACGTGATTTTTAACCCGAAAGTGCCCGCCGAATCTCAAGAAGTGCTGCGCTTGGGCAAAGACCGCCAGCTGCCGCAGGTGATCAAGCTAGACGAGCGGCGGGTGCAGTTTGTCTTAGCCGAACCGTTCGCGCCGTTTCTCTCGGCCACGTCCGGCCCGCCTACCGACATTGTAATTTTGCCCAAGCATAAGCTAGAGCAGTCGGTGCAGCAGCTGGACGCGAACGGTAACCCGCTGTTCCTCTCTACCTGGGGTAGCGATACCGACCCGGTAGAAATTGTGGTGAATGGCCCTTACCTGATTGAGCAATATCGCCCCAGCGAGCGGCTGATTTTCCGGCGCAACCCCAACTACTGGAACAGCGAGGCTGCCGCTCAGCCCGTCGAGCGGATTATCTGGCAGATTGCTGAATCTACCGACAGTCAGCTGCTGTCTTTCCGCTCTGGCGACCTAGATGCGATCGGAGATGTGCGTCCGCTGCGCCCCGAATATTTCGAGCTGCTGAAACGCGAGGAGGAACGTGGCAAGTTCAAAGTTTATAATGGTGGCACCTGGTCAGGGAATACGTTCATTACGTTTAACTTAAATCAGGCGCAGAACGCTCAGGGACAGCCCTTTGTCGATCCGATTAAGTCGCGCTGGTTCAACAGTCTAGCCTTTCGCCAAGCTGTCGCCCACGCCATTGACCGCCGCCGGATGATCAACAATATCTACCGAGGTATCAGTGTCCCGCAAGATTCGCCGCTCTCTCTGCAAAGCCCCTATGCCCTGAAGCCAGAGCAGGGGCTACCTGTCTATGACTACAGCCTCGACAAAGCTCGCGCCCTGCTGCAATCGGCTGGATTCCAGTACAGCGCGGCGGGCAAATTGCTGGATGCAGATGGAAATCGGGTTGAGTTTACGCTGATTACTAACGCGGGCAACCGCATCCGCGAGGCGCTGGGCAGCCAAATCCGCGAAGACTTAGCCAAAATTGGCATGGAGGTCACCTTTAATCCGATTAACTTCAATACGCTAATTGGCAAAATTAGCGACACCCGCGACTGGGACTGCGTGCTGATTGGCTTTACGGGCGGGGTGGAGCCGCACGCCGGAGCAAATCTCTGGCTGAGTAGCGGCAGTTCGCATATGTTTAACCTCAGCCCACAGCCCGGACAGACAGAAATTACGGGCTGGGCAGCTTCTGACTGGGAGCAGGAGATTGATCAGGTGTTTCAAGCCGGGGCGCGTCAGTTTGATCTGGCTCAGCGTAAGCCGTTCTATGACCGATTTCAGGTGCTGGTGCAGGAGCAGCTGCCGGTGATTCATCTGGTGCAAGAAATTGCCCTGATGGCGGTACGAAACCGAGTCAAGGGCGTGCAGTACAACGGTCTGCCAAGCTGGGGGCTATGGAACGTGCAGGAGCTGCAAGTGGAAAACCCGTAGTGGGAGATCCATAGATCCATAAGCGATCAAAGATCCATAAGCGATCAATTAGTGATCCAAGTAGCTATGACCTTATGGCTCAACCTCTCCCCTGCGGGAGAAGTGCTGTCTGGCACAAGCCTGATATTCTGCTGTGATATCCAAGATATCTTACGCACCTGCATGTGGATTAGCTCACATATCTGGGATTTTCTGGTGGTGGGGCTGCTGCTGCTGGGCGTGACGCTGGGCTCAAGCTGGATTAACCGCCTGCCGCTCTCCTACTCCTTAATCTATTTGATCTTAGGGGTTGTGCTAGGGCCTTATGGCCTGAGAATTATTGACCTAGCGCTCGATGCCGAATTTCTAGAGCGCTTGACCGAGATCGCGGTGATTGTGTCGCTGTTCACCTGCGGCTTCAAAATGAATCGCCCGCTGACGCTGGGGGCTTGGGATTCGACGCTGCGGCTGATTGGTCTGCTAATGCCGTTCTCGATAGCCGCTGTTGCCCTGCTCGGCCATTTTGCGTTGGGATTTGGCTGGGGTGCGGCGATCTTGCTGGGCGCAATTTTGGCACCCACTGACCCAGTGCTCGCCTCCGAGGTGCAGATCAATCACGCCGAAGACAAAAATGAGCTGCGCTTTGGCCTCACGTCCGAAGGCGGCTTAAACGATGCGCTGGCGTTCCCTTTCGTGTATTTTGGGCTGCACTGGCTGCAAGCGGGAAACGACTGGCAGAGCTGGTTTAAGTCCTGGGTGCTGGTGGATCTAGTCTGGGCGATTGCTGCCGGGATTGCGGGCGGGGTTTTGGTCGCCAAAGCAATTAACTGGCTGAACTACTGCTCTCACAAAAGCGATGGCGTTGAGCCAGAGGTGGAAGATCTGGTTGCGCTAGCCACGATTTTTCTCACCTATGCCTGCACCGAAATCATCAACGGCTATGGTTTTGTGGCCGTATTTGTAGCGGGGATCTGTGTTCGGCGCAGTCGTTCACTCATGCCTGAGGTGAAGCATTCACAGCTGCATTTTGTAGGGCTGTTGGAAAAGCTGCTAGAGGCTGGCACGATTTTACTGCTGGGGGTGCTGCTGCGGGCTGAGCCAATGCTGACCTATGCAGGTGCATCGTTGCTGACTGCCGGAACGCTAATTTTCCTGATTCGGCCTCTTGCCACCTGGATTAGCACCATTGGCGCTAACCTGCGTCCGACGACGCGCTGGCTGTTTGGCTGGTTTGGGATTCGCGGGATTGGCTCGCTCTACTACTTGTTCTATGCCCTCAGCGATGACATTCCTGTACAGGTCGGTACGCCTTTGAGCTGGATTGTGCTCTCCACGGTGGCGTTCTCAGTGCTGATTCACGGCATTACCACCACGCCGCTGATGAACTGGTACAATCGCCGCTTTGGTCTAGAGAGCCGGATGGAGCCGGAAACGCTGGAGGCTGACATTTCCGCTGATCCAGAGGCTTGACCAGAGCCATTTACAGCTTTGGCCTGATGCTAGGCAGCTTCAGAGTCAGCCAGTTCACGCGCCTATTCAGCGGCCAGTTCAGCAGCCATTTGCTTCTCCAAGTCTTCCATAGCTTGAATTGCCAGCAAAAGCTGCTCTTCCTGCGCCTCAAATTCTGCTTCTGGGATTTCGCCCATATCAAAGGCCATCTGCAAGGCCAGCAGACGCTTACCCAAGTTCTCTTGGCTCATCTCAGCGGTCGCCTGCTCCAGCACCTTGCCAGCAATCCAGCTAATGCCGCTAATTGGAGCCATCACCGGAGCCAGTAAAACATCAAAAATCATGGGTTCAACAAACTGGGAGAACGCCATTAGGATTCCCAGTCTGTCGGTTAAGTTTCCCGATGAGTCAGCTCAGCTCGCGCCTCTGGCAGCACCAGCATGGCATCCCCAAATGAGTAGAAGCGGTACCGCTCCTGAATTGCCAGCTGGTAAAGCGCCAGAAGTCGCTCGCGGCCAATCAGGGCGCTGACCAGCATCAGCAGGCTCGACTTGGGCAGATGAAAATTGGTGATCAGGCCATCCACCACCTGCCACTGATAGCCGGGATAGATGTAAAGCATGGTTTTGCCGCAGTAGGGACGCAGTTCGCCAAGCTGGGCTGCGCCTTCTAGAGACCGGACAGAAGTTGTGCCGACCGCAAACACGCGACCGCCCCGCGCTTTGGTGACGGCAATTTTGGCAACTGTCTCCGGCGGAACTTCCACCCATTCGCCATGCATCTGATGCTCCAGGATGTTTTCGGCCTCAACCGGACGAAACGTGCCCACACCCACATGCAGCGTCACAAAAGCTTGCTCAACGCCCTTTTGTTTCAGCCGCTCTAGCAGCTCTGGCGTGAAGTGTAGCCCTGCCGTGGGAGCCGCCGCTGAACCCGAATGCTCGGCGTAGACAGTCTGATATTGCTCTGGAGCAGCCTGCGACTCGGTAATGTAGGGCGGCAGCGGCAGCTCACCCAGGCGCGACATCAGTGACAGCACCGACTCACCTTCTGGCGGCATAAATTGCAGCAATCGCCCGCCTGTCGCCTCATCCACCGACATCACAATCGCTGAGAGCAGCGGCTGGCCTGCCTCATCTTCGCCAAATTCAAGTCTGGCTCCGGGCTTCAGCCGCTTGCCCGGTTTAACCAGCGCTAGCCACCAGTCCGGAATCTGCTCCTCCAGCAGCAGAATCTCGACTGGTGTGCCGTTGGACTTGCGACCATAGAGGCGAGCGGGCATGACGCGGGTGTTGTTAAGCACTAGCAAATCGCCAGGGCGCAGAATCTGCTCAAGGTCACAAAACTGGCGATGCTGGTGCTGAGTGGCTTCGACTACGAGCAGACGCGAGCTGTCTCTGGGAACAACCGGGTTTTGGGCAATCAGCGATTCGGGTAAAGGGTAGTTGTAATTTTCGAGTAATAGGTCTGGAGCAGCATCAGCGGGGAGCTGTGCTGTTAGGGCATCGAGGCTAGTCATTAGGAGTTTAGTAAAGCGCGAAGCTGAATGAGTGCGATTAAAATTGGGTGATGTTCCCCATGTCAGAGCGGGGACATCTCCCCTAGTAGGATAACGAGATTTTGACGAAGATGAAAAGGTAAGCATTTGCTAGGACTATCCCTACATGGAGTATCTCTATTACCTCGCGAATGCCAGTCTAACGCTGAGGATTGTCGAGCACTTCCATGCGATGCCCTGGCTACCAATTCGCTTCATCACGGTGATCCATCAGATTGATGGCTGGGTGGTCAAAGTCAAGTTTTCGCGGACGCTGGATCGGCAAGAAAATGGCGACTTCAAAGCCTTCCTCAACGAGCTAGGCATTCCCTACGAGCCGGAAATCCGGGTGCAGATGGCGCTCTGGGGGCTGGAAACCGGCCAGTCTCCTGTAGAGGTGATGCGGCGCTATCAGGTGGCAGTGGTCTCTCACGGCACACCCGATCGTACCGAGATCGAGGAGTTTCGTCGGCAGTTTGTGCAAGGCTTGGGCTACTGCCCGGAAACGCTGGCCTAGCGCAGCACATAGGCTCGACATACAAGTTTGGCAAGTTTGGGTGGTGAACGGAGGGCGCAGTCTATGCGCCCTTTTCTCGTTTAAATACTCTTAAATACTCTCTTAGATACTCTCTAGACATTTTCGAGATATTTTTATAGGAACCCTGCCGACTCGTAGATCAAGCGCAAAACTGCCTTAATTTTTTGGCCATACTGCGGATCAATTGCCCAGCGTCCGCCCAAATCGGCCACCCGTGGAGCTACGCCCCGGCGCACAAACCCGAAGCGCGGATCGACGCTCTCCTGCACCAGTGGTTCGGGGGTGGCGTAGGCTTTCAAATGCTGGATCTGCGCTCGCACGCCAATTCGGGCATCGCGGAAGCTGGCTCCTTCGGGCGCGTCGCCCAAGCCACCCAGTCCAGCAAAATTATATTGGCTGGGCTGGACGAGGCCGCTGAAGTGCAAAAAATCGGTTTCGACGCACATTTGGGCAAAGGCAATGTCGGCATTCACGCCCTCAATAGCGGCTTCCTCGCGGTAGAGTTTGGGTAGCTCGGTGAACTGGGCGAAACCTGCCGGGTTCTGGCTTTTGAGAAACATAATCATCTGCACCTCAGAAGCTGTACCGCGTCCCATAATCTGGTCGAGCTGATCGGGATAGACCAGCAGATTTCGCAAAATCAGGGCGTGGTTTTCCTTGTCGGGCTGCACCGAAAGATTGTAGTCACGCAGGTCGATGGCGCGGAGGTAGACCAGATTGCGATAGCTGAGCCTACGGATTGCGGCAGTTTTCGGTAACACCACGCCGAGCTGATCGACCAGATCCATCGGCACATAGAAATCGCCCTGCACAATGATGCCTTCGCCGTAGATGACTGCGCCGTTCAGATTCACATTAACCGACGGATAGGCAGGCACAGGCTGAAGCTGAGCAGCAGCGGTAATTGTGCGGCTCCAGAGCGCCAGCCCTTCGGCAATCCCCAGGCTGATTTCGGAGCGCTGGGTTTGCAAGATCTGGCGGTCGGTGGCGTTGCTCAAATAGCCCAATCTCAGCAGCATTGCCGGAATCTCAAGCTGGCGACAAAAGGCCGAGCTGCCGCCGGGACAGGCTGTATCGGCCTGAATGCCCTGACTCAAAAGCTGCGGGGCGCGACGCAGCAGAATTTGCAACAGCTGGTCGGCCTCGCTACGGCGCTGGTCGTTAGCAGCAATATACACTAGCGAACTGCCGCGCCGCTGCGGATTCTGGCTGAAGCTGAAGCCAAGCTGCATGGCTACATCATCGCGCTGAGCATGGCGGTTGATCCAGGCTAGCCCCTGCTCGGCGGTTAGCTCCGGCGGCACCAGCGCGGCTTCATACTGATTGGCGCGCAGATATTGCACCACCAGATCGCAGGCCAGGCTGATTTCGCCAGCGGTTGCGCCGCCATCTAGGCCAGAGCCAGACTGGATATTCCCGTAGGCAGGCGCGACAAAGACTCGTCCCATTTGTTCCTTCCCTAATCGATCGGCAAGCGGATCGAACTTCTGCAATTTGATCCTCTAAGGGATAGCAGCTTTCCGGCAAATTGGCGCAATTATTTTTAGATAGTTTCGAGCATTTTTTTGAGCGTGAACGCAAAACAAATGTGGCTAAACTGCCGCAGCTCGCTATATTCAGAGTGCCAATCCTAGCCCTATCGCCAGTACACTCTAGATATGGAAATCCCCCGCCTCCATCCCGACACGGTTGAAGCCGTCAAGCAGCGCGTCGATATTGTTGACGTGATTTCTGAGCATGTCGTGCTGCGGAAGCGGGGCAAAGATCATACCGGACTCTGCCCGTTCCACGAAGATAAGTCGCCCAGCTTCAGCGTCAGTCCCAGCAAGCAGCTCTACTACTGCTTTGGCTGCGGCGCGGGCGGTAACGGCATTAAGTTTTTGATGGAGATTGGCAAGCGCTCGTTTACCGACGTGGTGCTGGATCTAGCCAAGCGCTATCAGGTGACGGTGCAAACCCTCGAACCCGCTCAGCGGCAGGAGCTTCAGCGGCAGCTCTCGCTGCGTGAACAGCTCTACGAGGTGCTGGCGCTCTCCAGCAAATTTTATGAGCACGCCCTGCGCCAGCCCGATGGCCAAAAGGCACTGAGCTATCTGCTAGAGCAGCGGCAGCTCGACGAGGCGACGATTCAGCAGTTTCAGCTGGGCTACGCACCCTCCGGCTGGCAGGTGCTCTACGGCTACTTAGTTGAGCAAAAGCGCTTCCCAGTTGAGCTAGTCGAGCAGGCGGGGCTGATTGTGCCGCGTCAGGAAGGTAAGGGTTACTATGACCGCTTTCGCGATCGGCTGATCATCCCAATTCACGACTTGCAGGGGCGGGTGATTGGCTTTGGCGGCAGAGCTTTGGGCGACGAGCAGCCGAAGTACCTCAACTCGCCGGAAACCGAGCTGTTTGACAAGGGCAAGACGCTGTTTGGGCTAGATCAGGCGCGAGCCGCGATTGCTAAGCAGGATCGGGCAGTCGTGGTGGAAGGCTATTTTGATGTGATTGCGCTCCATGCGGCAGGTATTACCAACGTGGTGGCCTCGCTGGGAACGGCGCTGAATGCGGCTCAAGTGCGGATGCTGCTGCGCTACAGCGAGTCCAAGCAGGTGGTACTGAACTTTGATGCGGATGCGGCAGGCAATAAAGCCGCCGAGCGAGCCATTGGCGAAGTGGCCGAGCTGGCCTATCAGGGTGAAGTGCAGCTGCGGGTGCTGAATCTGCCTGCGGGCAAAGACCCCGACGAATACCTGAAGATGCATACGGCGCAAGACTACCGCGACCTGCTGTTTGACGCACCACTCTGGCTCGACTGGCAGATCCAGCAGATTTTGGCAATCACCGATCTCTCGCAGGCTGATCAGTTTCAGCAGGGCAGCCAGGAAGTCGCCAAGCTGTTGGGCAAGCTGCCCAACGCGACGCTGCGAACCCACTATATCCACCGCTGCGCCGAGCTGTTGAGCGACGGCAATCCTCGCATGGCGCTTCAGCTTGAGGCCGACCTGCGAACTCAGGTGCGGGGACAGCGCTGGCACGGGCGTTCGCAAAAATGGCAGCGTCCCGGCGATCGCTCGTTGCTGGAAGAGTCTGAAGTGCAGCTGTTGCGGCTCTATCTGCATGTACCTGAATACCGCATGCTGATCAAAAGCTCGCTGGAAGAGCGCGACCTCGACTTCAACCTATCCCACCACCGCCTGCTCTGGCAGCTAACGCTAGAAGTTGAGGCGGCTGAGCCAGCTGAGGCTAAGCAAGATCTGCTGTCGCTGCTCCAAGATCGCTGCTTAGAGGCTGAGGGCTTTGGCTTTGTGCAGGGCCTGATGCAGCTCGACGAGAAAACCCAGCGTGATTTGCTGCGCGCCCCGCTGGTGGTGCGGACGGCGATTGCCAGCATGGAGCGGGTGATGTGCGAAAAGCGACGGCGGCATTTTCTCGATCTCTGGAAGCAGACCGACTGTAGCGCTTCGCCGGATCTGGCTCAGTATTATCAGCAGCAAATCTATGCCGAAACGCAGCGAATTGAAGCCATCGACCAAGAGCAGCGGCAGGTGACGTTTGAAGATCTGGCGCAAATTCCCTGGGTGGGCGAGTTCCGAGATGCGCTCGGCATTTCGCAGTAGCGAGCAGGCAGAGATCAAGCAGCGAACGGCTGCTGTAGCGGGAATATTAGGGGCTGCTTCAGCCTAAAACTGCATATGTTCGTAGCTGTACTTTTCTATTGAGTCAATAGCAGAAGTACAGAATTTTGTTGCATTTACGGCCAGTATTCCGGCCAATCTTCCGGCCAATCTTCCGGACTGTCACACTTAGTCGCTGTAGCAGCCACCATCATCTACCTGAAACTTCCCTGTATGTCACAACCGCAATTTTGCTGGGAGCAGTCTCTAGGCTGTAATAATAGCTACCAAACCCCAAGCTATTCCAACCCGAACTACGTAAATCCGGGCTACATTGATCCGGGCTACGTTGATCCGGGCTATACCAATCCGGGCTATGCCAGTTCACCCGGCGTTCCACCTGCTCTATTCTTGGCGCTGCTGATTGGTATCGCCATCTCTGCGCTGCCCAAGAAGAAAAAAGAAGAGCCGAAAAAAACGCCGATTGAAAAGATGTTTGAGGCAATTGGCCAATATGAGTCGAGTCGAACTGACTCAGATATGCGCCGGACTCAATTTGACTACAAGTTCAAAGACCCCTGCGTTGACGAATGTCCGCCCAAAAAGAAGGACGGCGATAAAAAAGACGACAAAGATGAGAAAAAAGATTAACCTGCCTACAAATCGGGCTGCTAGGCTCAATCGCAGTCTAACGACTCGCGGGTATCGCGCCCCGTTGTCGGGTTAACGCCCGTCGCTGACTCACAGAGCAGCTTCTGCATATCGTCGCGCATCAGGACATCGGTAAAATCCGCACCCTCTACCGCTGCGCCGTTAAACTTGACAGTGGCCGCAAATGCGCCTTCCAGAATGGCATTTTTCAAGTTGGCGTTCACCATCCGCGCCGAATCTAGCGTCGCATTGCTCAGATCCGCGTCTTCAAAGTTAGCGGCTTCCAGATTCGCGCCAAAAAACCGTACGCCGCGCAGATTGGAACCACTGAAGTCCGCGCCTTTCAAATTGGCTTTGGTAAATTCATCGTCGGTGAGGTCTTGATTTGAGAAATCTTCGCCCACCAAAAACGCCCGGTTGTAGTCAGTAGCCGCAGCCGCAGGCATATAAAGCAGCAGCAGTACCGCGACTAGACAGACTAAGCGAGCCAAACCTAAGCAAGCCAAACCCTTATAACAGCGACGCATAAAACATTCCAACTCTCAGCTGACTTTGATCCTACCTGAAGCTGGCCGTACCCAAGCGAATTCCTCGGTTTTGGGCAAGCTGAAGTTACTATTGCTGCAACTTTATTAACGTGACTTCAGCTCAGCTCGGACAGCTCGCCGAAAATTTCGTGGCCGACTGGCTGCAACAGCAGAGCTGGCAGATTCTCGCTCGCCGCTGGCGCTCAAGACGCGGCGAACTCGATCTGGTGGCGTTGCATCGGGGGTTGGGCGTAGCTTTTGTCGAAGTCAAGGCGCGCAGCCGGGGCAGTTGGGATGCAGAAGGCTTGCTGGCTATCACGCCAGCTAAACAGGCCAAGCTGCTGTTCACGGCTCAGATGTTTTTGGCAGCGCATCCGCAGCTGGCGCAGCTGCCCTGCCGCTTTGACGTGGCGTTGGTGAGTAGTCGGCCTGCAAATCAGCCTAGCTTGCTGCCTCATCTCAGGCTTCAGCATTACCTAATTGGCGCTTTTGAGTAGCTTAGGTAGCCCAGCCAGCAGCTCAGCAAAAAGGGGCATCTGCCCCAATTTTGATAGACCCAGTTTTGATAGATTGATTTTAAAGTCTCAAAACCCTCTACATACCCGGCAAATTCAGGCCGTCAGTCAGCTCTTCCATCCGCTCGCGCATCGTGGCGGTAGATTTAGCGTAGGCATCTCTCATGGCTGCCTCAACGAGATCTGAGAGTACTTCCACGCCTTCGTTAATGGCCTCTGGCGCAATCTCGACCCGCCGAGGCTCTTGGTTGCCGCTCAGCACAATCTTCACCAAGCCGCCGCCCGACTCGCCCTGAATCTCCATTGCCTCTAGCTCTTCTTGCAGCTTCTTTGCGCCTTCTTGCACCTGCTGCGCTTTCTTAAACGCTTCGGTCAGCTCCTTCATTTTGCCGAGTCCGAAGCCAAAGCCTTGCCCTTGTTTTGACATACGTTTTGCCGAGTGTAGTTCGCCTGTTATCTTAACAACGATCGCCGCAGCGCGACAGTTTGGATCTGTTTAATCCTGAGCTGGGGCAAACACTAGGCAAGCTGAAACTCGCCCAGCATCTTGACCTCTGGCTCTAGCCTCAGCGACCACTGCTGCTCAACTCGATTTTGGATATGTCGAATCAGCGCAAAAATATCGGCAGCTGTTGCGCCGCCGCAGTTGAGAATAAAGTTGGCATGACGCTGGGCAATCTGTGCGCCGCCAATTTGATGGCCTTTCAAGCCAGCCTGTTCAATCAGCCAGCCCGCTTTATAAGGGATAGGGTTGCGGAAGACGCTGCCGCAGTTGGGCATGTTGTAGGGCTGAGTATTGCGGCGCTGGGTCATATGCACCATCGTGTCAGACATGACCTGCTCTGAGCGATAACCGGGCTGAAGTTGGAACGTCGCCTGAGTCACCAACCGTAGTGGCGTGGATGATGACGTAGCGGCTGCGGCTCCATGCACCTGCAAGGCTGAGGTGCGATAGGCAAAGTTAAGCTGCTCAGGCAGCAACAAATCGGTGCTGCCGTCGCCATATACCACCTCTGTATTCACCAGCACATCGGCAGTGCAGGCGGTATGAGCGCCAGCATTCATCACGACTGCGCCGCCCACCGTTCCCGGAATGCCGACTGCCCATTCCAAGCCGCGCCAGCCGCGTTCAGCAACTCGCCAAGCCAGCTTCGTTAAGGGTTCTCCGGCAGCAACCGTGACTCGCCCCAGCTCTTCGTCAAACTCAGCCGCGCGCAGATGTCGCGTGCAGATTACCAGACCGGGCAACCCCCGATCGCTAATCAGCAAATTGCTGCCTGCCCCTAGCATTGTGATCGGGAGACCGCGCTGGTTTGCCCAGTCTAGGCTCGCCTGCAAGTCTTCCAGCCGACGCGGCGCAACGTAAAGTTCGGCAGGGCCACCCACCTTAAACGAAGTCAGCGAAGAGAGCGGCACCTGCGGCTTAATCATGCAGTCTGTACCCGGAATCCGGATGGGCTGGGGCTGCCGACCTAGGGCCATAAACCAGGTTGGAGCCGTATCGAGTGTTTCTAAAGCTGTGTCTAGCGCCGTGTCTAGAAAAGATCTGGTTTTCGTGGGATAGCCCGCTGCTGCGGGCGCAGGAGTCTGAATGCTGGGTGAATCTTGGGAGAGCGTCATATCATGATCAAAAGATAAATGGCTGGTCGTGAGGCAGGTCGTCAGACAAGTTCTGGGCAGGCTGCTCTGCGCGCTAGGTCGAGGCCAAACCCGATGCCATCACGGTCTGGCGAGTTTGCTCAACCTGCTGATAAAACGTCACAAGCTCTGGAATAATCCGGTTGAGGTTTCCGGCTCCCAGAAACAAAACCAAGTCACCGGGCATCAATGTCTCCATCAGGTAAGCCGAGACAGATTGCAGGGTCGATTGGTAGACCACCTGAGCCTGATGCCTGCCAATCGCCTCCGCCAAATCTAAGCCGCTAATCTGCCCCAAGTCTGGCTCGCCTGCGCTGTAGATATCGGTGCTCAGCACCAGATCGGCATCGCCAAATGACTCGGCAAAGTCATCTAAAAAGGTGAGCGTGCGGCTATAGCGATGCGGCTGAAATACAGCCACGACCCGACGATATTGGGAATTTGCGTCTTCTACCCGCAGCCGTGCAGCCGCTAGCGTCACCTGCACTTCGCTGGGATGATGAGCATAGTCATCAATGAACAAGATCTGATTGGCCTCGCCCCGATGCTCAAATCGGCGACGCGCCCCCTCAAAGCCCGCTAGCCCTGCGGCAATCTGGCTAAACTCCAGACCCAGATGTCGCCCAACTGCCACTGCCGCCAGCGCGTTGCTTAAGTTGTGGGTTCCCAGCAGCTTGATTTTAAGCTGCCCCAGAGACTTACCCCGCTCCCAAATTTCGGCAACCGTGCCCGCTGCGCCATATTGAATCTGCTCTGCCCAGTAGTCGGCTCCAGCGTCAGGGCTGAGGCTATAGGTGAGGCTGGGCTGTAGCCCCCGCAGGGCAGGGCTATCAATGCAGCCAATCAGCGTTTGGCACTGATTGGCAAAAGTCTGAAAAATATCGACCACCTGCTCCAAGCTGCTGTAGTGATCCGGGTGATCGAGTTCGACATTGGTGATCACGCCAATTTGAGGCGCAAACTTAACCAGCGACCCGTCTGACTCGTCAGCTTCAGCCACCAAATACTCGCCCTGACCGACTTTGGCGTTGCCCTCCCAAGCCGTTACTTCGCCGCCGATCACAATCGTGGGGTCGAGTCCTGCCTGCCAGAGCATATAGCCAATCATGCTGCTGGTGGTGGTTTTGCCGTGGGTTCCGGCAACCGCAATCCCGTGGCTCTCCTGAATCAGCGCGGCTAACAGATCAGAGCGGTGCAAAATCGGACAGCCCAGCTCTAGCGCGGCTCGATATTCGGGGTTGGCGGTAGTGACCGCTGTAGAGCAGATGACCTGAGGTAAGACTGGTTTAAATGTCTCTAGGTTAGCCGCATCCTGGCTCCAGAAAATATGCGCCCCGTTCTCCTGCAAACGCTGCGTAATATGATTTAGGCAAAGATCCGACCCGTAAACCGGCAGTTGTTTCTGGGTTAATACATAGGCGAGAGCCGACATTCCAATCCCACCAATGCCGATGAAATGGAACGGTCTCCCGCTGAAATCGACAGAATTCAGCATCACAGCTCCTTAGCACACACCACACCACATAACAGGCGATATCATAGCAAGAATTGCTTTTCGTACGATATATTCCCTCTCCAGAATCTGCAAATAGGCCTGAGCTGATTCGTCGATTGGAACGGATTAATCTTACTCAGTATTTATAGAGATAGACCGTATTTTTTAACAGTCTCCGCACCAAAATACCAGGTTGTTTTGGATTCTACCGAATTCCTTCCAGAAATCCTAGATTTATTTGGCGAAATCAAACGCTAGCAGCTCAGGTCGCTGCACCCTCAGTCTCTCCCACCTCCAGATGGAACTCCAGTAGACCCCTAGCTACCTCACTTCACGTTCAGGCTCAGCAATTCCAGAAATTTATCTACAAATTTGCCCAGAAATTTATCCAGAATCTTTCATAAGAGCCGTGTTCCACCGAAATTCATGGAATGCAAAAATTATGAAGTGCCAAAAATTGGGATTTTCGGCGGCACCTTCAATCCAGTCCACCTGGGACATTTACAGATTGCCGCAGCTGCTCTGGCCCAATTTCAGCTCCAGCAGGTACTCTGGTTCCCGATTCAAAATCCGGCTCACAAGTTGCAGCCAGCAAATTCTGCCTCGTTTGAGCAGCGGGTCGAAATGCTCCGGCTGGCGCTGGCCGATCAGGATGGGCTGGCTCATGCCGTCTCTTGCGCCCCCTCACGCGCCCCTTCTTACGCGATTGACATGTTTCAGTCCGTAGAAGCGCTGTATCCTCAGAGCCAGAGGTATTGGATTATCGGCCAAGATGCTCTGCTTAGCCTGCCGCGCTGGAAGGGGCGGCAACAGATAGCCGCAGGCTGCTGCTGGCTAGTCGCGCCCCGATCTGAGGTGATTCGCTCTCAGGCTAATCATCAGGCTAATCATCAGGCTCAGGCCGCAGCTATCTGTCAGCAAGTTGAGCAAGCCATGCTAAAACAGGCCCTTCCAATCCGATGGCAGCTGATTCAAATGCCGCCGGTTCTGATTTCCTCTAGCTTGATCCGGCAGCGTCGTCAGCAGGCGTGTTCCATCGGAGCGCTAGTGCCTGCTGCTGTTGAGCGTTATATTCTGGCTCATCAGCTCTACCCAGCTGATTGAGGAGCACGCGCTACATGTTTTGATTGTTTTGATCCCCAAGCTGCAAACTAGGGCTTGAGAGGCATACCCTTAGGCGGTATGATGCAGAGTATTACTACCTATTTAGTATTACAACAGAGGCGAGACGCAGTGATTAGAGTCGCGATCAACGGGTTTGGACGCATCGGGCGTAACTTTTTAAGATGCTGGGCCACGAGAGAGAACAGTCAGTTTGAAGTGGTGGCGATCAACGACACTTCTGATCCCAAAACCAACGCTCACCTTTTGAGCTATGACTCGATGTTGGGCAAGTTTGGCATCCCAGTCAGCGCCGACGACAACACGCTGACGGTCAACGGCAAAACAATTAAATGCACCTCAGATCGCAATCCACTCAACCTGCCCTGGAAAGCCTGGGACATCGACCTGATTATCGAGTCAACCGGCGTGTTTGTCTCTAAAGAGGGCGCTTCCAAGCATATCGAGGCAGGTGCTAAGAAGGTGTTGATTACGGCTCCTGGCAAGGGCGAGGACGGGACGTTTGTAGTCGGCGTGAATGAAGCTAATTATCGCCATGATCAGCATCACATTATCAGCAACGCCAGCTGTACTACCAACTGTCTGGCACCCATTGCTAAAGTCATTAACGACAGCTTTGGCATCATCAAAGGCACGATGACCACAACGCACAGCTACACGGGTGACCAGCGGTTGCTCGATGCCAGCCACCGCGATTTGCGTCGCGCCAGAGCCGCAGCCTTAAATATTGTGCCGACTACAACCGGAGCTGCCAAAGCTGTGGCGCTGGTGCTGCCCGAACTCAAAGGCAAGCTGAACGGCATTGCTCTGCGCGTCCCAACGCCAAATGTCTCGGTGGTTGATCTGGTGGTAAACGTCGAGAAGCCAACCATCGTCGAGCAGGTGAACGAAGCGCTGAAAACTGCCGCCGAAGGCCCGATGAAAGGAATTCTAGGCTTCAGCGAGCTAGAGCTAGTCTCCTGTGACTACCGAGGCACCAACGAGTCTTCCATCGTAGATTCATTCCTGACAATGGTGATGGGTGGCGATATGGTCAAAGTCGTAGCCTGGTATGACAACGAGTGGGGCTACAGCCAGCGCGTTGTTGATCTAGCTGAAGTGGTTGCTCGCAACTGGGTCTAGCGCTCCAGACCTAACGGATTACTCAGAGGCGGGATGACTAAACTCTAGGTCATCTCGCCTTTTTACGGGGTATTTATGGGGTAGTTTCTTCATGGGGTAGCCTCAGCGCCTGACTGGTCAGGTGCCTCAAACTTATAGCCTACGCCGCGCACCGTCTGGATTAGCGCAGGCTGGGCGGTGTCGATTTCAATCTTTTTGCGGATCTGACCAATATGTACGTCTACCACACGCTGGTCGCCCACATATTCGTAGTCCCAGACCTTCTGAATCAGCTCCGCCCGCCGCCAGACTCGTCCGGGATGGCTGGCCAGAAAATGCAGCAGGTCAAATTCTAGCGCCGTCAGCAGAATTTGATCGCCATTGAGCGTGACTTCGCGCCGCACCGGGTCAATCATCAGTCCGTCAAAAGTCAGGCACTGTTGCTCAGCGGTGGTGACGGGTCGCTGCCGCTTTAAGATGGCGCCCACCCGCACCTCTAGCTCGCCTAAGCTAAACGGCTTGGTCAAATAGTCATCTGCGCCCTGAGAAAACCCCCGGATTTTGTCGGCCTCATCGCCGCGTGCCGTCAGCATCAGCACAAAGACTCCGGTGCGGCTCTGCATTTCTTGGCAGAGGCTATAGCCCGTTGTGTCCGGTAGATTGACATCCAAAACCACCAGATCTGGATTGAACTGCTCAAACATTGCCAGCGCGCTCTTGCCGTCTTCAGCAGACTCAAGCTGGTAATTCTGCTTTGATAAAAAGCGATGGATCAGCGTCCGAATAGCGGGATCGTCGTCAACAACAAGAATTTTGGCTGAAGCCATAGCGATAACCTTAGGCGAGAGTGAGCAAGCGTGGATTGAGACAGCTACGATGTCTAGAGGCAGGTCGCGCAGCAGATTGGGTCAAGTTTGGTCAAGCACAATCTTAAGGCTAAGTGAATAATTCTGACCAACTGAGCCGCTTTGCCGAAAATGGATTCACAATAAAAAATATAAACACTAGATAGATGAGATGGTTACTGAAACTTAGCGATTGAAATCATTATTCATCCGGACAATTTTTGATGGGCTGCCTCTTGTCTGCTCATCGGCTGCTCAGAGTTCAACCCTAAACGGCTCTCAACAGCTTCAGTCGCTTCTGGCAATCTCTAGGGGCACTCATCCTAGCAGTCACTCATCCTAGCAGTCGCCAATCTCAGCAACCGCAGCCGGCACACTCATCCAGCTATCTACTCAATCATAATCTCTCATCACTTTTATTTATGCTGTTACTTTTATTGAGGCTGCGATGTTGGAGCTGCGAGCTTTGCCTCAACTCATTCAAGCTCAGGCTGAATTTGACTCAGGTGTTGGCGCATACAGTTTCCGCAATAGGCCATTTGGCAGAGTAGACTGATTTGCAGGGGCAGCATTTAGACTACATTTGGGGCATATCCAAATCTGAGGCGCAGAAATCTGAGGCGAAGACAAATCTGGTGCGCACAGAGTAGATGCCAGCCTGCTCTAGGGCTTAGAATGGGCGATCAGGAGATGCAAAAAGTCAGTAGCCGTAAATTTTTACGCCAATCACAATCGAACTATGCAGAGGGATTCTTCTGGAGGTGATCAATGAGTGACAACAATCCCTACGAAAAACTTGGGCTAGACGAAAACGCGACCTTCGACGAAGTGCAGGAGGCGCGCAATCGGCTGCTCCAAGAACAAGCAGGGGATCGCAAGCAGACAGAGTCGATTGAAACTGCCTATGAGTCGATTTTGATGGAGCGGCTGCGGCTGCGGCAAGAGGGCAAGATTAAAGTGCCTGACCGGATTCGCTTTCCGGAGCGACTCGCCGAACCGCCGCCAGAATTTGCGCCTGCGCCCACAGGCAAAACGCCTGAATGGCTTAGTCGTCTGGTTGATCAGCCGAGCCGAGCCGACATTTTGCTACCTGCCGCCCTGTTTGCGGGCAATGGGCTGCTAGGCATTGCCGCGCCGGCGCTGGCGCTAGCGCTGGGGGTTGGGTGCAGCCTCTACTTCCTGAACCGCAAAGAGCATAAGTTCGGACGATCGCTGCTGCTGACGCTGATTGGCCTAGTGGTAGGCGTGGTGGTGGGCTTGCAGATTGGGCAATTGCTCACTCCTCAGCTCGCTCAGATTTCACTGCCGCTAGAGTCTTTTGCGGCCTTTGTCACCTTCTTGGTACTCTGGCTGATCAGCAGCTTCTTGCGGTAGGGCGATTGAAAGCAATTTAAAAAGCAGTTTAAGTTAAACAGCCGGAGAGCCTTCAAGCTCTCCGGCTGTTTTGCTTTCAGATTAATCATTTCGCTTCTTCTAGATCAGACTGCGATTTAGCTGAGGTAAAGAGCCCAGCCTTCAGCAGAAAGTCGAGCTGCGAGGCCGAAACTCTAGAAACCGTCATCTGAGAGCCGGAACCTGCCTGGGCTGAAGGCAAAATAATCGACTGGTGGCAGAGCACCGCCAGCACGCAGGAGCAAAAGGCCAGTAGGCAGAAGTCCAGATTGCGACCCAGCCATTGAGCGGGGACTGGAGCAACAGCAACCACTGCTGCGTCGCTGCGTCGAGCCTGTGCTGTAGAGAGAGATGACCGATGCCTGCTGTTCACGCGCAACCTCACAGAATTAAATAATTTCAAGCCAGCTACCTACATCCGGAGCGGCTGAATCCTGATCTAGCCTGCCCAGCTCGACCCGAATTGCTGCAAGCGCCCTTAGCCAGCTCCAGAAATTTTAGCAAGATTTTGCCAGAACGACTTGGATAAGCTCCCAGATAAGCCCCAGATAAGACTCAGGCAGAGAGCCGAATCTGCGATCCCTGCTCGGTTTTGTTAACCTCAATCCGCGTCTGGAATGCCTCTTTGAGATGCGGAATATGGGTGACGGTGAGGATGCAGGCAAAGTCGGCAGCAATCGCGTTGATTGCACCAATCAGCCGATCGCAGCCCGCCTCGTCCTGGGTGCCAAAACCCTCGTCGATGATCAGCATCTGTAGCGCCATGCCGGAACGCTGAGCTAGCAGCCGCGCTAGCGCCAGCCGAATTGCGAAATTGACCCGGAAAGTTTCGCCGCCGGAATAGGTTTCGTAGGGGCGGGTGCCCTGCATGTCGCTAATTAAAATATCGAGCGTGTCGATCAGCTTAGTAGCGCTGGTTTTGCGGCTGGCGCGCTGGGTGACAAACTGGACATGCAGCTGATTGGCACTGAGTCGGCCTAACGTCTGGTTGGTTTCGGCCTCAAGCTGGGGCAGCACATTTTCGATCATCAAAGCCTGGATGCCGTTTTTGCCAAAAGCCTGCGCCAGCTCTTGGTAGATCCGCACCTGATGCTTGATCCCAGCTAGCTCGGTGCTAAACTGCTGCTGCTGGGCTGCGAGTTCTACCAACTGCTGCGCTTGCTGCTGCAATCTGCCGAGCTGGGCTAGCCGCTGATCCATCTGCGCCCGTCGCGCCTGCATCTGCTGCTCTAATTCCTGAATCGCGGCGGCTGGATCGCTAAGCTGGGCTAGCTGCTGGGCTAGCTGCTGCATCTGAAGCAAGAGCGCCTGCTGCATCTGGTTGCGGCTTGACCAGAGTTCGCCCAGCGTTTGAATTCGCTCCTGCAACGCTGGGTAATACTCGCGGGCTTGCTGCAACGCCTGATAGCGACTCTGCCAAGTCTGTGTCTGTTTGAGCCGCTGCCGTAATGCCAAATGCTGCTCTGGCAAATAGCCGAGTTCGAGCAGGGAGCGCTCCTGTTGGTCAATTTGCTGCTGCAAGGTCGAATGCTGCAAGTCGCTGAGCTGCTGGTTGAGCTGTTCAATCGTAGCGAGAAGCTGAGGCTGCTGCTGTTCAAGCTGTGCCTGCTTGCGCTGCGCCTGACGCAGTTCGGCGGACTTGACCTCAGCCCAACGCCAACGGTCTACCTGCCCCCGCACCAGCGCGTGATTGCGGTCGTCATAGCTAAGCTGACTCAGGGTTTGCTCCAGCAGATGCAATTCTTGCTGGAGCTCTGGGGCATAGTCGCCTTGCTGGAGTGATAGCTGAAGCTGCGATTGTTCAGCTATCACCTGCTGAAGCCGCGCTTGGCCTTGCAATAAGCCCTCCAACTGTTCTTGCAACTTGCCGCGCTGCTCCAAAACTACGCCGTATTGCGATAACTCTTTGTCCAGATCGCGGTATTCCTGACGCAGAACGCGGATTTCGCGGTCGGAAGTCGTGAGCTGCTCGCGGATGACCCAGAGCTGATCTTGAATCTCCTGCTTGTCCTGCTGATGCCGATCAATCACCACCTGCCAATGATAGGCATCCAGCGGGTGATTGCAGAGCGGGCAAGGCGGATAGGCGGTAGGTAAAGCGGTCTGTCCGGTAGGCAGGCCAGTCGCCTCAGCGCAGCGCAAGCTGCTGAACGAAAGTTGGCCGCCCTGTATGGGTGTAGCCCCGCCCACCTGAAGCGCCATTGCCTCAGCTGGAATGCCCTGATCAGGCTCACTGCCAGCTCGATCTTGCTGAAGCAGTAGTAGCTTTTGGTCGAGTTCGGCCATCTCGCGCTCGCATTTGCGCTGCTGCTCTTGCAGGCGTTCCATGAAGGTGCGCCGCTCGATGCCTTTTTCACGAACCTGCTGCTGATAAAGCTGCCGCCGCTCGATCTGGCTGATTTGGGCGCTGATCGACTCAGCCGCCTGCTGAATTGCGGGCTGCTGCTGCTGCTGGGCTGCGAGCTGGTGGCGCAGCGCACTCAGCTCTTCGAGTCGGGCAGTGAGGCGAGTTTGCGAGCGATCCAGCTGGCTTTGCACCTGCTGACGGCGCTGCATTAGCGGCGCGACCTGCATTTGGAGCTGGTCAAGCTGGCTGAGGCGACTGCGAGCTTGGCGTAATGATTCAAGTCCGGCTGCGATTTCGCTGGCTCTGCCCAAGGTCTGCTGGATTTCCTGCTGCTGCTGATTCAGCCAGCCCAGCTCGGTTTCAGCCTGCCGGAGCTGCTCTTTCAAGGACTGCTGCTGCTGGAGCAACTGCTGCTGAAGCTGTTGGAGCTGGGCTTGCAGCCGCTGGTGCATCTGAAATTTGCCGCTCTGGGCTTCTTCTTCGGCTTGCAGGGCTTGGAGCTGGGCTTGCTGTTGGGTAATCGCCTCAGCCTCTTGTAAAACTGCCTCAAGCTGCTGACGCTGTTGCTGGGCGGCCTGTAGCTCTTGCGTCAGTCGCTGGCAGTCTTGCGCTAAGGTCTGCGCCTGCTGCTGCTGAAGCGCCTGCTGCTCGCTCCAGGTTTGGCGCTGCTGCTGGAGCTGCTGGAGCTGACGCAGGGTTTGCAAATCAGCGTCCTGCTGTCGCTGCATTGTGGCCAGCGTTGTACCAAGCTGCGTTTGCTCAGCTTCCAATGCCGGAGCCTGCTGGAGCTGCTGGGCGATGTTCTCTAAACTGCGCTCTAGCAAAGTCTGCTCGGCCTTAAACTGACGGCTCTGCTCTTTGGCTTGCTCAGAGAGCGCGTCATATTGGTCGAGCTTCAGCAGGTCGGCCAGAATCTGCTTGCGTTCGCTGGGGCGCTTCAGCATGAACTCGTCGGCACGACCCTGCCGCAAATAGGCCGAGTTGATGAAGGTATCGTAGTCCAGCTTCAGGTGCTGCAAGATCAGCTGCTGGGTAGCTCGGATGCCGCGCTCGGTGAGGGAGCGAAAGCCGCTGGGGATCTGCACCTGAAACTCTAGCGTGCTGACCTGTCCTCGATGCCGCGAGCGCAAAATCCGGTAAGTCTGCTGCTGCACCTGAAACAGAAAATCCACCAAAGCTTCGGTGGCTCCGGCATGAATTACGTCATCTTCGGTCAGCGCACGGCTTTCGCCCCAAATTGCCCAGACCATTGCCTCTAGCAGCGAAGACTTGCCCGCTCCGTTCGCACCACAAATGCAGGCGACATGCAGCCCCCGAAAATCGAGCTGTGCCTCCCGGTAGCTGAGAAAGTTTTTTAAGCTGAGCTGGAGCGGGATCACGGTCTATGCGGTCTCCTGTATCGCTGGGCTGCCCGTTCAGGCAGATTAAACTAGAGCCGAAAGATAATTAATCCTAAGATAACAGTACGATTGCACTTTAATACGATCGAACTTTAGTATTAACGAACTATTTTTTCAAACCGGTTTGGGAACGGGAAATATACAGCGCCGAGATTGACTGAATAATTGCCGAAAACTATGGCCAGCCGCCTGTATCGTTAAACCGCCAGCCAGCTCAAAATTTCCTGATTCACCTGCTCAGCTGCCTCGTCATAGGGGCAATGCCCCGCATCGGGAATTTCGACCAGCCGCAGCCGCTCGCCTAAAGCTGCCGCAATCTGCCGTCCCCAGGCAATCGGAATCACCCGATCTTGATCACCCCAGAGTACCAGCAGCGGCTGAGCAATTTCCTGGAGCAGTTCTTTGGTTTCGCGGCTAAAGTCAGTCTGGGTGCGGGCTTGCGCCAGTCGGCAAAAGGCTCTGGCTGCGCCTTGATCGTAGCCTGGAGTCACAAAGTTTTCGACGAGCGCCTCGGTGACGCGCCCTTGATCGATGTAAACCTTCCGCAGCACGGAGCGCACGACGCTAGGCCGACAGATTAGCTTAAACAGCGGACGCACAAACAGCGGCGTGGTAAACATACCTTCAATCGAAACCACTACAGGCTGCAACCAATCAGGCAGAATCTCCTGGCGCGAGGCGGGCAGCGTCAGTAGCACTAGCTTTTCCACCATGTCCGGATGCGTCGCGGCGGCGGTCAGCGCCACCAACGCCCCCAGCGAATGCCCCACTAGCGCGATTGGTCGGTTGATAAACATTCGCCAAAACTCGTAGACCTGTTCGACCCAAAGCTTGACGTTGTAAGTAGTCGAAGCTTTTTCAGATAGCCCAAAGCCAATTAGATCCAGCGCATAGACCGGGTGAACCTGGCTCAGCGGCAAAATATTTTCGTGCCATTGGGTCAGCGCCGAGCCAAAGCCGTGCAGCAGCAGAATGGGGGTCTGCTCTGTCGAATCAGCTGAGGCGCTGGGTTTGGCAAAGCTGTAGCGCATCCGCCAGCCCCGCCAGATCCAGTCGCGCTGTGCGCCGAGTCGGGGAGCCTGAGCAACTTTTGAGCGATGGGTCGATTCTGACTGCATCCTAATTCACCTGGCTAATTCACGAAATCTTCTTGGGCGATGTTGAAGTCACCGTCAATACTGATCTTAAGCGACGCGCTTATAGTCGCTTATAGTCGGTTTCTGCACGTACAGATGGTGCTCAGAGTCGGTGCTCAGAGTCGATTTTCAGAGTCGATTTTCAGCGCCGATTTCTCAACCTACCCAGTGACCACTACCCAACGACGGGCTGTTTCTGGGCACAATCAAGCTGAATCTCTGCCTTGAACTTCTGCCTTGAACTTCTGCCTTGAACTTCTGCCTTGTGCATGGGCCGCAGTCCCAACTTCCAGGATGCATTTACCGCTACCGCTATGAGTCTCTGCATTAACCCCAAATGCGCCCAGCCCGATCATCCTCAAAACGACGGTCGCCAAACCTGCCAGAGCTGCGGTTCTAATCTGCTGCTGCTGGGGCGCTATCGCGTCATGCGGTTGCTGAGCGACAGTAGCGGGTTTGGTCGGCTCTACGAAGCCTTTGACCGCAGCACGCCTAAAATCTTGAAGGTGCTGAAACCCAACTACAGCCATCATCACAAGGCGGTGGAACTGTTTCGGCAGGAGGCTGTGGTGTTGGGGCAGCTCCCGCATCCGGGGATTCCGGCAGTTGAGCCGCAGAGCTACTTTGAGTTTTATCCTGCTCAGGGCGAGGCTCAGGGTGAGACTCAGGGCGAGGCTCAGGGCGAGCCGCTGCACTGCATCATCATGGAAAAAATCGACGGCCCTAACCTGAAAGAATGGATGCAACAGCAGGGCTATCATCCGATTAGCGAACAGCAGGCCTTGCGCTGGTTGAAGCAGCTTGCCGATATTTTGCATCTGGTGCATCGCCAGCAGTATTTTCACCGCGACATCAAGCCGGAAAACATGATGCTGCGCTCCAGCGGTCAGCTCGTGCTGGTGGATTTTGGAGCAGCGCGCGAAATGACCTACTCCTATCTAGCGCAGCTGGGCAGCACGGGTGGCACACGCATCAGCTCAGCTGGATACACGCCGCCCGAACAAGAGCGCGGACAGGCCGTACCGCAGTCTGACTTCTACGCGCTAGGCTACAGCTTGATTTATCTGCTCACGGGCAAAAGCCCCACCGACGCGCAAATCTATGACTCGCTGCACAATGAGCTGCGCTGGCGACAGTTGGCTCCGCAGATTTCGGCACCGCTAGCCGATTTGCTCGACCGGATGATTGCCCCGAAAGCCAGCGATCGCCCTAAAGATACTGCTGATCTGCGGCGACAAATTGACCAGCTCTTGCCTACCAAAGCTGATTTGCCGACGACCGTAATGCCTGCTGTGAGTCGGGAAAAAGCAGTTCAGCAGCGGTTGGACAAGGCGATTGGCGCAGACCTGACGCAGAGCGCAATTCGGCTTCCCGAACGAGTTTGGGCAGGTGCGCTAGCAGTTCTGCTGATGGCTGGGGGCTATGCGGCATGGCAGTTCAAGCCTGCCCGCCTATTGCAGACCATCCCAACTCAGCGGGTCACGCCGCTGCGAACCGTCACCGATCCCGGCGGCTCAATCAAAAGCCTCACCTACACGCCTGACGGCCAGCGGTTGATCACGGGCGGCGATGATCAAACCATCAAAATCTGGAATGCTCTGACGGGCGAACGACTGCTGACGCTAACCGGCCACAGCAGCGCTATCAGAAGCCTCGTCGTCAAGTCAGATGGTTCAACGCTAGTGAGCGCTAGCGATGACCAGACCATCAAGCTCTGGAACTTGGGAATCGGTCAGCAGCTTCGCACGCTTAAAGGCCACAGCAGCTACATCAACGCGCTGATGATCAGCCCAGACGGCCAGCTACTTGCCAGCGCCAGCGCCGACCAAACGATTCGACTCTGGAAGCTAGCGACCGGACAGCCAATTCGCGCCCTCAGCGGCCACAAAAGCTACGTCAACGCGGTCGTATTTAGCCCAGACGGTCGCCTGCTCGCCAGTGCTAGTGCCGACCAGACGATTAAGCTCTGGGATATGGCAACGGGGGTGCTGGTGCGAACGCTGAGCGGGCATCTCAGCTACGTCAACGCTGTGGCCTTCACGCCAGACGGCACGCAGCTCGTCAGCGGCAGCGCCGATCGCACGATCAAAATTTGGGATGTGCAAGCGGGCACCGAAGTCCGCACCATCACTGGACACAGCAGCTTTGTCGAAACTTTAGCCGTCAGTCCAGACGGGCAGCGCCTGATCAGCGGCAGCGCCGATCAGAGCTTAAAAATCTGGGACTTGGCCAGCGGTGAACCGCTGCATACGCTCACCGGCTTTGACGCACATATCCGCTACATCGCCCCGACTCCAGACTGGGATTCGGTGGCTGTCACGACTGAGCGAACCGTCAAAATCGTCAAGCTGCCGCGCTGAATTGCTGTTAATCGCCGGATATTACTTCGCCAAACCATGCTCCAGCGCGTATCGCACCAGCTCTGTGCGGCTGTTGGTTCCCGTCTTGCCAAACAGGCGGCTGACATATTTCTCGACGTTGCGGACGCTGGTTTCGAGGCGGCGAGCGATCTCTTTGTTCATCAGCCCTTCTGCGACTAGCTCCAAGACGCTCTGCTCGCGGGGCGTGAGGTCAAAATTGATCGGCGTAGGAGTCTGGGTGATATTGCTGCGCTGGCTGAGCATCGCTTTGATCTGGGCAATCTGTCGCGCCATTTCGGCAATATCTGGCGTTTCGCCATCGCCTGCGGCTTTTGTGACCGCCGCCCGCCGCTCCAGCAGATTGGACACGACCGCCACCAGCTCATCGGGGTCGAACGGCTTGGACAGATAAGCATCGCAGCCTGCGTTATAGCCCTGAATTCGGTCGGAGGTCATGCCACGTGCTGTCAAGAAAACTACCGGCACGGTCTGATAGCGCGAGTCTTCGCGGAGCTGCTTCAGAAACTCATAGCCGTCCACCTGCGGCATCATAATGTCTGAAATCACTAGGTCAGGCGAAAACTTCTGGATCATCTCCCAGCCTTCGCGGGCATTGGCAGCCACCTCAACTTTGAAGCCTTCTTCTTCTAGGTAAGCTTGTACCGCCTGACGCAGACCTGGCTCGTCATCCACAATTAACAACTGTCCTGTCGGCATCTCTACTCCTTCCTGACTTTAGAATTCGCCCCACTAGGCGCATTCTAAATCCTGTTCGCCCTCTCTAACCGAGTTGACAGGCTGGTTCGCCACCCTGATGCAGTGTGGATTCCTCACATTGCCGAGATTAGACGTGGCCTCGGCAGTCTTGATAGACTGGAGCTGCGGGTGTTGAAATTGGAAAATCTCCACAGCCCTCTATACTTCTGCATAAATCTGGTTGCGTTCGAGCTGCTGTTTCTGTCCTTTACATCATCCTATATTCACCATTCATGTATTCAGCATTCATGGTCATGTCAGGTAGTTTGCTTGCTACGCCCATCCTGGGATCGCTGTTGCCCGCCCTTGACAGCCTGCTTTCAACGCAGGGGATCATGGTGCTGTTGCTGGTGGCCTATGCCGGGGCGATGTGGATGTTCCTCACCAGCGCTCCTAAAGTGCATACCGTGATGGTGTCAGATCTAGAGCTAGCCCGCCGCTTCTATGAGGGGCTTCTGGATTTGCCCACTGCCGACGTGCCGCTGCACTATTACTACAACTATGAACAGACGCTTGGCACATCTGGCATTGACCCGATGTTCGCCTCAACCGCCACGCTAGGCCGTCCCGCTACCCAGAACTATCAGAGTTCTGAAGGGCTGTGGTATCAGCTCAAAAAGAACACGCAGCTTCACGTCATTTCCGGCGCTAGCCTTGGCCAGAAAGACCGCCAGCGCCACGTCTGCTTTGACCATGACTGTCTAGAGCAACTCCTAATGCGCGCCCAGACCTACGGCGTCAAGTACAAAATCCGCCGCGAGAAGCCGCTCAACTTCCTGGTCAAAGATCTTGAAGGCCGCATCATCGAGATGGCTGAAGTTTCAAATTAAGCAGTTGGCCTCCTACAATCAACCTGCTCAAAAGAACTTGGGGGTTGGGCGTAGCTGAAACCTAAACCAGCCGAGTCATAGATAATCCTAAAAATTTTTGTGCCAAAAGAGTTGAAGTTTTTATAAACGTTGAGATTGATCACTGGATTGCTTGAGTAACTCTGGTATTTTGCTGTAGCTAATCGTTACTGCACAGATTGTAGTGCCCGGTCTTGAATCTCAAAGTTATTTAAGATTTTCAGACTGGCAGAAATACCTTCAGCTGCTTCAAGGGTTTGATCATGCCCTGTTCAGGGATGTGAAGAATCGCGAAGCATCGGGGAACTCTAAAAACAATCTGATGCCGTGAGCGCAACAACTTGACATTCCTGACATTACATAAACTATGCGGATTCTAGTGACTGGCGGTGCGGGCTTTATTGGGTCTCACCTGATCGATCGACTGATGAACCAAGGGCATGACGTGATCTGTCTGGACAATTTTTACACCGGACACAAGCGGAATCTGCTGAAGTGGATGGATCATCCTTACTTTGAGCTGATTCGCCACGACATCACTGAACCAATTCGGCTAGAAGTGGATCAAATCTATCACCTGGCCTGTCCAGCCTCGCCAGTTCACTATCAGTACAACCCCGTCAAGACGATTAAAACCAACGTGATGGGGACGCTAAATATGCTGGGCTTGGCGAAGCGTGTCAAGGCGCGGTTTTTGCTGGCCTCCACGTCTGAAGTCTACGGCGACCCAGAAGTGCATCCGCAGACCGAAGACTATCGGGGCAACGTCAACCCAATTGGTATCCGCAGCTGCTACGACGAGGGCAAGCGGGTGGCCGAAACGCTGGCCTTTGACTACCACCGCCAAAACGATGTTGAAATTCGGGTGGCTCGAATCTTCAACACCTACGGCCCCCGGATGTTGGAAAACGACGGTCGCGTGGTCAGCAACTTTGTGGTGCAGGCGCTGCGCGGCAACCCGCTGACGGTTTACGGCGACGGTTCGCAAACCCGCAGCTTTTGCTTTGTCACAGATTTAGTCGAAGGCTTGATGCGGTTGATGAACGGCGATCAGATTGGCCCGGTCAACCTCGGCAATCCAGACGAATACACAATCCTGCAATTGGCGACTGCCGTGCAAGAGATGGTAAATCCCGGTCTAGCTATCGACTATCGGCCTCTGCCGCAAGACGATCCGCGTCGCCGCAAGCCCGATATCACCAAGGCCAAAACCTGGCTGGGCTGGCAGCCAACCGTGCCGCTGCAAGAAGGCTTGAAGCTGACCGTAGCTGACTTCCGCGCCAGAGTGGAAGCAGAGGCCGCCGAAACCGCTTTAGAGACAGCCAAAGCGCTGTAGCTCTGAAACTCTTCTGACTGGGCGTATTCTGGTTCGTATGCCAGTGCGCCCGCTCTCGGTTCATTCACTTTGCTGTTGTTCAAGGACTTAATTCCTATGCGTGTTTGTGTCATCGGTACGGGTTACGTGGGCTTGGTGACGGGCGTTTGTCTGGCGCATATTGGCCATCAGGTGATTTGCGTTGACAATAACGAAGAGAAAGTGAAGCTGATGCAGTCCGGGCAGTCGCCGATTTTTGAGCCGGGGCTGTCAGACCTGATGAAAGGCGTGATTGAAGCTGGACGGATTGAATTCACTACCGACTTGGCCGCTGGCGTAAATCACGGCGAAATCTTGTTCATTGCGGTCGGCACCCCGCCTCTCCCGACTGGTGAAAGCGACACCCGCTATGTGGAAGCCGTAGCGCGCGGCATTGGGGCACATTTGAGCGGCTACAAAGTGATTGTAAACAAATCCACCGTACCGATTGGATCCGGCGATTGGGTACGGATGCTGGTACTCGACGGCGTTGCTGAACGACAGCAGCAGCTTGTTTCATCGGGCGGCGGCACAACGACCGAGATCCAGGTCGATTTTGATGTGGTCAGCAACCCGGAGTTTCTACGCGAGGGCTGTGCCGTCTACGACACCTTCAACCCCGACCGGATCGTGCTGGGCAGCAACGGGCAGCGAGCGATTTCGCTGATGAAGGAGCTGTACGCACCAATTGTCTCACGCGAGTTTGCTGAAAACCAGTCCTTGCCGACGGTTCCTGTGGTCGTGACCGACCTCAGCTCGGCTGAGATGGTGAAATATGCCTCAAATGCGTTCCTGGCGACCAAAATTAGCTTCATCAACGAAGTGGCGAATATTTGCGACCGGGTCGGCGCAGACGTGACGCAGGTGGCTAAAGGGATTGGCCTCGACTCGCGGATTGGCAGCAAGTTTTTGCAAGCAGGAATCGGCTGGGGCGGCTCCTGCTTCCCTAAAGATGTCTCGGCGCTGATCCATACGGCTGACGACTACGGCTATGAAGCGCAGCTGTTGAAGGCAGCAGTCTCGGTGAACCAGCGGCAGCGAATGATGGCACTCGAAAAACTTCAGCAGGTGCTGAAGATTCTCAAGGGCAAAACGGTTGGATTGCTGGGTTTGACCTTCAAGCCCGACACTGATGACATGCGCGATGCCCCGGCGCTGGATCTAATCGAGCAGCTACACCGCTTAGGCACAAAAGTCAAAGCCTACGATCCGCTAGTAGCCCAGAGCGGGATGCGGCATGGTTTGTCAAATGTGCTGGTAGAGACGGACGCTGAGCGCTTGGCAGACGGCTGCGATGCGCTGGTGCTGGTCACAGACTGGCAGCAGTTCCGTGACCTAGACTACACCAAGATGGCTAGCCTGATGAACCATCCGGTGATGATCGATGGCCGCAACTTCCTGGATCAAGAGGTGTTAGAGTCAGCTGGGTTCCGCTATGTCGGGATTGGCCGCTGCGGCTAGGTTCTGCCTTTTGAGTCCAGCTTTTTAGCTTGAAAGCAGGTAAGGTGGCAAATAGCTGCTTTGCCTGCTTTTGCTGATGCAACTCTTTCACGCGCATGATTGGAATCTCACCCCGCAGGCGGCAATTGCGCTTCAGCAAAAACTGCGCTCAGAAATCATTACGGTCGATCAGCTAGATTCTGTACAAACCGTAGCCGGGGTCGACGTGGGCTTTGAGGATGCAGGCGCGACCACAAGAGCAGCCATTAGCGTTCTCAGCTTTCCGACGCTGAGCCTAGTGGAGCAGAGCGTGGCGCGACTGCCAACGAGCTTTCCCTACGTGCCGGGGCTGCTGTCGTTTCGGGAAGTGCCTGCCGTGCTGGAGGCCTTAGCCAAGCTGAGCGCCCTGCCAGATCTACTGCTTTGCGACGGTCAGGGTACGGCACATCCGCGTCGGTTTGGGATCGCTTGCCACATTGGGCTGTTGGTTAATCGCCCCGCCGTTGGCGTGGGCAAATCGCGGCTGGTGGGAACATATCCCGATGTGCCGGATGAGCGCGGGGCATGGGTGCCGCTGACGCATCAAGACGAGACGATTGGGGCAGTGCTGCGGACGCGATTGGGCACAAAGCCGCTGTATATTTCGCCGGGACATCGAATCAGTCTGGAGACCGCCGTCCGCTGCGTCATGCGCTGTACGACCAGATATCGCCTGCCCGAAACCACACGCGCTGCCCATAAGCTGGCCTCTGAGACTCCAGCGGCTGAGCTTGAACAAGCAATTGGTAAACCTATTGAAGACATCGCCAACCAGCTCAAGCTATTCTGAGCCGCTGGGCGTGAACACAACGCAAAAAAGGGGCGGATCATTCCACCCCTGAGTAGTTTTTGCGAAGTAGTTTTTGCGAAGATGCAGCAGACTACATCATGCCCATGCCGCCCATTCCAGGCATGCCCATGCCGCCCATTCCAGGCATGCCCATACCGCCCATTCCACCCATGCCGCCCATTCCACCCATATCAGGCGCAGCAGCAGCGGCCTTTTCAGGTTTCTCGACGACTAGGACTTCAGTGGTAATCACCATGCTGGCAATCGAGGCTGCATCCTGTAGGGCAGAGCGCACGACCTTCGCTGGGTCGATAATGCCAGCCACCAGCAGATCTTCGTACTGGTTCGTCAGCGCATTGTAGCCCTGATTGCCACCCAGGGTTTTCACCTTTTCAACGACAACCGTGCCCTCAACGCCGCAGTTCTCGGCAATCTGGCGCAGTGGTGCTTCCAAAGCCCGAATTACGATATCTGCGCCGATCTGCTCGTCGGCACTCAGCGATGCTTTGAACCCTTGCAGCTTTTGAGCCGTATGCAGCAACGTCACGCCGCCACCCGGAACAATTCCCTGCTCGACCGCGGCTTTGGTGGCGTTCAGCGCGTCTTCTAAGCGTAGCTTGCGGTCTTTGAGTTCGGTTTCGGTGGCGGCTCCCACTTTAATCACAGCCACGCCGCCCACCAAGCGAGCCAATCGCTCTTGCAGCTTTTCGGTGTCGTAGTCTGAGTCGGTTTCGGCTAGCTCGCGGCGGATTTGGGCAATCCGGGTTTCCAGCGCCGTTTTGTCGGGTGCATCGGCCACAATCGTCGTGGTGTCTTTGGTGATCGTCACCTTGCGAGCATTGCCCAGCGTTTCCAGAGTCGCCATATCCAGACTCAGGCCAATTTCCTCCGACATCATCTGGCCCCCCGTGAGCACCGCAATATCTTGCAGCACAGCCTTACGACGTTCGCCAAACGAAGGCGCTTTGACAGCTACCACGTTCAGCACGCCGCGCAGCTTATTCACCACTAACGTCGCCAACGCTTCGCCTTCAATATCTTCGGCAATAATCATCAGGGGCTGTCCGGCGCGGGCGACATTTTCCAGCACAGGCACCAGATCTTGAATGCTGCCAATTTTCTTGTCGGTTAGCAAAATCAGCGGCTTTTCTAGCTCGCAGATCATCCGGTCGTTGTCGGTGACAAAGTAGGGCGACACATAGCCCCGGTCAAACTGCATCCCTTCGACGATTTCCATTTCGGTGGAGAGCGACTTGGACTCTTCAACCGAAATCACGCCGTCCTGCCCGACTTTGCTCATTGCTTCGGCAATCATCGCGCCCACTTCGGCATCGCTGCCTGCCGCCACCGTAGCTACCTGCTCGATTTCGTTGCCTTGAATCGGTTTGGCCATTGCCGCGATTTCATCTAGCGCTTTGCTGACGGTTTTTTCAATGCCGCGTCGCAGCGCTACCGGGTTGGTGCCTGCAGCCACGTTCCGCAGCCCCTCACGGATCATTGCCTGCGCCAGAACTGTGGCGGTGGTGGTGCCGTCGCCCGCTAGATCTTTGGTTTTGGAGGCTACTTCCTGAATCAGCCGCGCCCCGGCATTTTCGAGCGGATCTTCCAGCTCAATTTCTTTGGCAATCGAGATGCCGTCATTCACAATCTGCGGCGCACCATATTTTGACTCTAAAACCACATTCCGCCCTCTGGGGCCAAGCGTAATTCGAACCGCATCGGCTAGTGCATTGACGCCGCGCTCTAGCGCCTGACGCGATGCTTCATCAAAAACAACGATTTTAGACATAGTAATTTGGTTTGGATCTCGCCACTGTAGACTTTAGCACTCTAGGTCATCGAGTGCTAAAGTCTGCCTGGAGGGAATGCCGAACCTGAGGCGGACGGCTACAGGCTATCCCCGCTGATAGCGCATTCCGGGCAGCTGCGAAATCAGTCCCATTAGCTCTAGCTGAGCCAAAGCGCTGAGGGCTGTCCCCGTCGCCAGACCTGCCTGCTGCATGATGAGATCGACGGCAATGGGTTCGAGCGTTACGGCTTGAAACACCTGCTGGAGTTCAGGGTCAAGCTCAGAATTAAGCTGAGGGTCAGGCGCTGCCATAAGCTCCTGCGATCGCTCCTGTGGCTTCAGCAGGGGCGGCAGAGTGCCCAGCATTTTCAGTAGCTCAGTCTCACCCAAAATCACCTGTGCCCCCTGAGCAATCAGGCTGAGACAGCCGGTAGCACGATAGTTGTCGAGTGTACCAGGCAGGGCGTAGACTTCGCGGCCATACTCGTTAGCGAGGCGGGCGGTAATCAGCGACCCCGACTTTTGGGGTGCTTCAATCACCAGCGTGGCGCGGCAGAGTCCGGCAATAATCCGGTTGCGGCGGGGGAAGTGAACCCGGTCGGGCGGTATGCCTGCCGGATGTTCGCTCAGCAGCAGTCCTTGCCGCGCCACCTGCTCGGCCAGCGTCCGGTTAAACTGCGGATAGACAATGTCTAGCCCCGTCCCCATCACCGCAATTGTGCGGCCACCCGCATCAAGACAGCTCTGGTGCGCCTCGGTGTCAATGCCGTCTGCTAACCCCGACACCACCGTTATGCCCGACTGCGCCAAAGCCGCGCTCAGCCGCCTCGCCCAGCGTCTGCCGTAGTCCGAAGGCTTGCGAGTGCCAACAATCGCCACAGCAGGCTGAAGCCCCTGGTTTTCTGAAGGCTCGATCTGGCCTTGATAGTAGAGAATGGGCGGCGCATCTGGAATTTCTAGCAGCCAGCGCGGGTAGTCGGGATCGATTAGTGTCCAGAACTGGGGGTTGCGCTGCTGGTGCTGCGTCAATAGCTGCTCTGGATCAATTTGGCGGCGATCTTGGACGACGCTAGCGGCAGTCTGTTCGCCAATGCCGCTGACCGCCAAAAGCTCTTGGTAGCTGGCTTCCCAGGCCAATTCCAGAGAGCCAAAATGCTCGTCTAGCCGCCGAATTGCCACTGAGCCAATCCCCGACACCTGCGACCAGGCCAACCAAAATGCCCGTGCTGCCACGCTCTGCTCCTTCTCTGCTGCGCGAGTTCTCTGCTAGCCTAAGCTCACGAACCTCGCTGTTTCAGCTTTATTGTGCCCAGTTTGATCAGGGGTGGCTTGGAGCAGATCCAGCTTTAGCGAACTATACTTTGGCTGCCTTTAGATTGGCAGCCTTTAGATTCTGCAAATACTCAAACACGCTCTTATCGCCAATATCCGGCGGAATCGGCTGGATCACCTTGCGGATGGCAAACACGATAAACAGCGCCGCCCAGACTGCCAGCAAGCCTTGCTCAACCCCTAGCGGCAGCCAGCCCAGCCAGTGACTCAGCAGCAGCAGCGGCACGGTTGGGGTTAGCAGCTTGGTTTCTAAGCGGTTGAAGCAGAACGCCTCTTTGAAGAAAATTCCGGTTAGCGCCGCAAAGGTAAAGCCCACGCCCAAAATTGTGACCGGATGCTGATAGACCGTCAGAGCAAATGGCTCTGGGTAGAAATGCCCGACGGCCAGCGCCGCCAAACTGCCTACCAGCCAAAACGCCTGAAGCGCTCGGTGCAGCGTCACCATATAGATATGAATCATCAGCAGGCTCACGCCCAGTCCTAGACTAAACCCCGTGTAGAGCAGCGTCAGCGCCATCTGCACCGTTGGGTTTTCGCCCTGCCAGAGCGCCAAGATAGCTCCAGCTGCAAAGCACAGCGCCGCTGCCATTAGCCCTGCTCGATAGATCACTACACCGCGTCGGTCGCTAGGGGTAATCGTAAACTCACCGAACTGGCCTTGATATTGATTCTGATACGGGATGGGTTCTGCAAATTCTGGCTGAGCTACTCCGTCCATAAGAAGATTGCGGGTTGCGAAAGGCATCTAGCTACTAGAATAGCGACTCTGGCCGCAGTCTCGCTGATTTGCTTTTTCCCAACAAACTATCTCAGCTTTTTACTCAGCTTTATCTCTATGACGCTGTTTGACCAGCACCGCCAGCATCTAATTGATACCGAAGCGCCGCTGGCGGCTCGCATGCGACCGCGCAGCCTAGATGAGTTTATTGGGCAGGCGGCCATTATGGGCCAGGGGCGGCTATTGCGGCGGGCGATTCAGGCTGACCAGCTTTCGTCGCTGATTTTCTATGGGCCACCCGGTACAGGCAAAACGACACTGGCTCAGATTATTGCCAACAGCACGCAGGCGCATTTTATTTCGATCAATGCTGTGCTAGCGGGCGTGAAAGAGATCCGCGAGGCGATTGCCACGGCTCAAGAAAAGCGCGGCAGGCAGAGTCAGAAGACAATTTTGTTTATCGATGAGGTGCATCGGTTCAACAAATCTCAGCAGGATGCGCTGCTGCCCTGGGTGGAAAACGGCACGGTGATTTTGATTGGAGCCACGACCGAAAACCCGTATTTTGAAGTGAACAAAGCGCTGGTTAGTCGATCGAGGCTGTTTCAGCTGAAGCCGCTGGAGGCCGCAGATCTGCGTCAGGTGATAGCTCAGGCGCTGCAAGATCCACGCGGCTACGGCCACAAAACCGTGCAGATTGAGCCAGCCGCCGCCGAGCATCTGATCAACGTGGCGAATGGCGATGCGCGGACGCTGCTGAATGCCCTAGAGCTGGCGGTTGAGACGACTCCTGAGAACGCTGAGGGCACGGTAGAGATTACGCTGGCGGTGGCCGAAGAGTCAATTCAGCATCGGGCTGTGCTCTACGACAAAGAAGGCGATGCCCATTTCGACACGATTAGTGCCTTTATCAAAAGTATTCGTGGCTCCGATCCCGATGCTGCCCTCTACTGGCTGGCGCGGATGGTTTATGCTGGCGAAGATCCGCGCTTTATTTTTCGCCGCCTGCTGATTTTGGCGAGCGAAGATGTGGGGCTAGCCGATCCGAATGCTGTGGTGATCGTGAATGCCTGCGTCGCTGCCTTTGACCGAGTGGGAATGCCAGAAGGCCGCTATCCGCTCTCTCAGGCGACGCTCTACCTGGCCACCGCACCCAAATCTAATAGCGTCATGGGCTTTTTTGACGCGCTGACCGCAGTGGAGCAAGAGCGCGAGGCCGAAGTCCCCACTCATCTGCGCGACTCTAACCGCGACAAGCAGGGCTTTGGGCATGGGGCGGGCTACCTCTACCCGCATTCCTACCGCGAGCATTGGGTGGCGCAGCAGTACTTGCCCAGCAGCCTGCAAGGGCAGGTGTTCTATCAGCCTTCGAGTCAGGGGCAGGAGCGGCAGGTGCAGCAGCAGGTGGCTCGTCAGCGTGAGGCACAGCTCGCCGCCATGCTGGAAGGCTTCGGGCTGGCTGCACCTGAGATGCTCACCTTCAGCCCTGCTGATAGCGCGACTGACCGCTGGCTTCAGCGCAGTCTCACTCAGGCTGGACAGCGGCTCGCTCAGCTACGCGACCATTTGTTTGAGTTGGCCAACTTGCAGCGGCATCATCTCGTCTTGGATCTGAACGCAGGTAGCGGTTTGCTGACCTGGGAGGCGCTACGGCAAGTTCCGGAGGGCGGTGTCTATGCTGCTGTGCAGACTTCAGCTGATGCTGAGGCGCTGCGCGAGCAAATTGCCCGCCTGCCCGAACTCAGCCGTCCGCTCTTACTGCCAGCGCAGGCTCAAGACTTGCCGCAGCAGCTAGCCCAGCGGTTTCCCGAAATGCAGTTTGACTGCATCATGGGTCGCAACGCGCTGGCCGCTCAGCCCGATCAAGTAGCGCTAGTCAACCAGTGGCTTAACCTGCTGCATCCGCAAGGGCAGATCCTGCTGGCTGAAACCATTCCACAGCGGACTCAGCGTCTGTATCAGCTTCTCAATGCAGAGACTTTGGGAAAGCAGCTTTATAAACGTCTTGTGAATGCAGAAGAAGCGATCTATGCGGATCCGACAGATGCAAAGGTGAACTGGAATTTGAGCGATCTAGAACAGGCGCTAGCATCTCATAGAATCAAGCTGACGAGTGAAACAATTCAAACAGAGCTAACAGTCACTTCAGCGATTCTCGAACGCTGGTTTAGCCCAGGCCAGGAACGCCCCAGCTATTGCGATCGACTGGCCGCTCAGCTCAGTGCGGCTGAACTCAAGACAGTGCGGGAAGGCTTTTTGCGGCTGAAAAATCAGGTTGTCTTGTGGCAGAGCACGGTTGGCTATATTCAGATTTGGCGCTGAGGTGAACTTGAAGCCTGCTGCGGATGGCGCTGTGCTTATCTCGGCTCCTCCACTGACCAGATGCGGCGGAAGCTCTTAGGATACTCAATGACCAGCCCGTCTCGATCTACCAACAGCTCGACTGAGAAATTGCGAACTAGCCCTTCATAGCGATAGATGCCGCCCTGAGAGCTGACCTCTAGACAGGTATAGCGCTGCGGCATCGCTCTAATCTCCATTTCGGGTATGGTGATGCAGACTGCCGAAATATTGCGGACTTCACCGGGCTGGAGCGCTAGTCTGCGAATGGCTAATGTGTTGGTGAAGGGGGTGATCGACAAATCGAGATCGACAGAGCCATTCAGCTCAGGGCAAGGTGAATCATCCTGCCCCCACCATTGCCCTGCGCCGTCTGAGCGCAGCCAGAGCGTCGTGCCGACTGCATCCAAGCGTTCAAGCCGCAGCGTTTGCACCTGCCAGTCAGGCGTAGTTTCAATTTGATAGCGGATTCTGAAGGGGCGACCATCTTTGATGCCCATCACTACGCTGTTTGCAACAATGCTGCCTGCTGAACTGCTGCCTGCTGAATTGCTGCCTGAACTGCTGCTCTGAGGCTCATTTTCAATATGCAGCTGCTCCATCCCTAGGCTGTTCCACTGCATCCACATAACCGTTCGATCCATGACCTGTCTCCCACAATTGCGACTATTCGGCTGATGTTGGCACCCAGATCAACCTCAAACTCAATAGCCGAAGCGATCGCAGATAGGACAGATAACACAGAATAGACAGCAACAGGGAGCGAGAAAATCAACACAGAAAAATCAACAGAGACAGGGCTGCAACAGACCTTTGCACCTTATCAAATAATTTGAGTCAGACTCAGCAATTTTAGGCAAAAACTGCCCGCTATGGAGCCGCCGCCTGAGTCGAATTGGGATCGCGGTTCCAAATCACCACGAAAGTAGCAGTTTTATCTGTGGACTGCACGAGGTTCACATATCGAACAGTGCTGCCTTGACTGACTTGATAAACGGCACCGCCCCCAAACTCTCCTGCTTCGGCAAATGTAAATCCTTGGAACAAAGTTCGGAGTTCCTCCAGCGCAGCATCCGGACGTTTGCGCGATGCCCATAGAATATCCTCAATTCCCTCAACTTGGACAGGCTGAGCATCTGGGCTGCTGTCTGCGGCGGCGATGCTCTCCGCTGTAAAGTAGAGTTCTGCTTGGGGAAACAGATAGTAAGGAATGCCCAACCCAGCGGTTTCTGATGCTCCGACCGCTCCCAAACTGGTTTGAAACTGCCCCAGATAGTCCTGAAGCTGCTGCTCAGCCTGAGGTTCTGGTGACGGGGCAATCGCCACAGGGGAAGGCTCGACCGTTGGACTAGCGGGCACTGGCGCAGCAGCTAACGGGACTGGGGAAGGTGCGGGCGGCGGGCGGCGGGGCGGCGCTGGAGGGGCGACCCTGGCAACGGGTCTGACAATCGGTTTGGGGGCAGGCGGTGGTGGTTTGGGGCTTGCTTTAGGAATCGGCTTGGGAGTTGCAGAAGGCTTAGTCAGCGATTGGAGGCTGGAGAGCCGGACTTCTTCCTCTTTGGGCTTCTCTGCTTCGGGTGGTGGCTCAGCAGGGGGTCGGGCTGGCAGCGGCATTATCAGCAACAGCCCATGCAAAAACAGTGAGATCATCACCATTGGGCTGTAGAAAAATTTTAATAGCGAATTCATATATCAAGATAGGGCGCGCTGTCAGTAGAAAGCTCTTGAGGCAACACACCCCAAGAGCCGAACGATTGCCAATGAGCGATTTCTAGCGAACGCCTTCTAGACGCAGCAGCTCTTCAATCTTGACCCCGATGGTGTCACGACCGGCGAACACGCTGCCCAGCTTGCGAGCTTCAAAGTTGGAGCGCGCAGCAGTGTAGGCAGTAGCGGGTAGCGGCACATAGCCAACTTCGCTGACCAAATCAGTGTTGCTCATATAGTAGTTGACGAAGTTTTGCACTTCTGGGCGCTCAGCCGACTTGGTGCTGACATAAATAAACAGCGGGCGCGACAGCGGCGTGTAGGTGCCGTTTTCAACGTTTGCTGGATTGGGCATGACAGAGCCGTCGCCGCCATCAATGCCGACCGCCTTCAGCCGCTGCTGGTTTTGCTCAAAATATGCGAGGCCAAAGTAGCCCAGCGCGTTGGCATCCCGCGAGACACCCTGCACCAGCACGTTGTCATCTTCGCTGGCGGTAAAGTCAGCGCGACTCTCTCCTGACTTGCCCATGATTGCTTCGGTGAAGTAGTCAAAGGTGCCGGAGTCTGTACCGGGGCCAAACAGCTTCAGCGGCGCGTTGGGGAAGCTAGAGCGAATTTGATTCCAGTTGGTGATTTTGCCCTGTGCCGCAGGCTCCCACATTTTCTTCAGCTCTTCTACTGTCAGGCTGGAAGCCCAGGTATTGCCGGGGTTAACCACTACGGTCAGTGCGTCGTAGGCAACCGGCAGTTCAATGAAGCCAATACCAGAAGCTTTGCAGGCATCGATTTCCGCCTGCTTGATGGGGCGAGAAGCATTTGAAATGTCGGTTTCGCCGTTGCAAAACTTTTCAAAACCACCGCCTGTCCCCGAAATCCCGACCGTAACGTTCGTGCCGCGATTGGCAGCCTGAAAGTCTTCAGCGACAGCTTCGGTGATTGGAAAAACTGTACTAGAGCCGTCAATCTTGATCGTAGAAGCTCCCTGGGAGAGCGCAGGAACAGAAGTCAGAGTAACCGCTAATGCTCCAATCATGCCGAGTAGGGTAAAGCGTCCCCATCTGCTTCTCATTCCGTTCGCCAACATAAGTCACACTCCTAACAGATGAATCTTTTTTATACCCCTCACCCTACAGGCTGTGGATTAAGAACTGATGATGCGGAGAATGTTCAAGACTTTAAGTTTGGGTTATGGCTAGGTTAATTCGCTCCGGCCTTCTGGTCAATCGCCAATGACACCCGATCGCCACCAATATCGCGCATGGTTTTCAGCAGCTTCACGACCTGGCTGTAGGTGAGGCTTTTGTCAGCTTTCAGCGACACCACGCCCTGAGGATGCTGCTCATAAAATTTCTGCATGGCGGCGGCGAGCTGGGCGGTATCGGCAGGCTCATCGTCCAGCACAACTTCCGCTTTGGCGTTCAGCCCCACCACCAGAACCGCCTTGTCGTCACTCTCGCCTGTGCCTGCGCCGTCGGTTTTGGGCAGCAGTAGTCCTGCAATCGGCGTGCCCGTCAGCGTCATCGAAACAATAATAAAAAACGTCAATACCGTCATCAAGACATCCATCATCGGGACAAGATTGACTTCGGGAACGCCATCTTGATCTTGCCGATTGGTTTTAAATCGCATGGGGTTTGCAAAATAAGGGATTAAGTCTAGCCAAACTGGACCTGCCCCGATTGTACGGTGAGAATCTGTGAAGACTTCAGCCACTGCGCGTCAAATGAGCCAAGATGCGTCGTGGTGATCAGAGTTTGAAAGTGATCTTGGATTGTTTCGAGCAGCTTGTTTTGACGAGTCAGATCCAGCTCGGCTAGGACATCATCTAGCAGCAGCAGCGGCGGTTCGCCAATCACGGCTTCAATGAGCTTGAGTTCGGCTAGCTTCAGGGCTAAAACCAGCGTCCGCTGCTGTCCCTGCGAGCCATATTGACGGGCGGGAGTTTGGTTGATAATGAACTCGATCTCGTCGCGATGTGGCCCTACCAGCGTCGTTTTCTGCTGCTGTTCTGCGACAGCACGCCGCTGAATTTTTTCTAAAAACGCTGCTTGAATTAGCCCCGGATCGTCAGTAGCCGCAGCTACGTTGGGCGCATAGCGGATCTCTAGCTGCTCTGCCTGATTGCTAATTGCCTGATGCCAAGCCTGTGCCAGTGGCGCTAATCGCTCAATTACCCGCGCCCGCCGCCGAATCACTCGTGCTCCAATTGCGGCGAGCTGCGCGTCCCAAACGGCGAGCTGGGTTGAGTCACGTTCGGCTGGCAAATGCTCAGATCCGGCTGGGGGAAAGCCCTGTTTAAGCAGGGCGTTACGCTGCCGCAGCACGGTGTTGTACTGCTGCAAAATGTAGGCATAAACTGGCTCAAGCTGGGTAAGCAGTAGATCCAGCCAGTTGCGCCGCTCGCCCGGACTGCCGCGCACCAGCTCCAGATCGAGGCTAGAAAACTGCACGGCGTTGAGCACACCTAGAAAGTCGAGCTGGCGGCGCAGTGTTTCGCCATTTAAGCTGACGGTGCGCCTGCCATTGCTGCGAAGCGTCAGAGTTAGATCCACGGGGACGCTATTGCGCTCCAGTACGGCCTGCACCTGCCCCAGTGGCTCGCCCTCCAGCACCAAATCGCGATCCCGCAGGGCCCGGTGAGAGCGCAGCGTCGCCAATAGCTCGACCGCTTCCAGCAGATTTGATTTGCCCTGGGCGTTGTCTCCCACCAATATTGTTTTGGGAGCCGAAAACTCAACCTGCTGATCCTGGTAGTTGCGAAACCGCTTCAAATGCAGGGACTTTAGGTACATGCTGCCTAGATTTCTGCTCAGGGCTTAGACTTCAAGCGCTGGCGCACTAGCTTCTCCAGCTCCACCCAGACAAACATGAGCAGGCTGGCCCCGACGCAGATCGCCAGCTCGCCAAAACTAAGCCGATGCATTCCGAAGAAGCTTCGCAGCGGTGGCAGGTAGATCAGCATCAGTTGAAGCAGCGTCGTCACGCCAACCGCCCAGAGCAGGAACGGATTTGAGAACGGGTTAAGCTGAATCGTCAGGCGGCTATTGGAGCGGCAGGCGATTGCATGTCCCATCTGCGCCAAACAGAGCGTGGTGAACACCATTGTTTTCCAGCGATCCGGATCGCCAGGAGTGTTTTGGCTGTAGCCGTAGCTCCAGACCATCAGCGAGACGCTGATGATGGCCAGTACGACTCCAACCCGCAGCATGTACCAGCCCAACCCTCGCGCAAAAATGCTCTCGCTGGGATCGTGCGGCGGGCGGTTCATCACGTTGGGTTCGGCAGGCTCAACGGCCAAAGCCAGCGCGGGTACACCGTCTGTCACTAGGTTCATCCAGAGAATTTGCAAAGGCGATAACGGCACGCCGCCTGCCCCCAGCAACAAGGGCGATAGGGCAATCGTGATCACTTCGCCGATATTGGAACCCAAAATATATTTAATGAAGCGGCGAATGTTGGTGTAGACGACGCGCCCTTCTTCGACGGCAGCGACAATCGTGGCGAAGTTGTCATCCAGCAACACCATATCGCTGGATTCTTTGCTGACATCCGTGCCGGTAATTCCCATCGCGATGCCAATGTCGGCCTGCTTCAGGGCGGGCGCATCGTTCACGCCGTCTCCGGTCATGGCCGCGATGTTGTTCTGCTTTTGCAAGGCCTGCACAATCCGCAGCTTATGCTCTGGCGAAACGCGGGCATAGATGCTGACCCGATTCACATGGCGCTGCAGCTCCTCAAGATCCATTTGCTCCAGCTCGCGTCCGCTCAGCAATTCGTCGCCGGGACGGGCAATCCCTAGATCTTCGGCCACGGCTTGAGCAGTGAGCTGATGATCGCCAGTAATCATCACGGGGCGAATGCCAGCATTTCGACAGCACGCCACAGCTTCACGGACTTCGGGGCGAGGTGCATCCAGCATGGCCATCAGCCCCAGCCAGATCAGATCTCGTTCGGCTGCTTGTGTAGCTATTTGATTTGTGGCTATATCAGACTGAGTCTCAAGCGGACGGTAGGCAAACCCCAGCACCCGCAGCCCACCTGCGGCCAGCCGATCATTCTGCGCCAAAATCTGCTGCCGCTGCTGAGGCGTAAGGCGATGAATGCCGTTGTCCTGCACCCGCTCAGCCAGCTCTAGCACCAGTTCCGGTGAGCCTTTGCAGCAGAGCAGATAGGGCGCGTCAATGGCGAACGGCAAATCGCTGCTGGCCAACTCGCGCTTCAGAATCACGCTCATCCGCTTACGCTCCGACGAGAATGGGATCTCGCTCAGCCGAGGCAGCGTGTAAGACCAGTGGTTTTGATCGAGACCTGCTTTCGCCGCAGCCACCAGCAGCGAACCTTCGGTTGGGTCGCCCAAAATCGCCCAGTTACCGTTTTCTTTTTGCAGAGCCGCATCGTTGCAGAGCGTCGCCGCCAGCAGCAGAGCGCGTAGATCGGGCTGCTCGGTGGCCTGAATCGCCTGGTGAGAATCGCCCATTAAAAACTCGCCCGTGGGATCATAGCCGGATCCCGTGATGCGACAGCCCGTTTCAGCCAGACCCGGATGTAGCGACTGCACCACCATTTTATTTTGGGTCAGCGTCCCGGTTTTGTCAGAGCAGATGGTCGTCACCGAGCCGAGCGTCTCCACCGCTGGCAGTCGGCGAATTAGCGCCTGTCGCCGCACCATGCGCTGTGTGCCTAGGGCCAGCGTCACCGTAATCACAGCAGGCAAGCCCTCCGGCACCACCGCCACGGCCATACTCAGCGAAACTTCCAGCAGCTCGCGGAACCGTCCAAACCCGGAGGCAATCACGCCAATCACGACCACCAGCGCCACCAGCGCCAGCGAACCGTAGACCAATACCTGGCTGAGCTGATCCATCCGCTGCTGCAAAGGCGTTGGCTCTGATTCGACCGACTGAAGCAACGTGGCGATTTTTCCCAGCTCAGTCTGCATGCCCGTTCCTGTCACCAGCACCGTACCGCGTCCCTGTACGACTTCCGTGCCCTGAAACACCATATTGGTACGGTCGCCCAGCAGCGCATCCTGAGCGAGCTGAGTCTGCACCTGCTTACTAACGGCATGGGCTTCGCCAGTCAGCGCCGCCTCGCGAATCTGGAGATTAGACTCCTCCAGCAGACGGCCATCGGCAGCCACCTGCACCCCCGCTTCCAAGAACATCAGGTCGCCCGGCACGAGCAATTTGGCATCAATTTCGCTTAGCTTACCGTCGCGCATCACCCGAACGCGCGGCGAAGCCATGCTCTTCAGCGCCGCTAGTGCCTTCTCAGCCTTACTTTCTTGCAGATAGCCCAATACGCCGTTGAGGATGACAATCGCTAAAATGGCGACGGTATCTTTGAAGGGAATATCGCCAGCCGCCATCTCTCCGGCCTGCCAGTCCAGAAAATCTAGCCAGCCTGAGATCACGGCAACCGCGATCAGCATGATCAGCATGATGTTTTTGAACTGATCCAGCAAAATCGTCCAGGCGCTGCGTCCTCCGGTTTCGACTAGCTCATTCAGCCCATATTGCTGCTGCCGCTGCTTCACTTGCTGAGCGGTCAGACCAGTCTGGGGATCGCTACCCAAGCGCACTAGCGCCTCCGCCGAATCAGCCGTATGCCAGGTGGCGGGAGAGATTGCCTTAATCATGGGTAATGAAAAGAAAGTTTAACAGCGTAAAAATCAATACAGAATTCAATCCTAACCTGAAGCCATGGACGGCTTAGGAGAGTTTCTCAGAATTGACATAAATTGAGAAATCTAGCGAAACACCCAGCAGCACAGGTTGCCAAGCGAGCGCAAGATTCAAAGCTTAGTCGAAGCTTGCAGAGATTTCTGAGAATTTGGCCTCAATTCTTGCCCGAATATGTAAATTTTTATAAATAATTACTACTTTCGTTCAAGCCTGTTTTTGTATTTTTTGATACATTTTTGATACAGTTTAATAGAAATTAAGCCAGCCGGACTCTCTTCACTACTTCTCCAGCAGAGGATCATAGATGACCAGCTTACTCTCAGATGCCAACCAACGCCTCGACAAAGCCCTGCAATATGTAACGCTTCATCCCGATGCGATTGAGCGACTCAAAACCCCCAAAGCCAGCCTGACGGTTTCAATTCCAGTCCGGATGGACGACGGCTCGCTGCGAGTCTTTCAAGGCTATCGCGTCCGCTACGACGACAGCCGTGGCCCCACCAAAGGCGGCGTGCGCTATCACCCCAGCGTTACGCTGGACGAGGTGCAGTCACTAGCCTTCTGGATGACATTTAAATGCGCGGCGCTCAACCTACCGTTTGGAGGAGCTAAGGGCGGCATCACGCTCAACCCCAAAACCCTCTCCAAGTTTGAGCTAGAGCGCCTCAGTCGGGGCTACATTGACCTGATTGCTGACTTCATCGGCCCTGATATCGATATTCCTGCCCCTGATCTCTATACCAACCCGATGATCATGGGCTGGATGATGGATCAATACAGCACGATTTGCCGCCAGATTACGCCCGCAGTCGTAACGGGCAAGCCCATTCCGATGGGCGGCAGCTTGGGACGCGAAACGGCCACGGCGATGGGCGCTTTTTTTACGATTCAAACGCTGATGCCCAAGTTTAATCGCCAGCCCAGCTCAACAACCGTCGCAATTCAGGGCTTTGGCAATGCTGGAGCGGTCATTGCCGAGCTGCTGTTTCATGCGGGCTATCGGGTGGTGGCGGTTAGCGACTCGCAGGGCGGAGTCTATGCGACGCAGGGGCTAGATATTCCCAGCATCCGCCGCACTAAGGAGGCGCGGCGCGGCATCCAGGCAGTCTACTGCGAGGGCAGCCTCTGCAACCGTATCGAGCATCAGGTGATCAGCAACGCCGAACTGCTCGAACTCAAGGTTGATATTTTGATTCCGGCGGCGCTGGAAAACCAGATCACGGCTGAAAACGCCGCTCGCATCCAGGCTCCGTTCATTTTTGAGGTGGCCAATGGCCCGGTCAATTCGGCGGCAGACGCAATTTTGGAGGCCAACGGCATCCAGGTTTTCCCGGATATTCTGGTGAATGCGGGCGGCGTTACCGTCAGCTATTTTGAGTGGGTGCAAAACCGCAGCGGCTTCTACTGGAGCCTAGAAGAAGTCAACCAGCGCTTAGAGACCAAGATGACCCAAGAGACTGAGCGCATCTGGGCGACTGCCCAAGAGCTGTCCTGCTCAATGCGAACCGCCGCCTATGTCCATGCGCTCAAACGTCTAGCAGAAGCAATCGAGGCCAAAGGCACGCAGGACGATTACAAAAGTTAAGCCGAACTCTAAGAGGCTCTATTCCCCAGCCGTCACCATGCTCAAATCAGGCCGGAGCTGGCGAGCTTGGCGCAGATAGGGGTGGTATATCTTGACGTCGGGGTCAGGCACGTTGATGTGAATCAGGCAGCGGATGCAGCGGGCGAGACTACCTTCGACATACATCTGCTGTAAGTCGAGCAGCGGCACATTTTGCCAGTGTGGACGCTCACGGGCAATCGCGGCAGGAAAGACGGCATCTAGGTCGCGCGTCGCCGAAAACGTGACGCTGACGATCTCATCCGGGTCAATTGCGTTGTGGCGTTCGAGTTCGTTCAGCAATTCCGTCACCGCCTCTCGAATCGCCTCAACCGAATTCTCTGATGCGGTTGTTGCCCCCCGAATCGCCTTTACTTTCCAACCCACTTGCATGGCCTCCTGGTTAAGTTTGAGTTTTGATCTGAAGATTTAAAGCAGCTCTAAAAATGAGTTCTGAAATTCCCTCTTCACTCATAGCTCAAAAATCGGTGATTGCCATCCGGGAGGCTAGATTTTAAGGCCGATACAGCCACAGAGGCAAACCGCTGGTGCCCATCTCAAATTCCAGCCAGCTCAGGCCAGCCGCAGCAATAGGAGACTGACTCCAGCTTGCCTGTCCGCGCCCCGGCAGCAGGCGATTAACCAAGCCTTTGCGCTCTTCCAGGGTGAAGCACTGGGTTTTCTCTGGGTCAAGCCCAGCTAGCTCAGCTGCCCAGCGCCTAGCATCTTCTTCGGTGCCCAAGCGGTCGATTAGCCCCAGCGTCAGCGCCTGCTGCCCGGTAAATACCCGCCCGTCAGCAAACGTCTTGACGGTTTCGACCGACAGGTGACGCGCTTCCGCCACGGTCTCGACAAACTGCTGGTAGCTGGTGTCAATCAGCGCCTGCAAAATCTCTTGCTCTGGCTCGGTCAGCTCGCGGTCGAAGGCCAAAATGTCTTTGTAAGGGCCAGACTTGATTACCTTAAACGAGACGCCGACTTTATCCAGCAGCCGCTCCAGGTTGTTGCCACGTAGAATTACGCCGATGCTGCCGGTAATCGTGCCGGGATTCGCCACGATATGCTCGGCTCCCATACCAATGTAAACACCGCCAGAAGCTGAAATATTGCCGAAACTCGCGACAATTTTCACCTTGTCGCGCAGTCGCTTCAGCGCGCTGTAGATTTCCTGCGAGTCGCCCACCGTACCGCCGGGACTGTCGATTCGCAGCAGCAGCGCCGGAAACTTGCGCTCCTCTACGGTTTTGAGGGCTTCTAATAAATGCTTGCGGGTTCCCCCGGCAATTGCGCCCGTCACTTCAATGCGGGCGATCTGTTTGCGGAATCGAGGCTTAAGCGGCCAAACCATGCGTAGCGTTCTCGTAAGGGCTGCTGAAACAGGCTGAAATAGACTGAATCAACCCCTATTCTAGAACGTTCATGCTTTGAATCCGCCACTGGCTGTCCTGCTGCACCAGCTCATATCTGACCCGCACGGTTGAGTCATAGGAGGCGTTGCTGTCTAGCTCGCCCGCATTGTAGAAGTCAGCTTTTTCACTCACTACGGCTTCGATGCTGGCTTGAGCGGCTTCGCCAGATGTCGGGTTCTCTGCGTCATCGCCTGTGGCCGTCTCGCTGTCTGCCTCTGGGCTGCTCAGATCCACGCCGAGCGAGTCGGAGTCGGGGCTATCAGAAGCTGAGCCAGAGCTAGCTATATCTTGACTAGATTCGACTGAGACAATTTCAACTTGGGAATGGCTGAGTTTCAAATAGGAGTTCTCGGCTTTAAGATCTTCAGCTCTGGTTCTCTGCACCGAGAGAAGCGGCTCCACCAAAATTTGATCCAGTCGATCAATCTCGTGGTTCTCACCCAGCGCAGCCGCTTTAGCCTCTAACCAGGCTTGCACAACTTCGGGTGCGTTCGCTTCGGTAATGGCCGAACTGACGCTTACGCCTTGTAATTGGCGGTTGGCAAACTCAGAGAAGGCTGGCTCAATGGCTCTGTTGCCGAGTTCAGTGCCCGATCCAGCTGCTCCACTAGAGCCAGACGAACCACCTGTATCAGCTGAGGGAGCAGGGGTGGGGCGGTTGAGCAACTTGCCAAACAGGAAGCCCAGCAGCATTACACCCAGCAGACCCAGCGCTGCCAGCAGTAAAATTCGATCAAGCCGCAGATTGGACGGGATGCTGGGACGGCGAACGGGCGAGCGCGGAACCGCCTGACGCTGGGCTTCCGGCAGGTGATGAGCATCGCGCTCAGCTGGCTCAGCCGAGCGGTGAGCGGGCGGATTGCCAACTGCTTGACCACTGAGTCTCTGGCCATTCTCAGGCGGCAAACTGCCCCCATCGGCAGGCGGCATTCCAGTCGGATCAGCGGTGCGGGCGCTCAGTCTAGGATCGAGCGTCACGGTTCCGGCGAGGTTGCCCTGACCGTTGGCTTGGCTATTGGCCTGACCCGCGCCGACGGCGTAGGAGCGCTCGGTTGCGGCACGCGACAGCTCTCGTGACTCCAATCTGGGAGCAGGAGCTGCCTGAACGTCGGGGCGGGAAGCGGCACGTGTTGCAGCACGAGCAGTTTTTGGAAAGGCGGGTGCAGCTTCAGGTTCGGCGGGCAACTCTTCTAGATAGATCTGCACATCTTCGTCGGCAAAGTAGTCTGTCAGCGAAACCTGCCGCTGCTGGAGGTCGCGAAAATGCGGGAAGACCTCGTTTTGAAACCAGCGTTCGCTGTAGAGGCAAAGCCCCGGCAGCAGATCGGGCGAGGTTTGAGAATGCTCGCGAATAAAGGCCAGTGATTCAAACTCTTGACTGAGTTCTAGGGCGCGGCTGGCTTCTTCAGTCTGTCCCAGCAGCAGGGAGCAGACTGCCTGCTCTAGATGCACATCTTGATAGCCACCCAAGCGCAGCAGCAGCAGCTTCGCTCGCCGGATTAGCGCGGGCTGTCTCTGGGCAAAGCCGCGTGCCAGCAGCGCATAGACGGCCAGGTAGGTGGCCACTGCTGAAGGTCGTCGCGCCTCGGCTTCAAACAGTACCTGCTGCTCGGCTGAGGTAAGGTAGCTGCGGAGCTGCTGGATAAATCTCAAGAAGTCATCGACGCTCAGCCCCGACGAATCGTCGCCATTGCCGTCGATGCCGCCTCGGTCATGCAGCATATCTTCCAGCAGGCCAATCCCGTGACGGCGCTGCTCTTCTTGACCGTCTGGCAGCAAAATTAGCTCCAGGATGCGGTAGGGACGCAGCTTGAACAGATCTGACTGCATTTCGCCCCGAATGTTGGCATATAGCCCTTCGCGCAGCAGCAGCTCTTGACCGCTCTCCAGCGAGCTGGCCGCGTTTTCGTACTGTCCTTGCTGCCACTGCTCGCGGCCTAGCTCAAGATGAGCTAAGGCGACAGTCAGCACAACATCGGCTAGGACAATCTCTGGCTCGCCAAATCTGCCGCTCTTCAGCTCAGGTGAGCCGTTGTTCAGATAGGGGCGACCTAGCCGCAGCACTAGCTCATACTCGCCTAGCTCTAGCAAAATCAGCAGCGCTCCTACCAGCTGCGGCTCTTCTAGCTCAATGCTGGGGCTGTAGGAGTCAGAGCCTTCCGTCGAGCGATAGCCCAGATCTTCCGAGAAATTCTCCGCTTCTGCGTCCGACAGGTCGTAGGACTTGGCGAGAAAGCTGGCGTCATAGTCCTGTCGCTGCGAGGGATCGGACAGCAGGCCGTAGGCTTGATCAATCAGCGCCCGACGCGCCAAAATTGCCGCCTCAGAAAATTCGCGCCGGGGAAGCTGCTGCGTTCGATCGCGATGCGCCTGCTGGAGCTGCTCAGCAGTTGCCTGAATTGGTAAACCTAGAACCCGATAGTAATCCAGCGGAATTCGCACGACCCCATCCCCTGCAAACGATACTGACTTTGAAATGACTGACTTTGAAGTAGCTGACATTGAAAAATGCAGTTGAAATGCCCGTTAAGCCCGCTTTTTATCTGGCTTCCAAAACCTGGAATCAGTTGATTTGAGCCAGAAACTCACTTGCTCAATGGCCAACACGACCGATTTCTGCGCCAATTCTAGACTTGCCTTACTTCAGACGATTTGCTGACAGACCCACGACTCGAAACTTACACTGCTTTATACGCTGGACGCAGCAGAAGCGCAACCCCTTGTTACTTGCCCTGTTACTTACGGTAACCCGCTGCTTTAGCGAGTCAATTTTTCGACCCATTCAACGCATCGCCGGGGCTATAGCTCTATGGCTACAAACCTATGGCTAAAACCATCGTCTGGCGCGGTTTTCGAGTACCTAAACGCATCCGTTCTCAGAGAAGCCTGTCAATTTTAACTGAATCTGCCTGATTCGCACAGTTTAGTTAGATGAGGTAGATGAGGTTGCAAGTTAGCCAGAACAGAAATTCGATGCATGATTTCGACAATTTTCACGATTCGACAATTTTTCAGAAGCATACTTTTTCAGAAGAAGCATACTGACGGAAGATGCCGATGCTTAGCGACAGCGGTATGTCAGGAATGTAACAGCTAACTGTCCGTAACGGGATAGATTCCACCTAATACCCAATAAAATAGAATCTTTTCTCAACAAAAAAAAGGCGGTGGAGAATTCTGATTCCTCTCTAGATTGGTGAACTATGCGAAAATCAGGTGGAAAAGTCGGGGAGAAGCGCTTGTTCTAGGAATCTCCTGACTTGAAACCGGCTGCGTCTGTAACCAAACCTGTTATCAAACTTATTTTCGTCCTAAAAATTTTAAGCCATAGATATTACGCCAAGTTATTCACGCTAGGTAAGGCTAGTCAGCAGCTAGTCGGCATTAAATCCCTACCGAGCCTTCTGAGCCAGTCGCTGTAGCAGCCCTATCAGCCTCCCATTAGCCCCCTATCAGCCGTAGATTCGCAGCCCTAAAACTTGATACTATTTAGACTTGCGTTAATTTGCGCTGCCAGATGGCCATCTAGACAGCTAAAGCCCACACCCGCGGCGCGGGACTCGCCCCTCTCGTTGACCCCTTCCCCTTAGGATACTCTCCCTCCATGACCCAGGAACGAACCATCCCCAAGCTAGCTGCGATTGCCCCCGTCTCGCGTGAGGAGGGGCTAATGCTCTATGAAGACATGGTGCTAGGGCGCTACTTTGAAGATAAATGCGCCGAGATGTACTATCGCGGCAAGATGTTTGGCTTCGTGCATCTCTATAACGGTCAGGAGGCAGTCTCCACGGGCGTAATTCGCGCTATGCGTCAGGGCGAAGACTACGTATGCAGCACCTATCGCGATCATGTCCATGCCTTGAGCGCCGGAGTGCCTGCCCGCAACGTCATGGCCGAGCTGTTTGGCAAAGCTACCGGATGCAGCAAAGGTCGGGGCGGCTCGATGCACCTGTTTTCGGCAGAACACCATCTGCTGGGCGGCTATGCCTTTATTGGTGAAGGAATTCCGGTGGCGCTGGGCGCAGCCTTTCAGAGTAAATATCGGCGTGAGGCACTGGGCGACGCGAGTTCTGATCATGTCACGGCAGCTTTTTTTGGGGACGGCACCACCAACAACGGCCAGTTTTTTGAATGCCTCAACATGGCAGCGCTCTGGAAACTGCCGATCTTGTTTGTAGTCGAAAACAACAAGTGGGCGATTGGGATGGCGCATGAGCGCGCCACCTCCCAGCCAGAAATCTTTAAAAAAGCCAGCGTCTTTGGGATGCCGGGAATCGAAGTTGACGGCATGGACGTGTTGGCGGTTCGCACCGTGGCGCAAGAGGCCGTGGCTCGCGCTCGCGCCGGAGAAGGCCCTACCCTGATTGAATGCCTCACCTACCGTTTCCGGGGGCATTCGCTGGCTGATCCAGACGAACTGCGTTCCAAAGACGAGAAAGAGGCTTGGCTGGCTCGTGATCCGCTCAAAAAGTTGGCGGCACATCTGACGGCGCAAGAGCTAGTCAAGGCTGAAGAGCTAAAGCAAATTGAACAGCGCATCCAGGCTGTGATTGACGAAGCCGTGCAGTTTGCTCAGACCAGCCCCGAACCTGATGCCAGCGAGCTACATCGCTTTGTGTTTGCCGAAGATAGCTAAGCTGGGTGATTCCCAAGGAGCAGCGGCTAATGTCAAATTCGATCATGTACCAGGAAGATGCCTATGTGGTGCTGGAGCCAAACCAGCCAGAGCAGATTTTGAGCGCCGCCGAACTGCTCGAAAAGCTCCAGGGCGTTTTGGCCAGCCGCCAGACGGATCTGCCGTTAGATCTCCACCGCTATGACGATCTGAGCCAGCAGGCGCAGTACCTGATGGAAACTGCCTGCGAGTTTGATGTGGGGCCCGGACTCTATCTTCAGTGGTTTGTGGTGCGGCTGGAGAAATAGAGGGGCAAATCGCTGAACAAATCACTCAATCGAAAACTGCTGCTGATAGGCCATATAGACCGCCTCCAAAAACTGATCGGAGGTCAGTCCTGTTGGAATCTCAGCGAGTTTGATGATGGAGCGAATTTCGCGAGCCAGCTTCAGGCTAAGCTCCCTGCGAGCTTGAGATGACATGGCTTGCCGTCGCTGCAAATATTCACTCACCACCGCAAAATCGTCGGGCTGGAGTTGACTCAAATCCGTGAGGCTGGGCAGCTCGGCAGCTAGCGTTTGAGCAACGTCAGACAGCGTCGCTGGCCGCTGAGCTTGAGGGCGAGCTTCACGCACCACCAGCGTGCCAGCCAGCCAGTCCCCCAAGCGCTTTTCCTGTTGGCTGAGGCTAATCAAAAACATGCCGATAAACAGAAAATCATCTACAGGGCGCAGCAGGGCACGCAGCGCTGACTGGCTCAGACGCACTGGCTGACCGTTATCTCGAATCACCCGGATCTGGGCGAGCCGCTTACCGGGACTCTGCCCCTGCCAGATGGTTTCAAATACCACAAAATATCCAGCATACAGCCCAAAAAAGCCCAGCAGGGCGATTGATACCACCCAAAGCTCTAGACCATTAGAGTTGACCTGAAGTTGCTCTAGATAGTTAAGCAACTGCTCTGAAAACAGCCCCAGCAAAAATAGTAAGAGTGTTTGAGCCAGCAGCAGCAGGCAGTAGTCAATCGTCAGCGCTAGTGCCCGACTGCCAATTCCGGCTAGAGTGAGTTCCAGCTCGACGCTTTCGGGCGTTGTCAGCTTGATTTGCTTGAAAAGTGCCATGCCCAGCGACTCCTAGATCGGGTTAGGGGTCGAATCCAGCATCTTCTAGACCAGCATCTTCTGGGGCAGTATCCTCAGGAGTAGCTTCACGCCGTGAATGTAGCTTCAGATCCAGCCCTTCTCGACGATTGCGAAGATCGTAGTACAGCACGGCTTTGAGCGTCTGCCAGAAGGGCGTGACGAGCAGGCTCATCGACAGCAGCAGCAGCATCGACAGCAGAAATGCCGCCATCACGGCAATCACGGCGCTCGTATCGCCATTGGAAAAACTCGCAGCGGTTGCCAGCAGGCTCAGCAGCAGCGGCAAAAAAGCCAGGACATAGAGGGGCAGCGTGACGAGCAGCGCAATAAATAAGGCCGTCAACACCCGGACAGCCTGACCTTTGGTTAAATCCCAGCTGCGGGTGACGCTGTTGGCTGCGGTAATGTTCTCGACCGCTATCGGCAGCTCAGGCAGCGCCCAGCGAGCTGTAAACCAGGCGTAGATTGCGGTCGTAATCAGCGCTATAGTCCCCAGCAGCAGGCCAGTCAGCACCGATTCGCCGCCCAGAATGGCTGAGATTGACACTAAGGCAACCTGCTGGACAACCGAAAGCCCAAAGTTCACGACGCTAAGCAGCAGCGTCACCAGCAGCGATGCCCAGAAGAATCGCCAGAATCGGGGGGCGAGCAGCCTGCGTCCGACCTGCGTCGTTTCTGGCTGCTGAATGAGATTGTGGTAGGCCAGCCAGGAAATGATCGCCCAGTTCATCTGAGATTTGGCTCCGCAGTAGAAGAAGAGCGCAATCACAGCCGGAATCAGCAGCAGCAGCAGGCCAAGCAGATTGGTTGGATTGGTTTGACCGCTGGCTGCCAGTACCGCCAGCCCAAAAATCAGCGCCAGCCCCAAGATTGGCAGCAGCAGCCAAGCTGTAGCACGCAGGGCAATGCCTAGATATTGCTTCAGGTGAGCGCGATAGAGGGCAAGAGCGACACTAACGATATCGCCAACGCTCAACGGTCGAGTCGGATTAGCGGAGTCAAAGCTGCGAGACATCGGTTAAACTCGGCTGATTAGAGTGAATGGAGCTATCTGGTGAATGGAGCTATTTACTGTCTTATTGATACCCTCACTCTAGCCTCAGCAACCAAAATTTCTGCGAAACATCACGGAATATGAATATTCAGCGCTGGGTGGCGCGGCGAGAACAGAGCTGGAAGCAGCTAGAGGCGTTGTTGACCAGAGCCGAAAAGCAGGGGCTAAAGTCGCTGCAAGCTGACGAGATTCGGACGCTGGCTAGCCTCTATCGCTCGACTGCCGCCGACTTAGCTCGCGCCCGCACGCAGCAGGCCGGAGATTTGATTGGCCAAAAGCTACAAGCACTGGTGGCGCGGGGCTACAGCCAAATCTATCAGGGGTCGCGACGGCAAGACTGGGCAGCAGTGCGGCAGTTTTATCTTTGGGGCTTTCCGACGGCAGTTCAGCAGGCGCGCGGGGCAATTGCGCTGGCGGTAGCGCTATTTGGGCTAGCGGCGGTGGCAAGCTGGTGGATGGCTTGGCGGGATTCAGCGTTTTTGGCGCTGCTGGTACCCGAAAATCTGATTGAGCAGGTACGCGACCGCCAAGAGCTGTGGATGGGTTCGATTGTCGGCATTGAGCCATTCGCCTCTAGCTCGATCATGGTCAACAACATGCGGGTGGCGTTTGAGACGATAGCGGGCGGCGGACTGCTGGGCTTGCGAACCGTCTATATTTTGCTGTTCAACGGAGCGCTGCTAGGGGCGATTGGGGCGCTGGTCGGGCAGGGCAACTTGGCCTGGCCATTTTGGGCGTTCGTGTTTCCGCATGGGGCGCTAGAGCTACCCGCAATTTTTTTAGCGGGCGGCGCGGGCTTTTTAATTGCTAGGGCGTTGCTCTGGCCGGGAATTTACTCGCGCCGAGATGCTCTCCAGCTTTATGGTCAGCAGGCGGCACATCTGACCTTTGGGCTGGTGCCGATGCTGGTGATCTCGGGACTCATCGAAGGCTTCTTCTCGCCCAACCCAGCTGTCCCGGCTGCTGTGAAATATTTCACGGGTATAGGACTGCTCACTGGGCTAATTCTTTATCTAAGTCGCAGCCAGCGCACACCCCATCTTTAGACCAACCTCTAGACAGAGGAAATCACCTTAGGAAAAGCTTAGGTTATGGAGATATGGTTCTGCCGTGATCCCCATCTTGATCTTGATCCCTATAGAGAATTCATAGTTTCTTTGCTGGTTTTCATCTAGCATGGGTCATGATCTAGTTGTGTAAACTTTTTTCTCAGGGGGGTTCCTTGGGGCAGACGGCGGTCAATTCACACCAAATTTATACCAATCAGATTGAGGAGTTTAAGATGCAAGCTATTCAAAAAAACGCAGCTACTTGGGAAAACCTGGGTATTCTCACTTTGGAAATTGTGCGCTGCCCTAACTGCGGCAGCCTAGCTGAGCGTTACTATTTATCCACTCAGCATAAGTTGCAGTGCGACCACTGTGACTACTTAATGACGACCTGCGCTCAAACGGGGCGTGTCATTGAAGCCTACGCGCCGGGACTGAACATTGCTCGCCTGATACTTAGCTCACCTAACACCTAGCTTGCAGTCGGTTGCTTTGCCCGCAGCTGACCGCAAGCTGCATCGGCAGCTAGCCCTCTAGAGCGCCGGACGCTGACCGCGATTTGCTGCTGCTTTAAGGCTCGCACAAATGCTTGAATCTGCTGCGCGTCGGGGCGCTGATAGTCTACTTCACTAATCGGGTTGTAGGGAATTAGATTGACATGGCTTTGGAATCCGCGCAAATGCTGAGCCAGCTCGCGCGCATGTTGAAGCTGATCGTTAAGGCCAGCCAGCAAAATATATTCGAAGCTGATCCGCCGCCCGGTGATCTGCACGTAGTCACGGCATTCTTGCAGCAGCGCCTCTAGTGGGTATTGACGAGCGCTGGGGATCAGCTGTTCACGCAGCGCCTGATTGGAGGCATGGAGGCTGACCGCTAATGTGACTTGCAGCTGATGCTCGGCCAGCCGCCGGATGCGCCCCGGAATCCCGACTGTTGAGATAGTGATCAGCCGCTGCCCGATCCCGACATCTTGATTCAAGACGCGCACTGACTCGACCACGGCTTCGCTGTTCAGCAGCGGCTCACCCATTCCCATAAAAACAATATTGCTGACCCGCTGCCCAAAGTCCGCCTGAACCGTCAGCACCTGGTCAACAATTTCGTGCAGCGCTAGATTCCGCTGAAAGCCGCCCTTGCCTGTCGCGCAAAAGTCGCAGGCCATGGGGCAACCCACCTGAGCTGAGACGCAAACCGTGAGGCGGTCGAGCTGAGCGGCAGAGTTGCCTGAACCTACCCCCGTCTCCGAACCAGTCTGCGCCCAGATCGCCTCTAGATCTTCACCGCCGCGCCGAAAGGTCGGGATGCCCACCGTCTCGATAATTTGGCCATCTGCCAGCTTCAGCAAAAATTTGACGGTGCCGTCTGGAGCTTCAGAGCGATGGTGCAGCGTCGAGCGGCCCATGGGTGTATCTGCGAGATCGGTGCGCCACTGCTTTGGGAATACCGAAATCTGATCGATCGATCGAGCCGCCTGCTGATAGATCCACTGGTGTAGCTGCTTGCCTCGGTAAGCGGGCTGTCCCTGCTGCTGCACCCAAGCGGTGAGTTCCCCCAGCGACTGCCCCAGCAGCGGTCTTTGAGCAGATGCCAGTTCTGTAGATGGCTCGCCCGCCGAATCACCTGCTGGCTTAACCACTGGCTCGAAAGAAAGAGAAGACATAGATTAACGCTTTTTGAATCTTCTCTATCTTACCGAGCCTGAACCGACTGCGGTTGAAGCAGGTTAAAGCGCGACTGAAAACGAGTGCCAAAAACGAGCGCCGAGCTTAAGATCCCATCAGCGCTAGCTCTTTGGTCGCGTCGATTGGCGCACTCAGGGCAGATTCTAGCGAAGCTACACCCAGCCGCTCTTCCAAAATATTCAGCACCTCACGGCCAAAGTCATCGGGGTTGCGCTTCCAGGCTTCCAGACAAACTCTGCCAAAGAAAGCGCCCAGCGGCTCCGGGTTCCAGAGCATTTTGCGAACCGTCCAGGGGGTCAGGTTCATCGGGTCGTAGCCCGGTTTGAGGATATTTTGCTTGAAGGCAAACTGCTCTAGATGCGTGTGAGGCTGTAGGCCAATGAAGAAAATTGCCGGCTCGACCTTATCAACTCCAAAAATTCGCTCTAGCTCGCGGTGGTAGGCAATCGTCTGCCGGATGGTTTCGTAGGTTTCGTCAATCACGTTGAACGAGTAGTTGACCGAAACCAGATCGTTGAAGCCTGCTGCCTTCAGGTCGCGACAGTTTTGTAGCACCGTCCGCAGGTTGTAGCCCATCCGCATCTTACGGACTAGCTCCTGCGAACCGCTGGTGATGCCGATTTCAAAATAGTTCATCCCCGTCTTGACCATCAGCTCACAGAGTTCGGGGTTGAGATTGTCTGCTCGAATATAGGCAGCCCAGTGAATATCAGTCATGCCTGCGGCGATAATTTTCTTCAGCAGCTCTGCTGCATCGTCCATAAATCGGCGAGCTGGGATAAACTGCGCGTCGGTAAACCAGAAGTTGCGGATTCCCCGGTCATAGAGCTGCCGCATCTCAGCCACCACTTCTTCAGCTGGGTTGATCCGTACCTGCTTGCCTTCCACCACGGTATAGATGCAGTAGCAGCAGTTATGCGGACAGCCGCGCTTAGTCTGCACCCCAATATAAAAGTCGCTTTCTTGCAGGTAATAGTCAAAATCCGGCCAGATCTGAGCAATATAGTCATAGTCGCAGGCCGATTTCTCGATTGCGATTGGCTGCTCATGAATCATCCGATCGCGTGGGGCCGTTTCACCCACCACATAGCAGCGCTGGTCAGAGAAATCTTCGTATCTCAGCAACCGCTCTAGCAGCAACTCGCCTTCGCCAACCGAGACAATTGTGCCCTGCGGCAGCGACCCGGCAATCTGCTCGTAGAAAACGCTGACAGCACCGCCGCCCAGCACGAGCCTGACTGCTGGCTGGTAAAGCCGCGCCCGCTCAAAGCCGCGTCGGATCAAGCCCAAATTGCGCCATAGCTCGCCATAGTAGCCCTGAGCAATTCCCAGCAGCCCAAATGCGCCCCGGATCTTGGTCAGCGGGTTAGCCGCATAGAAAAACTCAAAAGTATATTGCAGCGGATTGCCGCCACGCCCACCGACCGGCGCATAGATCTGAATATCTCGCCAGGAAAAGACCAGCAGCGTTGGCTTGAATTGGTCAATGCAGAGATCTAACGCTTTGCCGTAGTCAAGGGGGGGCACTGTACCCAGGTCAAAAATCTGCTGTTCAAGCTGCGGAAACAGCTTATGAACGTGATCTGACAAATAGACGACGCCAATTGGAAAGATCGGGTTGCAGGGGAGTCGAACGTAGAGAATGCGATCTGCCATTGAATTAAGCCACTAGATATTAAGCCACCAAGAACCAAGCCGCCAAAGTGAAGCGGGAGCTAATCTTTATTCATATAACTTCACGATACCACTGACTCCCCAGAGCTGCATGGCGCAGGTTGCCTCCCGCCGTCTGACGGCGGGAGGCGTTGGGATCGGGCACCCGAATGATAGCCAGCCCGCATTAGCCAAGCTTTGGGCAAGCTCTGGGCAAGCCCTCTAGATATCATCAGAGCTGTAGTCGGATTTACAGCGGCGGGGATCGGGCAGTGTTAAGGTTTAGGAGTAAATCTTATTAGTCATACGTCAACTTAATCATGGCTCAAATCATTGATCCGCTCCCGACGACAGCCGAACAGTATGTCCTCTGCTGTTATGTCAACGCTACGAGCAAAATCCAGGTGGTACGAATCTCGAACATCCCAAACTGGTACTTTGAGCGCGTCGTGTTTCCAGGCCAGCGTTTAGTTTTTGAAGCGCTGCCACAGGCTCAGCTTGAAGTACACTGCGGCATGATGGCCAGTGCAATTCTCGCGGACACGATTCTTTGTGACCGTTTGCGAATTGAGTCTGAGCTAGAGGCCGACTTTGGTCTAGAAGCAGCCCCAAATCAACATCCAGCTGAACCGCTGGCCGCCGTCGAAGCTCGCTAGGCGGCACTCTGCGTGAAGCGACTGAACTCTACTTTATTTAACGCCATTTTTGAAACTCAATTTCGTGTGTTCTGCTGGCTCAGTCCGCAGTGACAGCTTAATTGACTGATCTGTCTGGGACTACCCATATTAAACTCCTTCCAGGTTTCATATTTAGGTCTCACGTAGCTGTCTATATGCTGTCTATATATAGATGAGATAAATACAGACAAGGCGCGTTAGCCAAAATTCTTCAGAGCAGCCAATCGAAGTCTATGCGCCCGTAGTCAATCCACGGGCGCATGTTTGCTTGGAAGTGCAAAATCTGAGCTAGCCTTTTGGCACACCCTGCTGAAGCAGGCCAGTTCCAAATTTTTGATCTATGCCTCAAGTGGTGCTTGTTCAGCCTCAAATTCCGCCCAATACTGGCAATGTCGCCCGTACTTGTGCCGCAACCCAAACGCCGCTGCATCTGGTGGGTCCGCTCGGATTTGAAATCAGCGACCGTCAGCTGAAGCGGGCTGGCCTAGACTATTGGCCCTATGTCGACCTGCACTACCACGAGTCGCTGGCAGCTTTTTACAGCCAGCAGCAGTTTGGACGCCGGATTGGCTTCAGCACGTCGGGCAAATGCAGCCATATCAAATTTGAATATCGGCAGGATGATTGGCTGCTGTTTGGCTGTGAAACGCAGGGACTCCCGCCTGAGGTGCTACAAAGCTGCGATGCAGTTCTATATATTCCGATGAGTCAAGCACATGTCCGGAGCCTCAACCTATCCGTGAGCGTTGCGGTCGGTCTGTTCGAGGCGCAGCGACAGCTCAAGCTTCTGGAGATCGCCGAGTTCAATCAGCCATCAGCCGATTAATCCTGCTTATGACCTGACGGTTACATCCATATATATCTATTTGGATATGGATCAGTACCAACCGCGCGATCTTGCCCCTAACTTTAGGGCTAATCGGGTTCTGCGTTTGCTTAAATATGGCTATCGATGCTTCCATAAAGAATTCATATAGGGCAATCGCTGGTTATAACTAAAATATTCTGTCATCCTGCGGTGGAAGTAGAGTTAGAGCCAAAAAATTTAGAAAAACCTGTCTTTAAGTTGGGAATCTGCCAGTCTTGTCAACCGTCAGCTCTACGGAACTTCGCTTAATTTATTGCTAAATCTGGACAAACAATTAAGTTATTTAATATTTGTTTAATGAATACAGCGATCGCGTTTTGGCGCTATCGTATTGGTCAAAGCCGCTGTCTCAGGTTATTTCGCGCTAATTATCTCAGTCTCTATCAAAATAGAGACAAACTTGACGGAAATGCGGCGATACGTTAAACATTAATGTCGATTGACATTTCCTCAACCTCGGTTCAAACTTGTTTTTTCAGCGTCCAGACTGGCTAATCTTTGAGCGATTTCATTCAGTCTGGTTGTGAAACTACCTGTAATGTATGAACGGTTTGCGATTTTTTTCGATTCTTTAGGGTTACCGCTTGAATTTTTTGCCGACTGGTGTAAGCTTATCTAAGCTAAAAGGCCAGGGGTGATCTTACCGAGTTGTTCGGTAAGTCAAGTGATTTGGATCTTCGGTTTGCATGAGTTTTGTCACTGACAGCATTTGGTTGATTGTTAATCGATTTGATTGCCAATCGGCAGGTGCGGGTTTTAGATCTGATTCAACGTATTTGACTCAACGTAACGTTAAGCGCTGCTCTCTAGGAGGTTGGTCTTTTGAAGCGAGCATTTCTCAAGGAAGTTAAGCCTGTCTCTTCTGTTCTCTGTTCTCTGAATCAATCAGCGGATGTTGAAGCGGAAGCAGCCGAGCAGACTCAGTCTGGGGCAAGGCGGAGATTAAGAACCTCCGCTGCGATGGTGGGTCTGGCAATCTCGATGGGCGCAACTGGTCTGTTGATGCCTCGTCACGGCGATGGTGCATCAGCAGCTGAATCAAACGAAACTGCTGCTTCGAGTTCACAGCCTGCCTCTCAGGTGGCTACGCTCACCTCAGATTTGCAGGGGCTAATTACAGCTCCACCCCCAGCCGCTAAAGCCGCAGGTCGTCCTAGTCTGACCTCTGCTGACTATGTAGTGGGGCAGGGACAAACTCTACAGCAGATCGCCCAGCGCTATCAAATCAGCGTTGCCGAGCTCGCCGCCGCCAATCGGATTTCGACCACGGCTGTGGTTCGACCCGGGCAAGTGCTGCGGGTTCCCGGGGCTGTACCTGTGGCTCAGTCTTCGCAAATGCTGGCACTATCTGAGTTAAGCCGCTTGCCCGCCCCCGATTCCACCGGTCAGGTGCAGGCACGCGATCAGGCTCTGAGTCGCCTCATGCAGGAACAGAGCAAGCTGAAAGAGCGCCTGTCCGAGCTACGCCGCCAGGATCAGCAGAGTGAAAGGGTTGCCTTAGCCGATTCAGCAGCGTTAGCACCAGCCGTGATGAACAAGCAGGCTCCTGCTGCTAGTCCGGCTGCCTCTGTGCTGGCACTGACGCCAACTGTGCCCTCGGCGACTGTGCCGAGCGTCACCCCTACGCCCGAACTGGACTGGATGCAGGCAAATCGGTCGCTGAACATTCCGTCTGGCTTCAGCTCCAGCCCCGTAAGTTTGCCAAGTCATCCGGAGACAGGTGAATCAGCTTCAAGGCCATCAGTAACGCTGCCCAATTCGTCCAGCCCCAGTCCAGCCGTGACGGCAATGGGCCTAAGCGCTGCTAGCGAGCAGGCTTATCAAGTGAGTCTAGGCGATACTGTAGCTCGGATTGCGCGTGCCCACAATGTTTCTCCCTCGGAGCTGATTTCTGCCAATCGCCTCAGCAATCCTGACGTGATTTTTGTCGGGCAGACGCTGAGGTTGCCAGCAGCTAGTCTCAGCAGCAATGGGACAGTGTCCACGGTTTTACCTGCTGTTCCAGCTCAGATGCGGCAAGACCAGCTCCAGGCGGCTAGCCCGACGCGGCTTGCAGTCGTTCCTTCTACGCTGCCCTCTACGGGTTCTGAAGCATTAATGCCCGCTGCTCCCACGGTAGATGAGCCGTCAGGACGCAACCCCTATGTGCAAAATCTGCTCTCTGAGGTTAGAGCGCTGAGGGAACGCCGCTCGCAGCAGGCTAGGGTTCAGCCGAACCGCGAACTGTCCGCAAGCGAGCAGGTGGCTCCAGAAACAGTTGCAGCTAGCCCTTCTGCTAGCCGGACTGCGGCTGTTTTGAGTCGTGCAAGGCTAGAGTCACCGACGGTGCCAACAGTGCCAATGGTGCCAACAGTACAAGCTCAGAAAGAGCCAGCAGTGGTCGCTGTAGCGCCGCTCAATCCTGAGAGTTATGCGCCGCTGACCGAGCAGATTCCGGGGCGGATGGTTTCTCCTGATCTACCCGCGCTGCCCGGTGCCGATCGGTTTCTGCCTGACGGAACGCAGACGGGGTACATCTGGCCTGCCAAGGGTTTGCTGACATCTGGATACGGCTGGCGTTGGGGACGGATGCACTCAGGCATCGATATTGCGGCAGATGTCGGGACACCTATCTATGCGGCTGCTTCGGGTGTTGTCGAATATTCAGGCTGGAATTCAGGCGGCTACGGTAACATGGTTGAGATTCGGCATACCGATGGCAGCATGACCCGCTACGCCCATATGAACGCACTCTATGTTCAGAAAGGTCAGCGCATTGGTCAGTCTGAGCAGATTGGTGAAATGGGCAGCACTGGCTACAGCACTGGGCCTCACCTGCATTTTGAGGTGCATCCTGTGGCATCCGGTGCGGTTAACCCAATGGCCTACCTGCCTGCAAACTAGCTGGCTGACTTTCGCAGCCGATTGATTTCAAACGGGGAGTCTTAGAGGCTCCCTTTTTGCTGGCCGTTGCTGGCCAAACTAGCCCATTCAAAAAAGCAAAAAAATTGCCTGACCTCATAAGCCCCCGAGGTCAGGCAGTCCACCTGTAAGGACGCTCTCCGAGTGGAAGACCTACAGCAGAACTCAATTGCCCCCTAGCTCTGCTGCGAATCTTCCGAATTGCGTTCTCCAGAAGTGAGTTCATTCTGGCTTTTGTCACCCCCGATCACGTCGCAGAATTCACGGAACTTCTAGGGTGACTGCCGCCATCGCAATTCAAAAATCCGTGTTTTCACTTTCCCTATCTGTCGATCATTTGGGCAGTCCACCCGTACAGCCAGCGTTGGCGTACTCTACGGCGACTGTTCCGGGAAGCCTGCTACAATAGCCAAGCCTCTCACCCGGTTAACTCCATGCAAGCCCGCCGCATTGCCCGCGAACTCGCACTTCTCAGCATTGGTCAGCTTCCGAATAAGCCTGAAAAGCTACAGGCTCAGCTGCTGCAAGATGTTGTGCTTGCAGCAGTACGTACCCTGACCACCGAAGTTCAGGATACGCTCGAAACGGCCTCGGCAGAGCTGAACCGCAGCAGCGACCGCCTGCTGAACAGCGAGACTCGCGCCGACAGCCTCGACAGCGCTCGTGCAATGGTCAGTGAGGCAATTGAGCGCACCCAGACTGCCATTAACCGAGTCGGCGCAGCGTTGGAGCTGCCAGAGTTTATTCAGCTTGCCAATCAAAAAGAAGTGCGTGCCTACGTGATGGAGCTGCTTACTCAGACGCAGGCGCATCGCAGCGAAATTGATGCTCTACTCAATCAGTCGATGGTGGACTGGCAGATGCATCGTCTTGCCCGGATCGATCAAGATATTTTGAGGCTGGCGGTTGCCGAAATGTGGCTACTCGGCACGCCGCAGCAGGTTGTGATTAATGAAGCCGTAGAGCTAGCCAAACGGTATAGTGGCGAGGAAGGCTTTCGGTTTTTGAATGGCGTTTTGCGACGGGTCAGCAGTCAGTTGAGTCAGGCTGATCATCCATCTGAACCGCTATCTGACTCCTTATCTGAGCCTCTCAATAGCTCCGCTAAGACTGCGCTTGACCAGCAGCAATCTAGCCCGACGCTCAGGTCTGAGTTCTAGGAGCTGGCTACAGTGTCTAAATCCCCGCAAGGTCATAATCCCTGCAAGGTCATAGCGAACTTTTAGCAGAATGTCTCAGTTTTTCTCTAGAGTTGAGATGGATATTTAATGGCTGGGTAGGTTTATGGCTGCTTTTAATTGGTTCAACCGTCAGTTTAACAACAGGCCAACTGCCGAAACTAGCTCAGAGCCTGAAACAGAGATCACCCTGGAGTCAGAGGCAGCAGAACCGGAGGCTCCAGAAACAGAAGTCTTGGCCAAAGCTGAGCCAGCTGCCACAGTTCCTGAAGCAGTTGATCAAGACTATCTGACTTGGGCAAAAGCTGCCTATGCGAATATTCGCCAGCAGCAAGCGCCAGCTAACCCTGAAGTTGAACCGGAGCCGTCTTCGAGTCAGGAACTGACGACAGAACCCGCCGAGACTGTGGTCGCCGCTCCTGACAGTCTGAAAAGTTCTGAGGCAGTAGGGGAACCAGAGGCAGTAGGAGCACCAGAGGCAGCAGAGACAGCAGCCAGCCCTTCTGATCCGCCAGAGTCGCCCCGCCCCTTTTGGATGCAGGCTGAGGCTGAACGCCTTGCACGTCTAGAACGGCTCCGAGCTGAAGCTCAGCAGGAAGAAATTGCGGCTGCCGCTGAAGCTGAGGTTGTCCCCACCACCCTCGCGCCAGCTGTCGAGCTAATTCCTGACTTTGTGTTGGACGAAGCCTTTCTCTGGTCAGCTGAGGTGCTGGCTGGGCAGGGGCGGCGCGCTGATCAAGTCTCCATTGAAGAAATTACCTGGCTGAAGCGCCTGCGCCAAGGTCTAGATAAAACGCGACGCAGTCTGGTCAATCAACTCCGGGCAATTGTCGGACAGGGGCCGCTCAACCAGGATGCTGTCGCTGAAATTGAAGCGCTGCTGCTGCAAGCTGACGTGGGCATTGCTGCCACAGACTACATTATTGAATCGCTGCAAGCCAAGCTGCGAGAAGAGACGCTGCCGCCTCAAGAGGCCATCGCCTATCTCAAAAGCCTGCTGCGCGACATGCTAGACAGACCGCTGGGCGAGTCACATAGTCTCTCTTTCGTGCCCGAAAAAGACCAGCTCAACGTCTGGTTAATTACCGGGGTCAACGGTGCGGGGAAAACCACCACGATTGGCAAACTGGCTCATATTGCTCACAAGTCGGGCTACCGTTGCCTAATTGCGGCTGCCGATACCTTTCGGGCTGCTGCCGTTCAGCAGGTCAAAGTCTGGGGAGAGCGGAGTGATGTCGAGGTGATTGCCAATCCTGGCAAGAATACCGACCCAGCTGCCGTCGTATTCGATGCGATTGCGGCAGCTCAGTCCCGCAACGTTGAACTGCTGCTGGTGGACACGGCAGGCAGGCTGCAAAACAAGAAAAACCTGATGGAAGAGCTGAGCAAAATCCGTCGGATTATCGACAAAAAAGCGCCAGGTGCTCACGTCGAGTCGCTGCTGGTGCTGGACTCGACTCTGGGGCAAAACGGACTGCGGCAGGCTGAAGTCTTCTCAGCGGCGGCTCAGCTCAGCGGCGTGGTGCTGACCAAGCTGGACGGGACGGCCAAAGGCGGAATTGCGCTGGCCATTGTGCAGCAGCTCGGCCTGCCGATTCGGTTCATCGGCGCAGGTGAGGGAATTGAGGATCTGCGCCCGTTCTCCAGCTATGAGTTTGTGGAAGCGCTGCTGAGCGGCTGAGCAATAGGGGCGCAATATTTGAGTCAATCAGCTTGCCTGAGCCTCTCCGTATTCTCTGTGAGGCTGATTTTGTCATGCTCTGAACTGCCGTACTAACACGGTGAGCGCTGTAAAGCTGATTCTCTAAGCTATTGAAGATGCAGCTAGCTCAGCGAGTAGAGCAGCTGTCTGAGCAATTATCCAGATAACTCTGCTTAAATTCATCCAGAAATGAGTTGATTTATCTCTGCTTAGTAAAGCATTTAATGAATTTGTAGTTTGAGATGTTTGGAGAAATAAACATCGGTAAAAATGCGATTTTAAGAATGTTATTTCTGTCAAGAAATCCAGCTATCTAATAGTAATAAATAAAATTCAGCGTTAAAGAATATCGCTTTAGTTTTTCACGAGATTTTAAACCCATATGCACCGCTGTTTTTAACAATATCTCAGCAATATTTCGCTAGCCTTTTGACTTATTTTTGAATGCCGTATTCCCACGGTGGACTGGATAAGAGCAAAATTATTACACCTGTAGTAGCGAGATTTTAGAGGTATAAATTAGTTCGCAAGCAGCTTGCTTTGTAACAGTCTACTGGGAAGACTAAGACGGAATCTATTGAAAACAGTTAATCGAAAATAGCTAATCCAATTAAGAATTTTCTCTAGAGATTAGCTGCCAAAAATAAGCTTTTTGTTCAGAGCAATAGAGCCTGCGGCGCAGCTGCCTAGATGCAGTTTGCGGAAGTTTTGTGCAGCTAATTTCGATGGAAATTTGAGCAGCCTGCCCTTTTGAGAGTCTGACCTATGCGAATCTTGATCTATTCCTACAACTATCATCCTGAACCAATTGGTATTGCACCCCTGATGACTGAACTTGCTGAAGGTCTAGTCAGCCGAGGTCATGAAGTGCGCGTTGTGACAGGAATGCCCAACTACCCGCAGCGGCAAATCTACGACGACTATCAGGGTAAGCTCTACTGCACCGAAGAGTGCAACGGCGTGATCATTCAGCGCAGCTGTATTTGGATTCGTCCCAAGCCCGGTCTGCTGACCCGGATGCTGCTAGATGGTAGCTTTGTGGCCTCGAGTTTGGTGCAGGCCTTTAGAGGCTGGCGACCTGACGTGATTTTGCTGACCGTACCGCCCCTGCCTGTTTCAGTACCTGCGGCCTTGCTGGGGTTTGTTTACAACTGTCCGGTCGTGCTGAACTTGCAGGATATTTTGCCAGAGGCCGCCGTGCATGTTGGGTTGATTAAAAACAAGCAGGCCATTCGAGTCTTTGAAGCGCTAGAAAAGTTTGCTTACCGCACCGCCAGCGTGATCAGCGTGATTAGCGATGGGTTTACCGAAAACCTCGTGGGCAAAGGAGTCGCTAAACAAAAAATTCGCTGCATCCCCAACTGGGTCGATACGCAATTCATTCGGCCTATGGACACCAACAACTCTTTCCGGCAAGCCTATGGTCTCGAAGATAAATTCGTCGTCATGTATTCCGGCAATATTGCCCTGACCCAAGGGCTGGAAACCGTGATTTGGGCTGCGGCTCAGCTGTGCCACTTGCCGGAAATCCGGTTTGTGATTGTGGGTGAGAAAAAAGCGCTGGAAAAGCTGCGTCAAGCCTGCGAGCAATACGGCGCAACCAACGTGCTGCTGCTGCCATTTCAGCCCAGGGAGCAACTTCCAGAGATGCTAGCGGCGGCTGACGTGGGGCTAGTGGTGCAGAAGCGTAACGTGATTGGGTTTAACATGCCCTCCAAAATTCAGGTGCTGATGGCGAGCGGGCGACCGATTATCGCCTCGGTTGCCTCAGAAGGCACTGCGGCGCGGGCGATTCGCCAGAGTGCTGGGGGAATCGTGGTCGAACCCGAACAGCCTAACCTGCTGGCGGCGGCTGTCGAGGAACTCTATCGCAATCCCGAACAGGCTCATCGACTGGCTCAGCAAGGTCGGGCTTATGCGCTGCAAAACTATGCGTTTGAGAAGGCACTCAGCCGATACGAGGAGCTGTTTTATGATGTCACCTCATCTGGCTTAAACGCTCAGGCAAGGCCAAACCTGCAGGCGCACCCGAACGAAGCGATGTCTAATGCAGTGACAATCAGCGTTCCCTCAGGCGATGTGGCAGCCTGAGTCAGAGCCGAAAATTTAGGTCAAGGTTGTTTCAGGGCGAATGTTGGGCGGCCGATTCGCCACGACCTTTTGAGAATTGCCTGGAACAACTGCGCCGCGCGAGATCAGATAGGCTTTGTCATGGGCGCTGAGGCCAGGATTTTCTGAAAACAGCGCCTCTTTGACATTGGCGGTGCGGAGGCTCGTTTCGCTCAAAATTGCTTCGCCCAGATCAGCCCCAACTAGATTGGCGAAATCGAGGCTGGCTAAGCTTAGATCCGCCAGACTCAAATCGGCGCCTCTGAGGTCAGCTTCGCGCAGGTCAGCTCCATTCAGGTTGGCCAGCCGCAAGTCGGCTCCCCGCAGGTCGGCTCCCGCCAGATGCGTCAGGCTGAGATCTGCGCCGCGCAGGTCGGCTCCGCTGAGATTGGCATCGCAGAGGGTCGCGCCAATCAGATAGCTGCTAACCAAATCGGCTCCGCCCAAGTTGGCGCGGCTGAGGTTAGCCTGCCGCAGATCGGCCTCGCTCAGATCGGCTCCGCTCAGGTTTATCTCGCTCAACGCAGCGCCCAGCAGCTCAATCCCGATATTCGGATGAGCTTTACGCCACTGATTCCAGTGAGCGACACCGCTTTTCAGGCGGGCTATCTGCTCAGCCGCAGTCTGTACAGCCAGCTTTTTAGCGAGTTCCCAATTGGCCTGTTGATTGGCCTGCTGATTTGAAGGCTGATGGGTCGGTTGCTGATCTAAAAACTGATTCACAATGGTGTGCGGTAGGGGGAATAAAGGCAAGATCTAGAAGCGATCTGGATCAGCTGCGGATGCATTGTCTTTCACAATATCATCCCTTCATTAGAAAGCGCCAAAAGCCTTTAGAAACCAGGGATCCTCAGGATTGCGACTCATCTGATGCAAGGCAATAGAGCTGGCTCTGGCCTGTTCCGATTTACAAATCAGATTTACAAATCAGTAAAGATTCATACAGTAAAGCCCCATAGAATGAAAGATAGTCTTGGACGCGAGTGTTCTCCGGCAAGCTGCCTTGTCAGTTACAAAGACAGGTGAGCCAGCCGCAGTTTAGTGTATTGAATGTTTATTGAATTTAGGAGCAGGGATGTGCCAAAAACCGCTAAGTTTCTCCTCATTGGGTCATCAGAAGCCTACAGCGGCAAGTCGGCAATTGTACTGGGGATGGCACATCAGCTTCAGTCCACGGGGTTAGATATTGCCTATGGCAAGCCCGTGGGCACTTGCCTAGACCATACGCAGGCGGAGGTGGTGGAAGAAGACCTGCAATTTATGGCGCAGACGCTGAAGCTGCCAGAGCATCGACTGCTGCCTATGCTGCTGCCGTTAGATCAAACCACAGTTGCCCAGCGGCTCGCGGGTACAGATCAAACCAATTATCAGCAGAAGCTCCAGCGCTATGCCGACTATGCAGACAGCGATCTAGTGCTGTTAGAAGGTGCAGGGACGCTGGATGAAGGCAAGCTGTTTGACCTATCGCTGGCGCAGATGACAGAGCAGCTGGATGCCGCAGTTGTGCTAGTTAGCCGCTTTCATTCCGCTCTGATTGTCGATAGCCTGCTCACCGCCCAACAGCAGCTCGGCGATGCCTTGGTGGGGGTCGTGATCAACGATGTGCTACTGGACCAGATGGAAACCGTCCAAACTCAGATCCAGCCATTTCTAGAGCGTCAGGGCATTGAGGTGTTGGGGATCTTGCCGCGTAACGACCTGCTGCGGAGTGTCAGCGTCGGCGTGCTGGCGCAGCAGCTAGGGGCAGAAATTCTCTGTCGGCCTGATCGACTCGATCTGATGGTTGAAAGCCTCAAAATTGGGGCAATGAACGTCAATTCAGCCCTAGAGTATTTTCGCAAAGGGCGCAACATGGCGATTGTCACAGGCGGTGACCGCACCGATATTCAGCTCGCGGCCTTTGAAACTTCAACTCAATGTTTGATTTTGACGGGTCACCTGCCTCCCTCAGCAACCATTTTGAGCCGCGCTGAAGATCTGGAAATTCCGGTGCTCTCAGTCGATCTAGATACGCTCACCACGGTAGAAATCATCGACCGAGCCTTTGGGCAAGTGCGGCTGCATGAGCCGATCAAAATTCAGTCGGTCTTTCAGATGGCGCAAACCCACGTCAAGATCAATCGGCTGCTGGACAAGCTAGGGCTAGCGCCAGTGGCCAGCGTCGGCTAGAATCTAGGCTCTGAGAATCTAGGCTGGAAATCTAGGCCGGAAATCTAGGCTGGGAGGCCAGCGCTAGCTCAATCGCTGGTTACATCAGCAGGCTGAGCCGCGCTGGGAGCTTGTTTGCCAATGAAGTAGGCTTCGAGCACCTGTCGCACCATTGGAGCCGCAATCTTGCCGCCGCCGCCACCTGAATTCTCGCCGAAGGCCACCACCACGATTTCCGGCTTGTCCGTCGGGCCAAAGCCGCCAAACCAGACGTGCGATTCACGAGGCGGGTCTTCAGCAGTGCCGCTTTTACCAGAGAGAGCCGGAAGCCCCGGAGCCGTCACGGCCTGTCCTGTACCGCTGGTCACAACCATCCGCAGCCCTTCCTTGAGGATTTCGAGCGTTGAGGGCTTGAGGTTGAGCGATTCGCGCCAGTTGCGGGCATCAGCATTGTCAAACATCAGGTGCGGATGGACGCGGTAGCCATCGTTGGCGGCCACAGCAAACATCACGGCCACCTGAAGTGGCGAGGTTTGTAGGTAGCCCTGACCAATCGACATATTGACCGTATCTCCGGCATACCAGGGTTCTTTCAGCTCAGCCTGCTTCCAAGCTTCATCCGGTACCAGCCCAGCCGCCTCTTCTTTGCCAATTTCAATGCCGGTTTTCTGGCCAAAGCCATAGCGCCGCGTCCACTGAATCAGGTTTTGATCGCCGACTCGCAGCGCCACTTGATAGAAAAACGTGTCGCTGCTCCAGGCCATCGCTCCCGGAAAGCCCAGTGGCCCAAATCCGGCGCGGTTCCAATCCCAGAACTGAATGCCGCCCACTTCTAGATAGGGGAATGTGCTGAGTACATCGCTAGTCGCATATTTGCCAGTTTCCAACGCCGCAGTTGTGGTAACGATCTTAAAGGTGCTGGCGGGTGGATAGCCCTGCAAGGCGCGGTTGACAAACGGAAACTCTTTGCTTTGCAGCTGCTTCCACTGTGCGTCAGTGATGTAGGTGGAGAACAGATTGGGATCAAAGGCGGGACGGCTGACCATGGCCAGCACAGAGCCATTACGCGGATCGAGCGCCACAATTGCGCCTTTGCGGTTGCCCAAGGCGCGCTCGGCAGCTCGCTGAATATCGAGGTCAATTGTTAGCTGCACGTCGTTGCCCGATCGAGCCTGCTGTTCGCCTAGCACCCGCAGCACTCGACCGGAGCCATCGACCTCCACCTGCTGCCCGCCCCACTCGCCGCGCAGCTGCTGCTCAAACGCCGACTCAACGCCCATCTGACCAATCACATCCCCCAATCGATAGCCTTCACCCTGATGAGTTTTCAGGTCTTCGTCGTTCATCTCACCCGTGTAGCCCAGCACATGCGCTGCCAGATCGCCGTAGGGATAGTTGCGGACGGCCTCTGCCTGCACCTGCACGCCGTTAAGTTCCTGGCTAAATTCAGCGAGCGCCGTCACCTGAGCGGGGCTGAGTCCGCGCGCAATCCGCACCAAAACCGGCGAGCTGTAGCCTGCCTGCTCTAGCCTGTCTTGAATCGTCTTGGCCGGAATATTCAGCGTTTTGGCTAGGCGCGGCAAGATGCTGTTCCAGTCCTGCTTCGAGTTGGAGATTGGCCAGAGAAAGACGGCGTAGGAGAGCCGATTGCCGACCAGAATTCGGCCTTTGCGATCTAGGATATTGCCCCGCTCAGGCTGACGCGGAATCAGTCGAATCCGGTTGTTGTCGGCCAGCTGACGGTTGCGATCTCCCTGAAATAACTGCAAATAGGCAAGCCGCGTCCCAATGCCGCCCAGCATCACTAGCGTCACAAGCAACATCAGTATAATCGACTGGGACTGCCGCCCAACGCTGCGGGCATTGTTGCGCGTCGAGGGTTGCAGGGGGGAATTTTGAGTCAGAGCCATCAGGGGAATGGGGATAGACGATTGGTGTTGATGAACCGTTTAGAACAAACAGGTTTAGAACAAACAGGCAGTAACAAGGTCGCAACGCACCAAAACAGCCAGCTTCCACTATAGGGCAATTGTATTGAGCTATTGTATCAAGCTTGAATTGCAGCCAGATTTAATCAAGGGTATGCTTAAGGACAAAAATTCAGCTGCGCCTACATTAGGTCTAAAGCTACTTGCCCTTCACCCGCCCACTCAACTCACAGGGAATTTGCCGACCATGTCTCAGACTGTCATCCAACAAGATGTTGCCGAAACTGACACGATGTTTGACGTTGAGCTGCGGAAAGTATTTAAGGTTTACAACGGAGAAACGGCAGTTCGCAACATTGACCTGAATATTCGTCAAGGCGAATTCTTTAGTATCTTGGGGCCGAGCGGCTGCGGCAAAACCACAACGCTGCGGATGATTGCCGGATTTGAAGAGCCAACCGGCGGCGAAGTGCTGATTCGCGGCCAGTCGATGGCTAACGTACCGCCCTACAAGCGTCCGGTCAACACGGTGTTTCAGAGCTATGCCCTGTTTGGCCATATGAGTGTCTGGGACAATGTGGCCTTTGGGCTGCGGCTAAAAGACTGTCCCAAGTCTGAACTCCAGCAGCGGGTGGGAGAGTCGCTGGAGCTGGTCAAAATGGACAGCTTGGCGCGGCGCTTTCCGGCTCAGCTTTCCGGCGGGCAGCAGCAGCGGGTGGCGCTGGCGAGAGCGCTGGTGAATCGTCCAACGGTGGTGCTGCTAGACGAGCCGCTAGGAGCACTTGACCTGAAGCTCCGCAAAGAAATGCAGCTAGAGCTGACGACGCTACACCGCGATTTGGGCGTGACGTTTGTGATGGTGACGCATGACCAAGAAGAAGCGCTCAGCCTCTCTGATCGAATTGCCGTCATGAATATTGGCAAGATCGAGCAAATCGGCACGCCGACTGAAATCTACGAGCAGCCGTGCACTGCCTTTATCGCTGACTTTATTGGCGATACCAACCTGATGCCTGCCGAGTTGGCCACCCTGCAGGGCGAAACCGTTGAGGCCACCACGCGCAGTGGCCTGAAGATCTGGGTCAAGCCGCAGGCGTTGTTCAAAGAGAATCCGACGCGCGAAGTGCTGGTTAGCATCCGACCTGAAAAGATTCAGCTGGGCAGCACAGACTCCTCAGAGATCGCGAATCGCTATGATGGGACGCTGAAGCACGTTATGTATTTGGGCAACCATACGCACTATCAGGTTGAGCTACCGAGCGGCGACGTGATCACGGTCTTTCAGACCAATCGCTCTAGTGAGCAGCTCAAACCTGGGATGCCGATCCAGATTTACTGGTCAGCTTCAGACAGTTTGGCGCTGCCGGTTTGAGTGATTGATCTGAGCGATTAATTTGAGCGATTGGTTCAACCTACCAATTTGAACACTGCCGCTAGTAACGCTGTCTGCCTGAGCAAGACTGAGCAACAAGGACTGAGTATATGCCTCCCGTTCGCAATTCAAATTTCAATTCGCTGCCGCCTCACTCGCGCCGCCGTTTTTTACAGGTCGCCGCTGCCGCCACCTCAGGCGTGATGCTCTCCAACTGCGCGCGGGCACTGCTGAATAATGCCAGCGGCGGCACAACGGTTCAGAGCGATGGGCGAGCCGGATCGGGCAATCAAACCCTGCGAATTTATACCTGGGCTAACTACACTGACGACGAACTGCTGAGCAACTTCAAAGACAGAACCGGCATCCAGGTGATTGCAGACACCTACGACTCCAACGAAACCATGCTGGCCAAGGTGCAGGCGGGGGGCGGCAAAGACTACAGCATCATCTATCCATCTGACTACATGGTGGATCAAATGTCTGGGCAAGGGCTACTGTCGCTGCTCGATCGCTCCAAGCTCGACGGCATCAATCAGCTGATGGACAAGTGGCAGAACCCCGCCTACGACAAGAACAACGCCCACAGTATTCCAGCCGTCTGGGGCACAACAGGGCTAATTTTCAACCCTGACGTGATCCAGGCTGAGGTGAAGGGCTGGGACTATATTTGGGACAACACCGAAGACCTGACGCGGCAGATCACAATGATCAGCGATGTGCGAGAGGTTTTGGGCGCGACCTTGCAGTATTTAGGCTATTCGATCAACTCGACCGACCCGGCTCAAATCAAGGAAGCCTACGAAAAACTGCTGGAAATTAAGCCCGCTATTGCCTCGTTTGTCACTAATGGCTGGGAAGATCAGCTGGCTGGAGGTGATCTGATGATATCGATGGCCTACTCGCAGGATGCAATTTCGCTGATTGCCGAAAAGCCGGAGCTGCAATATATTGTGCCTGAAAGCGGCTCATCGCTCTGGACAGACACAATGGTAATTCCCAAGACCGCCCCCAATTCTGAAGCCGCCTATGCTTGGCTCAACTTCATGCTGGAGCCAGAAAACGCGGCTCGTCTGGTGGAGCGCCTTAAAATCTCGACCCCCAACGCTGCCGCCTTCGACAAGCTGCCCCCGAAGCTACAGCAAAACGAGAACCTGTTTCCCTCCAAAGCCGTGCTGGCCAAGTGCGAAGGCATTGTGCCCGTAAAAGAAGAAATTTCTAATCTGTATGACCAGTTCTGGACTCGCCTGACTAGCTCTTAATTTCTGGTTCTTAATTTCTGGCTCTTAATTCCCTGCTGCCCCTATGACGCTGACCTCTCCCAATCCCAATCTGGCCGAGCCAGCTATTCCAGGCTGGCAGCGAACCTTGAGAAAGCTGCTTCAGCCTGTGATATTGCTGGGACCATCGGGACTCTGGCTGCTGCTGCTGCTGGTTTTTCCGACGCTGCTGATTCTGGAGCTGAGCCTGATTCCGGGCGCGCGGCTGGGCAATCCTCCTGGCCCTTACGGCATCGGCAACTACATCGAAATTTTTAAGCCAGTCTATCTTCAGGTGATCTGGCGCTCGCTCTATTTTGCGCTGGGCACAACGCTGTTCTGCCTGCTGCTGGGCTTTCCAGTCGCCTACTGGATTGCGCTCAAGGCTCCGAGTCGCTGGCGCAACCTGCTCTTGGTTGGCTTCATTTTGCCGCTCTGGACCTCTTCACTGCTGCGTGCCTACGCCTGGATCACGATTCTGCGCCCTAGCGGCTTGCTAAACTCGCTCTTGGGCTTCTTCGGGCTACCGGGACAGGAATGGCTCAACCGCACCCCTGCGGTGTTTATCGGCATGACCTATAGCTATCTGCCTTATATGGTGCTGATTCTTTACGCCTCGCTGGAGAAGCTGGATCGAAGGCTGCTGGAGGCGGCATCAGATTTGGGCGCAACGCAGCAGCAATCGTTTTGGCGCGTTACGGTGCCCCAGACGATGCCGGGAATTGCGGCAGGTGGCCTGCTGGTGCTGATTGCGACGCTGGGCGATTTTGCGGTGCCGGAGCTACTGGGCGGCGCATCCAGCATGACGGTATCCCGGCTGATCTACAACCAGTTTTTGGGCGCAACCCGCAACTGGGGCTTAGGCTCCAGCATCAGCATGATTTTGATTTTGGGCGTGAGCATCTCGATTGCGCTGTTGCTGAAGTACGGCGACCGAGACGCGATTTAGAGCTTTGACTGAGCCTGTGACCCAACTCGATGCCCTAAGGAGCCTGAACATGAATTCTGCCCCCGCAAAACCCAAGCTGCCGTTCTCCTGGCAGGGCATGCTCACTGCGCTGATGTATGCCTTTATGTATGTGCCGATTTTGGTGCTGGGGTTTTATAGCTTCAACGATTCGCGCTTCAGCTCAACTTGGGGCGGGTTTAGTCTGCGCTGGTACGACAGCCTCTTCAACGACGGGCGGATTCTCTCGGCGCTGGGCGACAGTCTCAAGGTAGCCTTGATTGCGGTGGGACTGTCGGCCATTCTCGGCACCATGATGGCAGTGGGACTGGCCAAATATAGCTTTCCGGGGAAAGGGCTGTATCTGGGGATTTCATACCTGCCGCTGATTGTGCCAGATATTGCCGTGGCGGTGGCGACACTGGTGTTTTTGGCTTCCGTCAGCGTGCCGCTCAGCCTCTGGACGATTATTGCAGCGCATATTGTGTTTTGTCTGGCCTATATCGCAGTGGTGGTTTCAACGCGGCTGGCTGGCCTCAATCCGTCCTTGGAAGAGGCAGCGCTCGATCTGGGAGCGAATCCGTTTCAGGCGTTTATGAAAGTGCTGCTGCCGGAACTTACGCCAGCGATCCTGTCAGGCTGTCTGCTAGCGTTTGTGCTGAGTATGGATGATCTGCTGATCTCTAGCTTTACGGCAGGGGGCGGCGCAAATACGCTGCCGATGGAAATCTTTAGCCGGGTGCGAACGGGCGTGAAGCCCGATATCAACGCGCTCAGCGTCCTGCTGATTCTGTTTTCTGGGGCGCTGGCGTTTCTGTCAGAATATATTCGCTTTAAGAGTGCACAGCGGCAGTTGGGTCAGTAGCTTGGGTAAGCGCTTGAGTAAAGTAGTCTAGATCAATAGCCGCCCTGGAACAGCCCAAATCAGCGGGTGAAAGCAGATAATCAAGCTATTGGGTTTTGGTTGCCGCTTATGGTCAGGATTGTCAACGGACAAGAAGTAGACACAGAGCTTGACATCAGCCATCTTGTGATTGAGGATGATGCGCTACTGCGGGTTTGGAGAATCTCGCCCTTGGGCTACAGCGAACTCACGCTAGAGCAGGGCATCACTGAAGTTGGGGAGTCGGTTTGGCTGGCTAGAGTTGGACTTGGCTTGACTCTCTGGGAAGGTGAGTTTGAAGAACCCGTGATGCGCCTCTGGATGCGCTGGTGTAATCAGCAGGGACAAGTGATTCTGACCGGAGCAGAGCGAGCAGACACTGAACAGCAGCGCGCCGAACGACTGGCTGAACGGCTGCGGGCGATGGGGGTCAATCCTGACGAACTTGACGAAGTTTAGCGAGAGGTTGCTGGCCGTAACGCTGATGCGCTACCGCTAGGCCGAGCGACCGGGCATCAGCGGAGTTTCGACTGAATCGTGGAAGCGCATCACGTCTTCGGTGAAGGCAATCGGCAGCACCGCCTCCACGTTTTCGTGCGGGCGCGGAATGATGACCCAGGATTCGAGCGTGCCGCCGTAGCAGCTGCCAGCTGCCTCGACTCCCGCTGCCATCGAGGTCTTGACTTCCGAAACATCGCCGCGAATCATCACACAAAAGCGGGCGCTACCGCAGCGCTGATAGCCGACCAGCGTAACGCGGCCTGCCTTTACCATCGCATCTGCGGCGGCCAAAATGCCGGGAAATCCTTTTGTCTCAAGTGCGCCAACTGCGATCGGCATCGCTTTCTCCTTAAAGTGTGAAGTGATAAACCTGTGAAATGACAGCGGCTGTCATTGGGGGTGACTATCATTGGGCGTGAACCCCATCTATCTTACCGGACTGCACCACCCTAGCCCTATCAAACTGCTGGGAAATAGAAATCTCTACATCGTGCGAAACTGCTCCACGGTCTCGGTATAGTGAATCGGCAGCACGGCCTCGACGTTTTCAGGCGGGTTGGGGACGATGTAGTAGGTCACTAGCTTGCCGTTCGGGGGCGCGGTTTCGGCGGCTTCAATGCCTGCCTCCATTGCCGGACGCACTTCTGAAATTGGGCCCCGAATGGCCACAACCTGCTCGCCGCTCTCGGCAATGTCGTAGTAGACAATCGTGACGCGGCCTGCTTTGACCATTGCATCCGCCGCAGCTAGCACCGCTGGAAATCCTAGCGTTTCAATCACACCGACAGCCTGGGGCATAGTCTTTTTCTCTTCAGCTTTCTGTTCTCGATCCTGTTCTCAGAATAAGCGAAATCTGGCTAGCCGCATCGGCTTAGATAAAACTCAATCTAGCTTGGCTATATCAGAGCTGTGGCTCTGCAAATGATCGACTTCAATGCTGCCCAACCAGATCGTCTGGGCATCAACTTGCAGCTTTAAAATTGAGCCGTTGGGGACAGAAATCGCGTTGATGAAATTCTGAAACTGCCGCATTTGGCGGGCGCTAATCTGCGATCCAGTCGCCAGCCTGGTTAGCATCACCCATAGCAGAACGCGAATAAACCGCCCGTGACTAAAAATTGCCGTAAGCTCAGTCTTCAAGCTCTGAATCTGTGCCTGCGCCGCCTGCGCCCGCCTGACGAGATCCGCAAACGACTCGGCTCCTGCGCCATCTACAAACAGCGGATCATTGTGCTGCCAGTAGCGATCGCTGTGCGGCAGGCGCTCCGCAATCGTGCTGCCGACATAGCGATCCGGAGCCAGATAAGTAAACTCTTGGACATGCCACACCTGATGCGGCACCTGCGGGAAGCGGACGCGGGTAGGAGCGGCGGTTTGCTGGGTGCGCCAGTAAGGAGAAGTGATGATCAAATCAGGAGCTTGGTTGAAGGCTTGCGCCACCTGCTCGGCCTGACGATGCCCTAGCTCAGTCAGCGGCGTTTTAGTCGGACTTTCAGTTGGCAATCCCGCGTTTGCCTCGCTTTCGCCATGTCGAATTAACCAAACGTTCGCCATTTACTCTGCGTCGCGCTGTTTAATCAAATACAACCAGCACAATACACTGGAATCTGACTAATTGTGCCGATTGCGCTGCGAATCCCACCATGCCCCCTGTGCATCTGGCTGCTAAGACTAATCTACGAGCCTGTTACTCAATCGAGATTTCGCGGATGGGATGAGCGTTCGGCGATTCTGGAGACGAATCTGATGTCGCATTAGCCCCAAACCAGGCGGCGGCTTGCTGCTTGGCAGCAGCTTTGACCTCCGGCGTGATCGAGAAGGCAACGGCTGTCATGGCGCTGGCAATCGCGCTGAGGTCGTCCGTGTAGCCCACAATTGGCGTGAAGTCTGGAATTGCATCAGCTGGCAGCACAAAATAGGCCAGCGAGGAATAGATGACGGCCTTTGCCCAGAGCGGCGTTTCAGGTCGCTGCGCCGCATAGTAGAGTGTCAGCGCCTTCTCAACCACGTTTTGCCCAGCCTGCTTGGCAAACTGGCTCAGCTTCTGCCACAAATCTGGCTCAGAATAGTCGTTGGGATAGTCGTTGGGCTGCCCTGTCATGATCTGCTCCTCGCTGCTAGCTTTAATCTGCCGACGCTCATGTTCGTCTATCTCCACAATTTAACGTCTCGACCGACCCAGCGACGAGCGGTTACCACGGTGGAAAACCCTACCGATAGACTCAGCTAGAATCAGGCGCTCTTGGCCTCCGTCCAGTATTTATCGTAGAGATCTAGCGCCTTGCCGACGGGCTGAATGCCTTCGCCGTTTTTGAGCATTTCGGCAGTCGGGTAGAGCGTTTCTTTGGATTTAATTTCGGCGGGCAGCAGCTCGAATGCGGCCTTGTTGGGCGTGCTCAGCTTTAGCTCTTGAGCAGCCAGAGCCGCGTTTTCGGGTTCTAGGATAAAGTTAATCCAGGCATAGGCGAGGTCAGGATCGGGCGCTTTAGCGGGGATGGCCATTGCATCTGTCCAAACCGAAGTGCCACTCTTGGGAATCACATATTTCAGGTGCGAGTTCTCGACGGGCAGCAGATTGCCCAGCGCCGAATAGGTCATGCTAACTGCCAAATCGCCACCAATCAGCTGATCCTCGAAGCCATAGGTCTTGAAGCCAGCCAGATCCGGCTTGAGTTCCAGCAGCTTCTGGTATGCAGCCTCAATTTGAGCCGGATCGGTGCTGTTGTAGGAGTGCCCGATTGACTTCAGCACCATGCCTAGCGTTTCGCGCACGTCGTCAACCAGCGTGATCTTGCCGGATAGCTCTTTCCGATTCTCCCAGAGAAAGTTCCAGTCTTCAGGCTCGGCTGTAATCAGCTTGCTGTTGTAAATTAAGCCCGTCGTGCCCCAGTTAAACGGAACGCTGTGAGCGGCTTGAGGATCATAGACGGGGTTTTTCCAGCGATCCATCACGTTCTCAAAGCCTTCGAGCTTAGCTGGATCTAGCTTCAGCAGCAGGTCGCTGTCGATCATCTGCCGCACCATGTAGTCAGAGGGATAGATCAGGCTATATTGATCGCCACCGCCTGCCTGCAATTTAGCCAGCATGGTTTCGTTCGAGTCATAGACATCGGCCACGATTTTGATGCCGGTTTGCTGCTGAAACTGCTGATAGATCGCTTCGCTGGAGTAGTCGCCCCAGGTATAGAGATAGAGCGTTTTGTCGCTAGCCGGAGCAGAATCTGCGCTGTCAGAGTTCTCAGAGCTGGTTGGAGCGCAGTTAGAGAGCGCGACAGCGGAAAAAGCGGCAGCGGAAAGCTGAAGAAACCGTCGCCGACTGGAGGCGCTGCGGCGGAAGAAGGCATCCGAAAAATCTGAGTTTGGCATCTATAGTCTGGCAGTAGGTAGTCTGGTGATAAGTAATCTTGATTAGATCAAGTGAAATATCAAGTGAAATCCAGAATACAAAAAACCGGGCGAGCATTTTGCCTATTTAGATACTGCTAGCCCGGACTGAGACTCTAGTAAATAGCATCAAGCGATACATATTTGCGAAGTGCCGCAGTTTGGTTTGCAAAGTATTTGTAAAGACGCTGTGATCTGAGACAGCTAAAAACTGTGACTTAGACGCGATAGATCTGACCTCGGCTCTTGCCAAATCTACACTGATTGGCTGATGCCAAGACTCAATAAGTCTGAAGCACTAGTTTGAGTGAAGCTGATTTAACTTCAGTATGGCCGTAGATATGCGTATTTTTCACTAGTTGCCGCTTAGATTGAGCGACGCTAAGCCTAACTCAATTGCTGCAATCAGTTTACAATCAGCAGTTTGACTGAGTTTGACTGAGACAGTATCCAGCCTTGATTTTAGTTAAGGTTTGTGCAAAGTTACAGAGCCAGCGGTTGGAATCTCTCAAACACCGCTATAGAATTGGGGATATGGCAAGTCGTTGAATGTTCCCTGCTCAAACCCTGTTGAAGTCTAGAGTGAGTTCGTATAGTTGAAACTATGTGGTTGAAACTATTTTTGCGGACTCGATAGTGTCGTTAACTTGTCCCTCAGCCTCAGCTAGAGTAGATTCGTCTGCATCTACGCAAGGCTTCCCTAACTGATATCAAGCTAATCCATAGCAAATTTTAGTTTGATATCAGTCTAAATATTTTTCAAGTATTCGCTTGCCTTCGGCACACCTGATTCCTATTTCCCAGCGATGCGCCGCTTCCGCCGCTGGAACAGATGGTAGGTCAGCCAGATACTGCCCACAACAGCCAGCATGAGCCAAATCGCTGTTGCTACCGTATCCATATTTTGCTCAACCAGGTGATAGCGGTCGCCTAGAAAATAACCCAGCGCAGTCAGGCTGGTTAGCCAAATAAACGCACCTAGCGTCGTGTAGCTCAGGTAAGTGGGAATCGGCATCTGGCTCAAGCCTGCTGGCAGCGCCAAAACATTGCGAGTCCCAGGCAAAAATAGCCCTAGCACAACCGCCTTGCCGCCATGCTTTCTGAACCAGCGGTTGCCCTGATAGATCGTTTTGTAAATGCCGCGACTAGAGGCTGGCATCCAAGGCTTTTCGGCGAGCTGCTTCAACCGCTCCTCGCCCAATAGCCTGCCTGCAAAGTACCAGGGCACAACGCTGAGCAAAAAGCCCAATAGCCCAGCCGCTACAACGCTAAAAAAATCGAGCTTGCCCTGCGCCACCATGAACCCCGCCCACGGCATAAATAGCTCTGGCGGAATGGGTGAAAGCACCATGAGAGTAATCAATCCAAAATAGCTGAGGGTCATTCAAAAAGCTGCCGGGTGGCGCAAAAGATAGCTGAAGCGCAGATTTTAGCCTGTATGCCATTTTGCCCAGAAATCGCCCGATTTGGCGAAGTCTTAGGGCAGTTTGTTTTCTGACCCTTGGGTGAGGCCAAAACAAAAAAGGGTGAGCCAATGCCCACCCCTATGCTTCAATTAGCCTCTAGTCAACTAAATTTGAAATGACCTGAGAAGTGATCTGAAGGAGTGCGCAGCCTAGACCTGCGCTTCTTCGCGCACTAGCTTATCCCAGCCCAAATCTTTGAGCGAGTTGTTGCGGCGCAGCGGGCGCGTTACCAGCTCCAAAATATCGCGAGCGTTGGTAAAGCCGTGAATCTGGGCGAAGGTAAATTCGACCGACCATTTGGTGTTGATGCCGCGCGCCTCCAGTGGGTTAGCGTGCGCCATGCCGGTAATCACCAGATCAGGCTTCAGGTCGTAGATGCGCTGAAGCTGATTGTAGTTATCGGGCTTTTCGACAATGGTGGGCAGCGGCACGTTCATCTCCTGGCAGGTTTTTTCCAGGAAGGCGAGTTCGGCGGCCTGATAGCGCTTGTCCATGTAGGGAATGCCGATTTCGGGAACAGTCATGCCGCAGCGGATCAAGAAGCGTGCCAGCGAGATTTCCAGCAGGTTGTCGCCCATGAAGAAGGCCGACTTGCCGCGCACCAGCTTCACGTAGTCTTCCATGCTCTCCCAAATCTGGGCTTCGCGCTCGGCTAACCCTTGGGGTTCAATGTTGAACACGGAACAGATTTTTTCAATCCAGGCGCGGGTGCCGTCGGGGCCAATCGGGAAAGGTGCGCCAATCAGCTTACACTTACGGCGGCGCATCAGGGTGCTGGCTGTGCGCGACAAGAACGGATTCACGCCCGACACGTAGTAGCCTTCTTCCAAGACCGGCAGCTCGGTAAAGCGCTTGGCGGGCAGCCAGCCGTCGATTTTGATACCCTGCTTTTTCAGCTCTAGCGTCAGGTTGGTCACAACCGGATCGGGCAATGAGCCAAACAGCACCAGCGGCGGATGCTCGGCGTACTCGGAGGCTTCTTGCTGAATCTCTTCTTTTTTGCGGCCAAAGTTGAGCAGTTTTTGGATGCCGCTGCGGTCTTCTTTAGCTTGAGCCGTTTCGGCTTCGGGGGCTTTGGTCGGGCAACGTCCAGCCATTGCTGCCAGCACGGTATCTTCGCCCTGCGTAAAGGCATAGTCGAGTCCGTTGGCGCGGGCGACCACAATCGGGATGCCGATTTCGGACTCTAGGCGCGGAGCCAGCCCTTCGAGATCCATTTTGATGATTTCGGTGGTGCAGGTGCCAATCCAGACAATAACTGAGGGGTTGCGGTCGCGCTTAATCTGGTCGCAGAGGCGCTTCAGCTCGGCGTAGTCGTTGAGCTGGGCGGAGATATCACCTTCTTCGAGTTCGGCCATCGCATAGCGCGGCTCAGCAAAGATCATCACGCCCATGGCGTTTTGCAGGAAGTAGCCGCAGGTCTTAGTGCCAATCACGAGGAAAAAGCTGTCTTCAATTTTTTGATAGAGCCATGCGACACAGCTAATTGGGCAAAAGGTGTGGTAGTTGCCTGTTTCGCATTCAAAGTTGAGCGCGGAGGGCTGGCTTTCAGCGAGTGTCATCGGTTAAGTTCCTCTTAAATTCGATCAGGTAGCTCTTGGGAGCCGAGTTGAGCGGTATCGAGCGTCCGGCGATCAGGTTTGGTGGGCTGCTTGGCGGGCTGTTTGGCGGGCTGTTTAGGTTGCTGAGTGGTCGAGCGGGTTGAGTGCCGATTGGCTGACTTGCTGGATTTTACGGGTTCAGCACCTTGAACAATTGGCTGGGTAACGGGCTGGGTAACGGGCTGAGTAATGGGCTGCATGGCAGGCTGAGCAACCGGAATCAGCTCTGGTTCAAACGGCGATTGCTGAGTGCTAGGCAACATTTTGGGCGGGGATGGCATGGCTCTTTGCTCGGCTCGCATCGATTTTTCCAGCGCCTCCAGTTCATCTTCGGGATTAAAGTTGAGTCCCAACGCCATCACAATTCGATCGGGGTTGGAATTGAGATCGACAACCAGCGGCAAGAGCTGAATCAGATCTGGTTCTGCCACCGACAGCGTGCCGAGAATAAAACTAGCCGAAGGCCGACGGGCTTCTTCGTAGTTCACCCAGATCCCCAACCGCACCAGCCATGCGCGATTGGCGCGGTAGTAGTTGAGCCAGGTGAGTTTGAGCGCTTTACGCAGATGTTCAACGTCCATGAGGGCAGTGAGTCTTGAGTGAGTCTTTGAGTCCGAGTTCAATCATGCACTCAAATGGCTCAAACAGCCGTCTCGAAAGTCACTCACTGCTAATCCAGACCATCAGGCTAGACCATCAGGCTAGACCATCATTAGATCCTGCGTTTCGGCGCGGGGCTGGACTTCCGGCGGGTTGAGGTAGAAGTCAGACAGCAGGCTGAACAGCTCGCGGTCGGGCGAGTCATTGGGCACCACGCCTTCGGGACGCGCCAAGATCTGGTCGGCGATGTTCAGATAGTAGTCGCAGACGTAGGCCAGCGACGGATCAGTTTCGGCCATTTCAAACAGCGTTTTGCCCTTGACCCGCGAGACACGAATATCTTCAATCAGCGGCAGGATTTCCAGCACCGGCATCGGCACCGACTCAATATATTTGTCGATTAGGTCGCGCTTCGAGGTGCGGTTGCCAATCAAGCCCGCCAGCCGCAGCGGATGCGTCCGCGCCTTCTCGCGTACCGAGGCCGCAATCCGGTTGGCCGCAAACAGCGCGTCAAAGCCGTTGTCGGTGACAATCATGCAGTAGTCGGCATAGTTGAGCGGAGCCGCAAAGCCCCCGCAGACCACATCGCCCAGCACGTCAAACAAAATCACGTCGTACTCATCAAAAGCATTCAGCTCTTTGAGCAGCTTCACGGTTTCGCCCACCACGTAGCCACCGCAGCCAGCGCCTGCGGGCGGGCCACCGGCCTCCACGCAATCCACGCCGCCGTAGCCTTTATAGATCACGTCTTCCGGCCAAACATCTTCGTAGTGATAGTTTTTCTCTTGCAGCGTGTCGATGATCGTCGGGATCAAAAAGCCCGTCAGGGTAAAGGTGCTGTCATGCTTCGGGTCACAGCCGATTTGCAAAACCTTCTTGCCGCGTCGGGCGAGCGCCACTGAAATGTTGCAGCTAGTGGTGGACTTGCCAATGCCACCTTTTCCATAAACGGCTAATTTCACGTTAAAACCTCTCCGGTAATGTTGTCTCGGTTGGGCTGTTTGAGCCAGCGCCGGACAAATGATTCTGTTGATTCTGTCAAAGCTCGTTCTCTAACAGCATTATTGTGGAATTTCGCGTAAAACGGGCAGGATTGAAACAATCAAATAGGTTGTAAAGCAATGCTGCTAGTTAAGAAACGCTAAAAGAAACAAAATAATTAGTTCAGAATAGCGCCCAAGCCGAATAATCCTCAAATCTGCGGTTTTGAGTTAGTGGTTACATTAATTGCGAACAAAAGACAAAACTATGATTCGTTAGCCTTCGCGCCGTAAAACCAGCTGAGTTTGACGCAGAATAGGCGCTGATCCAGAATTGCAGCGGACGCAGCTCCCCAAACCAACGCAATCTACTGGAGTTATTAAAAATAGTGAATTTTTGCCGATCAGCCCTGCAAAGCAGCAAAATCTAGACATTCTAAAAACAACTAAGTTAAAGTTGTAGTGAGTTTGTTTTAGCGAAGGGCTGCTGTATCAAACGCAGAGCCAGCGCAATCGCTAAGATAAAGAAAAGATCGATTTCACGTTTGTGACCCCTAAGTTCAGGAAGGAAGGCAGCAATGGTTACGGAAGCTGCGGCCAGAAAGCCCATTCAATCCCTCGAAGATGCGATCGAACATTGTCAGATGCTCGGAATGCGTCTGAGCAAGCAGCGGCGCTTCATTTTGGAGCTGCTCTGGCAGGAACAAGACCACCTCTCAGCCCGCGAAATCTACGATCGGCTGAACCAGCAGGGCAAAGAAATTGGCCATACCTCGGTTTACCAAAACTTAGAGGCGCTCTCGGCTCAGGGCGTGATTGAATGCGTCGATCGCGCCGACGGGCGGCTCTATGGCAACATCAGCGATCCGCATAGCCACGTCAACTGCCTCGACACCCACAAGATCATGGACGTGCATATTGAGCTACCCGCAGAGCTGCTGCACCAAATCGAACAGCAGACGGGCATCAAAGTCACCAGCTACTCGATCAATTTCTACGGGCATCGAGCGACAGAAGCACCGGAGGCTGCGCTTTAAGAACTAGGCAATCCACATCAAATAAGCCACGAAAGCAGGTCTGAGCGCCTGCTTTTTTGATCCCCAATTTTTGCCGAGATGATTTGGTGCGGATTTTTGATTTGCGACTAAGCTTGACTATCCAAAGGGTCAGGCTATTTTGTTTCGCGAATTTGCTTTGCGAGTTTGCCTTGCAAACGGTCGAGCCAGATCAGGACATTTACCCTGAAGAGAGATACAGGCGGAGCCTATGGTCAGACAAATCAACTCATCCAGCGCCAGTCCAGCGTTTGAACCTCCTGATGATCTGGCTCAGCGTCGTCTAGCGCGTCGAGGACAGGTCGAACAGCCAGAAGCAGCTGCTCCAGCAGATGCCTTTGTCCCAGTCGTCAAACCTGCTCGGCCTCCCGCCAGTCCGCCGCTGCCGCAACCCGCCAGCCGCCGAGCGGCGAATAGAGCGGTCAGACAGATCACCAGAACCGTCTCAGCTCAAGCGCTGCGGCAATTTAAAGAGAACTGGCGATGGCACTTTGTCTGGATCGGCACGATGGGGCTGTTTGCTGGAACTGGACTGGGAGCTTATCTCTGGCTGGCTGGACTGCCGCCGCTGCCCGACTGCCAGAGCATTACGCCGCTTTCACCCGATGCCAATCGGCTCTACTGCGCTCAGGAAATGGCGCGTTCTGGCAAGCTAGACGATCTGGTCAGCGGCATGAATCTGGTCAAAGACTGGTCGCCCAGCCATCCGCTCTACCACAACTCACAGCAGGCGCTAGCCAAATGGTCTCGGCTGGTGACGCTAGCAGCGCGCGACAAGATGATGGATCACAATGACTTCAAAGGCGCAGCCGAAGCCATCAGCAAAATCCCAGCCTCCAGCCCTGCCTATGCCGAAGCCCAGAAAACCCTGAGCGAATGGCAGAGCCAGTGGCAGCAAGGCGAAGCTATCTCAGCCAAAGCCATTGAGGCCATGAACCAGCAGAACTGGAAGGCGGCATTTGATCAAGTCACCGAGCTGGGCTATCTCGATCACGACTATTGGCGGCTCACCCAAGCCGACAGCCTCTCAAAGCAGATTTCGATGCAGAAATCCTCGCAGGAGTCGCTGAAGCAGGCCAAAAAGCTGGCTACCAAGCTCGTGCCCTACGAAATGGGAGATGCGATTATCCTGCTGCAAAACGTCTCCCCCAAAACTGCTGCCTGGGAAGAGGCTCAGACTCTGATCACAAGCTGGAGCCAAGATCTGCTCAAGATTGCGCTTCAGCACTGGCAGGACGGCGATCAGGCTGGGGCAATGCAGATGGCGGCTCAGGTGCCGATGAACTTGGATCTGGCCGCAGAAGCCGTTGATCTCGTCAAGCTCAGTCATGCTCACAAGCTCGTAGCAGAAAATAGCCCAGAGAGCGCCATCATCGGCAAGCTGGGCTGGCGGCAGATCTGGAGCCTGATGGAGGCGACCACCGCAGTGCAGCAAATCACGCCAGACAGTCCGGTTTACGTCGCCGCTCAGCTGAAGTTGCAAGACTGGCAGGGACAGCTCCAAGACATGCAGCAGCTGCAAATTGCCCAGATGACCGCAGATCTGGGGCAGAAGCCCGCGCTGGAATTTGCGATTCAGCAGGCGGGTCGGATTCCAGCCGACCGACCGCGCTCTCAGCAGGCAGAGCAGCTTGCTGCGCTCTGGCAGCAGCAGATTGAGCAGCTCGAAGACATGCCCTATCTACGGCTGGCGCAGCAGTTTGCCGCCCCGCAAACCGTATCGGCGCTCCAGCTGGCGATTGAGCAAGCCAAAGTCATCCCAAGCGGTCGAGCCATCTGGTTGCAGGCGCAGCAGCAGGTCGTGAGCTGGCAGCAGCAGATTGAGCGCCTAGAAGACCAGCCAATTTTGGATCAGGCGCAGCGGCTAGCCAAGGCCAACAAGCTGGACGAGGCGATTGGCAAAGCTGCTGAGATTCGGCCAGAGCGAGCGCTCTATGCCTCAGCGCAGGCGGCCATTGAAACCTGGAAGGAGAAAATTCGAGCGGCACTGCTGGCCGAGGATCAAGCGATTTTAGATCAGGCGCGAAATGCGGCAGGCAGCGGCGACCTGACGGGTGGCATCGCGGCGGCGGATCAGATCTCGCCGGGACGACCGCTTTATCTAGAGGCTCAGTCTTTGATTGGGGCTTGGCTGCGTGAGCGCGACGGCGATCCAAAGCTGCCTGTACCAGAAACCAGTGCTCCAGACTCTAGCCCCGAAGCTGTCGATCTGGGCGATAGTTCGGGTGGCGATTCGGGCGATAGTTCGGGCGATAATTCGGTGGATTCTGAAAGCCCTGTTGACTCAGCAGATCCCTTGCCCTGACTCTGGTCTAGATCAGAGGTAGCTGCAAGCCGAAGTTGGGTGAGTTGGGGCAAAGAGTTGAGTTTTCGGCGATTTGCTGCTATTTAAACTACATAACCTTGCTTTTTAGGTTTCCTGTCTAGTTCGCAGGACGATTTGGTCGCAGGTCGCAGTCTCCTCACATGACTTTTGGTCAAAGTTTCTGGGTTTGAGTATCCTATGGGTTTTCATCTAGCTCGGCCTAGAGTCAATCCTTAGAATTCTGTACAAAGCTAGAGAAAGCCTGAGAGGAAATTGATCCGATAAACTAATCACAGCATCTTGAACGCTTGCCGGCTGCTCAGACTGTTAGGTCAGGTTCCGGGTAAGACTGTCAGGCGTATATCGTTTACACCGCTTATCTGCGCCATAATGTCCAGCAGAAGCTGTCCCATAGAACTGCTGTTCCAGTTTTAAACGCAATTTTGAGCGAATGATTTTCAGCATTGCATAAGCAAAGGTGTTATGGCGAAACCATCCCTGCGAGATAACCAGCTTGAACCTACCCAATCAAAGCCTGCTAAACGCTGGCTGAAGCTGCCCATGCGGCAGCCTACGGCTAAGATGCAGTCCAATCTCCAGCCCAATATGCAGGTGGAAGGCTTCAGCGAATCAGCAGCGTCAGCCGTCGAGCGCGATCCCGTGCTCAAGCCGCCAGTCAATCCGCCAGCGGCCAATCCCCCAGCCGCCCAGCCAGCTGCCAATCCCCTAGCCAATCAGCGTTGGCACTGGCCGCTGGTTTGGTTCTCCGCTTTTGCTGTTTTAGGCGGCATGGGCACCGCTGCGCTCGTCTGGCTGGTGAGTCTGCCGCCCCAGGTCAACTGCAAGCATCCAGAACAGCTATCTCTGGATATGGAGCGACTCTACTGCGCTCAGGAGGCAGCCCAGTCTGGTGAGATGGCCAAGCTGATTGCTGGAATCGATCTGCTGAAGCAGTGGCCAGACGACCACCCGCTGCATGGCGAAGCACAGCGCCTGATCACAGAGTGGTCAGATCAAGTCTTGACGATTTCGACCCAGCGCGTGGTGCGAGGCGATCTCAAAGGCGCAGAGGCGGCCCTCAGTCACCTTCCCAGCACAACCCCAATCTATCAAGATGCCCAGAAGGCGCTGGGGCGCTGGCGTAAATATTCACAGCGGGCAACCAACCTGAACGCCAAGGCACAGGAGGCCCTGAAGCAAAAAGACTGGAACGCTGTCTCAGACTATATCGTGCTGCTGGCTGCCTTCGAGCGGGACTATTGGGAACTGGAGCACGGGGCTGATGCTTTGGCGCAGCGGCTCGGCGTTGAGAAGCAGGCTTGGCAAACGCTCAGCCGCGTCCAAAAAATGGCCATCAACGCTCAGCAGATGGGAGCAGCCATTTCGCTAGCTCAGCAGATACCCAGCCAGACTTATGCGGCAGCAGCAGCCAAAGATAGCCTCAGGCAATGGAGCCGGAAGCTGGTAGAAGCGGGCAATCAAAAGTGGATCAAGGGCGATCGCTTGGGAGCAATTGCGACGCTGCGCCTTGATCCAAAGGTGGTCAGTCAGCCGGAAATCGAAGATCTCTACCGATTTAGCCATGCTTACAGGCTTGCCAATCCGGCACTCTCAGACCGCTGGCTGCCGACAGCAGGCAACATGATTAATCTAGCTGAAGCGATTGCAGCTATGGATCATGTCAAGCCAGATAGCCCATTTCGCAATCAGGCACAGCTGCTTAAAAAGAGCTGGCAAGCGCAGATGGATAATTTGATCCAGCTCAAATATGCCAGCGCCACGGCGAGATTTGAGCATCCGGCCATGCTGGGGCTAGCCGTGCAGCAGGCTCAGCAGATCTCTGCCCAAGCACCTCGCCGCTTGCAGGCTCAAACGCTGATTGCTCACTGGCAGCAGGAAGCCCAGCGCGTTGAGGATCAGCCGATTGTCAATCGAGCCATGCGGCTGGCTAAAGGCGGCACGATCGAGTCGTTTAAGGCCGCTATTGCAGCAGCCAGCCAGATTCCGCTAGGCCGCGCCCTGCGTCAGCAGTCCCAGACTTTGATTGCCAGCTGGCGTGTTCAAATTCAGACGCTCGAAGATCGGCCTAAGCTAGAGCAGGCTACCGACTTGGCGCAGCAGGGCAAGCTGGAGCAAGCCATCCAGACCGCCAGCCAGATTGGTGCAGGCCGCGCCCTCTACCGGAACGCCCAAAACGCAATTGCCGACTGGCGCTACCAGCAGGTGGTGGACATCCAGACGGCCCAAGACCAGCCCATCTTGGATCAGGCGATGGCGCAGGCGGCCTCAGGTCAGCTCAGCGCGGCGATTCGCACGGCATCTCGAATTGGCTCCGGGCGCGCTCTTTCCAGCCGCGCCCAGAGTTCGATCCGGCAGTGGGAAACCCAGCTGAATCCGCCCCAGCCCTCGCCCCAGCCTGAACCGTCCGACAACAGCCTGTTTGGAGAACCGACTGGACTCCCTACAGATCCGTCTATAGATCCGTTTGAGAGCTACCTTTCGCCTAATGGTGCAGGCAGTGGTGCAGATAGTGGTGCAGGCAGCGACAGCCAATCAGAGCGCGGCTACAGCGATCCGCTGCCTGCTTCGCCCTCGCCTGAGACGAGAGTCTCGCCGCAATCTCAGCCCAGCTCTAACCCCTGGCTGCCAACTGAAATTCAAACCGTGCCTGCACCGGGCACCTATCAGCCGATCAACCCGCCTTACGATCCGCCCTACAGCCCGCCACCAGATTCGGAGCGCGATCAGCCTGCCGCGCCGCCATCTGCCGATCCGCTGCCGCCCGTTGATCCATTGCCGCCTCGACCCTAGATTGATCTAAGATTTGGGGCTGCAATTTTGGCTCATCATCATACTATGGGGTGTCAAGGACAGTTCTTTCGTCTCTTTTGCACCCTGTCACTGCTATGAGTGTTTCGTTGCCTCCAGACTTGCGGCTGCTGCTGATTGACGAAGATCCGCTGTTTCGGCTAGGGATGAGCGTTTGGCTGAATCAATCGCCCGACATTTCGCTGGTGGCAGAGGTGGAAAGCGGTGAAGCAGCCCTAGAACTGCTCGATCGGCAGTTTGGGGCGAGCGCGGCTGCTTTGGAACGCAGCCAGCCAGTGAATCTCGTTCTGCTGGATGTCGGGTTAGGGCGGCTGAATCCCAGTCAGATTCAGGGGCTGAACCTCTGCCGTCTGCTCAAGTCTCGCTATCCGGCTCTGCCAATTCTATGCCTGAGCGCTGCCCCAGAGCCCGTGATCTTGGCGGCGGCGCGGCAGTCGGGAGCAGATGGCTACTGCGCTAAAAGTCTGGAGCCAGCTGAACTTGCCGCAGCTATACGACGGATTGCAGCGGGACAATCTGACTGGGACATCAGCTGGCAGAATGCTCAGGCACCGACGGCTGCATCGACGGCAGCTCGGCCTGTTTTCAGCCAATCTGCCCGTCTGCGGCTCGCGCCATTCCGTCGCAGGCTGAGACTGTCCGGCATTCAGCAAATTGAAGCAGTACTGAGTGACGTGAATGCTGAACTCCAAAACCTTGATCTGTCGCTGCTGGATCGGGCCGTTCTAGCAGGCAAATCGCGAGAGCTACGCGCCGCCCGCTGGCTGGTTCAGGGGTTGCTGGCCACGCCGAGTCTGGAAGCTGAGCCGTCTGTTCGTCCGCCTGCTGCCGTCTCAGCGCCCGTCACTCAGCCATCGGGTCGCCAGTCTAGTCAGCCGTCTGGTCAACAGTCTGGTCAGCAGCCTAGACAGACCGATCTACCTGAACCGGGGCAGCTCGTCCGCGCTAGCGCCAACAGGATTGTGGAAGTCCAGCAGTCCCCAGACAAAGTGCAGGAACTCGCCTTTGATGCGCTGATCACCAAGCTCCAGGCTGGACTGAGCAATCTGACCGAGCTGCCGCTGGAGATTGATATCCTGCGCGAAGACAAAAAACGTGAGCTGCTCTACCTGGCCGTTCGCAAGCTTGAGGATCTGCTCAGCGAACTGCGTTACTCGCAGCTTGAACCCAGCCAGCTGCCCGACAAACGCGATCTGATTTTGCTGGATCTCTGGCAGGCGATGCTGATCGATTTTTTTGGCAAGTACTATACGGTGCGGCTGAGAACCTACAGCGGCGAGACGGATGTTGAAGTCATCGAAGTGCTGCTGCGCGATGCGGTGGTTGTGCAGGCTGAGATTCTCACCAAAATTCCGGGCGTGATTGAAGTGCTACAGCATTTGCTGTTTCGGATCCCGCTTTCGGTTGACAGTCAAGCTTATGCCTCGGGCAATCCTGAGTCCTTGGCTCGCGCCGAGCTGCTGCTGGAGAATCTGGTGATTCAGCTTGCCAACGCTGTCATGCAACCCTTGCTGAACCATTTTGCCAACGTTGAGACGATTAAAACCAGCTTCTACGATCGCCGCTTGCTTTCCAGCCGCGAGATCGAACGGTTTCGCAACAATCTATCCTGGCGCTATCGGCTAGAGCGGCTCTACCGCGAACCTAAAAACATTTTTGAAAGCCAGTATCGGCTGTTCACGCTGACCGGACGTGGGATTCGCCAGACGCTGATCTACGCGCCGCGCACCACCGAACTCTCTAGTCTGACGGGCTTGCCCTATGCCGTGACACTGGTGCTCGAAACCCGTGATGCCGTTGCTCCCCGGCTGCGCTCGGTGCTGTCGTTTATGGGCAACAGCTTTGTCTATGTGCTGACAGAGCTGGTGGGGCGCGGCATTGGGCTGGTGGGCAAAGGCGTTTTGAAAGGGCTGGGCAACGTCTGGCAAGATACCCGCACCGGACGCGACCGCCAGCGCTAGCCTTCCAGGGTGAGCAAAAATCAACTATGGTGGATAGCTGGTAGCGATGCGATTTGTGATGCGATTTGTGACAGGGAAGGTAACAGGGAAAATGAACCGAACAGAACTAGGCAGTCATCGGATGAAACGAATTAAGCAAGGATTTTCCCGAATGCTGAGTGGCCTGCTGCTCGCCCTGCTGCTCGGCATCACTCTGCTGGGGGGCGCATCGCCTGCGCTGGCGGGACTCACCGACGACCACTTTGATGGCAATATCTTTCCGCTCTATGCCGGAAACGGCTCGCTTGTGCCGCCTAAGGTGAGCATGACTGAGTCGCGCCAGCGAGGACGCCCAACGCTGCTGTTTTTCTACATCGACGACAGCAGCGACTGCAAAAGCTACGCCACCATCATTTCGCGGCTGGATGAACCTTACGGCTGGGCGGCTGATTTTATCGCGGTCAGCGTCGATATGATTCCAGAAAAGGCCAGCTATGATCCCAATGAACCGGGCTACTACTACAAAGGCTACGTGCCGCAGACGGTGATTCTGGATCGCGCTGGCAAGGTGATGCTGGATGCCACGGGATCGGTTGCCTATGAGCAGCTTGACGATGTGTTTCGCGAAGCCTTTGACCTGCTGCCGCGCTCTGAGTCTGTTGAGCTAAAGCGCCGTCAGCTCAACGAGGTCAGCACTGAGCTAGTGGAAGAGCCGAGCCGCTCTAAGTAAATTGAACCAACAGGTAAATTGAACCAACAGGTAAATCTAATCCCGTAAAAACTCGCTGAAAAATCAGCTTGAAAAAGGCGCAGGGTAGAATGCTCCCTGCGCCTTTTTCAGAAATTCCAGCGCTTTACCGCTTACGATTCTCCCGGTTTTCGCGCTCGATGCGCCGCCGATCTCGCCATTCAACGGTGGTCAGGTAGGCCACACCGCCAGTGACGGCGATTAGCAGACCCACGGCCAGCATCGATAAAATAGTCAGGTAGGTACTTTCAGCCATAGCAACTTCTGGGGGGCTACTGAACGGTTAGAAGCCGTTGCGACCCCAAATGACCATCGCAATTGAGAAGGTGAAAACCGACAGCAGTGAAACCCAGCCCAGCGTCAAGATATCCATAGTTCGCTAACTTCGTAAAAACGACCATACTTGAGAATTGTGATAAGTTTCATCATAATCCAAAGCGGCGGCTGTTTGTAGAGGCTTGTTTTTGGCCGCCGCAGTGCCGCGCCGGAGTTCTGAACATTCCATGAGCCGCATTCCATGAGCCGCATTCCATGAGCCGAGTTCAAATCTACCGCGCTGAGCTTGCCCACCGTCAGAGCCATCGACTCTGGGGGTATTTGGGTTTGGCGGTCGGGCTGCATTTGCTGGGCGCTGCAACCGTAGCGTTCTGGCAGCCGTTGCTGCTGAAGCCACAGGTGGCCGATCCTACGCCGTTAGAGTTTGTCTACGTTGATCCGCAAACTCCGCGCAAACCGCCTTCCAACTCGCCCAGGCAGGCTCAGACGAACTCTACCGCAGGCGGCACTCGCAATCCAGATCGCCCGGTTCAGTCTGCGCCGCGTCCAGACTCGCCTTCAAATCTGCCTCTAAACTCGCCTCCAAACTCGTCCTTAAACTCGCCTGCGGTGCGTTCAGCGCCTTCGCAGTCGGCGGCTCAGCCTGCATCGCCTGTCCCGGCTCCGGCTCCGGCTCCGGCTCCAGCTCCACCCACAGCAGAGTCTCAGCCCTCTACAGCCATTGCGCGCTCGACTCGCCCTGTTCCGCAGCCTTTGCCGAGTCTGGCTGCTCCCAGTCCGGCTACTTCCAGTCCGGCTACTTCCAGTCCGGCTCGTCCTGCCCCTCGTCGAGCTGTCTCTAATTCGGCCTCTAATTCGGCTGCTCCCAATGCGGCTGCGGCAGGCGGTGCGACTCAGCTTGGCAACCACTCTGTTTCGCTGGAACGCGGGGGTGCAGCGCCGCTTAACCCTGATCGCACGGCGATTGGGGCGGGCATAGACGCAGCGCAGGATGACGTTTGGGGTGGGTACTTGGCGATCTTAAATCGCTCGGTTGAGCTTAACTGGTCGCAGGTGTCGGTGAGCGCAACTAGCCGCACTCGCGTTCAGTTTCGGGTGGATCGTCAGGGTCAGCTGGTTGCGCTGCAAGTGCTGGAGCGCTCTGGCAACGAGGTTGCTGATCAGGCGGCGCTTCGGGCGGTTCGCGCTGCTGCACCCTTTGCGCCGCTGCCGCAGAACGCCCCCGAAGATCTGCTGATCGTCAACTTTACCTTCACGCAATGGCTGAATCCGGGTGCGCCTTAGCTTCTGTGAGCGGTTTGGCGGCTGGGTTATGTTGAGCGGATCCCCCTAGCCCCCTTAAAAGGGGGAACTGGAGTTAGAAGGAGTTAGAAGCGGTTTGGAGTCCCCCTTTTTCTAGGCGTAGCCTTCCCGAAGGGTAGGGGGATTAGCGCCTGCGGCAAGCAAGAAAAGGGGGATCGGGATTTACCGCATCAGCAGCGCCATGTATTTGCCGGGTGCGAGGGGTGCGGGAATGAGCGGACTAAACTGGCTGCGGTCGAGGATGACTTGCTTGACCTGAAACTCGTTGATTGTGTGGATGATCTGCTCTCTGCTGCCGACTAGCCAGATTTGCAAACTATCGCTATGCGGATTTTGCAGCAGTTCGTTGAACTCTGTAGACATGGATTTGGCCTCATTTTTGTAGGTTGGAGGGCTTGAAGCAGCGGGATTCACTCAACCACTTTCATGAACAAGGTGTGCGAAAATCGACACAGCCTAGCCCCGTGATGCCCTCACGGAGTTAAGTTAGCTGGCTAGTTGTGTTGGAAGCACTTCTAGTCAGCGACCTCGCCTCAAGCCCAGGTTGCACTGGCGTTTGACCACCAGTTGGAAAAGCATAGGGCAAAACTAGGGTTTGCACAAGCGTAAATTTGAAAAACTGCAACCAAATTTTGAGCGCTCACGACCACTGCCCGCCGATCAAACTGCCTGCCGATTAAACAGCCACCGCTCGCCCACCATTGCTTCTAGCGCCTGATAGAGCGGTGGCAGAAATACATTGGGGTCGGTGAGTTGATTTTGCGTCATCCAGGCTTGGAGCTGTTCGCCAGTTTCAAGGTCAACGCCTTGACTCTTTGCAGCGTATGCCAGCATATTCACTGCACGTTCTCGCCACTGCTCAAGATCAGGCGTTTGATCGTCTGCGCCATTGCAGAGCAGCAGGGCAAGAGCGGCCAGCAGTGGCTCTAGTGCGTCGGCTTGGGGAACGTTTTGGAAAAGGCGGTGAACCAGACTGACCCGATTTGTGAATCCATCCTGAATACGCAGCGACAGCCACAGCGCCTGAGCCAGATAATTTAGCTTATCATTCTCAATTGCTTCACCTAAGTTTCCTAAAACTGTAATCAAATTGGGATAGGCATAGATTTCAGCCAGCGTTTGTGCAGTTTGCCTTAAAAGCTCAACAGCTCTAGCTTGATCTCCCTGCTGAAAAGCAAGATAAGACATATTGTTCAGCGTGGCGGCTTTGCCTTTCACATCCCCGATTGATTCTTTCAGCTCCAGCGACTGTTGATACAGCCCGAGCGCCCGATCTACCTGTCCTTGATCGGCATAGATACCGGCCATGTTGTGCAGCGTGGTGGCTTTGCCTTGCACATCCCCGATTGATTCTTTCAGCTCCAGCGACTGTTGATACAGCCCGAGCGCCCGATCTACCTGTCCTTGCTGGGCATAGATACCGGCCATGTTGTGCAGCGTGGTGGCTTTGCCTTGCACATTCCCGATTGATTCATACAGCTCCAGCGACTGTTGATACAGCCCGAGCGCCCGATCTACCTGTCCT
>JAHHHV010000072.1 GCA_019359155.1 Pegethrix bostrychoides GSE-TBD4-15B
CGCAAGACATTGTGTTACTCCAAGTCAGTTGAGATGTTGAAGTGTTCGTTGCGGTTGTTGTTGCACTACTTGAGGTATCGAACAGTGCCTTTGCCCGTATAAATCATTAGCCTTTCAGCAACGCCGACGGCTGTATTCCGACTCTATTTGACGGATGATGCTCATATTCTTGTGGTTGGAGCAGGCGGCGGTAATGAGATCAGCGCCTTGAGTCAAACTGATCCAACCTGGCAATTTACGGGGGTTGACCCATCCCAAAAAATGCTGACAGTGGCTCAATCAAAGGTTGAGTCGTTAGGGATTGAGCATCGCGTCAGGCTGCACAATGGAGTCGTGCAAGAACTGCCGATATACCCATACAGTGCTGCGACAAGCCTACTCGTGATGCATTTTCTACCCGATGATGGCACCAAGCTGGATTACCTCAAGGCAATCGCAGCTCGTCTCCAGCCGGGTAGCCCGTTTGTATTAGTAGACTCACAGGGAGATAAGCAATCAGAAGTGTTTAAGCGGTTGGTTGACGGATGGCAGAAACGAGCACAAATGGCAGGGATGGCATCACAGCGACTCAATGAGCTTGCTGATGGAATGTGGCAACATATTCAATGTATTCCAGATGAACGCACCCTGGAGTTGCTAGCTCAAGCGGGTTTCACTAACATAACCCGTTTCTATACGGCCTTTACTTTCGCAGGCTGGTTCGCGTTTGCAGCGTAGTTGCAGTGATTCAAAATTTACAACTGTTTGTAGTGCATCCAGGATCACTCATTGGGCAATTTTGAGCCGAATTGAAGGCAATTTAGCAGCCGATGCAGCGGTATTGGCAGATATTCAACGGTCATCCGTTGAGGCTCTGTATATTCTCGGCGATGTAATTGCGCCAACTGCCGACAGTGAGCAAGTGATCACCCGATTGAGTTTCGAACTCTGCGCTATGGAGCCGCCAAAGGCTTTCAGGTGGAGCAGTCAGCCTTCCGATCTAGTCAAGCCTAGTCAAGCCTAGTCAAGCAATGCACAGGGCTGACAAAGGCCAAAAAACTCCAACGAGTGATAGTAGATCGTAAATGATGCAGATTGCTGAAGTTGGCGCTCCAAATGCTTCACCGGGCAACTATCCAACGGTGTAGATTGGCCACATTTTAGACAGGTCAGGTAATGCTGATCCTGCTGCACCAAGCTGTAAAGCGATTCCCCTTGTCTATTGATGCGGCTCTGAACCAGCCCTTGCAATTTGAGAACTTCCAGCGAGCGATAGACCGTCGCCAGACCGATTGAGCGATGATCTTGACGCAGCGTTTTGTATAAGCTCTGGGCTGATATGGGCTGAGCCAGCTGCTGCAAAACTTCTAACACGGTCCGCTGCTGGCGGGTGAGGCGGGGCATTTGACGAGATTTGTGAAGGCAATCGTCAGAATCTACAGACATTGCGATACAATTTATTGACTGATAATGATTATCATTATATCTATGATACTGACTGAAGGACAAGCTGAAGGACAAGCAGTTAACCCGCCGGTAGATCAGCCGCTCATCCATCGACCTCGGCGGCTGCGGCGAACTGAAGCGTTGCGGCGCATGGTGCGCGAAACGACTCTGGCCGTCCATGATTTGATCTACCCGCTGTTTGTGATGGAAGGGAAAACCCAACGGCAAGCGGTGGCTTCAATGCCGGGATGCTATCGGTTGACGCTGGATTTGCTGCTCCAGGAAGTCCAAGAGGCGTACAAATTAGGAATTGGGGCAATCGCGCTGTTTCCGCTGATTGCTCACGATCAGAAAGATAATGCAGGCACAGAGAGCTATAATCCCGACGGGCTGATTCCGCGAGCGATTCGAGCGATTAAACAAGCCGTTCCTGAGATTCTTTTAATCACCGATGTCGCGCTCGATCCCTACAGCAGCGAAGGTCATGACGGGATTGTGCAGGCTGGTAGAATTCTCAACGACGAAACCGTGGCGGTGCTGGTAAAACAGGCGCTGGCTCAAGCTGAGGCTGGAGCTGATTTTGTTGCACCCTCTGACATGATGGACGGTCGCATTGGGGCAATTCGCCAAGCGCTGGACGCCGAAGGCTGGATTGATGTGGGCATTCTGGCCTATTCCGCCAAATATGCCTCTGCCTACTACGGCCCGTTCCGGGATGCGCTGGACTCAGCTCCCAAATTTGGCGACAAGAAAACCTATCAAATGGATGCCGCCAACGGCAGAGAGGCCATTAAAGAGGTGGGGCTAGATATCGCCGAGGGCGCAGATATCGTCATGGTGAAACCAGCGCTGGCCTATCTGGACATCATCTACCGCATCAAGCAACAGACAAATCTGCCGGTTGCCGCCTACAACGTCAGTGGTGAGTACGCCATGATCAAGGCGGCTGCTGAGCAGGGCTGGATTGATGAAAAGCAGGTGATTCTAGAGACGCTGCTCAGTATGAAACGAGCCGGAGCCGATTTAATCTTGACCTACTTTGCCAAAGAGGTAGCTTTGATGTTGCAAAAGTAACGTTGTTTTTCCCGGCTAAATTGTCCAATTCATTCCAGGAATGACTTAAAATGCGCTATTTTGACCAGTCAGTTAACCTACTCAACCTACTCAAATTGGCCCGTCAGGCTGCTCATTCTGGCTCGATTGCCCTTGTTTCCGCAATTGCCGTGAGCTTAGGAAGCTGTGCCACAACTCCGGCTCCATCCAGCTCTGAGTCTCCTCAATCGCAGGCTGCTCCAGCTTCTACCGATCAGCTCAAGATTGTCACAACATTTCCGCCGATGACGCAATTTACAAAAGCGGTAGCAGGTGATCGGGCAGAGGTGACTCAACTTTTGCCCACTACCGTGGGACCGCATGACTATCAGGCCAAGCCCGGAGATGCCCAGAAGCTAGCTGAAGCTGATTTGCTAGTCGAGAACGGGCTAGAGCTAGAAGAATTTCTAGATGATCTTGTCAAGAACGCTGGCAGTTCGACCTTGAAGGTGATTGATTCCAGCGCAGGCATCGCGACGATTGCGACTGAGGAGATTGAGGGGCATGATCATGATCATGATCATGCGGCAGATGAGAAGGCCGCTGGTGCAGCCGAGGCGGGCCACGAGCACGGCGAATTCAATCCGCATATTTGGCTTGATCCCAAGCGAGCCATGCAGCAGGTCGAAAATATTCGAGATGGGCTGATTGCGGCTGATCCCTCAGGGAAAGAAGTCTACACCGCCAACGCAGCCGCCTATGTCGAAAAGCTAAAGACGCTAGACAGCGAAATTGCCGCCACGCTTCAGCCCTATTCAGGCAAAACATTTGTCGCTTTTCATGACTTTGCCCCCTACTTTGCTCAGAGCTACAATCTCAAGGCTCAGTTTTTAGTGGAAATTCCCGAAGAAAATCCGGCTCCGGAAGATGTGAAGCGAATTATGGATACTGTTCAGTCCACAAATCTCAAAACGATCCTGAATGAGCCACAGGCAGGCGAAGATGCTTTCGCGGCGGTGGCTCAGGATCTCAACGTGCAGGTGAGCGTCTTTGATCCGGGAGAAACAGGTGGAGCAGATGCCTTGCAGCCCGACTACTATTTCACGCTGATGCGCCAGAATCTGAAGAATCTAAAGTCTGCCTTTGCCGATCAGTCTCAGCCGTGAGCTTGCCAATCTTGGCTGAAATTCGGCTGAAATTCGGCTGAAATTCGGGTAGCTGCCTGGAGCGCTCAACCCGTCGAGCGGAGTTTTAGGAGGAATAGATTGCGAGAAACGGTGTTAGCGGTAGAAGGGCTGACGGTCTACCGAGGGACTTATGAGGCAGTGCAGGATGTTTCCTTCTCGCTAGAGCAAGGAACCGATATGGCAATCGTTGGCCCCAATGGTGCAGGCAAGAGTACGCTAATCCAGGCAGTTTTGGGCATTTTGCCGCGTCAGAGTGGCGAGGTGACGATTCTGGGGCAATCGCTCAGCCGTTCGGGCGTTTTACCGATGCCGGTGCGCCAGCAGATTGCCTATCTGCCGCAAAATTTCCTATTTGACCGCCGCCTGCCCATGACGGTGGCCGAACTAGTGGGCTTGGGTTGGGATCAGCTCGGCCTCAGCTTGCCCTGGGTCGGGGGCAGAGCGCGGCGCTTGGCAATCCGGCAGGCACTGGTTCAGGTGGATGCAACCCACCTGATGCATCAGCCGCTTAGCGGGCTGTCGGGTGGGGAGACCAAGCGGGTGCTGCTGGCTTACTGTCTGGTGCGTCCGCGTCGACTGCTGATTCTCGATGAAGCGCCAGCGGGGCTAGATATCCGCAACGAGTCTGATTTTTATGAGCTGCTTCACGCTCTGAAGCAAGAGCAGGGCTGGGCGATTTTGCAGATTTCGCACGATCTCGAGATGGTGCGGAAAACCTGCGATCGGGTGTTGTGCTTGAATCGGAGATTGCTTTGCCAGGGTGGGCCAGATCTCGTACTTTCACCGGATAATCTAGCGACGGCCTATGGCTCGGAGTTTGTGCGCTATCGACATCAGCATTCGGAAAATTAACGCCAGGAGCCAAAGGATTAGACATGTTGATAGGGGAAGAACTGAGCGCAGAAATCACTCGCGTTGTTGAGCTGTTTCAATATCCATTCATGCAGCGGGCGCTGTTGGGCGGCATCTTCACCGGCCTGATGGGCGGACTCTTGGGCAGTTTTACAATTTTGCGACAGCTCTCGTTTTTTAGTGATGCGTTGGGGCACTCGGCGCTATTGGGCATTAGCCTTGCTGTGCTGCTAGGACTCAACCCTACTGTCATTGTGCTGCCCTTCGCGGCGCTCTTTGGGCTTGGGGTAACCTATCTGCTGGAGAAAACCAACCTCTGGACAGATGCGCTGCTGAATATTATTTACTCCTCCTCGCTGGCGCTGGCAGTGATCACGCTCAGCTTTGTTGGGCAGTACAAAGGCGGGCTGAACAATCTGCTGTTTGGCGATATTTTGGCCGTGCGAGCAGTTGACCTGTGGCTGAGCAGTATCCTGCTGCTGGCTTGCATCCTGTTCGTGGGGCTCACGCTCCGCACCCAAATGCTGCTGACGCTGCACGAGCCGCTGGCCAAGGCGCGAGGAGTTTCTGTCTCAGCGCAGCGGTCGGCGTTTATTGTGCTGCTGTCGCTGGTGGTGGGCGTCTCAATTAAAGCAATTGGAGTATTGCTGGTCAGTGCATTTGTGGTAATTCCAGCCTGTGCCGCTCGGCTGATGAGCCAGACTTTTACGCACTATATGCTGCTGTCCGCAGGGCTGGGTGCTCTGAGCGCTATCTTCGGAATGCTGCTCTCAGCTCTGTTTAATCTGCCGTCTGGCCCCAGCATTGTAGTGGTGCAGCTCGCGTTGTTTTTGGCCGCAATTGCAGTTCCCCGCTTTCAGGCGGCGCGCTAGCGGGGAACACAATTCCTGGAGACCATGAAGATTCCCAGCCATCTATATATGAATAGCTATTCATATGTTAAAGTATCTCTAGAACTAAAAGGAGTTGACCTATGTCTACCGTGACTCAAATGAAATGTGCCTGCGAATCTTGCCTATGCGTGGTTTCGCTATCTGATGCCCTGATGAAAGAGGGGAAAGCCTATTGTGGTGAAGCTTGCGCTAACGGTCATCCGGCTGGCCAGGGCTGCGGACACACAGGCTGCACCTGCAACGCTTAGGAAATTACGGATGCTGTTCATCAAGGCTCGATAGTCCTTGAGCCTCTACAAATCAATGACTCTGACTCTGCCAACCCTTAAAGAGATACGGCAGTTGTCGGAGTCTTTTCGCTTTCTTGCTGCTGCTAATTGTCGTGAAGGTTCTTTGCTCCCAGTGGAACTCCCAGTAAAACTCCCAGTGAACAAGGAATATATCCTAGTGATTTAGTTGGTGATATTTAGCTTTAGATTGTCCTTGCTATTTGGGCGTTGAATAATAGACTTAATCGGAAATAGTAGAGGGAAGAAAAAAGAGGCGAACCTGTCATTCTCTCTCGCTGCATCCCCTTAACCGGCTGCTAACTGCCGGTGCTCTAAGCGATAATTGTGCACCCTATAGGCAGTCTCCATCACCTTGTCACCATAGTACTCCGTCCAGCTCCGCAACCGATGACTCACGCGATTCGACTCCGTTTCACCCCGTTGATCTGATGTTCTATCTCGATGCGCTCTTTACAAAGCGTTAGAGAATTTTTGAGGTGTGGCAGCAGCAAGGGTTGGCAGGAGAGGCGATCGCACGCTCTACAAGGATAGCGAGAGGAATTTGTGAGTCCTTGAGGGATCAGTTCTCCCTTGATCGCCCCCTAGCTAGTTCTAGTCCAGATCGGAGGGTGTGATGGAGTTTGCATCGACTCCCACCAATGTAGCTACCCGATCACCATTGGCAAAGATCACAGCATTATTGCCCCGCTGTTGCAATACTAGGTCATTGAACCTCAGACCCATGGAAAGCCCTAGTTCATCCACGCCATCTTGAAAATCGCGAATGATATCATTGCCTAGCATTTTGTGGAAAGCATTATCTCGATGCTTAGGCGCATCTAGCACGGTATATGACCGTTTTCAATTGTGGGCCAAGGAAGGGGTGTTGGTCAGGATGTGGGAGTTGAGATTAAAGCAATACGCCGAAGAGGCGAAGCTGGAGACGCAGATTTAAGCCCTGCGCGATGCCGTAGCGCAGGAAGACTACGAGCAGATCAAGTCGCAAACCACCGAACTTCAGCAGGCTCTCTATACGCTGGGCGGCAGCATCTATCAGGGTGCAGGCGAAGCCGAAGCGCCTAGCGGCACTGAGGAAGACATGGGTTCTACGGGCGGCGAAGACGAAGTGATCGACGCAGACTTCACTGAGACGAAGTAGAGAACAGGGGAGATATCAATCTCTCCTCGCTGATCAGCAGGCCGCTTTCCTGGGAGGCGGCGGTCTTTTTTCAGCAGTTGTTTTCTCAGCGCTGGCTAGCGACTGCCAGCCAGCGCTAAGCAGTTAGGCCACAGCCGCAACGGCCTCTTGCCCATGTGCCCGTAGTAGATCCATCAGCTCGTCTCGATAGTCATGAAACGTCGAGTGCCGTTTGACGCTGTGACTCCGCTCAGGTAGATTGACGTGAATCTCCTTTCGCACCGTGCCGGGCCGAGCGCCGAGCGCATAGATGCGGTTCGATAAAAATACGGCTTCCTCAACGTCATGCGTGATCATGAAAATCGTGATGTTGGTTCGCTGCCACAGATCGATCATGAACTGATGCATAGATTCTTTAGTGTGGATGTCAAGCGCCCCAAACGGCTCATCCATCAGCAGAACTTTGGGTTCGGAGGCAAGCGCTCGGGCAATGGCGACCCGCTGTTTCATTCCCCCCGACAGCTCCTGCGGCAAAGATTGGGCAAACTGGGTCAGGCCGACCACATCTAGAAAATAGCTGGCCTGCTCTCGTCGTTCAGTTTTGGGTACGCCTTGCAGCTTCAGGCCAAACTCCGTGTTTTCCTGTACGTTCATCCAGGGAAATAGCGTGTAGTGCTGAAACACCATACCGCGATCTGGCCCCGGCCCGGTAATCCGCTTACCGTCTACCGTCACCTCACCGGTCGTTGGAGCATCCAATCCGGCAATCTGACGCAGCAGCGTTGATTTGCCTGAGCCAGAAGCGCCCACCGCGCAGATGAATTCGCCTTGCTGGATGGCCATGTCAATATCTTTGAGTACGACAAGCGTACCCTTCTTCGTGTCGAAATGCTTGTTGAGCTTGTTAATTTGCAGAAACATAGGGTTGGGGGGGAGTATAGGATAAGGAATGAAATGAAGAGCTAGATAGAAATAAAAGAACTAACGCTATCGCTTCTGGCTAGCCCACTTACAGCTCACGCGCAGCAAATATTGAAACAGCAGGTCAAATGAAAGACCAATCACGCCAATCACGATCAGCCCCACAAAAATCTCGTCTGTTCTTAAGAAGCGCCCAGCGACGCTGATCCGCCGACCCAGACCTTCATTCGCCGCAATTAGCTCTGAGACAATCACAAGCTGCCATGCTGCCGCTAAGTTGATCCGGCAGGCGTCAATAATGCCCGGTAGGACATGCGGCAAAATCACCTGCGTTAGGGCTTCCCAGCGATTGCCGCCCAACATATAGGTGGCTTCAATCAGGTCTTTGGGGACAAATTTTACGGTGTCCATGACCATGAGCGAATTAAAGAAGAACACTCCGATAAAAATTAGCGTGATTTTAGGCTCCTCACCAATCCCCAAATAGAGAATCAGCAGCGGGATAAACGCTGGGGCAGGCATATAGCGCATTAGTCCGAACAGCGGCTCTAGCAAGGCTCGAATACTAGGAAAACTGCCCATCAATACGCCGACTGGAATCGAGCAGAGAGAGGCCAGCAGAAAGCCGACTCCCACGCGCCACAGGCTGGCCACCGTATCTTTGAGCAGTTCGCGCGTGCTCCAGAGCCGCCCAAAGGCTTCCATTACCTTTGCTGGTGAAGGCAAAAACTTAGGGTCAATCGTGCCAAAGGTCGTGATTGCCCACCACAGAAGCAGCGGCAGACCAATTGAGGTAACGGTGAGCGCCGTGTAGAGCGGTTTGGGAATGTCCTCGGCCAATCGCCAGAATACGGTTGGACGAATTGTCTTCGGCTTAATCAAGGCCTGAATCGATCGAGGGTTAGAGCGAGGCTCGGAAGTTTGAGTCATGGTTAAGAGCCGGGATGAGAGTCAAGAACATGAGAGAACAGAGTCAGGATTTGCCAGCTTTCGCGGCATATGCCTTAACAAAACGATCGTCAAACATCTGGCTGGTATCTGGCTTTTGAACCGAGAGTTCGGCATCAATCAAAAACTGCCCCATCTCTTCGGCGGCAAACAGCAGAGATGACATATTGTTGGCGGGCTGGAAGGCTTTTATATTTTCCTCAACCGTGAAAATTTTGGTGCCGTCTGCGTAAGCTTTATATTCCTCAATCGATACGCCCGCGCGCTTTGCCATCACCTCATAGGCTTGCTCCAAATTGGTCTGCATGTAGTTTAAAGTGGCGAACCAGGAGTCTACGACTCCCTGCACCTTGTCAGGATTTTCGTCAATGAACTTGCGGGTGAAGACTAGGTGATCGGAAATAGCGCCGGGGAAATCCTTTGAGCTGAACAGCTCTTTGCTGCCGGGGCGTTTCAATGCCTGTGTGGTAAATGGCGCAAATACGGCGACTGCATCCACCTGTCCAGCCACAAACGCTGCCGAGGCTTTCCCTGTCTCCAGCGGCACAAACTGGATGTCCTGCTTAGAAATTCCGGCTTTTTCTAAGCCCAGCAATAGCAAAAAGTGATCAACAGTACCTTCTTCTGCTGCGACTTTTTTACCCTTGAGATCCGCAACTGAGGTAATGCCTTCAGCCACAATTACCTTGTCGTTGCCAGTCGAGTTGTCATTGACCAAGACCACGACCTGCTCTGCACCTCCCGAAACAGAGCTAACCGTATCGCCCAGCGTTTGGCTATTGCCATCAATCTGCCCAGCCGTTAGCGTACTAATTGACTCCAGGTAGCCGTCAAACCATTTCAAATCTACGGCCACGTTATTTTGGTCAAAGATACCCTGCTCTTTGGCGACCTGCCAGGGAAACCAACCTGGCCAAGCGCTAAACCCAATTTTAACCGCACCTTCCACTGCCGCAGTCGTATCTGCTTCATTCGTCGTTTTGATATAAACTGCTGGATTCGTGCAGCCTATGATCAAGACCAAAGAGATCAGAAATAATAAACCAGAAGATAAAAAAGATCTAACTCTCATGAATACCTCAGCTCAGCTTTGGATAGTATGCAGATAACATGCAAATAGAACTCTGGATGCAGCCACCGACGTTAAACTAGCTGCTCAAACTGGCGGGCTTCAGCCGACTTTGGAGCGCGAACCTGACGCAGCCAGTCAAACCAAAGCTTCAGTCCTTCACCCGTTTTGGTAGAGATCGGGATAATGGTCGCCTGCGAATTCATTTGCCGAACGTTGGCGACGATTTTGTCGAGATCAAAATCTAGATACGGTGCCAAGTCCATTTTCGTGATCAGCAGACAGTCAGCTTCTTGGAACATGACCGGATACTTGAGCGGCTTGTCTTCTCCTTCCGTGATGCTGAGCAGCGCCACTTTGGCATGTTCGCCCACCTCAAACTCTGCCGGACAGACCAAGTTGCCAACGTTCTCCACAAGCACCAGATCAAATTCCGCCGGGTTATACCGATCTGCAAACTGATGGATACCGCCAGCCACCATCTTAGAATCCAAGTGGCAAGAGCGACCTGTATTAATGGCAATCACCGGGACGTTATACTGACGCAGCCGATCTGCATCCAGCTCTGTCGTCATATCGCCTTCAATCACCGCAATTTTCAGCTCGTTTGCCAAAGCGGCCAGCGTCTTTTCCAGCAGCGCCGTCTTACCAGAACCAGGGCTGCTCATCAGGTTGAGGCAGGTAATCCCCCACTGATCAAAATGCCTGCGGTTGTGATCGGCTCCCTCCTGATTTGCATGGAGCAGATTAACTTCTAGAGCTACATCAAAAACTTGGTGCATGGGATTTAGCGGTTAGAGGTTTAGCGGTTAGAGGACATCAGCAAAACAGCAAAAATTCAAGAAAATCTCGGTGCTACGCCTGCAAAATCTCCGTCTCGGCATATTCAATCCGGTCAATTTTGAGTTCTCGACCCGATCGAATGTCATCCATCGGCGCATTGCAGGTTGGGCAGGCGTACTGGATGCCGATTTCGGGTCGATAGTCCTGCTGGCAGGTATGGCAAAAGGCAATTAGCGGCGTTTCCTGAATCTGCAAGACTGCGCCTTCCAAAAAAGTGTTTCGGGTTTGGGCGGCAAAGGCAAACTCTAGGCTGGCTGGCTCAACACAGGTAAACTGCCCGACCGTCAGATGCACCCGCGCAATCTTGGGTCGATTAGGCTGCTCTTCCCACCAGTCTTTTACCGTGATCAGGAGCGCTTTCGTCATATCTGTTTCATGCATTGCAGCAGATCCTCCTATATCCAGCTATGTCCAAGCTTGATCAACGTCCATGTTCGCTTCAGCGTGAATATAGGCGGGTTTTTCCTGACGCGGCAGCTGCCCTGAGACCACCAGATGCGCCATCGTGTCGCAAATCACGCGGGTTGCCATTAGAGAAGTCATGTCACTCACGTCGTAGGGAGGCGAAACTTCAACGACTTCCATGCCGCAAATTGGAGCCTTTTGGACAATTTTACCCAGCAGGCTGAGCGCCTCTCGCGGCAGCAGACCACCCGGTTCAGGCCAACCCGTTCCGGGCACAAAGCCAGCATCAATACAGTCAATATCAAAGCTAATCCAGACGCAGTCTGTGCCGTCTAGGGCGCGCTCTAGGGCAAAGTCGGCGGCAGCATCCAGACCGCGCTCAACAATATCCGTCACCGTCAAAATATTCGTCATGCGTTCGCGGCAGACTTTTACGCCCTGACGCGGCACCTGCCAGCCGCCAATGCCTAGCTGGACGAGATTTTTGGCCGGAGCGTTTGCCATATTGGTGGCGTGAAACCAGGGGCAGGTATGCATCCGCTCATCGAGGTCAGTTTCCTGCGTGTCCACATGGCGATCAAAGTGGATAATGCCAACTTTTTTGTCGCCCAAATGCCGACAGATGCCGCGCACGGTCGGAAAGCCAATCGAATGATCGCCGCCCAGCAAAATCGGAAACGCTCCGGAGGCAAAGACATGCGCCACGCCTTTAGAGATCTGGTCAAAAGATTTCTCGTTGTTGGCTGGAATCGTGAACACATCGCCGACATCGCAGAGCTTGATTTGCTCGCGCAGGTCAACGCCTAGCTCGAAGTTATAGGGGGTGTAGAGGGCAGAAATCCGGCGAATCCCCTGCGGGCCAAACCGCGTGCCGGGGCGGTAGGTGGTGCCAGAATCATGCGGTATGCCGACAATCGCCACGTCATAGTTGCCCACCTGGCGCACATCTTCCAGATAGGGAGCCTTCATAAAGGTATTGATGCCCGCATAGTGGGGGAGTTCCCCGCGCGAAAAGGTGGGAATGCTGCGGTCGCGAATGCTGGCAGCCGCCTCCAGTCCATATTCTAGCCCATGCGATACTTCCTGCTGCCAGCCGGTGAGCGGCAGACGAGCTTCAGACTCTAAGGCGCGCTGAGCTTCGCTAGGAGCTTGGGATGGACTTTGGAATACGGGCTTTTCGGAAGGATTTTCAGTCATGGAGTCTCCACAAATAATTCAAAACGGCGAGGAAAAAGCCCAGACAAAATCATCTTCAGCAATCTGAATGATGACTTCCTCCCGGGCTTTTTTCCCGCCGTGTAGCTAGGCTTACGCTTACTCAAAACAAGCTGAAAACCACTAGCCTGCCTCTCTCGGACCAGCAGTCTAGCCTCAGCTCAACCTTGAGCAACTGGCCAGAATCGGAACCCTAGAGGCATAGTTCTTCAATTTTTGCGAACTAGATACCGCCAATGCGCTGTCTATAGCCCTAAATCAAACTATGCTTCATACTTCGACTGTTGGGTTACAGCTACAGTAACAACGTTAATTACAAGAGAATGTGTTAGAAGCTACGAAAACATGTTTTTTGATATTACGCAAAGACCACGAACTAGACTCCCCAACAGCCAACTACGCCCGCATCGGCATCGCCGACTACGTCGTTTTCGACCCTCTTCAGCACCGCCAGCAGCCAGACGCATTCAACGGCAAGCTGCTCAACGTTTGGATGCTGACAGCCGGACAGTATGTAGAAATGCCGGAGCCTTTTTGGCTAGAAACCGAAGGGCTAGGTCTAACGAAATTGAGTCTTGCTAGCTCCAGCCGATTGCCGCCGTGCTGACCACGGTTTTTAGATCAGGCGTCATCTCCAGCGTATAGCTAAACGGCGAGCCGCCAGCCGTGGTTTGAGTCATGGCTTGACCGTCCGGGCGACGGGGCGCAAAGTAGGCCTGAGCATTGATCACCAGATTGCCGGAGGCGCTGGTCTGCAGACTGTTCACGACGAGGCTGTTGCTCTTGCTGCCGTTGAGTGCCGAGAGATAAACCGCATCGGTCATTTCGCCCGTGGCCAGATTCAGCCTTGCCAGCACCGTCACCTTCGCGCCGCCGCCCGTGCCATAGCTCCGCAGCCAGGACTGCGTGGCTCCCGCACTCACCCGCCGAAAATCCTGGTCGGCTGTGCCCTGAGTGCCATCAACGCTAAACAGGCCGTAAAGCTGACTGCCACTCCAGTAGAGTCCATAGCCGCGCCCGTCTGTGCCCGTCACCTCGTAGTCAGTGCGTCGCCAGTTGTGGGCTGGGTTCTGGGCATCAAAGCTGACAACCACCGGATTTTGGTTGAGGCTGCTCACCTGCTCCGTGCCGATATAAATTGTCTGAGAGCCGAGCTGAATCCGCGCTGCCGCCGTTGCCGCAATATTCGACTCGCTGGCGGTGGCGGCAAACTTGACAGTGCTGGACTGGACAGAGCTAGCAGCAGGTAGGCTTGGTAATGAATTGGGCGGCAAGCTGGGCGGCGAGTAGCCCCAGAAATCAGCTGCGTCAATGCTGCTGCTGCTGACTCCTTTGAGAACTGCTAGATATTCACCAGTCAGTCGATTTTGAATCAGCGTATGGCGTGCCTCTGTGCCTGTGCCTTGCCGGATAGTAAGGTCAGCGACCTGAAGGGTGGGCAGCTCCAAATAGTCTACGCCGCTTTTGAAGTCGGTGATTTCCAGACTGTTGGCGAGCTGAGCAGCCCCCATTTCTAGCACAAATCGATCGCGTCCAGATCCGCCTGTACTGCGGTCGCGACCGCCTTTGCCGTTGAGGATATCATCGCCTGCACCGCCAACTAGCACATCAGCCTCCTTGCCGCCCAAGAGCTGATCTTGCCCAGCTTCACCGTACAGCGAGTTGCGGCCTGCACCACCATCCAAAAGATCATTGCCCGTGCCGCCGTAAAGTCTGTCATTGCCCGCTTCGCCATAGAGCCTGTCGTCGCCGCCCCGGCCTCTGAGCGTATCGTGGCCCGCCTTGCCGCGCAGGATATCGTCTTTGGCTGCGCCCGTCAAAGCGTTGCTCTGACGGTTGCCGGAGAGTCGCAGACGCAGAGCGGGCGCTAGCTGGGACGAATCGAGTTTGGGCAGCAGGGTAGAGCCAAAATTCTCGCCATAAAGCTCGCTATAAAATAGCGCCATCCCAGCAACCGGATGGCTGATCGCTTCAGTCAAAACCATGATCCAGAAATCCTTAAAAACTGCGGAGAATTTGGTAGTACACCCGCAGTGCCAACTCAGAGGTTGGAGAGCCACCCGATTTGTCTTAATCTTCTGAGTTTTAACCTTCTGGAACGGGAAATCACCTCAGCAGTTTCTCGGATTGAGCTTTGGTCGCGCATCAAAACATCCAGTCACCGGGAAATGGCTCAGTTTGGTCAGGCAGGTCGAGCTTCTTCAGCGTGGTGGGCGGACGATCGCTGCTCCAAGCCCACCAGACCGTGCCGCATTCACAGCCATAAAACTCTTGCCACTTGCGCCGATGGTTTTCGGTGAAGACAGGGGCGCGGCGGTTAATCCAAACCTGCTGCGCTTTGTCGGTCAGGCTGTGGCAGCTGGGGCAGCAAAACTGGCTGGCGTGAATCGCCCTATTTGTCCAATCCGGTGAAACCTGAGCGAATGCATCCATGCAAAAATCTAGTGGCAACCTAGCGACAAAGAGTGATATCCCTATCCTACACGGAGTTTTTATCGAGTAGAGAAGATCGCCGCAGGCTGGATGTTCGCAGCGAGTTTAGCAGGCTCAATTCTGAGTCAGGCGCGTTAGGTTTCATTGAGCGCTGTCAATACTAGCTCCAGAGACGAAGCTGCGTAAGCAAGTCTGATCTATTCACCGAGCGAGAATAAAATGATGCCGAGACACCTATCTGTAATTTTGACTGGCGCTTTGCTGTTGGGAACAGCAGGCGTGGTTGCGCCTCTCGCGAGCGCTCATGTTCCCGTAACGCTCGCTCAAGCAGAAGATGAAGGCATCAGCGCAGGCGAAATGATCACGGTGGAAGACGGCGATCCAGACTTCGTAGAGGATGCGGAATATGAGGTGATGGAAGATACAGAAGGGGTGCTATTTGTAGAAGGCGAAGATGGTAGCACCTGGGAAATTATCTCGGTTTCTGAAGACGGCGATGATATCGAGCTTGAGTATGACGGACGGATCGTATCAGGTGATGACGTTGATTCGTAACGGTTACTCTTGATATCAAGCAGCTCGAATTAACGTATCGAATCTAACGTAAAAGCTCTGTAGGGATATATGAAATAATTTCATATATCCCTTTTTTGATATATCTGCACTTGAATTTAGAATTTAGATCGGTAGCGCTGGTCTAGACTAGGCTACTGGGGAAGACTGCGGTAGCTCGCTGAGGCTGCTGAGGCTGTTGACGTTAATCAGCGTCAGCTCTGGGCAAGTCCGTTTAATCAGGCCAGTTAAGACTTTGCCAGGGCCAATTTCAATCACCCGCTCAATCCCAGACTGCGGCAGTTGCAGGCTAATTTCGCGCCAGCGCACCGAGCCAGTCATCTGGCGGCTCAGCCGCTCTTTCAACATCAGTGGATCGGTGGCGGGCATCGGGTCAACGTTGGCTAGCACTGGCACCTGCGCCGGACGAAACTCCACTTGATCGAGCACCTGCTGAAACTTAGCGGCAGCCTCCGCCATTAGCGGTGAATGAAACGCGCCGCTAACGTTGAGCCTGAGCGCACGCTTAGACTTGACGCTAGCCAGAATTGTCTCCACCGCCTCCAGCCTGCCCGAAATCACAACCTGGCCGCTGTTGTTATCGTTGGCTAGCACCACGTCTGGAGTTTGGGCCAGCTGCTGCTCAAGCTGGCTGCGATCAAAGCCCAGCAATGCCGCCATTCCGCCCTCAGAGGCCGCATCCATCAGCTCGGCTCGCCGCTGCACCAGCCGCAGCCCCGACTCGAAATCAAATACGCCTGCTGCATAGAGCGCCACATATTCACCCAGGCTGTGACCTGCCACCAAGTCAGGCTGTTCGCCCTGGTTTCGCATCAGATCAACTAAAATGCTTTCGAGTACGTAAAGACAGGGCTGCGTGTAGAGCGTGCGCGACACCTGATCTTCGAGGTTTTGGCAGATATCGGGAACCGACCAGCCGAGAATTTGAGCGGCTTTAGCAAACCTGGGCTGCGCCTCGCTCAAGCCGTAGAGATCTGCCCCCATGCCGATGGCTTGCGAACCCTGCCCCGGAAAGACCCACGCTGTTTTCATCTTGTTTTCTCCTGACTGCATTCTCCTGACTGCAATAGCCTAGCGCCCCCAGCGGAATAGAGCAGATCCCCAACTCAACCCGGCTCCAAATCCAGCCGCAGCAATCACGTCTCCCGGCTGGATTTGACCCGATCGCACATACTGATCGAGCGCTAGGGGAATTGAGGCCGCGTCTGTATTTCCATAGTTTCCCATGTTGCTGACCACTTTGTGCTCCGGAATACCTAATCGCTCAGCCACGGCATCCAGGATGCGCTGGTTGGCCTGGTGCAGCAGCAGCCAGTCTACCTGCTCGACCGTCAGGCTGGCTCGAAACAGTGCCTTTTCGATCACTTCGGGCACTTTTTTGACGGCAAAGCGATAGACTTCCTGCCCGTTCATCTGAATTGGCTGGAAGTTGCCCTGCCCCACGCTGATGCCCTGCGTCAGTGGCTGCGGCTGCGGCTGAAAGGCCAGCGTCAGACAGTCGTTTTGGCTGCCGTCACTCCGCAGCTCAAAGCCCAAGAACTGATCAGATTCAGCGGCCTGCATGACAATTGCTCCCGCACCATCGCCAAACAAAATGCAGGTGCGACGGTCGCTCCAGTCTGTCCAGCGCGAGAGGATATCTGCGCCAATCAGCAGCACGTTTTGGTAGGCTCCCGTGCGGATATATTGAGCGGCAGTCACCATGCCAAACACAAAGCCGGAGCAGGCCGCCGTTAAATCAAAGGCCACGGCTTTGGTCGCACCAATTTCAGCCTGGATTTTGCTGGCACTGCCAAATAGATCGTCGGCGGTGGAGGTGGCCAAAATAATGAGATCTAGATCAATTGCGTTCAGCGCTGCCATCTCCAAAGCGCGCCGCGCTGCCTCAGCCGCCAAACTGCACAGTGATTCTTCTGGCGCTGCCAAATGCCGCTGCCGGATGCCAGTCCGGGTTGAGATCCACTCGTCAGATGTATCTACGAGCTGGCTCAGTCCGGCATTGTCGAGATAAGCGGGCGGAACGGCAGAGCCGCTGCCGATAATGGCAAGTCCTGAAAGCTGAGGCATTATTCTCCGTCTGTCGCTTCTGCGGTCGCTTCGGTCTTTTGGTACTGAACCTGAATCCGCTCTAGCACCCGGTTATCGACCGCATCCTTAGCCAGCCGCACCGCGTTGAAAATCGTCGGGGCCTGCGAGCTGCCATGCCCAATAATGCAGATGCCGTCTACACCCAGCAGCAGTCCACCGCCATGCTCAGCGTGATCGACCCGCTGCTTGATCCGACGCAGGTTGGGCTTCAGCAGCAGCGTTCCCAGTTTGCCGCGCCAGCCTTGAGGCAGCTCCTCTTTGAGAATATTAAGCAGCACGCCGCCGACAGCCTCGGCAAACTTGAGCAGCACGTTACCGACAAAGCCATCGCAGACGACGACATCAAACTCGCCGGAGAGCACGTCTCGCCCCTCGGCGTTGCCAACAAAGCCAACGCCGGGATTAGCTTGCAGCGCCTGATGCGTCCGCAGTGCCAGTTCGTTGCCCTTAGAAGGCTCCTCGCCAATATTGAGCAGCCCCACCTTCGGATTTTCTACGCCCAGCACGTACTGCGAGTAGGCGCTGCCCAGCACGGCAAACTGCTCCAAAAACTTGGGTCGGCAGTCGACGTTGGCTCCCACATCCAGCACCAGCACCTGCTTGTCGGCGCGGATTGTGGGGAAGACCGCGCCAATTGCGGGTCGATCGATGCCGGGGAGTCGGCCTAGCCGCAGCAGTGCTGCCGCCATCGCCGCGCCCGAATGTCCGGCAGAGACCACCGCGTCAGCCTTGCCCTGCTTGACCAGCAGCATCGCCACATTAATAGAAGCTTTCGGCTTGCGGCGGAGCGCCCCTATCGCCTCTTCGTCCATCTCGACTATCTCTTCGGCGGCGACGATTTCGATCTGACCCAGCGCGTTATGCTGCTGCAAAACGGCCTCAATGGCCACCGGATTGCCGACCAAAATCACCTTCACCCCTAGCTCCGCCTGCGCCCTAATCGCGCCTACCACGATTTCAGCGGGAGCATGGTCTCCCCCCATCGCATCAATCGCAATCCTTGCCTGCGTCGATCCCATTGCTCACACTGATAGAAACCTCACAAATTTTATCAGATGAGTCTACCCTTAGACTGAACCCGACTGATTTGATCAGCATTGATTCGGCATATTGATGGATCTCTCAAAGCAACGCCCAGAGACTGCTTTGCCGGATCTACCCCCAATCTACTCTGTCTCACCCGGCGGCAGGATGCGCTGGAACAGGTAGCCCGTCCCGCGCGCGGTCAAAATCAGCTCTGGGTTGCTTGGATCGTCTTCGAGCTTGGCGCGCAGCCGCGAGATATGCACATCTACGACGCGAGTATCCACATGCCGCTCTGGCGTATAGCCCCAGACTTCTTGCAGGATTTCAGAGCGCGAGAACGGCTCTCCAGAGCGTCCGACCAGCAGCTCTAGCAGGCTAAACTCCATGCCGGTGAGCCGAATCCGCTCGTCGCCCTTGTAGACCTGACGCTTGTTGGTGTCGATCCGGATGCTGTTGATCTGAATCACGCCAGAGCTGGGGATGCCGGAGCTACCCACTTTATCGACGCGGCGCAGCACCGAGCGAATCCGGGCTTCCAGCTCTTTGGGTGAGAATGGCTTCACCACGTAGTCGTCGGCTCCCAGCTCTAGGCCAGTAATTCTGTCGGCCACATCCCCTAGCGCCGTCAGCATAATAATCGGCACGTCAGACTCTTTTCGCAGCTCCTGGCAGACCCCGTAGCCATCTAGCTTCGGCATCATCACATCTAGCACAACCAGGTCAGGACAGGCATTGCGAAAGGTTTCGAGCGCCTCTTCGCCGTCAGCGGCTGTCACGACATCGTAGCCAATCATCGAGAGACGGGTTTCCAGAATGCGGCGAATGCTGGCTTCGTCATCTACGACTAAAATTTTCTCTTTATGGCTTTCCAATCCTAATGCTCCTTATCAAAAACTAATTTTTCTTAGTTAATTTTTGTCGCTTTATCATTAAAGATAGTAGCCTAAGTCTGTCACCTTAGAACGCTAGAGTCCCGATTATAGCTACACTTCAAAGTTTCTTAAGATTTTCTCACCGATTGGAAACCTGGCAAAAACTCCCCAGAAACTTGCTAGAAACTTTGCCCTTCTTCGTTTAGCTTCTCTGTTTGATTCTCTTTGATTACGGTTTCATTACAGTTTAAATGGCAAAACCTCGTTCGCTTTACGTCTGCAATCAGTGCGGCGCAGAATTCCCTAAATTTCTGGGCAAATGCTCGGCCTGCGGCAGCTGGGGGTCACTCGTGGAGCAGGTGGTCACCTCAACTGCCAGCAGAGCCACGCCTCTTGCTGCTGCCCGAACGGCCAGCAAAACGCGCTCGCTGTCGTCATCTACGCCGCCGCAGCCGATTGCCGCCCTGACGCTGCCCCAAATTACGGATCACCCTCAGCAGCGACTCTCATCCGGCTACAGCGAGCTGGATCGGGTGCTGGGCGGCGGGATTGTGCCCGGATCACTGGTGCTGATTGGCGGCGATCCGGGAATTGGCAAATCGACGCTGCTGTTGCAAACGGCCAATCGGTTGGCCATGCGCTACCGGATGCTCTATGTCTGCGCGGAGGAGTCTGGTCAGCAGGTGAAGCTGCGTTCTCAGAGGCTGGGGATTGGTACAGCGGCGGCTAAAGTAGCTGGATCAGCTGATGTGGCGATAGGCGGCGAGCTGGGCGAGCTTTATTTAATGCCAGAAACAGATCTGGAGACGATTATTCGGGAGCTGGAGTCGCTGCGGCCTCAGGTGGCGGTGATTGACAGCATTCAGGCGCTCTATTTTTCGGCGCTCAACTCGGCTCCAGGGTCGGTGGCGCAGGTACGCGAATGCACCTCGGCACTCATGCAGGTGGCCAAACGCGAGCATATTACGCTGTTTATTGTCGGGCATGTCACGAAAGAAGGAGCAATTGCGGGTCCGAAGGTGCTGGAGCATCTGGTGGACACGGTGCTGTATTTTGAAGGCGACCGCTTTGCCAGCCACCGACTGCTGCGCTCGGTCAAAAATCGGTTTGGGGCGACGCATGAGCTGGGCGTGTTTGAAATGGCGGATGGCGGCTTAGAAGAAGTGATCAACCCTTCGGCACTGTTTTTGGGCAGCCGGGATGAGGATTCACCGGGGACGGCCACCATTGTCGCCTGCGAAGGTACGCGCCCACTGCTGGTAGAGCTTCAGGCATTGGTCAGCCCCACAAGCTATCCTTCGCCCCGTCGCTCCACCACCGGGATTGAATATAATCGCCTGCTGCAAATCTTGGCGGTGCTGGAAAAGCGGGTAGGCATTCCGCTCTCGAAGCTGGATGCCTATGTCGCCTCATCAGGGGGACTGAACGTGGCTGAACCCGCTGCCGACTTGGGCGTGGCGCTGGCGGTGGCGGCTAGCTTCCGCGACCGGATGGTTGACCCCGAAACGGTGCTGATTGGCGAGGTGGGCTTGGGCGGTCAGGTTCGGGCAGTCTCTCAGCTGGAGCTACGGCTCAAGGAAGCGGCTAAGCTGGGCTTTAAGCGGGCAATTCTGCCTGCGAGTCAGGCTGAGACGGCGGCGGCTGGACTAGAAATCATCCCGGTGTCGCGGGTGATAGACGCGATCACGCTGGGGCTAGTAGGCGGACGCACCAGCACCGAGGCTTACACTGAGACTTAGGCGTAGGTTTTGGTGGCAGTCAGGGCCGGATAGAGGGCGATCCACCTGGCAAAAATTGGGCGAAATGCCGTGGTGCAAGCGAATCAACGAAACTTGCCTTAGATAAAGCCGGTGATGAGAGTTGAACTCACGGCCGCTCGATTACGAATCGAGTGCTCTACCACTGAGCTACACCGGCATATTTGCCTCAGGCATACTTGCTTCAGGCATTTCTGCCTCGCATTTTTGCTTCATTAGTATAGCAAGTCGTAGCCGCATCAACCAGACTCTCAATTGCGCTGTGAATTGGGCTGTAGCAGGTTCGCTAGAGTCGGTTTAGTCGGAGGTTCACGTTGGATTCATGGCTGACGGTCAGCCTGCCGCAGCTCCTGCTGAATCACGCTCAGCGCCTTTTCCGCCAGTTTATGGTTGGCAGCTTCGGTAAAATGACCGTCACCCACAAAATTCGAGCCGTCGGTGGCGGGTGCCGTCTCATGCGTGCTGAAGTAAGGGATTTGGTTGGCCTCTAAGGTGGGTTGCAGCAGCTGATAGAGGTGGTCGTCAAAACCGCGATCGTTAAACAAAATCACCAGAGGTCGCTTGCCGTCTGCTCTCGCAGTGGCCGCAAATTCTGCCACCATTGCCTTGAGGACAGGCACTTGCGGCCAGTTGGGTTTGAAACCCTGGCGGTCATGAATCTGGCTTTCGACCTGCTCTTGGTGCGTCTTCGCCCAAGCTCGCCGGATCATCCGCAGCATTGCCGAACGATCCAGTAGGTTTTGCTCATAGATAAACGAATCAAAAAACCGATCGTACTGCTGCATCTGAGCGGCAAATGCCTGCTGCTGCTGCGGATCTTGAAAAGCCTGACGCAAGTCTGCTAGCGACTGCACCTTTGGCGCAATCTCAACGAGCTTTCCCTGTTGCAGCTCATAGTGCGGGAAGGTAAACGGTGCCGGAAAATCCGTGAGCAGATTCATGCCGCTGACCGCATCCATGCCTCTGACGCTGGAAGCCAGAATGCCAAACACCACGATATCGGCCTGCTGCTGTCCCCGATCGCGCTGATAGGCCGCAAACGTATGATTAGGCGGTGAGGCTGGCCCAAGATGGAGTCGCATATCCAGACTGGGATCAAGATCGTGAATCGCCTCGGCCAGATTGCCGACAAACGACATGCCGTAGAGCGAGATCAGGTGATGGCCGGGTTTGGGCTGCTTCGGCTCCGCTGGATTTGGCAGATCTCCCAGCCAGCCAGCCTGAGCAATCAGGGCGCTCGTTTCGTCAGTGGAGCCAATTTGGCGAGCGACTTTCCCCTCCAGCGAGCGACCATAGTCAAAGTAAAGGCTGAGCGCTTTGGGAGCCGTCTCTAGCGGATCTTTGGGATAGGGAAACAGCAGATTGATGGCTGCATCAAAACTGGCTAGAGCGCAGCAAAACCAGAAGCTAGTCGCAAGGGCGCTCCGTAGCTGCTGCCGTAGAGGAGTGGCAGACTGGGCTGGATCAGAGCTGCCATCGAGACTGTGATCAAGATTGTCGGGGGTGAGCTGGCTGGAATTTTGTTGGCGCTGAGCTGCTTTGGCCGCTTTAGAATTGAAAGTAAATAAATTGCGCGGGTGCATTGCTGGTTCCCATAGTGATTAAGAGCGTGAAAATGGCGTATAAAACGCCGCGAATCAGGGCGGAGTAGCGGTAGTAGAAATGAGCTGACTGCGCCTGGAACTCCAAAAATTCATAGAAAATGAGCAGCGGCAGCCCAAATAGCGCTGGCAACGTGGGCTTCGGCATACTCAGCGACAAATTGCCAATATCGGTGACGAGAATCTGGGTAAAGCTGGTAATCTGCGCTAGCGAGTTGGCGCGAAACAGCAGCCAGCCGTAGCAGGTGAGGATAAAAAAGAGCAGCGTCAGGCTCACCCCAGCTCCGCGCTTAAACTGACTACGCTCAGCCGGATTTTCAGTCGTTTGCAGGTTGAGCAGACGATAGATGCAAAGCAGCCCACCCTGATAGATTCCCCAAATCACGTAGTTCCAAGCGGCTCCATGCCAGAGTCCACCCAGCGCCATCGTCAACATCAAATTTTGGTAGGTACGGAGATTGCCTTGACGATTGCCGCCCAGCGAAATATAGAGATAGTCCCGCAGCCAGCTAGAGAGGCTGATATGCCAGCGCCGCCAGAACTCACTGGGGGACTTGGAGAAGTAGGGCAGGTTAAAGTTGACCGTTAGCTCGATGCCAAAAAACTTGGACACCCCGCGCGCGATATCAGAGTAGCCCGAAAAATCGCAATAGATTTGAAAGGTAAACAGCAGCGTCGCCACGACAACATCTAGCCAGGAAACCGCACCGCTGCTGTTATAGATGGCGTTTACTGAGCCAGCTAGCCCATCTGCAATCGCCACCTTTTTGAACAGTCCGAACATAATCAGGTACAGGCCGCGCATTGACTGATCAAAGCGGAGGTGACGCGGCTGTGAAAATTGCGGAATTAGGTCAATGGAGCGAACGATTGGGCCTGCTACCAAACGTGGGAAGAAGGCCAGAAACAGCGCAAATACCGAAAACTGATGCGTTGGCTGCATTCTGCCCTTGAAGACATCGATTGTGTAGCTCATTGTCTCGAAGGTGTAAAACGAGATGCCAATCGGCAGCAGCAGATTTAGGCTCAGCGCTGGCAGACTGAAGCCAGCAGCATTCAGGACGGCTTCAGCGCTGCCTGCAAAGAAATTAAAATATTTGAAAATACAGAGAATGCCGAGATTGGTGATGATACTCAGCAGCAGCAACAGCTTTTTACGGCGTTCGACTGGAGCCTCAACCAGTCTGGGATAGAGCAAGTTAGCAATTGCAACCGCAATGAACGTGCCGCCCAACAGCAGCCAGCTAGTCCAGTTTCCCGGCAGCAGGTTTGGCCAATCCACCGAAAAGCTCTGCCAGCTAACTGCTTGCCAGTTGACTGTGCCCGCAAAGAAAGCCGCGCCAATCAAAGCCAGCGAAGGGGTCAGTCGCTCCGACCGAGTCATCTGGCCTCTGCCAATCAGCAAGGCGCAGCTAAAATCGACGCTGGTTGTGAGCAAAATTAGATAGAGCAGCTGTATATCCCACCAGCCGTAGAAGACATAGCTAGCCGCCAGCAGCAGCAAATTTTGAGACCGAAACGGCAGCAGCCGGTAGGCAGCATAGACAGTTAAAAAGAAAAATAGAAACTCTAGTGAATTAAATACCATGGATGAATACCGCTGATGACTCGCTCAACCCTTTGCATCAATGCAGCAGATCGCCTGTCCATAAGCTTGTACCTCCCCACATTCCAACGTCAGGGTTTTCAGGATACGTTTACCGAAAAAATATCAACCGCACTCAGTCGGATTCACAGCCAGATTGCTCATGGCTTCAACGCAAAGGGGAATGGGTAAGCGCTCTGGCAATTCTTCTGATTTAGCCAGAGCCGAGCCACTATAAAATTTTGATAAATGGCTATTTATGATAAATGTCTTTAGATGCCGCTTTCACAGCGTCCGAACCAGCATGATCTGCACCAGCTCGCCAGCTGCAATCTGAGTTTGGCCAATCGGCAGCATGGCTAAGGCATTGGTCTGCGCCAGGTTGATCAAATTACCAGAACTGTGCGAACCGCCTGCAAGCTGAAACTGAAGCTGACCGTTGACGAATACAGCTTGCCCCCAGAAATAGGTTTCGCGCTTGCCGTCTGCACGCAGCCTCTGCGCCGTATAGCCGCTGACAAAGCTGGGCTGCCAGTCTGCGGCGCGACCCGACAGCTTGCGAAGCGCAGGCTGCACAAACCGCCAGAAGCTGACCAGCGCCGAAACCGGATTGCCAGGTAAGCCAAAGTAGAGCGCCCGATGAGGGGACGAAAATCTGGCGACCGTCAGCGGCTTGCCCGGTTTGACGGCAACGGAGCGAATTTGAATGTCGGCGGCTAGCTCGGCTAGGACTTGCTCCACATAGTCGTAGTCGCCCACCGAGACACCGCCTGATGACAGAATCAGATCAGCAGTTTGCAAAGCTTGAAGCAGGGTTTGCTTGATTTGCTGTGGCTGATCGGGAATTGCGCCCAGCAGGATTGGCTCCGCCCCAGCATCGGCCACTAGCGCCGCCAGCGCATACTGGTTTGAATCTACAATCTGTCCGGGCTGAAGCAGCGAGTTGGTGGCTAGCTGATCAAGGGTGACTAGCTCGTCGCCCGTTGAGAAAATTGCCACGCGCGGGCGGCGGTAGACCGCAACTTGCAGCGCCTGAACTGTGGCAATAACGGCAATATCAGGCGCAGACAGCTCAATTCCGGCAGGCAAGAGCAGCGTACCAGCACGATAAAATTCCGCCTGATGCTGCACAAAAGCCTGCGGTTTCGGACTGGCTAGAACCGTGACTTGGTTGCCGTCCCGCCGCGTTTCTTCCTGCATCACAATTGTGTCGGCTCCTGGCGGCAGCATCGCTCCGGTGAAAATCCGCGCTGCCTGACCGGGCTGGAGCGTCTTTTGGGGCAGGTAGCCCGCCGGAATTTCTTCGACAACCTCCAGCGTCACGGGCTGCGCGTCACAGGCGAGCAAATCGGCATGGCGCACCGCATAGCCGTCCATTGCTGAATTGTCCCAGTGTGGGATATCCAGCCGACCTGTAACGGGATCTGCCAAAATTCGCCCGTTGGCGGCCTGCAAGGGCAGCGTTTCAGTATCTTGAGCAGTCAGCGGCTCAACTAAATCTAGAATTAATTTCTCGGCCTGTTGGGGCAGCAGCATGAGACTATGCCTGATTGGTGAACGCTAGGCTGGGGGCTAAATGGCTGAAACAGCTCGCTGAAAATTAGCCTACCAGAGTTGCAGCTGAGCGCACTGCCCTCAGAAAATCAAAGAATCACGCTGATTGCCACTCTGCAAACAGCTATGCTACAGTTAGTAATTGTGAAAACACTGTGGCAGGGGCTTGTAGCTCAGTGGACTAGAGCACGCGGCTACGAACCGCGGTGTCGGGGGTTCGAATCCCTCCTAGCCCGTCCACAATCGACGAGGTTGAGCGTAATATCTCAACCTCGTTTTTAATTAGGTATTTTGGTTAGATAGGTATTTTGTTTAGATCAGGGTTAAGGCTAAGTTTTTTGGGGCAGGCTAACCGCATAGAGATCCCGGCCTCGACCCAACGCATAGCGCCAAGAGCAGGCCAAACTTTTGCTGGACTGGGTGAGAAACACCAGAATAGCAGCGAGTCCCAGCCCGACACAGATGCCAAACATGCCGCGATAGCCAAGTTGGGTAGCAAACGCACCTAGCATCGGCCCCGCCAGCGCAATTCCGACATCAAAGCCCACCATACAGATGCCGAACGTCCGCCCGCGTTCGTGGGGCTGCGAGCGATCGGCCATGAGAGCAGCCATCATCGGAATGAGCGTGCCAGAGCCTGCCCCTTCAATTGCGCCAGCCAGCAAAAACGTTGCGGCAGACTGCGCCTGCCAGAGCAGCAGCATGGAGAGTGTATAAAACACCAGACTTATGCTGATAAACAGGCCGCGTCCATGGCGATCGGACGCGGGACCCGCCACCAGTCGGATTGCGAAGCTGGCGGCGGCGGCGGCCGTATAGAACAGCCCTGCATTCAGATCGATACCCTCTGATTGGATGTAGAGCGGCACAAAGGTGCTGAGTGTGCCAAAGGTCAAGCCAATCAGCAGCAAAATCAGCGCCGGAATCCGAATGCGCGGATCCAGCAATAAACTCCAAAACTGGCTGTTCACCTGTGCTGTACCGCGCTGTATGACGCTGGATTCACGCACCTGAGCCGTGCAGAGCAACCCGACTACACCCATGCCTGCTGCTGCCAAAAACATGGGCTCAAACCCAAACCACTCCTGCACAAAGCCACCAATTGCTGGCCCCAGCGCCAGTCCAGTCGGATTGACCAAGCTCATATAGCCAATCAGCTCACCGCGATGTTCGGGGGGCGCGAAGTCAACCACTAGCGCGCTATAGGCCAGCGCAAAGGCGGCAATGCTAATGCCGTGGATGGCACGAATTACGATCAACAGCCGCAGATCCTGCGTCATTAGGTAGCCCAGCGGTGCAAGGGTAACCGCAGCCATGCCGATCAGCAACACCAGCTTACGGCCACGACTATCGGCTAATTTGGCCAGCCACTGCCGCGAGGCCAGCAGCCCAATCGCAAATGCCCCCATGACGATGCCCACCATTTGCTGATTAGCTCCAGCCTCCTGGATATAGAGGGGCAGCGTCGGCAGGTGAGCCGCCAGCCCTGACCAAAACAGCAGTCCCGCCGCAAACAGCACCAGCAGGTTTTGCCGCACTGACGGCTCTAATTTTACGAAAACGTTCAAAACAAAAGCCTTATAAAGTTTGACGCCAGATTGGTCTTAGCAGACGCAATCGCTATGGCTAGACTTCTTTATGATGGCGAATATTAAGATTTTTTGCAGAGCTGTAGCGCAGCCTAACCGCTAAGCTGGAGGAGCTGATTAGCTGATTGCTATGGGACTTTTCCATCAGACCACCACGCGGCTTGTGGCCCAAAAACGCGCAAAGCCTTTGGCGCGCAAAACACCTTCGGCGCACAAGGTAAGCTCATCTGCCAAAGATAAACTGGCAGCTCGGTCGTTGCCTAAATCTGTGAAAGCCTGGTTCAAACGGGTGACGCAACACTAAATTTAGCCAAGCTACAGCTAGCTTTAAGAAGCGATAAAGCCATAGCCGCGCCAAACAGCAACTAGCACGCCCTGCACCTGCACCTCGCTAGCCGCCGCTTCGATGGTTGGGTAGTTGGGATTAGCTGGCTCTAGCTTCACCTGAGCGCTCTTGCGGTGATAGTACTTCAGAGTTTGACCATCGCCATTGACGCGAGCTGCCACAATCGTGCCGTTTTTCAGCGTCTTAGGGTCGGAGATGGGGCGCATAATCACGACATCGCCATCGGCAATCAAGGCATCAATCATGCTGTCGCCGCGCACCCGCAGCGCATAGTCGCCGGGACGCAGCAGCGAGCTAGCAAAATCAAGCTGCTCGACGGTATCTGAGAAGGACTCGACGACTGAACCTGCCGCAATTGCGCCAACAATTGGCAGACCTTGCGGTCGCAGAATCCGAATCGTTCTGGCGCGACCTTCAGTCCAGTCGATACAGCCTTTGGCGCGCAGATGCTCTAACCGACTCTGGATGGGCGCAGGAGATTTTAATCCCATCGCCCGCATCATTTGGCGAATCGAAGGCGAATGCTGATTTTCCTTGATGTAGTCAACTAGCCAGTCAAAGAGCTGCTGCTGAACTTCGGTAAGACGAGCGTCCATAGAAGGTTACGAATGACAATAGGGTGAGCGAAGACAGCGGGTAACCATTCAGATCAAACCTCTAAGATTGATTACTTCCAAGAACATTTGTACCAAAAAATATGGTTTTTGTCTAGGATGGTGAGTTTTGAGTTCAACAGGCTTGAGCAGGTTTGAACAGGTTTGAACAGAGATTCAGCTAACTTCAACAGGATATCTGTACTAAATATCTGTACTATCAGAATAGCGGATTGGGAGCGAAATTCCTATCCCCAAACGGAAATATTTTCAGAGAGATAAAATTTATTCTGCCGGGTCACAGGCTTTCCAGATATTCCAGCAAGTCAGCCATTTCTTGAGGACTCGGCTGAAACTGCGGCATTGGCGGAGTTTTGCCGCTGGTTACCTGGCTGATTAACCCCACTCTTGACTTGCGTGAGGCGACATGCTGAAGGCTAGGGCCCACTAGGCCTGTTGCATCTACGCCATGACAGCCCGCGCAGTTGAGCTGAAAAATTACCTGCCCCTGATGAGCATCGCCCTGAATTGCCAACACATCCTGAAAATAGGGGTCAGTCCGCTTGAGTTGATAAACGGCTATTCCAATCACCAAAGCGACTGCCACAATGGCGGTCAGCAGCCATGCGGTCTTCTGAAGCGGAGGGTTTGGGGTGGCGATCGGTTGGCTCAAGGGTTTTAAGTTGGCAGATTGAATCGGCTGAGGCAATTCATGAATTCAGATCTCTCAAGAATTTAACTTACTTCATAGAACTGCAAGAAAATATTCAACCTTTTTTAAACTATTTAGCGATCGGCCTACAGCCGTCGGTCGAGGTTTAGGTCTTACAGAGCGCTCAGGCTGTGAATCTGGCCGACTCTGCCTGCTTGTTGGGATGGCCTAACAGCGGCCTTAAGAATTATGATAGAAGACTACGAAGAATTAAGGAAATCTGGGAACCTGAAATTTGCTAAGATTTGACTACTGTTCTAGGAGAGCAAATCGTGGTTGAGCCTTTACTGTCGGGGATTGTTTTGGGTCTGATTCCTGTAACGCTGCTGGGTCTATTCGTCGCCGCCTACTTTCAGTACAAGCGTGGCAATCAGATTAACCTCTAGTTAGTTGATTAAATTAGTTAGTTGATTAACATAGTTTGTTGATTAAATGAGTTTGCTGTTTAATCAGCACCCTCAAAAAACCTCCCGCTGGCGCTGCAATCTTCAGGTGGCTCCAGATCGGGAGGTTTTTAATGGTTAGCCCTAGCGTAAAACGCAACTGTGGTGCCACCATAGCTCTTTTGCTTCAGTAGGCTCAGCCCCGCAACTTCAGGCATTGGACGCTCTGGGCGATGCTCTGCGGCAAGTTCGCCTGAATCAGTGAGCAGTTCTAGCTTTGAAACAGCTTGCAACGTTGGCTCATACAGGTCACTGTCGTAGGGCGGGTCAAAGTAGATGCGGTCGAACTGCTGGCCGCTCAGATGAGAGATCTGCCGTTGCAGATCGCCCCGCAGCACCCGAAAACGCTGCTCTGGCTGGGCAACCATCTGCCAGTTCTGCTGAATCACCGCGCAGGCTTTGCCCGACTGCTCAATTCCAACGGCTAAAGCTGCTCCGCGACAGAGCGCCTCTGCTCCCATTGCTCCCGTGCCAGCGCAGAGGTCGAGCCAACGACAGCCAGGGATTGCGCCCTGCCAGATGTTGAAGATTGCCTGCCGCACCCTGGCGGGCGTGGGACGAGTTTCCAGTCCCGGCAGCGTTTTGAGCGCTCGATTGCCGTAGATCCGCAGACTCATCGCCCCGCCAAGACGGGCTGCTGCACCGAGGCGACAAAGTTGGAGAGGATTTGCAGTCCAGTAGCGGAAGACTTTTCGGGGTGGAATTGGGTGGCCACCAGGTTGTCTCGGCCAATGGCGGCGGTTACTGTCTGGTTGCCATGCGTGACGGTTGCAGCGTTGATACTGGGATCGGTAGGGTCAGCGTAGTAGGAATGCACGAAGTACGCCCAAGAGTTAGCAGGCAGCCCCTGCCAAATCGCCAGATCAGGCTGCGTCAGCTGAAGCTGGTTCCAGCCCATATGCGGAATCGTCAGCTCCGGCTCCGGCTGAAAGTGACGGACGATGCCTGTGACGATGCCCAAGCCTGCTTCCATGCCTTCTTCGCTGCCCTCAAACAAAATTTGCAACCCCAAACAAATACCCAAAAACGGCTTGCCGCTGGCAATGATGTCGCGGATTGGCGAGATTAAATCGCGGGAGCGCAGATGCTGAATAGCCGGGTCAAATGCGCCGACTCCCGGCAGTAGCACTGCATCAGCCTGAATTAAATCCTGATAGCGATCGGTTATCTGCGTGGTCGCGCCTGCTCGCTCCAGCCCTTTGCAGGCCGAATGCAGGTTGCCCATGTCGTAATCGATCACGGCAATTACAGTCATGCTCGGCTCTCCAGAAACGCGATAGTTCTCATCATAGGCAGGATTTAGCCAAAGCTCAGCTTAAACAGCTGAAACAGATCTCCCGGCTGCTGTTTAACAATCTTTGCGCCAGACTGCTGAATCAGCTTCTTCCAGTCGGCTAGAGATTCTAGAAACACCTCTGCACCCAGGTAGGTCTCCAAAATCGCCCAGTTTTCGGCCATTTCGGCATCTGAGTCAATTGCGTCAAACACAAAAAATCCGTCCGGCTTCAGCACTGATTTGACGGCGGCGAGCACGTCCTGCCAGTAGGCCAGCGGATAGTAGCAGCTAAACCCAGTGGCAAACACCAGATCAAACTGCGCGGCGGGATAGTCTAACTCGTTGGCCGGGGCGAGCTGAACGCCTTTGAATAGCTTCGAATTGAGCTGTGAGCCTCTGGAGTTAAGCAGATCGCGGGGGACGCTGCTGATTTCTTGACCATAAAACACGGCTTCCCATTCGTTCCAGGGATAGATCAAAAAGCTCACCCCGCAGCCTAGATCCAGGCAGCGCTGATTTTTCTTGGGCTTGGCCAGCTCCCAAAACGGCGAGGTAACGCGGCTCGTCAACAGGCCCGCCTGCCATTCCTGATAGATCGGCATCTCCAGCACCTCGGCAGGCAGCTCAAACGAGTCGCGGCGATATTCGCGGTTGAAGCGCAGCGCCACAGCTTCAAACTGCTCCTGCCAGGTGGGGGACTGACTGCCCAGAAACGATGAGAGATCTTGGGATTTGGACTCGCTTCGTTTTTGTGCCATGCCAGAAAATTAGGTTAAGAAAGCGCTAAGCCTTGGATTATCTCATTGCCGACTCGGATCAGAGCCATTCAAACTCAAAACTTAGCCTTTGAGCGCCCGCTGGAAGTTCTGGCGATAAGACTTGTTAGCAATCATATAGACCGGCCAGAGCAGCGCCAGATGCAGCTTGCCCTCGGTGAAGTTGGTGCGGTGAAACCCTGTCCAAAATTTCCAGACGCCGCCAACATAGACGACAATCGCAGCCAGCATTAGCAATTCACCCATAAACGCCTCCAGAAGATAAAGCTTTTCTTCAAGTGTAGAGTAGCCAACCGAAGTCTTGCTACTGGGCAAAGTATGGTGCGAAGTACGGTGTGAACTACGGTCAGAAATGCGAGGCAGGCGCGGGCGCGGGCAGGCAACAGGCTTGGTTGTCGCTAGGATGCGCTAGCTTCCTCTTGCTTCGGGGCAGAAATCTTTAGGATAGAGCTAGGGGATCAGTTGCCAAAGCGTCGGCTGGCTGTCCTCATTTAAAACTCCAGTTTAAAAATACAAGCAGATAAATCAGGAGCAATTATGAGAGCAGTGCTGATGGCAGGCGGATCAGGAACCAGGCTACGTCCGCTCACCTGTGATTTACCAAAGCCGATGGTGCCGATCCTGAATCGCCCCATCGCTCAGCACATTATTAATCTGCTCAAGCGCCACCAGATTAGCGAGGTGATTGCGACGCTGCACTACCTGCCCGACGTGATGCGCGACTATTTCCAGGACGGCAGCGATTTTGGCGTACAGATTACCTATGCCGTTGAAGAAGATCAGCCGCTGGGTACGGCGGGCTGCGTCAAAAACGTGGCGGAGCTGCTTGACGACACTTTCTTGGTGATCAGCGGCGACTGCATTACCGACTTTGACCTCAGCGCCGCGATTCGGTTCCACCGCGAACGGCAAGCCAAAGCAACACTAATTCTGGCTAGCGTCCCCAACCCAATTGAGTTTGGCGTGGTAATTACCGACGAGCAGCAGCGGATCAAGCGGTTTTTGGAGAAGCCTTCGAGCAGCGAAATTTTTTCAGATACGGTGAATACGGGCACCTATATCTTGGAGCCGGAAGTACTGGACTACCTGCCGCAGAACCAGGAGGCCGATTTTTCCAAAGATCTGTTTCCGCTGCTGCTGGAAAAAGGCGAGCCGATGTATGGCTACGTGATGCAGGGCTACTGGTGCGATGTCGGCCATCTGGATGCCTACCGCGAGGCGCAGTACGCGGCGCTGTATCAGCGGGTGCACCTAGAGTTTGACTATCTGGAGCGATCGCCGGGACTCTGGGTGGGGCAGAACACCTATATCGATCCGGCAGCCCATATCGACATGCCAACGCTCATCGGCCACAACTGCCGGATTGGGGCGCGGGCGCAGATTGCGGCGGGCACGGTAATTGGCGACAACGTGAATGTGGGGGCGGACGCGGATCTGAAGCGTCCGATTATCTGGAACGGCGTGATTGTGGGCGATGAGGCGCATCTGCGGGCTTGCGTGGTGGCGCGGGGCACGCGCATCGACCGACGGGCGCATGTGCTGGAAGGCGCGGTCGTGGGTTCGCTGACGGCAGTCGGCGAAGAGGCGCAGATTAGCCCGAACGTGCGGGTCTGGCCGAGCAAGAAAATTGAGCCGGGTGCCATCCTCAACATGAACTTGATTTGGGGACAGGCAGCCTATCGCAATCTGTTCGGGCTGCGGGGCGTGTCGGGGCTGGCCAATATCGACATCACGCCAGAGTTTGCGGTGCGGCTGGGCGCGGCCTTTGGCTCCACCCTCAAGTCTGGCTCTCATGTGGCCGTCTCGCGGGATCAGCGGCCAATCGCCCGGATGGTGTCGCGCTCGCTGATTGCGGGGTTGATGTCGGTGGGAGTGAGCGTCAAAAATCTGGAGGCGACGGCGATTCCAGTAGCGCGTTCAGCAGCTCCGACCTTAGCGGTTTCCAGCGGCATCCATGTGCGGGTACATCCAGAGCGGCCTGACCATATTTTGATCGAGTTTTTTGACCACAAGGGTATCAATTTCTCAAAAGCCCGCGAGAAGAAAATTGAGAGCGCCTACTTTAAAGAGGACTTTCGCCGCGCCCAGATTCAGGAAATCGGCACGGTTTCGACAATCTCGCAGGCCACCGAAATCTACAGCGCCAGCTTTGAGCGCCACCTGAACAGCGAGGTGATCCGCAGCAGCAACTCGAAGGTGGTGATTGACTATGTGTATGCGGTGTCAGGGGCGGTGCTGCCGCAGATTTTAGGTAAGTTTGGCTGCGATGCCGTGGTGCTAAACGCCAGCCTCAGCCAGCTGATCCCGTCCGTGGCCGACCGCGAGACGCTGTTGAACCAGCTGGGTCACGTCGTTGAGGCGCTGAAGGCCAACCTAGGCGTGCAGGTGTCGGCGAACGGCGAGCAGTTTATTTTGGTAGATGAGGCGGGCAGCACAATTCGAGCCGAAATGCTGACGGCACTGATGGTGCATATGATTTTGATGGATCATCCGCGCGGCACGGTGGTGGTGCCCGTCAATGCCTCCAGTGTCGTGGAGCAAATTGCTCGACGGCATGACGGCCAGGTGATCCGCACCAAGGCCAACCCGACGGCGCTGATGGAAACCTGCCACGCCAATGCCAACGTGGTGCTGGGCGGCAGCGGCGAAATGGGCTTCATTTTCCCGCAGATCCATCCCGGCTTTGATGCTATGTTCTGCATCGCCAAGCTGATTGAGCTGCTCTCGATCCAGCAGCGCGAGTCGTTTGGCAACAGCCCCCGGACGCTGGGACAACTCCGCGCCGAGCTGCCGCGTGTCTCGCATCGCAGCCTCACCGTTCGCTGCCCCTGGGCGGTCAAGGGTTCGCTGATGCGGCATCTCGTTGAAACGCACCCGACCGAGAATCTGGATCTGACCGACGGGGTGAAAATCTTCAACGCGCTGCACGATAGCTGGGTGCTGGTGCTGCCGGATGCAGGCGAGCCGCTGGTGCATCTCTACGCCGACAGCAGCAATCGCGGCTGGGTGGACGAAACGCTACGCGAATATCGGGCGCAGGTGCAGGAATTTGTGGATAGCGATCACGGTTCGGCAGATCGCCTCGAAGATCTGGAGTGAGCGGCCAGAATTTTATCACCAGAGTTCTGACAATTTTTATGGGCGCTTTTGGCAGGTTTGGACTAAAGTTAAGGAACAAAATAACTAATACATCTGTACCGAAAGGAGTATTGCGATGAATAGCTGCATTCTGATGGCCGAAGTGGTCCAAGACCCAGAACTGCGCTTCACGCCAGACAATCAGACCGCGATTTCTGAAATGTGGGTCGAGTTTCCCGGGCTGCGCGATGAAGATCCAGCCTCTCGGCTGAAGGTGGTGGGCTGGGGCAACCTGGCGCAAGAAATTCAGGAGCGCTATCACGTCGGCGACAAGGTGATCATCGAAGGTCGCCTGCAAATGAGTACGATTGAGCGTCAGGAGGGCTTCAAGGAAAAGCGTGCCGAAATGACGGCGCAGAAGGTCTATCTGCTAGGTGCAGAAGGCAGCTTAACGGCCACCAGCGTTCCCGCCGCGCCAATCACCGCCTCAGCTCCCGCCGCTAAACCCGCCTACGAGCCTGCCGCCAAGCCTGCCGCCAAGCCTGCTGCTAAACCTGCCAGCAAACCCGCTGCCCAGTCTGAACCCACCAAGACTCCAGCCTACGCCGCACCCGAAGCCGTAGACTACGACGAGATTCCGTTCTAAAAGCAGATCGGTTTGGCTCTGCTCAATTTGGCTCTGCGAATAGTGGAAAATTCGCTAGCCTTAGAGTAATATCAACTCTCTTAGATCTCAAAGACTCTATCTATAGCGTTTTGGAGATCTTTTCAGTTCGCGCCACATCACGAGTCCTTAGACCCAGGAATTTTTATGGTTCAAGACATTGAACGCAGCCGTCAAACCTACCAGCTTCCCGAAGCTGCCCCTGCCGCCAACCCGGTTTTCTTTCGCACTTATAGCCGCCGCGACGTGACTGCCGATCAGCAGCGCGAGAGCTGGGAGGATGTCTGTCGTCGCACTCTGCGCGGACTGGTCAAGCTGGGCGATTTGACCGAGGCTGAAGCTGAGCTAGTCGGTCGGATGCAGAGTCAGCTCAAGAGTATGCCGTCGGGTCGCTGGCTCTGGGTGGGCGGTGGCGCTTGGATTGAGCGGCCTGAGAACTTTTCGGGAGCCTACAACTGTACCAGCACCAACGTGATCGACTGGCGCGCCTTTGGGCTGATGATGGATCTGGCGATGATGGGCTGCGGCACCGGAGCGATGCTGGAACCCAAGTACATCAGCCAGCTTCCCGCCATTCGCAATCACCTCAGCATTGTGATGCAGGGCGAAATTGGCAGCGTGTCAGCCGGAGCGCGTCAGGAACTGACCGCTGTGAACTTTGGCGAAAATCAAGTGACGATTCGCGTCGGTGATAGCCGTCAGGGTTGGGTCAGCTCTTACCAGACGCTCTTAGAGATATCTTCAGACGAGCGGTTTACGAGCGACGTGCAGGTGTTGATTGACCTCAGCCATGTGCGTCCGGCGGGCGAAAAGCTGAAGGGCTTTGGCGGCGTGGCTAACCCGATTCGGCTCCCGGCGCTGTATGAGCGCTGCACGAATATTTTGAACAAAGCGATTGGCCGCCAGCTCGGCTCGGTGGAATGCTGCCTGCTGATTGACGAAGCGGCGGCCTGCGTGGTGGCGGGCAATATTCGTCGCAGCGCCGGAATGCGCCAGGGCGATAGCACTGATCAAGCCTTTGCCGAAGCCAAAGAAAACCTCTGGCAGCAGGACGCTGAGGGCAACTGGCGGATCGACCCAGAGCGCGACGTGCTCCGTATGGCAAACCACACCCGGGTCTTCCACGTCAAGCCGACCCGTGAAGAATGTGTGAACGCTGTTCGCAAGCAGTTCTATTCGGGCGAAGGGGCAATTCAGTGGGCGGGAGAAGCCATAGCGCGGGCTAATTGCGATCTGCTCACCACGCCGGAGCTGAAGGCTGACTTTTTGATTCACTATAGCCGAGGGCAGGGGCCAACTTGGCTGAAATCCCATCACCCTGAAATGCCTGAAGCCGAGTTGTCACACCGATTAGGGCGCTATGGTCTAAATCCTTGCGGCGAAATCATTGGTGAAAACTTCCACTGCAACCTGGCCGAGATTCACCTAAATCGGATCGATCCGCAGAACCTGAAAGAGCAGGAAGAGGCGTTTACGGCTGGGGCACTGGCGGTGGCTTCGCTGCTCAATCATCGCTTCCAGGAACCCCGCTACCGCGACTCACGCCAGCTTGATCCAATTGTCGGCGTTTCGTTCACTGGACTGTTTGACTTTTTTGTGCAGGCGTTTGGCAGCGACTGGCTGCGCTGGTGGGAGCAAGGCCGACCGGATACGGTGACGGGTATCCAGTTTCGCCAGCAGGAGCAGGACTACCTGAGCCGCTGGAAGCAAATCGTGCATCAAGTGGTTTGGGACTACTGCGACCGACATGGCCTGAAGCGCCCTAACCGCTGCACTACCGTTCAGCCAGCGGGCACAAAATCGCTACTAACGGGCGCGAGTCCGGGCTGGCATCCACCCAAAGCCCAGCGGTTCATTCGCCGCATCACCTTCCGCAAAAACGATCCGGTGGCGCTGGCTTGCCTGGAATACGGATACAAAATTGTGCCGTCGCAGTCTGATAAAGATGAAAACGGGCGATTGTTAGACGATGCCTTTGACCCGCGCTGCACCGAATGGCTGGTCGAAATTCCGGTCGAGGTCTCCTGGGCAAATCTGCCAGGAGCTGACGAAATCGAGATCTCGCAGTTCTCGGCTTTGGCGCAGATGGATTTCTACATGCAGGTGCAGAAATACTTCACGGCGCACAACACCTCGGCCACAATCGAGCTGCGCGAAAGCGAAGTTGAGGCGCTGGCGGAGCGGATTTATCAGGCCGTGGAAACCAACGAGGGCTATATCTCAGCGGCGCTGCTGGCGCGGTTTGACGATCACCAAACCTTCCCGCGCCTGCCCTTTGAGCCAATCTCGAAGGCGGAGTTTGAGAGGCTGAGCCAGGAGGTGCTGATGCGTCGCCGCACTGACGACTTCCAAGCCGCGCTGCGTCGCTATGACTCTGGCGAACTGTTTGAGGCGGGGCCTGCTGGCTGTGACAGCGACAAATGTATGCTGCCAGAACAGAAGTAGAGGTACATCCAAACGCCGTTAGGCCACCCGACATGCTGAAATCGCGCTACGATCGCCGTGACGATCTTTTCAAGAGCGATTTCAGTATGTTTGTAGATGAACTGACCCCTGTAATCAAAGAGCTTGCAGGCTACCCAATCGCGTTTTTAGGTGGCTTTGCTTCGGGTTTGCTGCGGCTTAACCTGGCCGAAGAGCCGGCCAAGTCCTGGCTGGCGCAAACCGGCATTTCTGTGAGCGGCACAGCTCCAACGCACAACGGCAATGGCCCACAGTCGAACGGCCCACAGTCGATTTCGATTGATTAGGCTGAGCTAGCTTCTTCAGGTCGCCAGATAATCGCCCGACTTGCCGCCCGTTTTGGAAACAAGCCGAATCGCCTCAATCTGCATTGATTTTTCCAGCGCTTTAGCCATGTCGTACAGTGTCAGCGCCGCCACCGAAACGGCAGTTAGGGCTTCCATCTCCACGCCCGTCTCGGCTTTGATCCGCACCTCAGCCTGAATCTGATATCCAGGTAAACCTGGGTCAGGCGTGATCTGCACCTCCACCTTTTGAATGGGCAGCGGGTGGCAGAGCGGAATCAGGTTAGCAGTTTGTTTGGCGGCCATAATCCCGGCAAGGCGAGCTGTGCCCAGCACGTCCCCTTTGGGCGCGTTGCCATTTTGAATTGCGGCCAAGGTTTCTGGGCGCATCCGCACCTGTCCAGCAGCAACCGCGACCCGAACCGTCGTGACTTTAGCCGAGACATCGACCATCTGCGCTTGGCCTTGTGCGTCAAGATGTGTCAGCGCATTGAGCGCATTGTCAGATTTAGCCATAGTTCCACCATATTTGCTCTACCTGCTTTGTTGTAGCAGCTGAGCGGCAGTGAGGAACCCAGAACAGTTTGTCATCTTGCAGTCTACACAGATCAATTACATTTTTGTAACAAAAGCTACCGTTTTTTAACTGGCCTGCTATTCTGATTAGTAGGTTTGCATATCACGAATTATTTGAAAAGGATGTTCACAATGAACAATGAGCGTCATCAACGCCTGACACAAGCAGCTCAGCTACACCGTGCTAATCTTCGCAAAAATCTAGAGCGCCGTTTGGAAGCAGCCAAGGCCAGTGGTGATCAGAAATTGATCCAGATCTTGGAAGCTGAATCCAACTACATCGGTTAATTCAGACTAGGCTCAGGTTAACTAGAACTAAATCAAAAGCGAGGGATTTGCGTCCTTCGCTTTTTTGTGGTCTTTGCGGTTTCGCTTACCACGCTCCGGCTTAATCGCTCTAGACTCTAGCGTAAACGCAGGAATTTCTTCCAGCTCCGCCTCTTCCAGTCGATACTGCTCACAGACTAGGCTCAGCCGCAGTCCCGTTCCGGCCACCGCAGAGATCGAATGCGTCAAATCGCCCTGAAATAGCACCAGCAGATTCGGCTGAGGCCGCAGCCTGCCCACTTGCCGCTGCCGCGACTGCAAAACCAGCTCGCCGCCCACCAGATCCGTCGGAACCGCCACATATAGCACGCTGACTGTAACAGGCGGCTCAATCGTTTTGCAGTAGGAGCGCAGCGAGCGGTCGATATGCGGATCAACTCGCGAGCCAGCTTGGAGCAAGAGCGGATTGAGATAAAACGCATTGCAGTCCGGTTGCAGCGCTTGCTCCAAATAGGGCTGAAAATAGGGAAACTGCTGCGCCACTTCCGCCAGATGCGAGCGCCGAAACACGACCGAGAAGCCTTTCGTGCCCACAAAATCGCGGTTGAGATTATTCACTGCAAAATAAGGACAGGCCAGAATTTGCAGCTGCAACTTGCTCAGATAGTTGGGCGAGAACTGATCTAGGAACTGCTGGTAGTACATGAGCTGAAATCGGGAGTCGTATCGTCTAGCACAGCAGGCGGCGGGCAGATAAACTGCATTATTTCGGCGCGGCAGGGATGCTGAAACTCCAGCCTGTGAGCATGAAGCCAGTAGCCACAGTCACCCGGAACCGCGAGCTGCTGAGCATCAGTGGGCAAGCGCGGTAGTCCACCTGCACCGTAGAGCGGATCGCCCAGCAGCGGATAGCCAACCGAGGCCAAGTGAATCCGAATCTGGTGCGGTCGCCCTGTGAGGATCGTCACCTCAATCAGCGTCGCGTTCGTTCGGCGCTGCCAAACCCGACAGTCACTCTGGGCAAACTGGCCGTCTGGCGTGGCGGCATAGAGCTGGCCTAAACCAGGATAAGGGATTTTGCCAATCGGCTGCTGCACTGTGAACGTATCCGGCAATTCGTCAGGCAACCCAGCGCCCACCAGCGCCCGATATACCTTGTGAATCTGCCGCTGCCGCATCTGCTGACTCAGCCCACTTCTGGCTTGAGCTGAACGAGCCAGAAGCAGCAGCCCAGAGGTGCCGCGCCCCAGTCGGTGAATCGGCAAAGGCGTCTCGGTTGGATAAATCCGCGCCAGCTGTCCCAGCAGCGTATGCTCCAAAAAGCCGCCTCCCGGCAGAACTGGCAGCCCGCTCGGCTTGGCGATCACCAGCAGATCCGCGTCGGCATAGAGGGTTTCAAACTCTAGCGGCACGTCGGGTTCTATCCAGGGCGGACGGTGATAGGCCAACTGCTGTCCCGGCTGAAGAATTTGCTCCGGCTCAGCCGCCCCACCCTCCAGCAAAATCTGCCCGTGCACAATCCGCTCCCGCCACTCTGCCCGACTCGAATGCTGATACCGCTGGCTGTAGTAGTCCAGCAAGGTCAGCCCTACCTCAGCGACCTGATCGCGATAGATCCAGCCCCGGTTCAGCGCCATTTACGTCCCGCCAGACTCGCCAGCCCTGCGCCGATTAGCTCTGCCAGCAGACTGATCGCCCGGTAGAGCGCAATGCTGCCCAGCACCAGGCTGGTCGGGAACTGCGGCGTTAAGAGCGCCAGTGCCGTCGCCTCAAATACGCCAATCCCGCCCGGTGCCCCCGGAATCACTAGCCCCATGACCCAGGCTAAGCTAAAGGCGCTGATTAGGCTGGGAACTTGCTCCAGCCCAAATTCCGCCAGCGCCCAGCCCGTCAGCAAAAAGCCCAAGCCTCGCAGCCCCACAAAGCCAATTTCACCCAGCAGAGGGAACAGCGGGTAGCGCCGGACTTGCAGCGGATTGCTGGTTTGATCTGGAGCCTGTCCCTTAACTCGTCGCGCTAGCTTCAGCAGCGGATTCAACACTCTGGGGTGAATTGCGGCTAGGACTAGCACCAAGAAAAATAGCTGAATCGGCCAGTTTTGGCGAGCGTTGGTCAGGGCAATCACCAGCGCCGCCGCGACCATCAACAGCGGCTCCAGCAAAACGCTCAGTGTTGCCGCGCTGGCCGAAACCCCCGCCTGCTTTGCCGCCACCACCCGTCCGTACAGATGCCAGACGTTTCCCGGTAGATACTTGGCAATATTGGTGGTCAGATAAACCCGCACTGCCCAGCGCCTAGCCGTCGCCTGCCCCAGCTCCTGCAAAATCAGGCTCCAGACCCAGCCCGTCCAGATATGTGCCAGCAGCGTTACGCCAAGTCCCAGACTCAGCCAAGTCCAGCCCGACTCGCGCAGGCGCAGACTCCGCACGTCCTGCCAGTTTTGGCGCAGCGCGCTGGCAACAAAAAACAGCGTTGCCCCCAGAATTATCCAGCGCAGGTAAGGCTTAACTAGGCCAAACGCCCGCTTGAGCTGCGCCAACATTAGTAAGTGCTGTGGGAGAACATGCGGCCAAACAGCTCGCTGCGCCGCAGCGCTTCAAAGTCGGGGTCAGCTTTGAGCCGCACCTGCCAATCTGGCCGCCGCCGCAGCGCTTCTTTCAGGTGATCAACGGCGAGTTCAGGCTGCTGCTGAGCGGCGTAGCAGTCGGCTTTGGCGTAGTAGGTGCCAGCGGAGTCGGGGTTGAGCCGCAGCGCTTTGTCGAAGCAATCGAGCGCTTCGTCATAGCGGCGCAGGCGAGTCAGGGCATAGCCCTTTTGCTTCCAGAAAGTGCTGCGGCTCGGCTCAAGCTGGATGGCAGCATCGTAGGCAGGCAGGGCCGCTTCATATTGGCGCATGTCGGCCAGCGCGTAGCCTTTGCCAAACCAGCCCCAAGGGTTTTGCGGATGGCGGCGAATTAGCTCTTCGTTGGCGGTGACGGCTTCTGACGGATGCCCCATTTGCCGTAGCGTTTTGGCTAAGCCCTGCCAGCCTTTGGCTGAATCTGGCTCAAGTGCCAGCGCCTCGCGGTAAAAAGCTACCGCCTCGTCGTACTGCTGCGCCAAGTAGAGCGCTTCAGCGGTTTTGAGGGAGTCAGAAGCTGAAAAAGTCAGGTTAGGACTGTCAGTTTTAATCGACTTGAGCCGTCCAGTTAGCTCTTGCAGCCGATAGCCAACGGGCGCAGGTACGGTATCGTTTTGCCCCACTGCCGCCAAAATTTGGCCCAGCTCTCGCACTGTCAGCTCTTTCTCTTTTTCGGCATCTTGATAGAGATGGTGCAGCCGCTGCTCAAAATCTGCCCTGAGCTGATCGAGTTCGGCTTCAAACAGCACAATCTGGCTTTGCAGGCGAGCCGTCACGGTCTCTTCGAGCTGCTGCTTGACAATCTGCTCGTTCTCCTGCTGAAACTGCCGCCGGATATCACTGACCAGTCGATCGATCACGCTTTGGCGCAGCCACCAGAATACAAATCCGGTGCCAATCGGGATAGCAATCAGCAGCGTGATTAGCAGGTTGAGCAGGTTCATCGTTAGCTCAAAGTGATCGCGCACCTTGTCATCCACTCGGTCGGTAAGCTGCTGAGAACCAGCAATTTCTGCTTCAATCAGTCTCTGGATGGTCTCCTGCTGAGCGGGCAAAATCGGCGCGGGCTCTGGCGCGGGCAGTGGGCTAGACGGAATTTCGGGCGGCGGCAGCGCCTCGGTTTGGGCAAAGCTCTGAGCGGACGTTGGAGCGGCCAGCCGCAAGCTCAGCAGGGACACAGCGAGGGTGGATATGATAAAGGGTTTTGTCCTCATAGCTCCTGCTGTTGGGAAATTTCACCAAACCTTTATAATGCCACGCGGAGGATCATTACAGCGTAATTCGCGGCAGTTTGCCGCAGATTTGATTCAGATTTGCCCTGGATCTGCTGCCAAACTTTAGCCGCTCGCTTCAGCGCTGCCGCAGCACAAATTCGGCAATCGTCAGGTCAATCGGGGTTGTCACCTTTAGATTGGTTTCTTCACCCAGCACGATCTGCACCGGCCGCTCACATTGCTCAAACAGCGCCGCATCATCTGTGACTTCCCAGCCGTTTTGCTGCCCCTGCTGATGACACTGGCGCAGCGTCGCCACCTCAAAGCCCTGCGGGGTCTGTGCAGCCCAGAGCTGGCTGCGCTCAGGCGTGCTGACAATCAGACCGTCGTCCCCAACCACTTTGATGGTGTCTTTGACCGGAACGGCTGCAACTAGCCCCAAGCAATCGTGCAGTGCCGCCGCACAGCGGTCAAACAGATCGGCTGTAGCCAGACAGCGTGCCCCATCGTGAATCAAAACGCGCTCAGCGCCAGCCGGAAGCCCCTCTAGGCCGCAGTAGACCGAAGCCTGCCGGGTTTTGCCGCCCTGAATCAGCTCGACGGGCTGACGCAGCTCTAGCCCAGCCAAAATCTGCTGGAAATCCTGCCAGTCATGCGGCTGCCCCACGATACCGATCCAGTCAACGGCGGTTGAGCGGGCGGCGGCTTGCAGCGTCCAAGCGAGCACCGGCTGACCCAACAGCGGCAGCAGCAGCTTATTGCGGTCGCTGCCCATCCGCCGTCCTGAGCCTGCTGCGGGAATTAACAGATGCACGATCAAAACCTCGCTTAGTTTGGGCTGGTTGGGCTGGTTCGTTTGGGCTGGTTGGCCTGAGCCTATTGACTTGAGCCTATTGACTTAAGCCTATTGACCCACACCAGCCGGAACTTTCTGAGCAATTCGGTTACGCAACTCGGCCATCAGGTCTTGATTAGAGCGGTGCGCCTCCCACTGACCGGAATATTTCTGGCCGATGCGCCAGTTGCCCGACATAGAGTTGCCATCTTCAGAAATCGTGCCGCTGTAGTCGATCGGCGTGGGCGATGAGGTGAGATAGCGCTTGGTAAACTGGATGCTGCGGCCTACCACCTCGCCGCTGATCCGTGCCTCACCCAGCAAATTATCGTCTAGAATGCTGCCGCTGAGGCTGCCGTCGCCCACAACCAGCGTAGCTTCAAACCGAGTTGGACTATCGTTTTGCCAGTAGGTGCCAAGCCAGCTGCCGTTAATATCCATCGTTCTGCCCTCCGTCCTGTCTCTGCGCTTTGTGCGGCCCTCTCAGCCTGCCGCCGCAATTTCCTCACCCTACCACTTCACTCAAAACCTAGCTGTACTTTTCTAGTCTGAGTCTCGTATCTGAGCGCGGCGCTAAATGCCTGATGTGGCCGTTCATTTTCTTGCAGTCACCGCCTCCTAGCTAGAGATACGCCAATCAGCTGAGCAAAAATTAGTTTAAGCTTAGTTAAGCTGAAGTGATGTCTGGCCAGTTTGCAAGTCCGTGAGTTTACTGGGTGTGTCGCATAGGTCTGTTGAGCCAAGCATCTAAAAGTAGTTAACACTAAGTTCAGTTCACTTCTGTTGTCTTTCTGGGATCTTATCTGGCGTTCCACCAGATGATTCAGCCACGGGGTGATTCAGCTCGATATGCAGTCGAAGCGATCTAAACCTGCTGAATTTGCAGGCTATAGCCTGCAATCAGCCTGCACAGGGTTGAGAGAACTGAATGACAACAGCCCATTCAACCATTTGCTGACCCCATGCAGCCCAGTCGTGATACTTCGATTCGAGCCGTTCCGCCTCTGCCTAAAATCACGGATGCTGGCTTTGCCTATTCTGACTCGTCAAAGCCTGAGCTAGAGAGCGTCGAAGCTCCAGCCGCTACAATTGCTCGGCTTCAGCAGGCGCTTGAGCTAGAAACGCTGCTGCGTCGAATCATTGAGCAGATTCATATCAGCTTAGAACCAGACCAAATTTTGCAAACGGCGGTCAGAGAGCTAGCCATTGGGCTAAGGGTCAAAGGCTGTAATTTAGCGCTCTATGACCTGAGGCAAGGCTGCTCTACCCTCCGCTACGAATGGTTTCACGCCACAAATCCGGTCGCGCTGAACCCGGTGGCTGTCAACCATACCGTGCTAATCGCGAGCCAGTCTGACCTGTATCAGCAGCTACTCCAGCGGCAGTCAGTCCAATTTTGTCTGATCAACCCGGTGAGTGTCGATCAGGCTGAACCGACCTGCTCGCCTGTCTCTGTTCCATTCAATCCCGCCCAGTTTACCTGCTTGATCTGCCCGATTCAAGATTCAGCGGGCGTGCTGGGCGATCTGCGGCTGTTTAGACCCAAGCTGCAAGGCTTTAGCCCAGAAGAAGTCCGGCTCGTGCAACAGGTGGGACTGCAATGTGCTGGAGCGCTGCGAAAGGCCGAGATCTATCGGCAAAGCCAGCGACAGATTAGTGAATTGGAGCAGATGCATCAGCGCAAAGACGAATTTCTCAGCACGGTATCGCACGAGCTGAGAACGCCCATGTCTAACATCAAGATGGCGGCTCAGCTCGTAGAAATCAATTTGGATCAGCTCGATTCAGTCAAGCTAACGGCGGCTCAGCGCTACCTGAAAATTCTCAAAGACGAAACCAGCCGTGAGGTGACGTTAATCAACGATCTGCTAGATTTGTCACGGCTCGAAGCTGGCACCGACTCGCTGGTGATGACGACAACCAATCCGGTGTTCTGGCTGCCGCCGATTCTCGAACCCTTCATGGAGCGAGCCAAGCTTCAGCAGCAGCAGTTTCAGATCGATTTGGCCACCTATCTGCCATCCTTGACCACCGATCTCGGCGATCTGGAGCGGGTTTTGAGCGAGCTGCTGAACAACGCCTGCAAATATACGCCTGCCGGCGAGCGGATTGTGTTTTCAGTGCGGCTCCTCAAAGCCTCAGCCAACGCCCGTGCGCCAGTTTTCTTATTTAGCGTCGCCAATAGCGGCATCGAGATCCCCGAGACCGAGCAGCAGCGGATCTTTGAGAAGTTTTACCGCCTTCCTAACCCCAATTTGAGCCAGCAGACGGGGACAGGTCTGGGGCTATCCCTGGTGAAAGGGCTAGTTGAGCGCCTTTCCGGGCAGCTGCGGGTTGAGAGCTATGCTGGACTGACGCGCTTTGCGGTCGAGCTGCCCAGCTGCCCGCCGGGCGAGCGATAGCGAATCGGCTAGAGCGTGTAGGTGAACCCCTCAATCAACGCACCCGGCACCCAGATGCCGCCTAGACTGCGGTTACTGTAGCTTCCCACTTCCGGAATGAACTCCTGCGTCTCGGTCAGGTCAATCAGCGCCTCGCCCAGGCAGCGATAGAGGCTTTCGTCAAACCGCAGATTTTCGATCGGGGCAACCAGTTCGCCCTGCTCCACCCAAAAGCAGGCGTAGCGCGTCATGCCAGTAATCCGCCCGCTGGGGCGATCGCTCCAGTTGAGGTAGTGCAGATTTGAGAGATAGAGTCCAGTGTCGAGACTGGCCAGAATTTGGTCGGCAGGCAGCTGACCAGGGGCGACTTCCGGCGAGCGCAGATATTCGCCGCCGGAAGCACCATTGGCGACTTTGCCATATTCTTTGGCCGTGCGGGAACTAACCAGCGTATTTTTGAGCTGACCCGCCGCAATGAGCGAAAGCTCAACTGGAGCCACTTCGCCCGATTCGTTGAAGCGCGGCACCAGCCCATGCCCAAAATTTTCGCTGAGGCTGAAGCGGGGCGAGAGCTGCTTTTCGCCGCGTTGCAGGACGGCCAGAGCGCTGTCGCCGCGCTGCAACGCCGCCTCGCTAATGCCGCCCCAGGACAACATGCCAATGATTTCAGCCAAGGCGCTGGGCGCGAGATAGGTGCGGTACTGGCCGCGCGGAACTGGTTTCGGTGACTGGGCAAGCCGCTGGAGCTGGAGCTTGGAGTCAGCGAGCTTGGCGCTGTAAGCAGAGTGATCCCACTGGTTGCCCGCAAACGTGCCTTTGACTGCCTGATTGTCGGACGTAAACAGCGAGTAGTCCAGCGCGAAGGATTCTGTGGCAAACCAGTGACGCTGTCCGGCAGAGTCGGCGTAGCCCCGGATCACTGAGCCGCCCGCATAAATGCCCGTGAAGTCGAGTCCTGCCACTTCGGGCAGGAGGGTGGCGGCGACTGCATCGGCAGCCAGCAGTTGACCAGTCTGGATGTCGCGGCTGGTAGCGTTGCCCTGGGGCAGCACCAGATAGGGATCAACGGGCAGTTCGGGGACTTCCTGACGGAGTTCGGCTAGGGCTTGTTGCACCTGCGGCCAGTCGGTTTCCCAGTCGCCCGTGCAGGGAAACGAACGGTAGGCGTTGCGCTGGTTCTGCATCAGGGTGAGCGTCAAGCTGCCGTCAGTGATGCAGCCCGTCTGGCGCACTTGGGCGGCGTTAAACCGGACGAACTGGCTCTGCTCGGCTTGCAGGGTGAGCTTCAGCTGCTCGTCGGCTCTGAGTTCGGTCAACAGCGCCTCGGCGAGCTGATTAAACGTCTGCTCAAGCTGAGTCTGCTGCTTAGTCTGCTGGGCTGCTAGGCTCATTCGCCACCTCCAAAGACTTCGACGTTGGCAAATAAACAGGTGGGCGAGCCGTGCCCGACCCGGATTGCCTGGTTGGGTTCGCCTTTGCCGCAGTAGGGCGTACCGTACATTTGCCAGGTAGATTCGTCACCAACGCGCACGAGTTGATGCCAGAATTCGGGCGTGGTGGCGCGGTAGTTGGGGTTGCGTAGCGTTTTGGTAATTTTGCCGTTTTCGATCAGCTTGGCATATTCGCAGCCGAACTGAAATTTGTAGCGCTGATCGTCAATTGACCAAGAGCGGTTGGCCTCCATGTACACGCCATGCTCCACGTCCTGAATCAGCTCCGCAAATGAGGCGGTTCCAGGTTCTAAATTGAGATTCGCCATCCGGTCAATCGGCGGGCGGTTCCAAGAGCAAGCTCGCGCGCAAGCCACTCCGGGCTGCTCCAACCGCGCCTGACTCTCCAAACTGCCTAAGCCACGCAGGAGCTTGCCCGACTGGATCAGATATTCACGGCTGGCAGCGGCGCCGATATCGTCAAAGCTGTAGCTGGCAAACTCGCCGGGGACGCTAGGGTTGAAGGTGATGTTCATCAGCTCCGAGCCGTAGGAGAGGGAGCCGAAATCCTGGGGTTTGACGAAGCTGCCGCCCGCGTAGTTGCGCTCGTCGCCCAAAATCCGGTCTAGCTCCAGCGGATGCCCAACGCTCTCGTGGATTTGCAGCATCATCTGGTCAGGAGCGAGCAGCAGCGACGTGGTCAGGCTGGGGCATTCGGTGGCGGTGAGCAGCTCGACGGCCTGTTCACCAATCTGCTGCGCCTGCTGCCAGAGATCGGGCGTTAAAAATAGCTCCCAGCCGCCTTGGTAGCAGTGCGCCAGCTGACCGTTGTGGCTGCGCTGCTGCACAATTGCGCCGTCCTGCGCCGTCGCGGCAAAGTGGGTTTCCAGCAGCGAAAACTTTTGGTAAACCTCAGAGCCGTTGCTGCTGACAAACCAGGACTCAGTTTCGTTGGTGACGGCCATTGCGGTAGTCTGCACAATCTGGTCGGAGACTTTCAGCTTCTGGCAAAGCTGTACCAGCAGATCATTGATTTCGGCAGGCGAGAGCGCATCCAGCGGCTTCACATAGGGCGAGGCATATTGCCCAACCACCTTGGGGCGGACGGCTGGCGTGAGAGCATGAACCGCCCAGCGGCTAGTTGCCATCGCTTGCTGTTGGGCTTGCTCAGCGGCAGCTTGCAGACCCGCAGTTGAGAGATCATTGGTGGCTCCGTAGCCAATCTGACCGTTGACCAGCACTTCCACCATTGCCCCCTGGCTGGTCGATTTGCCGTTGCGCTGGGGCTGTCCGTCTCGAATCGAGCGCGACCCCACCGTTTCCTTCACCATCCGAATTCCCACCCAGTCAGCCGCCAGCTTGAGCGCCGCCAGCTGATCTACCAACCTGTCTGCCAGCCTATTTGAAAGTTCAGCAACCATGTATCACGTCTCAGTTTCTCGGATTAATTTCTCGGATTAAGTAGAGCCAGTTAAGTTGAGAGCCAGCAGCCTCAGCACAAAATATTTGAAGCTGCATAATCCCTCTATTCTAAGGATTACAGAAGGCGCAGTGGACAGGATCAGCGTGACTCGCTTCCGCCGCTTTAGCCTGACGATGACCGCAGTGCTGACAGGCGTAGATATTTGCCAGGGTGAGTTCTGTGGGCTGATGACACCAGGCGCAGGGCAGTCCAGGCTGGCGCTCTAGGATATCAAATCCCGGCCAGCCACAGTTGGGGCAGGTCTGGCAGATTTTCTGCACCAGATTTTGGGTGGCCTGCTGGATCACCTGCATCCGCTGCGGGTTGTACTGGGCGCGCATGTCGGTTTCCAGCATGACTGAGCCAGATGATACGAGATGATGCTCCACGGCGCTTGCTAGCTCGGCAGCAGTAACAATGCCTTTGATGAGCTGATTTTCGGCTCTCAGGATCAAGCCATGCTGTGGAAACCCGATCTTTTGGGCAAACTGCTCGGCCTCAGACTGAGAACGCACCTCAGCCTGAGAAAAGTTTGTCTTCGTCGAGAGCGCTTCACCCCAGATTTCCAGCTGGTTTTCTGGGTCTAGTAGCAGCACTAGCTCGCGGTCACAGGGCAGATAGGGCAGCGCTGGATGTGGCCCAAACGCCCCTTCGCTGGCAATCGCCATCAACCCCGTCAGCTGCATGGCCCGCGCTGCTTTCATCCGGGCAGCTTCCTGCTGATTTCCGGCTCGCTTGATCTCGCGGCTGAACGTGCCAAATTGATCGGTATTAAACTCAATATTCAGGTCAGACGGCAGCAGCACCGAGATCCCCAGCTCAGCCAGCAGCGGCGCAATCACCTGCTCTTTGCCATGCATCGTCGCCAAAACTGCCGTCCGATTGGCAAGCTGGGGAACCCAAATAGCATCAGACATGAGTGACCTGTAGTTACCTGTTGCAAGATCTAGTTAATCTTCTGAAATTCTGCCATTTGGGACAGACAGAAATATTAAAATCTTGTTACATTAATCAATAATTCTAAACTTATTTGTATTTTTCAGCCTGGAGAGCAGCTATGAGAACAATTAACTCTGCCTGGATTTTGCGGCGGCTGGCAACGCTGCTAGCTGTCGTCTCGCTGACGCTGGTGCTGGTCGCGGCCATTACGGGCATCTTGCTGGCCTTTTACTACGACCCCAGCGTCAAGGGCGCGTTTGAGTCGCTGCGTCAAATCACTGAGGAGATTCCGGGCGGCAGCCTAGTGCGAAGCCTGCACAATATCGCTGGGAATGCGCTGATCTACACGGCGCTGCTGCAAATCTTCGTGATGTTTTTTGGCCGTCAGCATCAGCCCGCCTGGTTTACGGGATGGCTTAGTGGCGGATTCCTGGCGCTCTCAGCGATTGGGTTGGGCTGGACGGCAATGATTCTCGACTGGGATCAAATCGGCTACTGGCGGCTGAAAATTGAGATGGGCACGCTGGGCAGTTTGCCGGTGCTGGGGCCAATCTTGAAGGCAATTTTCCTGGGCGGTGACGGCATCAGCTCGACTACGATCACCCATATGTACACGATTCACAGCTATCTACTGTCAGTTGCGGCACTGACGCTTTCGGTGATTCATCTGGCGGCGCTGCTGTATCAGGAGCGGCAAAATCTGCGGCAAATTGCTGTAGCAGCAGCCTCTGAAGCCACTGCTGAACCTGAAAAAGAGCTGGTCGCAACTCGCTAAGCTGCCAGCTGAATCTCGCCTAAGGCTCAATTACGGGATGCAGGAATTCATAGCCTGCGTCCCGTAATTTTTGATTTGAAACCCGCGCATTGTAAGGACGAACGCTGCTCTGGCTGCTGTCCCAGCTCACGGGCGGTAAGCGGTGTGTCGTGAAGATCTGCTCAAACAGTTCACCTGTTGTAACTGGCTGGTTTTGCACTAGGTTGTAGATACCGCCGAGCTGTTTGGCTCTGGCAAACTCGATGGCGCCCACAATATCGTCGAGATGCACCCAGTTGCTTGCCTCGCTGCCGTCGCCCGGTCGAGTCGTGCCTGCAATGCCGCCGAAAATCTTGACCAGCTCGCGCCCCGCGCCGTAGATGCCGCCCAAGCGCAGGACGCAGACCTTCAGCCGATCTGTGCGCCGATCCGCTGCGCTGAGCAATAGTCGCTCAGTTTCAGCCAAGATTTCGCCGTTTTCGTTGGCGGGAAAAATGGGCGACGCTTCGGTAACCCAGTTGGCCTGATGATCCCCATAGACGGCGTAGCTGCTGGTGTAAATAATTTGCTGCAAGCAATCAGGCAACACCTGCACCAGCGTCTTGGCGGTATCCAAATAGGTTTCAGCATAGGCCGAGCGATTCCGCGCTCCGATGCTGAGTAGCAACACCTGCTGATCTTGGAGCAGATCTCGCAAGGCCGCTGCGTCATTGCCCTGCACAACAACCGCACGATTGGCAACATCCGAGAGCGCAGGCAGGCGTTCGGGGCGGGTGGTGGTAACGGTGACGCTTAAGCCCTGCTGCTGCCAACGTTGAGCCACTGCGGAGCCGACATAGCCGCAGCCAAGAATGGTAACGTTCATAAAGTAGCGCAATGAAACGCTGTCACCCTATCACAAATTTAGCAGCGGGTAGAGTCACCTGAATCAATTGAGCAATGGATCAAGTAACTGAGCGCATCGAATCTCTCAAGGCCGGACTAGCGGGTGCGGCGGCGGCAACTAGCGCTTTTGGCCTAGCGGCGACTGGGCGGCTTTGGTTGAGTCTGGGGCTGGATCTGGGACTGGATCTAGCTCCGGCTACGGCGCTGGGTTCGCAAGCCACAGTGGCGCTGCTGAGCGGCTTTTTGTTTGGCGTGACCTACCGCTATGTGATTCGAGCGGACCGCAACTCGCACCTGCAATCGGGCGCGGTGCTGGCATTTGGGCTGGTGCGGGGACTCGCACCGATTCAGAGCTTGCGGCTGGACTGGCAGGCGGCTCTGCAAATTGGGCTACAGCTCACCGAAAGCCTGCTGCTGTTTAGCTTGGCGGCGCTGTTGATCGACTGGCTGATGCGGCGCGGCTGGATTCAGCGGTTTTCTTAGCGCCATTCTTAGCGGCAAGTTAAAGCCCAAATTAAAGCCTGTCAAAAACCTATGCCAAAAAAAAGAAGTTCAACTAAGATTCATGGGCAAATAGGTTTCCTAGTTCGTAGACCCCATGAAATCAAACCAAGCTCCAGTTCGCTCCACCCCGCCCGCGCCGCCTTCCCCGTCTGTGCCCATTTCGGTCTACCGCGAGCTAGCGGCTGAGTTGCAGGCTACTCGCGCCATGATTGAGGCGATCAACGGCAAGAACCAGCAGCTTGAGCGTGAAAATCAGCAGGTTCGGCAGGAGATGCAGCGGCTAGCCTTGAGTCTGCAACCCTGGATTCAGAACCAGCCTAGCTTTGTCCCGGCTCAGACGGGTGGCGCTCCCCCAACCTGGCAAGAAACGGCTTCCGCAAGTGCAGTTGCCGCTAGCCTGCGCCCCAACGAGCCGCGCCCCGACTGGGTGGCTGAGCAGCCCGTTTTGCCTCAGGTTGCAACGGAGGCTGCCAAAGCGGGGCGGATGAATAGCCTCTGGCTAATTCTGATGGTGATGGCGATTATTGTGACGGCGTTTGGGGCTGGATTTTTGATTATGCGTCCGTTTTTGCCGACTGGCTCGAAGTAGCACTTTCGTCAGCCGCAGGTCGAGGCTGCTTAATGGGCAGCGTAATCGTAAATTCGGTGCCTTGCCCCACCTGCGACTGACAGTGCATTTCACCGCGATGCTTGCTAAAAATAATCTCGCGGCTGATTGCCAGCCCCAGTCCGGTTCCAACTCCAGTCGGTTTAGTCGTGAAGTAAGTATCAAAAATTTTGCTCAGGTGCGTCGGGTCAATACCAGCGCCGTTGTCTGTAATCTTGACCTGAACGCCCCCTTCTGACTGGGTGGCTAGAAGCTGGGTGACAATTGTGATCTGCGGCTGTTTCTCTGCTTTCGGCGTACCGTTCTGGTTCCAGAGCGTAACTCGTTCCTCTAGGGCATCTAGGGCGTTGCTCAGTAGATTCATAAACACCTGATAGAGCGACCCGTCGTAGCCTTCAATGGTCGGCAGCTCGCCATACTCTCGCTGGATCTGCACGCCGTTTTTGATGCGGTTGTTGAGCAGCAGCAATGTGTTGTCAATGCAGTCATGCAGGTCAACGGCTTGAGCTTCCTGGTCGTCAATGCGGGAAAAGCTACGGAGACTGAGCACCATCTGGCGGGTGCGTTCGGCTCCAAGCTGCATGGACTGCAAGAGCTGCGGCAAATCTTCCTCAATAAATTCCAGGTCAATCTCAGCAATTTTGGCCTGAATTTTGGCTTGAGCAGCGGGTGCGGCAGGTAGCGTTTCGTAGGTGTGAATTAGATCGAGCAAGCCGTCGATATATTCGGTGACGGGAGCCAGGTTGCCATAGATGTAGGTGATTGGGTTGTTGATTTCATGGGCAACGCCTGCCAGCATTTGTCCTAGGCTGGACATTTTTTCGCTTTGAATCAAAGTCTGGGCAGTGGCAGCCTGCTGTTCGGCCAACAGCATTTTGACGCGCAGAATCAGCTGGTTGAGCGCTTCGGCCAAAATACCCACTTCGTCGGTGGTGGTAATGGGAGCCTGAAGCTCAAAGTTGGAATCTTGCGTCACCTGCTGCGCGACTTGGGTAGTGGTGCGAAGTGGATGCACAATCGCCCGACTCAGCCAGGTGGAAAGGATGGCGGCAACCAGAACTGAAACCAACATGCTGAGCGCCACAATTTGGTTGCGAAAGGCATCGGAGCGAGTCACGGCGGCGGTGGCCTGAGCGTGCTTTTGCTGCACTTGAGCAATCAACGGCACGAGCTGACTCGAAAACGCTTCGAGCTGAAGGATCATGCTGCGATCTTTTGCGCCAATCAACTGACGGCGAATCTGCTGAATTTTCTGAGCTGAGAGCATGACATCTGCGCTCTGAGCGGGCAGCAGCAGCGCCGAAGTCTGCCCCACATATTCATCCAGCGAGCGGGTTTGCCGCAGCAGCAGTCGTTGGGTAGCGGCTAAGTCAGCAGAGACGCTAAGAGATTTTGTGCGCCTGAGCTGATTCCAGGCTTGCTGAAAGCTGGCGTGATCCTGAAGAAACTCGCGGTGTTCGGCTTGCAGATCTACGGGCTGGTCGAGCAGCGCCACGAAGTCAATCTGATGGGTGCGAATTTTGAGCAGGTTAATTTGGAGCTGGTTGAGCAACTCTAGCTCTTGCGCCAGCTCTTGCTGCGAGGCAGCAGCTTTCTGGTGAAAGTAATTGCCGATTAAGAAGCCGCTCAATGTCCCCACAATGGCCAGCCCTAGCGAGAAAGCGTAGCTGAGCGCAATCTTTTGATTCACCTTCAGGTTGCGGAGCCGAACCTGCACAGATGACCACACGGCTGGTTGGGCGGAACGCGCCGACGGAGGAGTTGGCTCTAGAGGCAGGGCGATTTGGAATGGCTCACGGGCATTGGTCATTTTCACAACTTGGCGATAGGGCTGCTCGGTGGAGTCTTTCACCTGACTCATGATCCCTTGAGCAGAATACCCGCCTGACTGATCTACCTCACAGCGCTGCAAGCTGGCTGAGGCTGGCGCAATAATGAGTTTCTTCGCAAAACTGCCTGAGCTGCTGCACTTTTTGATATGATCAAACGCTTATGCAGCCCAATCTACTATGCCTGCTGACGGAGAATTTTTATGGCTCGGATGTATTACGATGCTGACGCGAATCTAGACCTTTTAGCCGGGAAGACGATCGCGATTATCGGCTATGGTTCGCAAGGACATGCTCATGCGCTCAACTTGAAAGATAGCGGCATGAGCGTCATTGTCGGCCTCTATCCGGGCAGTCAGTCGGCGGCTAAGGCTGAGGCAGAAGGGCTGGCGGTGAAGTCAGTGGCGGATGCGGCGGCGGCGGCTGATTTTATTATGATCTTGCTGCCGGATGAGGTGATGGGCACGATCTATAAGCACGAGATTGCGCCGAATCTGCAAGCAGGTAACGTGCTGGCTTTTGCACATGGCTTTAATATTCACTTTGCTCAGATTGTGCCGCCTGCGGATGTGGATGTGGTGATGGTGGCGCCGAAAGGGCCAGGGCATTTGGTGCGGCGGACTTACACGCAGGGTGAGGGGGTGCCTTGCCTATTTGCGGTATATCAAGATGCGACAGGGCAGGCGCGGGATCGGGCGATGGCTTATGCCAAGGGCGTTGGCGGCACGCGAGCCGGGATTCTAGAGACGACGTTTCGGGAAGAGACAGAGACAGATTTGTTTGGGGAGCAGGTGGTGCTCTGCGGCGGGCTGAGCGCGCTGATTAAGGCAGGGTTTGAGACGCTGGTGAATGCGGGCTATCAGCCGGAGCTAGCCTATTTTGAATGTCTACATGAGGTGAAGCTGATTGTGGATTTGGTGGTGGAGGGCGGCTTGGCGAAGATGCGGGATAGTATCTCGAATACGGCTGAATATGGGGATTTGACGCGCGGGCCGCGGATTGTGACGGATGAGACGCGGGCAGAGATGAAGAAGATTTTGAGCGAGATTCAGTCGGGGCAGTTTGCGCGGGAGTTTGTGTTGGAGAATCAGGCGGGTAAACCTGGGTTCAACGCAATGCGGCGGCAGGAGGCTGAGCATCCGATTGAGGAGGTTGGGAAGGATTTGCGGGCGATGTTTAGCTGGTTGAAGAAGGTATAGGAGAGGGTTTGGGGAATTGGGGCAGGATGAAAGACTCGGCCACTCGCCGCCCAGTCTTTCACCACATTCCACAACTCTACCCAGACCCCAAATCAATATCCTCCCAATTTCCCTAACCGTTTCATCCGCCGCTCCGCCCAGCCAAACAGCGCCACCCCGGCCAAAAAATAAACCGCGCCATTCAGCAGCGCCACCGCCAAAATTCCCCAGTCCAACGCCGCTCCCTGCGCCATTACCCCCCGCAGCAAGCCTGCCCCCGGTGCCATCGGCAGCAGCCAGCCCAAAAACCTAGCGCTACCCGTCCAGCTCTCCACCGGCACCGTAAACAAAAAAATCAAGCCAAACTGAAAGACGCTCAGCACCTGCTGCACCTGCTTCAGCGTCAGCGCCAGCGCCCCCATTGCAAAGGCAATCCCATAAGCTCCCAGCAAAACCGCCAGCAGCGGCGGCAGGAGCGTTGGTGGGAAGGCCAGCCTGCTGCCCGTCAGCGCCATGATCAGCAGCAAAATGCCCAGGTTAATTGTCAAATTCAAGATCAGGCTAGCAATCGCCCGCAGCAAAAAAACCGTTGAAGCGCTGTAGGGCGACAAAAATAGCTGCTCCAGCGTCCCCGTCCGCGACTCCTGCTGCAAGCCTCCGGCAATATCGCCCATAATAAACAGCATCAGCGCCCAGAGCACATAGCCCACAATAATTGAGTCTAGCCGAGTGCCAAACTGAAACCCTGGCCCCGCAATATACTGCGTACTCAGAAACAGCCCGTAAAAAATAATCGTCGTGCCTACCACACCGCCAATCAGCTCAGACGAATAGCGTCGCAGCTGCACAAAACTCCGCTTGAATTCAGCCAAAAATAGAGAGAGCATCAAAAAAATATCGCTAGGGTTTTCGGACAAAGCTGAGGAAAATATCAGTTAGGTTGGCCTGCTGCCGTCCCATCGTCACAATCGGCAGCGGACGCAGAATCTCCAGAGCCGAGTAGAGAATCTCCGGATCACGAATTGTGATCTGCTGTAGCTCAACCGTTGCGCCCAGCGCCGTAATTTTGCTGGCTCGCAGAGTATCCAGCGGTTGCTCCAGCTGAATCAAATAAGCGCTGTCCGAAAACTGGCGAATCAGCTCAGCAGTTGGCTCCTCAACGACAATTTCGCCCTGGTTAATTACCGCCACCCGATTCGACAGCTCCTCCGCAATATCGAGCTGATGCGTGGTCAGCAAAATCGCTCGCCCCTCCGCCGCAATCTCGCGTATCAAGCGCTTGACGCTCTCGGTCGCCTCCACATCCAGCCCCAGCGTTGGTTCATCCAGCAGCAGCAGCTGCGGATCATGCATCAGCGCCACAGCAATCGCCAGCTTTTGCTGCATCCCGCGGGAGAGATTCTGCACCAGCGTCTGCCGCTTGTCGCCCAGCTCAAATCGCTCAATCAGATCCCGGCTGTGCTGCTGAGCTACCCGGCGGCTGAGTCCCCGCAGCACGCCAAAATACTCCAGGTTTTCGATTGGGGTGAGCCGCCAGTAAAGGTTGCGGTTGCCTTCCAAGACTGCGCCAATTGCCCGCAGCGCCCGCACGTCTTGATGTGGATTGCGCCCCGCCACCATCACCCAGCCTGAGTCGGGCAAAATCAGTCCCGCAATCATTTTGATGGTAGTAGTTTTGCCCGCACCGTTTGGCCCCAGAAAGGCCAGCACTTCGCCAGCTGCCAGCTTCAGCGAGACATCTGCAACTGCCGTAAAAACCTGGCGACGGCTGCGATAAGTTTTTTGCAGGTTTTGGGCTTCTAAAATCAGCATGAAGAATCAATAAGCTTATCCCTCCATTCTTCCTGATTTGATCCGATTTGACTGAGATTCAGGGAAGGCTGATTTCTAGCCGCCAACTGCGGGTTTGCGCTACGCTTGTAAAGTAATATTTATTAAGGAATCGTTAAGTTGCCGAATCAGGCGATTTTCTGATTCTGCTGCTTTAAGCTTTTAACCCATCCTGATACATCAAAGGGAACCAGACGCTTCTATGATGCCAACCTCTGACGATTCCGCATTACTTGCTCCTGCTGATCAAGAGCGACCGGATAAACCCGAAGAAGCTTGCGGGGTGTTTGGCATCTATGCACCTGGAGAAGATGTCGCCAAGCTCACCTATTTCGGACTCTATACCCTTCAGCATCGCGGCCAAGAGTCGGCAGGCATCGCCACCTTCAAAGACGGACAGGTCTATTCTCATAAGGACATGGGTCTGGTTTCGCAGGTGTTCAGCGAGCCAATCTTGCAGAGGCTGCCGGGAGATTGGGCGGTAGGGCATACGCGCTATTCCACAACTGGGTCAAGCCGGGTTGTCAACGCCCAGCCTGCGATTGTCGAAACGCGACTTGGCCAACTGGCGCTGACGCATAATGGCAACCTGGTCAACACCGCCGAACTGCGTGAAGAGCTGGTGCAGGCTAATGTAGAGCTGCTCACCACCACCGACTCGGAGATGATTGCCTTTGCCATTGCCGGAGCCGTCAACGCGGGCAAAGCCTGGCTGGAAGGTACAATCAGCGCTCTGCATCGCTGCCGGGGAGCCTTTAGTTTGGCAATCGCTACGCCAGAAGGTGTGATCGGCGTGCGCGACCCTAATGGTGTACGTCCGCTAGTGATTGGTACGCTAGAAGGCCTGACGGCCAGTGCTCCGCTGCGCTACGTGATTGCCTCTGAAACCTGCGCGCTGGATATTATTGGGGCTGAGTATCTCAGGGATGTGGAACCCGGTGAGCTAGTCTGGATCACTGAAGCGGGGCTGGCTTCGTTTCACTGGGCGGCTCAGCCCCAGCGCAAGCTCTGCATTTTCGAGATGATCTATTTTGCACGGCCTGACAGCGTGATGCATGACGAAAGCCTCTACAGCTATCGGCTGCGGATTGGGCGGCAGCTGGCGATTGAATCTACGGTAGATGTCGATCTGGTGATGGGCGTTCCCGACTCTGGAATTCCAGCGGCGATTGGCTTTTCGCAGCAGTCAGAGATTCCCTATGCCGAGGGGCTAATCAAAAATCGCTATGTGGGGCGGACGTTCATTCAGCCCACCCAAACTATGCGGGAATCCGGGATTCGGATGAAGCTGAACCCGCTTAAAGATGTGCTGGTGGGCAAACGCATTCTGATCGTAGATGACTCGCTGGTGCGGGGCACAACCAGCCGTAAGATCATTAAGGCGCTGCGGGATGCCGGGGCAATTGAGGTGCATATGCGGATTTCTTCGCCGCCCGTGACGCACCCTTGCTTCTACGGCATTGATACCGATAGTCAGGATCAGCTAATTGCCGCCACGAAATCTGTTGCAGAAATTGCCCAGCAGATTGGCGTGGATTCGCTGGCCTATTTAAGCTGGGAAGGCATGCTGAGCGCGACGGGCGAAGATCCAGAACATTTCTGCTCAGCCTGCTTCACGGGTGATTATCCAATTCCGGTTCCCGAACAGGTGAAGCGCTCAAAACTGGTGCTGGAAAAACAGCCTGCTTCTACGCTAGCTTAAGTTGTTTACCTGCAAAGTCACACTGGCTAAAAGGTTTAAAGACAAGGTTTAAAAACACAGAGCGGATGAGTATCTTCATCCGCTCTGTGAACGCTTAATTAGAGACTACTGAATTTAGGCAAGATTGAGTAGGTCTCTAATTAGACCTAGTTTTTGCCTAGTTTCTACCAGTCATCTTATCAGCAGCTTTGCCTAGCGCCTGCTGTACTTCTTCAGCCGCTGACTTGGCTTGACGCGAATTTGAAGGGCGGTTCATCTGGTGAATATCAGCCGTGCCCTGCACTTCATTCAGCCCTTTGTTGGCCTGCTCAATAATTTTGTCAGCATCCAGCGCGTTCTCTGGTCTAATCGCGTCTTCTGATTCGTCTAAAATTTCGTTGAGACGGGGTTCGCCCTCAGACGGACGACTCTGCATGCTGCCAATTGCTAAAGCGGGAGTAGCTTGAGCAAACAGAACAACGGCACAGAACAGCGCAATCGCTGCACCCTTCAGAAAACGAGTCATACCAGAAAGATTGAAGCTCATATTAATTCCTCCAAAACAGTTGATTTTTTGATTTTTTACAGACAGATTCAGTCTAGAAACTCAGTCTAGAAACCGAATTAAACCAGTCAAAAGCTGCCCCTTACTCCAAGCTCAAAACTTCCGGCTGGAGGCTTTTCTAACTTGGAAGCACTCATAGTTATATCGGTAATTCTGGCTTCGGCAAATCGCTCTAGAGACTGAGCTTTAATTTGAAGATTTGCTCACAAACCTATCTCTTTAGATAGAGTGAAAATGAAGTCATTCTGGTGTGAGTTCAGAGTCTGAGTCTGGAATCTGAGTTCCGAAAGATATGCGAGCGACTTCTGGCCTTCTAGCCGAGCGAACCCATGAGCATCATTGTGTTTGGCAGCATCAATCTGGATCTCGTGGCGCGGACAGCTCACATTCCAGCACCGGGCGAGACGATTGTGGGACAGCATTTTGCAACCCTGCCGGGAGGCAAAGGCGCAAATCAGGCTGTGGCGGCAGCAAGGCTAGGTCTGCCGACTGAACTGGTGGGGCGAGTCGGCAGCGATCAGTTTGGTGAGCTGCTGCTGCAAAGCCTGAGTCTGAGTGGAGTGGGCTGCGCGGGCGTGACGGTTGACTCAACGACGCATTCGGGAGTGGCGCTGATTGCTGTGGATGATGCTAGCGAAAACAGCATTATTGTGGTGCCGGGAGCTAACGGCCAGGTTGGCGCGTCCGATCTTCAGCGGCTCTACAGTCTGCTGCCCCAAGCTAAGGTGCTGCTGCTCCAGCTCGAACTACCGCTGTCTGTTGTCATAGCTGCCGCCAAAGCCGCAAAACAAATTGGCGTGACGGTGATTTTTGACCCCGCCCCGGCTCGACCTGACCTGCCATCCGAGCTATATCCGCTGATTGATATCATCACGCCCAATCAGATCGAAGCGGGACAGCTGGCGGGATTTGAGGTGAATAGTCTTGCCACGGCGCAGCAGGCGGCAGCAGTTCTGCATCAGCAGGGAGTGGGCACGGTCATTATCAAGCTGGGTCAGCAGGGTGCAGTCTGTCTGAACCAAGGCGAGAGCTTCGAGATTCCGGCTTTTCCGGTCAAGGCTGTCGATACGGTGGCGGCTGGGGACTGTTTTAATGGCGGACTCGCCGCAGGACTTGCCGCAGGTATGAACTTGCGAGCAGCCATGAGACAGGCCGCTGCTGCCGCTGCCCTCTCAGTGACCCGAGCAGGCGCTCAGCCTTCGCTTCCCACTCGTGCCGAGCTCGATCGGTTTCTGGCGAGCTTTGATCTACAGATTTGATTGACCAGATCTGAGCCATGAGGCTCGCGTGAGGCTTGTGAGATCTGAGCCAATTGAGTGAGGCAGCTTGAGCTATAGTCAAATTCAGGGAATTCTGAAGGGTCTAGTCTGAGAGATATCTGCGGGGGCAAACTCTGTTTACCCTGCCCGCTCAATTTTGATCCGACTTACGCCATGCAGCCTGCTCCATTTGCCTCAAACGAAGCACAGCGCCTCGCGGCTCTTCAAGCCTGCAAGCTGCTTGATACCGAGCCGGAAAAGGCGTTTGACGATATTGCTCATCTGGCAGCGCATATCTGCCAAACTCCAATTGCGCTGGTCAGCCTAATTGACGCTGAGCGACAGTGGTTCAAAGCGAAGGTTGGGCTAGACGCAGAGCAGACTCATCGCAATCTGGCATTTTGCGCCCATGCAATCCTGCAAAAAGATCTGCTAATTGTGCCAGACGCGCTGGCTGACGCTCGCTTTGCCGACAACCCGCTGGCGACAGGCGCACCCTTTGTGCGGTTTTATGCTGGCGTGCCGCTGACGACGCCTGACGGCTTTCCACTGGGGACGCTCTGCGTGATTGATCACGTGCCCCGTTCGCTGAGTGATGAGCAAATTAGCGCCCTGAAAACGCTAGCCAATCAGGTGATGCGGCAGATCGAGATGCGGCGCAGCCTGTCTGAGCTAGAGCGGGTTGCCGTGATCCGTCGGCCAGGTAGCCGCAGTCGGCAGTTCCTCAAAACCATCGCGATTGGGCTAGGGGCTGCTTCCGCCATGCTGGTAACGGTTGGGCTGCTGTCCTACCGCAGTCTGACTCACTATCTTGAGATTGCTCAGGCGCAAGAGAGTGAGCAGCAGAGATTGAGTCGCCTAGAGCAGCTTCAGTCCTGCATCCAGACGGTCGAAATTGCTCAAAACCGCTATGTGCTGACAGGGCAAGAGCAGGCGCTGAAGGCATTCCAGCAGGCAAGCACCTGTGCGCGGTCTCAGCTGACGACCTGGCAGTCAGAAAATTTGAGTGCTTTGAGTCCAGATCGCAGCTCTCGCTCAACCCCCAGCTCAAACCAACTCGCTCAGATAGAGGCGCTCAAGCCGCAAATCGAGCAGAAGCTGGCCGAGGCTGAGCGGATTCTGGCAATGCGTGACCAGTCGGGCATGGCAGCGGCAGCGGCGGCTGTGAATCGGCTGGGGGACCCACTCAGATCAAGCCCGCTCAGCTCACAGGGCATCCAGTCGCGACTCGACGATATTCAGACTGCTATGCAGCAGCGGTTAGCGCAGCAGAAAACGGCCTTTGAGCTGGCCGCCCACCGCCTGCTCCAGACCTTTGCCATGGCCATGCTGACCAATCTGCTGCTGCTGGCCTTTCTGTTTCGGGCAATCTACCGCGAGACCCTGGAGCGTCAGCGCACCGAACGCAGTCTCGAGCAAGAGCGTGACTTTACCACAGCCGTAATCGATACGGTCGATGCGCTAGTTGTCGTGCTGGACACAGAGGGCAGAATCGTCCGGTTCAATCACACCTGCGAAAAAGTCTCAGGCTACAGCTACGAAGAGCTGCGGAACCGCTGCGTCTGGGATGTGCTGCTGCGCCCAGCTGATGTTGCGCTCGTCAAAGCCGCCTTCAGCGAGATTCTCAGCGGACGGGCACGGGGCAGCTACGAAAACTACTGGCTGACACGTGCATGCCAGCATCGCTTGATTCACTGGTCTACCACCACGCTCAACAACGACGACGGCTCAATTGCTTATGTGATCAGCACAGGCAAAGATATTACAGAGCAAAAGCAGGCTGAAAGACGACGCAGCACGCAGTCGAGCATCGCGCAGGTGTTGGCGCAGTCGAATGGCCTTAGCGACGCGGTTCCAGCGATCCTCCAGACCCTTTGCCAAAGACTGGGCTGGGATTTGGGAGCTTTTTGGCAGGTGGATGCGGCAGGTTTACAAGGCTTGCAGCTGTTCTCAAGCTGGCAGTCGCCCGCAGTTGCGTCCAATTCTGTGCCTGATCTACCGCCTCGGCATCACGGCTTTCTCTCCGAAGTGTTGGAGGCCGAGCGACCTGTTCTGATCGCAGATTTGAGGCAGATGGCCATGCCCGATCTCGCACCCGGCTTAGCACCAGACTTGGTAAAAGCTGGTTTTCAGCAGGGGTTGGGGCTGCCAATTTGGGGAAGCAGCCAAATTCTGGGCGTGATTACGCTGTTTAGCCAGAGCTTAGAGCAGCAGTCAGACTCCGACTGGCTAGAGCTAATGACGGCTGTTGGCGCTCAGATTGGGCAGTTTGTGGAGCGGCAGCAGGCGGCAGCCGAGATGCAACAGCAGCATGCCCGAACGCAGCTGATGTCGGCCATGACGCTACGGATTCGCCAATATCTCGATCTGCCTGATATTTTGACCAGCACGGTTTCTGAGGTACGCCAGTTTTTGCAGACCGATCGGGTGCTGCTCTACCGCTTTCTGCCCGACTGGAACGGGACGGTAGCTGTTGAGTCGGTCGATCCGCAGTGGTCTGCATCGCTGGGCTGCGAGTTTCAAGATCACTGCTTCACAAATGGGCTTTGGCGAGACTACTATCACGGGCGGGTGCAGATGATCACAGATATTGATCAGGCTGACCTGAGCGAATGCCACCGCCAGTTGCTGAAGCAGTTTCAGGTGCGCGCCAACTTAGTCGTGCCGATTTTAGCCGATCATCAGCTCTGGGGCTTGCTAATCGCACATCACTGTCGCGCTAGTCGCCAGTGGCAGGACACCGAAGTAGACCTGCTGCGCGAATTGGCCAATCAGGTTGGTATCGCCATCTTCCAGGCCAATCTGCTAGAGCAGAAAACGCAGCAGGGCAGTCAGCTGGCTCAGCAAAATCAAGAGCTGCAAGCTGCCCGCAGGCTAGCCGAACAAGCTGTCCAGATCAAGAGCGCTTTCCTGGCCACCATGAGCCATGAGATCCGCACGCCGCTGAATGCGCTGATCGGCATGACCGAGCTGCTGCTGGAGAGCAATCTTGACGCTCAGCAGCGCGACTTTGCCACCACTATGCAGATCAGCGGTGACGCACTGCTCAGCCTGATCAACGATATTCTCGACTTTTCTAAGCTAGAAGCGGGCGAGATGGAGCTAGAAGTTCTGGACTTTGACCTGGGGCTTTGTCTGGAAGAAGTCGCAGATCTATTGGCCAACAGCGCCTATTCCAAAAACCTGGAGCTAGTCGTGCTGCGTGACCCGAAGCTGCCAGTGCGGCTGCGCGGAGATCTGAATCGGCTGCGGCAGGTCTTGACCAATTTGATCGGCAACGCCATTAAGTTTACGGCGGCGGGTGAAGTGGTCGTCCAGATTTCTCAGCTGCCCCAGCCCAGCCCTACGACAGAGCGGCTAGAGCTAAAGTTCGCGGTGCGAGACACGGGGATTGGCATTGCTCTGGCACAGCAACCGTCGCTGTTTCAACCGTTTACCCAAGTCGATGCTTCGATGACCCGTAAGTATGGCGGTACGGGGCTGGGGCTGGCGATCTGCAAAGAGCTGGTTCGGCTGATGGGGGGGCAAATTGGGCTAGAGAGTCAGGTGGGACGAGGCTCAACCTTTTGGTTTACGCTGCCGTTTGAGCCGCAACCGCAGCCCGCACCGCCTGAGCTGAAGCCGCAGTTTCCTAGACGGCTGCTGGTGATTGATCCGAGTGCTCCTAGCCTTGCCGCGATCCGACTGCAAGCCACAGACTGGGGGATGACAGTCTCTGAAGCTGCCAATTTGCCGACTGGCCTAGCGATGCTGGCAGCAGCTCAGCCCCCGTACGACATCGTGCTGCTGGATATTCGCCTGTTTGATCACAGTCTGTTCAATCTCAATCAGCCAGACTGGCAGGCCCAGCTGAGAGACCAACTGGGCCGTTATCTGTCCCAAACGCGATTTATTGGCCTGACGACGCTAGCTCGGATTGCCGAGGCACGCCAGCTCGTCGAGCTAGGGTTTGGGAGCTATCTAGTCAAACCAATTCGGCAGTCCCGGCTTTACAGCGCCCTTGTGGCTCTAGGCTCAGCTGGGGTTGATCCAGGAGCTAGCGCTGATTCGCATCCAAAGACTACTGGCGGCAGCAACCTGAGAATTCTGCTGGCTGAAGATAACCCGGTGAATCAAAAAGTGGCGCTCAACCAGCTCAGGAGCCTAAACTATGCAGCAGATCTGGCCACTAATGGTCAAGAAGTCCTAGACTTGCTCAGTCGTCAATCCTATGATGTGCTGCTGCTGGACTGCCAGATGCCTGTCATGGATGGTTACAGGACGACCCGGCTGATTCGGCAGCAAGAGCAGAGTCAGTCGGCTCGTCCCCCCGTTTGCCCTCTGGTGATCATCGCCATGACGGCCAACGCCTTACAAACAGATCGTCAGCGCTGTCTGGAAGCAGGCATGGACGACTATCTGAGTAAGCCCGTGGATCGCAGCGAGTTAGCCGAAAAGCTGAGCTACTGGAGCAGCCGCAAACCGCTTGAGTCGCCGCTTGATCTGCCCATTAAGCTGCTGGCAGCAGGTGGCTCAGAGCCGGGCAACTCAGAGCCGGGCAACTCAGAGACAAATCAGCTGGCAGCTATTTTGAACTGGGATCACCTGCATCAGCTCACAGGCGATAACGCTAGCTTTGAGCAAGAACTGCTACAAACGCTGATTGAAACCCTGCCGCCGCATCTGAGCAACCTCCGCAGCCAGATTTTGCAGAAAAACGCTGAAGCCGTGGTGCGGGAAGCCCACTACATCAAGGGCGCGAGCGTCAGCATCGGCGCCTATGGCCTCGCTGGTCCTGCCACCAGTTTGGAGGCGCTAGCCCAGACTCAGCCGCCAACCCAGATAATGCTGGATCTACTAGATTTGCTGGAGCAGAACTTTCGCTTGATTTCTGTCTATTTAGAACAGACTATACGGCTCTAGCGCGAGTTCAGATCAGCCGTAGACTGGACAGGCAGAGCCTCTACCAGACTCCGCACGGCAGCAATCATCGCTAGCTCGTCGTTCAGACGGTTGATAGCCGAACCCACGCCAATCCCTGCCGCGCCCGCAGCAATCGCCATCGGTGCCGTTACGTCCGAGAGCCCAGAGGCACAGAGCACGGGCACAGTCACCGCTCGCGCAATGGCGTGAGCCGCAGCCAGCGTGGGAGCCGCTTTTTCAATCAATCCCAAAATGCCTGCATGGGTGGGTTGACTGCTGGTGCCGCCCTCAGTTTGGATCAAGTCTGCGCCTGCCTGCACCAGCGCTTCGGCCAGCTTCACCTGCTGATCCAGCTCTAGAATATGCGGCACGGTGACGGAGAGCGTGGTTTCGGGCAGCAGCGACCGGGTTTGCCGAGTCAACGCCAAGACTTCTGGTGCTTCAAAGCGGCGACCCTGAGCGTAAAAAGCGTCAAAATTGCCGATTTCAACCAGATCTGCACCCGCAGCAACAGCCGAAACCAACTGCTCTGGCTCGACTGCGGAGACGCAAATCGGCAGGGAGGTCAGACGCTTGCTCAGGCGCACAAGCGTTGCATCAGCCGCGATATCGATAAAGGTAGCGCCCCCCCGATCTGCCGCCCGGACAACTGCCGCGACGCGTTCAGCATCAAAATTGGTCAAACCGCTGATCACTTTCAGCGCATTGCGTTGTGCGAAAGCTTGCTGCAAACAGGGATACATGGTCATGGGTTCCTAGTAATGACGAAATTGAAGTGAGTGACGGAATCACAATACAAGGCAACGGTGCAAATTAGGTGCAAATCTCTGCGACTCTAACTGCAAATTTAACGGTGCAATTGCATCATTTTGCCATGGGTGGGGGAGAGAGTCATGGGCAACCGTGATGATTTTTACTACGTAATTCTGCGCTGTTATCCTGAGTTTTAGAAAGAGTCCGAGTTTTCAAAAAGAATCAGATAATCCAATTAATGCAATTTTAGCTTGCGGTCAAACTCGCTGAATTCCGAATATGGTCTAGGGTGAGTTCACCGACCGGAGTGCCGTTGTCTAAAACCGTGAGGCTCGAAGCGCGCGTTTTGAGAATTAGCGAGAGCGCGTGCCGCAGACTATCGTAGCGATCAATGGTTGGCTCGCCTTGGGCAAGGCTGCTGGGGCTGTTGGCCTGCATCATCGCCGTTTCGACTCGCAGCAAGCCAAGTTGGCGTACCATGTCATCGGCTCCCACGAGATTGTTGACAAAATCGTTGGTGGGGCGGGTCAAAACATTAAAAGGCTTGTCGTATTGGACAATCTGGCCCTGCTGCATAATCAGCAGATAGTCAGCTAGCCGCAGCGCTTCTTCCACATCATGCGAGACAAACAGAATGGTCTTTTTAAGCTGGCGTTGCAGCCGCAGGATCTCGTCTTGCAGACTGCTGCGGGTGATGGCATCGATTGCCCCAAACGGCTCATCCATCAGCATCACCTGCGGATCTCCAGCCAGTGCCCGCGCTAGCCCCACCCGCTGCTGCTGCCCGCCGGAGAGCTGCGCTGGATAGCGGTGGCGATATTCGGATGGTGGCAGATCGACTAGCGCTAGCAGCTCGTCAATCCGCGCCTGAATCCTTGGCCGCTCCCAGCCTAAAAGCTTGGGGACAACTGCGATATTTTGTGCCACGGTCATATGCGGAAACAGCCCGGACTGCTGAATCACATAGCCAATCTGCTGGCGTAGCGCCGTGACTTTCAGCTGGCGAATTTCCTGGTTATCGATGTAGATTCGCCCGCTGGTTGGCTCATAGAGACGGTTCACCATCTTCAGCAGCGTCGTTTTGCCGCAGCCAGACGGCCCCAAAATTACCACTAGCCGACCAGAGGCAACCTCGCAGCTGCATCGATCCACTGAAGGCCGGGACATACCTGCAAACTGGAGGGACACCTGATCAAACCGAATTGCGCTCACGGATTATTTCCCAAAACTGCCTGATCTCTGCCTGATCTATCCCCATCCCTTCTGACAGTCATCCCTGACAGCCCTACAGCAACCCCTGCTGCGTCATAAATTCTTTGGCCACCTCAGCGGGCTCGCGCTTGTTGCCGCTGACTTCAAAATTCAGCTTCTGCATGGTTTCGTCCGTCAGCTTTGGGGCAATCGCATTCAGAGCTTCAGCAATTTTGGGATTGGCCTCTAGCGTCTGCTGCCGCACGACCGGCGCGACCTGATAGGGCGGGAATAGCCCTTTGTCGTCTTGCAGCAGCACCAAATCGAGTGCCGCAATCTCGCCATCTGTGCCAAAGGCCACCGCCACATCGGCCTCACCGTCAGTTAAGGCTTTGTAGCGCAGTCCCGAATCCACCGCCTTATACTCTTTAAGCTGGAAGTCGCCGTATTTTTCTTTCACACCCGGCAGCCCGTCCTCGCGCACCTCAAATTCGGGTGGCCCCACCATCGTCAAGCTGGATGCCTTCGCCGCCAAATCTGAAAACGTCTTGATGCCTAGCTCGTTGGCTTTGGCCTGAGTCATCGCCAAAGCCTGAGTATTGTTCATTGGCGCTGGCTCTAGCCAGACCAGGCTGTATTTCTCTTTGTAGCCTGCCACAACTTTGTCATAGACCTGCTTGGGATCGCTCAAAACTGGCTCTTTGAGGATAGTCAGCAGACCCGTGCCCGTATATTCCGGATAGAGATCGATCTCGCCGCTCTGCAAGGCTGCCTGCGCGACTGGCGTACCGCCCAAATTCAGCTTGCGCTCGACTGGCACACCCGCTTTTTCTAGCGCCAGCGCATACATTTCGCCAATGATGAAGGCTTCGGTAAAGTCTTTGGAGCCAACTTTAACCGGAGCGCTACTGCTGCTGTTGCCGCCTCCAGCGCAGGCGATTAGCATCCCGGCAGTCAGCAGAGACAGCAGCGGCAAAACTAGCAGGCGACGAATTCTACTCATGTCTAAATTGCGAATGTCTTAAATATAATAACGAACTCTCTGAATCGAGCCAAATAGACCGATTTTCTAGGGCAACCACTGCTACTAGGGCAACCATTGCGGGCGCAGTCCAGCTAGCTCTAGCGGCTGCGGCTCGGCGGGGGTGGGCAACCCTTGAGCATCCTGCGTCAGCGGCAAAAACCAGAGCTGGCTGGCGGTGATTGCTTTGCCTGCGCTGTTGCGGAGGCTGTTTGAGCTTTGCTTGCTCTCATCAGCCACAATCTGGTCAAACAAAATGCCTAGCCCATCTGGAGCCAGACTAATTTGAATGTCGCGCTGTACGGGCAGCTGGAGCAGATCAAACCACTCTGGATTTTCGCTGGGTTCGGTCTGGCCTTTGGGCAGCGGCATGGCGGCAATGTAGGGTTGTTCTTGATAGACCTCGCCAGCTAAGCGCTTGGTGTAGAGGCAGTAGAGCATTGTTTGACTCGGATCAAAGGCGGCTTTTAAGATCGAGCCGTCAGTGGTCAATAGCTTTTGCTCAAGTCCCTGATTGGTAACGAGAAACAGCGAGCGGGTCGGATTCACCGGATCAACGTTGAACTTGATGAGAGCCGCCGCAGAGCCATCATTGGCAAAGCTAAGAATCACGCCATACTTGGGCAAAAAGTCGAGCGTTTGAGCCTGCACATCCAGCGGCAAAATCGCCATCCCCTGCCCCTGCGACATTGCCAAAGACTGGCTATCTGGCGCAATCAAAAAGTTGCCACCCGCCTCTGCGTTCACCTTCTGCGGCTCTGCGCCAGCTCTGATGATCCACAGCCCATAGTCGCCCAGATCATCCCGCTTGACTCGCTGCACGGCAATCGTCTGGCCGTCGGGCGAGAGGTCAAACTTGAGGTTTTGGTAGGCCTTACTGTCAAGAATCAGCGTGACTTCTCCAGCGGGGCGGGGAGATGCGGGGGATACGGTCGGCCTATCAGCTTCGGTGAGCGAGGGCGAATCTTCAAACCGCAATCCTGTCGTAACCGTATAGAGCTGCTGGTCGAGCTGACCTCTGGCTTGGCTGCTGCGCTCGGTGGCCGAAAACAGAATTTTGTCGCCATGGGGATAGAGCTTAAAGTCCATGACCACCAGATTGGCAGGCGTGAGGATTTCCTGCCTTTCCTGGGTGAGATTCGCCAGAATCAGCCTGCCTGCCTCTTCGCCCTGCACGCCAAGATAGGCAAACGCCCGATCGCGGCTCCGAAAACTGCCCGTAAAAGGCTGCATTTGAGTGCGGCTTTGGCTGTCACCTAAGTCGTCGGCACTGAATCGGTCTCTGGCCTGCTCTAGCTTCAGCGCAAACGTCTGGCCGTAAGGAGCCGGAGAGTCCAGCGTGTAGGCCATCCGCCGCCCCGCCCAGCTAAACTTACCGCTCAGAGCAGGCTCAATCTGCAAATTCTGCTCGACGCTGGCGTGATCCATGGGGCGACTGAAGGCCATCACAAAGGCCGCATCCGTGGCTCCCACTTGCCGATCTGCCCAGCTAAAGCTGCGAACTCTGGCTGCGGTACGGTCGCCGCCCAGCAGCAGACCGCCAATGATCAGGCTCAATAAGAGCAGCAGCAGAATGGCGGTGCGATCCAGCGGCTGAAGTTTATGAGGCGAAAAAATAGACATGGCAAACGCAGCATGTGAAGATACTAAATTCTGGGCATTCTGCTCTGAGCATTTTATTCTAGAGCCTCTCAGCCCTCATGTCTTCCTATAGTGTTGTTCCTCTAGGCGAAGAAATCTTTCTGGTCAAGGCTTTGATCGAGCCGGAGCTGTGCCAGAAGCTGATGGCGTTAATTCAGCAGCAGCGACAGCAGGCCAGTATTTTGCTCGAAACCGTCGATAATCAGGTGCGAAGTGGCGACATGCTACGGCTAGGCGGCGACTCGCCAGAGCTCACGCATGCGAACCAACTGCTGATTGAGCGGTTTGCTGTAATTCAGCACATGCTGGTGCAGGTCTATGGCATTAAGTTTCCCTATGCCGAACCCTGCACGCTGCTGCGCTATCAGCCCGGTCAGTTTTACAAGCGCCATATCGATAACATTCTACTGGGCAGCCGCTTTGAGGAGCTGGAGCAAGGGCTGCCCTGCCGCGATGTCAGCATTGTCGGCTATCTAAACGGGGAGTTTGAGGGCGGCGAAACCTATTTTGACAGGCAGGATGTAAAAGTTCGCCCCGAAGCAGGCGCGGTGCTGGTGTTTCCGGCCTCCTTTACCCATCCGCACGAGTCGCTACCGCTGCGCCAAGGCGAGAAATATGCTTTCACAAGCTGGCTGTTTCATTAGATTTGGCTAGTCACCGCTTTAATCGGGAACCGCTTCAAACATTGGGCAGCAGCCGTCTAGCGTCACCTTGAGGCTAAACAGCGGCGACTCTGGGTTGCGGCAGCGCTGCCCCCGACAGTGGATGCAGTTCTGGCAGCAGGGGATTTCACTGGCTTCCGGCTCCTCGGTGGCTTGCAACAGCTCGCGCTGGCTGAGGCTCCGCAGCACGAGCTCTTCGCCCTGCCAGCGGGCTTCCACCAGTCCAGTATCGGCAAACTCCTGCCAGCGCGGGTGAGTGCGAATCGACTCAGGCAGACTGACAACGACCACCGTTTCCAGATCGGCCAGTTCGGCTTCGTAGCGCGGATCGGGGCGAGGATCAGGCGCGGCGGGCTGCAAAAAGCTCTCGCCAATCGGCAGCGCTACCCGTATTCCGGCAGCAGGGCTATGCAGGTGATAGCGATTTTGTAGCTCCTCTAGGCTGGTCAAATCGCTGAGGTAGCTGGGCGTGCCGTGCGTGAGTAACACATGCTGAGGCCGCAGGTTGTGGATCATCTGGGTCGTGCCAGCCCCGTCGCAGTGATCGCCCAGCAGATAGGTTTCCAGGGTGAGCTGTCCCGATTGCAGCATTTGCTGAAGCGGTGCAGAAGCCTCCAACTGCTGCATCACCGTCTGCTCCACCTCGCCCAGCCGACCGGGCTGCTGCGGTAGGAGTAACAGCCAAGGCGTTGCGGGCTGGCAGTAGCGGCTCAGGTCGGCATCTTGACTAGTCAGCACCACAGCCGGAGGATGGATCACCAAACTCGGATCAAATCGCCGCAGCCTGGGTCGAATCCGCTCATCCCAAAACAGGGCTTGATGTCGCGCAAAGTTCTGTACCGCCTCTGGAAAGTGATCCAGCATGTTCAAGTAGATATCGCAGCCCAGCGCCACGCTACCGTCCACCCAGATATCGAGATCGCGCCCGGTGAAGTGGTGGTGACTCCGCAGCAGCAGCAGCAATTCTTGCCCCAGCCCCAATGTTTGAGTCGGCAGCAAAACCGACTGTCTGTCTAGAATGGCACGATGAATACGTTCGGCAAGCTGATTTTCCTGCTGGCGACGATGTGGTAACCGAGCGGTGCCGTAGCTGCCTTCTAATAGCAGCACGTCCGGCTTAAGGCCACGCAGCTCGTCTAGCGGGAATCCGTCGACCAACCGCGAGTTAGACAGCTGAAAATCGCCCGTGTAGAGCGCGGTGTAGGCGCGACTTTCGCCTTGATAGGTGAGCAGTAATGCCGCCGCTCCTGGCAAATGCCCTGCCGGAATTAGCTCTACGGTCAGGCCGGGCTGCACTTCCAGCGGTCTGCGCCAGGGCAATGCTTGACAAAATCGCGGCACTGTCTCGTCCAGCCAGTTGAGCGGCAGCAGCTCTGTGGTCAGCTCGCTGGCGTAGATCGGCAGCTTTGGGTGGGCACGATGCAGTGGCAGCAGCCCTCTAGCGTGATCAGCATGGGCATGGCTACAAAACACCAAATCGGCAGGTAGGTTAGCAGGCGAATCGGTCTGCGAATTGGCTTGCGCCAAAAATGGGCTGAGGTCAGCTAAGCCACAGTCCAACAGAATTCGGTGTGTGCCCATGCGTAGCAACATGGCCACACCTTCGTCGCCGTGACCCACCCCGTAGGGCAAACATTCCAGTTCAACCACTCAGATCCCCTCAGATCCCGGAGATCAGCCTCTAGTGAGCTGAGCCGTTGCCGTGGTAGCTGTCGGTGTCGTAGAAGCCGTTGCGGGTGCCAAAGAACAGGCAGGCCACAATAAAAATCGGTGTGAGAGCCAGCAAAATAGTTTTAACGTCCATAGATTTTTATCTGGGTTCAGTATTTAAGCTGTGCTAGTTTCGGCTCCAGGTTAAGCAGCCTAATTTGATTGTGAAGCAGAAATTTCCAGATGGGGCGGAGGTACAGCTATTCTTCAGAATTCGTTTCTTCAGAATTCATTTTTTCAGAACTAAGTCTAGAGCGTTCAGTCTAGGTTTAGCGCGTTAGGTTTGGCGCACTTCTTTCACCAGATGATGCTCCAGCGCATAGCGCACTAGCTCAGCGCGATTGCTGGTTTCGGTTTTGCGGAGCAGGCTGCTGACATATTTCTCAACGGTACGCGGGCTAATATGCAATTGGTCGCCAATTTGGCCATTGGAATGGCCTTCAATCAGCACGTTCAGCACATCCTGCTCGCGGCAGGTGAGTCCTAGCGCCGCTGCCTGTCGCTCCGACTCTGCATCCGGCGACGAGTCGGCAACCAGACTTGGGGCTGGATCTACCGAACGCAGCCGCAGCCGCCACTCGGATTCGATGAGCTGCGCCCGCTCTAGCAGATTGCGAACCACGGCTCCTAGTTCGGCCAGCTCAAAAGGTTTGGGCAGATAGGCATCACAGCCAACCTGATAGCCGCGGATTCGGGCTTTGCTGTCGTTGCGGGCAGTCAAAAAAATCACGGGCAGCAGCCGAAAGGCAGGCTGAAGCCGCACCTGTCGGATAAACTCGAAGCCGTCTAGCAGCGGCATGGCAATATCTGTCACAATTAAGTGCGGCTGATACTGACTCACGGTTTCCAGCGCTTTTTGGCCGTTTTCAGCCGTTATGACTCCATAGCCCTGTAGCTCTAGATAGTCGCTTACCGAAAGCCGGGTTCCTAAATCATCTTCAGCAACTAGCACAGTCAGAGGCATGAATGTCGGTGTGAGATGTCGGTGTGAATCGGTCTTAAATTCAGCCTCGTAGCAAAATAGAGTCTGCCCCTACCCAAACTATAGCGCTCAATTTCGGCATGGACAGGCCAGAAACTGCCACATCTAATATCAAGCATTTTTTTTGCAGCCGTCAGAATAGGGTCGCCTGTAACGGTAAGATAGAGCAAAAATTTATAATTCTTTAAAAAATTGAATTAATATTCTAGACCGAATTCTTTGTGTGGTGTAGGAGAGGTTAGGAGTGCAAGACAACTTGTCGAGCGGTCAGTCGGGAATGGGGCGGCATTACTTGGAGCCAATCCGGATTGGCGTGATCGGAGTAGGCAACATGGGGCAGCATCATACGCGCGTCCTCAGCCTGCTCAAAGATGTTGAGTTAGTCGGCGTTTCAGATGTTAACGTCGAGCGCGGACTCGATACGGCCAGCAAATATCGGGTCAAGTTTTTTGAAAGCTATCAGGATTTGCTGCCGCATGTGGATGCCGTCTGCGTGGCGGTTCCCACCAGGCTACACTATGCGGTGGGCATGGCCTGCCTACAAGCTGGGCGGCATGTGCTGATTGAAAAGCCGATTGCAGCCAGCATTGCCGAGGCAGAGTCGCTGGTGAATGCGGCGGCAGAATCGCACTGTATCTTGCAGGTTGGGCATATCGAGCGGTTTAATCCGGCCTTCCAAGAGCTGCATAAGGTATTGAAAACCGAGGAGCTATTGGCGCTAGAAGCCCATCGGATGAGTCCCTATTCCGATCGCGCCAACGATGTCTCGGTCGTGCTGGATCTGATGATTCACGATATTGATCTGTTGCTGGAGCTAGCGGGTTCGCCTGTGATCAAGCTCACGGCCAGCGGCAGTCGGGCGGAAAGTTCAGGCTATCTTGACTACGTGACGGCGATTTTGGGCTTTGCCAACGGTATTGTCGCCACGCTGACGGCTAGCAAGGTAACGCACCGCAAAATTCGCCGGATTGCCGCTCACTGCAAAAATTCGCTCACCGAAGCCGATTTCCTCAACAACGAGATCTTGATTCACCGCCAAACTACCGCCAACTACCTTACCGACTATGGGCAGGTGCTCTATCGCCAAGACGGCCTGATCGAAAAAGTCTACACCAGCAACATCGAGCCGCTACACGCTGAGCTAGAGCATTTTGTCTCCTGCGTCCGGGGCGGTAATCAGCCCTCAGTCGGGGGCGAACAGGCGCTCAAGGCGCTGCGGCTCGCTAGCTCAATCGAGCAGATGGCGCTGGATGGCCGAGCTTGGCATCAGCCGGATCTGAGTGCGCTCTACCCGGATGTCTCGGCAATGGCACTCTAGAGCTGCTAGTTAGGCGAAGCCAACCGCAGCTCAGCCTGCAAAAAATCGACAAACTGCCGTGCCGTGCGGCCTGAGCGCCCGTTGTGCCTGGTTGCCCAGGTCAGGGCGCGATCTTCAAGCTGCTCTGGCTGCAGTGGCAGGCTCGCCTGCTGCGCCAAATGCCTGATGATAGCCAGGTAGGTCTCCTGATTGGCAGGCTCAAAGGTAAGCGTCAGGCCAAACCTGTCGCTAAACGACAGCTTTTCCTGCACTGTGTCAAAGGCGTGGATTTCGTCTGCGTCGCTGGGGCGAGGCCGATCGCCAAAAAACTCGCGAATTAGATGGCGGCGGTTAGAGGTGGCGTAGAGCACCATATTCTGAGGCCGCGCTGTCATATTGCCCTCCAGCACCACCTTCAGCGCTTTGTAGGCATCGTTGTCTGCCTCAAACGACAGATCATCCACAAAAATTACGAACTTCTGCGGCAGATGGCGCAGCTGATCGACAATCTGGGGCAGCTCATGCAGATCCGCCTTGCTGACCTCAATCAGCCGCAGCCCTTGCTGGCGATAGGTTGAGAGCAGCGCCTTCACCAACGAAGACTTGCCCGTGCCGCGACCGCCGTAGAGCAGCATATGCAGCGCCGGGTAGCCAGCCAGCAGCGCCTCTGTGTTCTGCTGGAGCGTTGCCTTCTGCGACTCGTATTCAACCAGATCGTCCAGGCGGATTGGGTCAGGATGGCTGATGCCGATCAGCTGCCCCGCCTGCCAGCGAAATGCGCCGTAAGCTGCAAACAGCCCTGTACCCATCTGCCGATAAAACGCCACTAGCTCCGGCAGTAGCGCTGCCCAATCTTCGGTTTGCTTCAGCTTTGACCAGATCGGCTGCTGGCTCAGCTCCTGTAGGGTGGCTTGCTCCGGCGCAGTTTCCCAGACTACGGGCATTACCTCCAGCCCAGACTTCTCCTGCACCCACTGGCTCAACTGCTTCCCCGTCCAGCTATAGAGATGCTGCAAAGCCCGCAGATCTTGCTGCGCGGCGGCAGTCAGTGCGGCTGAGGGGCTGGGCTGTCGCGTCAGGGCAGTCTCAGTCCGCAAAAGCTGCACCAGCAGATAGTCCTGCCAGCTCAAGCCCGTCGTCACCAAAGCCTGAAACCACTGCCCGTAGGCCAATAGACAATTGAGTGGGTTCAAATCTTCAGGTTGGAGAGCAGCCAATAGCCGCAGAAACGCCTGCCCTGCCTCGCCCTGCATCACCGCCTGATAGAGCAGCAGTGCCGCTGTCTGCCGCTGCAAAAACTGTACAGAAGCATTAAATTGCATCACGCTTTTTGACCAGAACCGCTTTAAATCGCCAGCTCATTGTAGGTTTTTCTTAGCGAGACGTAGCGAGAACGCAACTGGGAGAAAAAGATTTGATTACTGTAGCGGCAGTGGGATACGGAATTTTGGCGGTTGCGGGCGGCATTCTAGGCTATGTGAAAGCCGGAAGCCAGACTTCGCTGATTTCGGGGTTGGTCAGCGGCATTCTGCTGATTGTGGCCGGAATTGCTCATCAGCAGGGCACGAACTGGGGACTGCCGCTGGCGGTGGTTGTAACGGTGGCGCTGATTAGCGTGTTTGCGGTGCGCTACTTCAAAACTCGCAAATTTATGCCATCAGGTCTGATGGTGCTGGCTGGGCTGCTGGCGATTGCCGGACTCAGCCTGCGCTAGTGGCTTTAAATTAGGCGCTAGCAGTATTGGCTGATATCTGCACCACAGTCGTCGGCTAGATAGCAGAGGGCGCGGAAGCGGAGCGCCACAACTTCTTCGTAGACCGGGTTGAGCTTGCAGAGCGGCGGAATGTGAAATAAAGTGCGGCCAAATAGGTTGACATCGCGCTCAAACGGGCACTGAGACGGAATTAGCCGACAGAGCCGATGCGCGAAGGCCGGACTCTCTACAGGCAGGTTGTCTAAATATCGACGGATGGGCAAAAACCAGTCGAAGCTAGGTTTAGCTGGAGCCTGTAGGCTAGATGCGGCGGCTTCAGGTTGCTCAACCCAACCCCAGCTTACAACTAGCTGCTCTTCGGTGCTGTGGTCAGATGCGTTCATGGCCTCTCCTTAGTTCCTAATCAGGATAGTGGGAGTTTGTTACTGAAACATACAGGCGCAGAATTCTGCAATTCGGAAAGAATGGCTAGCTTTAGCTAAACTTCATCCGTACAAAATCAAGCCTGCTGGTGATCGACATTGGTATTTTGCCCCATTCTTGCGCGGTGAGATTGGGTATGACTACCCAGATCTAGGGTGAGATCTCAGGACGCTTCAGAAAGATTACGGGCGAAGATTGGCAGCGGAAGGGAAGATGCATGCACAGCAAAACGCGAGACCATCTGTGTCTCGCGTTTTGCTGCTGTTAATTTGGCTAGCCAGTGACTAACGAGTAGACAACTAGGAGGCTTTGGCCGAAGAGCGCTGCCTTCTGCCGGCTAGAGCCGCCGGGGGTTCAGCCGGGGGTTGCAGTAAGAAGACTACAGTTGGGTTGCTTTGCAGTTCGCGGCGCAGCATCCGGCGCAGCGAGGCTTCAATTTCGTCCTTGAGCCGATTCCAGTCAATCTCTGCGCCCGTGAGGATGGGCTGCTTCGGATCGTCCCAGCGGTCGCGCACCACAGACTCGATAGTTCTGACAATCTGCTGTTCTAGCTTTGACTTTTCGAGAGTGGTGACCACGCCGCGCAGATGCACCTCCGGTTTAGCTGCCCACTTGCCGTTCCAACCAATCGCTGCCGCAACGGTGATGATGCCGTCTTCGGCGAGCTGCTGCCGCTCTTTCAAGACACGCTGATTCACCATGCCCGACTGAGAGGAATCCACTAGCTCAATGCCAGAAGGCACCTTGCCGACAATGCCGAAGCTGTCAGGCGTTAGCCCCACCACGTCACCGTTGTTGATGATCACCATATTTTCGGCTGGAATGCCCATGCTCTGAGCCGTCTCAGAATGCTTCACCAGCATCCGGTGCTCGCCGTGAACCGGCAGGAAGAACTTGGGTCGAGTCAGGGCAATCATCATTTTCTGGTCTTCCTGAGCACCATGTCCCGAAACGTGGATGCCTTTGTCTTTGCCGTAGACGACCTTCGCACCCAGCATCATCAGCTTGTCGATGGTATTGACCACCGCAATCGTATTGCCGGGAATCGGGTTGGCCGAGAAGACGACCGTATCACCCTCGCGGATTTTTACCTGCCGATGCTCGCTGTTGGCAATCCGAGTCAGCGCCGCCATGGGTTCACCCTGCGATCCGGTCGTGAGGATCAGCACGTTTTCATCCGGCACCTTGTTGAGCATGTTCAGCGGCACAAACAGGTCGTCCTGACACTGGATATAGCCCAGATTGCGGGCATGAGCGATCACGTTCAGCATGGAGCGACCCACCACAGAAACGACGCGCCCGTTTTTCTTAGCCAAGTCGAGGATCATATTGACCCGATGCACCGAGGAGGCAAAGGTGGTGACCAGCAGCCGCCCTTTAGCCTGAGAAAACACACGATCCAGATTGGGGTAAACCGCCCGCTCAGAAGGCGTGAAGCCAGGAACTTCCGAGTTGGTCGAGTCGCTGATCAGGCAGAGCACGCCTTTCTCGCCATGCTCAGCCAAGCGCTGGAAGTCAAACAGCTCGCCATCGACAGGTGTATGGTCAATTTTGAAATCACCAGTATGGATCACCACACCGACGGGCGTATGCAGCGCCACGGTAAAGCTATCCGCCATCGAGTGGGTGTTGCGGATATATTCCACTAAAATTGACGGGCTGATCCGCACGGTCTGACGCGGCGAGACAGTATGCAGCTTGGTGCGGTCGGAAACCCCCGCTTCGGCCAACTTATCTTTGAGCAGCGCCATCGCCAGCTTGGGGCCATAGATCACGGGAATGTCGAACTGCTTGAGATGAAATGCAATGCCACCGATATGGTCTTCATGGCCATGTGTGACAATCATGCCGCGAATCTTGTGGCGATTTTCGCGCAGATAGGTCATGTCGGGCAGCACCACGTTAACGCCGTGCATTCCGTCGGTGGGGAAGGCCAAACCTGCATCAAGCAGCACGATCTCGTCGTTGTATTCAAAGACGCAGGTGTTTTTGCCAATTTCGTGGAGTCCGCCGAGCGGAATAATTTTGAGGGCGTTTGAAGAATCGATTTGACTCATACTTATCCTTTACTAACTGTGGTTTAAGAAATCTGTGGTCTTTTGTCTGAAACTTTTGTCTGAAACTTTTGCCTGAAACCCGTTAAAGCTGCTGATCTAGGTGAGGTTTGGGATGCGCTGAAAATCGAGCGGCTTAGAGGCCAACTCACGACGGAATAAATACCTCAATCGAATAGGCTTGTCCCGGCGAGCAGATCAGCTATTCAGTTGTCAAAAACTTTAAGAGCGGTTCAAAAGCTCTAGCTCTGAGAGTACGCTATGCAAAATCTGAGTCAGATTCTCAGATTTGTCAGCCAGCGGCAATCTCGTTCCGCCCACGCTCCAGCCCTGCATTGCTAGCGCAGCTTTGACTGGGATTGGGTTTGTCACATGGAACAATGCCTTGAACAGGGGAAATAGATCAAGATGGATTTGAGTTGCAGCTTGAGACTGCCCTTGCTCAAATGCTCTAATCATCTGCTGAAGTCTGTCACCCACTAAATGGCTGGCGACACTTATTACGCCCTGCGCTCCAACTGCCAACATCGGCAATGTTAGGGAGTCGTCGCCTGAGTAAATGCCAAAATCATCTGGCGTTGATCTGCGAATTTGACTTACCTGATCAAGATTCCCACTTGCCTCTTTTACCGCCACAACGTTTGAGATTTCAGCAAGTCGGCTGACGGTTTCAGGAAGTAAGTTTTGGCTGGTGCGCCCCGGTACATTGTACAGAATCAGCGGCAAGTCTGGATTGGATTCCGCAATTGCTCGAAAATGCTGATACAGACCTTCTTGGGGAGGCTTGTTGTAGTAGGGAACAACTTGCAGTGTTCCATCCAATCTTAGCCTATTTGCCTGCTCTGTGGCAGAAATTGCTTCAGCGGTAGAATTCGAGCCAGCTCCGGCCACAACTTTTGCCCGCCCCGACACGGCTTGCTGCACGGCCTGAAACAGCGCGAACTCCTCGTCCCAGCTTAGGGTCGGCGACTCTCCGGTTGTGCCGCAGATCACCAGCGTGTCGCTGCCGTGATCGGCCAGATGCGCCGCCAAAGCTTCAGCTGTCGCGTAGTCAACGCCGCCCTCTGGGTTAAATGGCGTGACCATCGCGGTCATCACACGTCCAAAAATCGTCACGCTTTGGGGGTTCCTCCGATGAATCCGATGAAATTGAAGCTTGTCATCGCCAAGCTGCTTCGAGCCATGATCATAAGCGTAGCGGGTTAATCTAAACGTCTAATTAAGCTTTCGAGCCTAGAGGCAGATTTCTGGAGGCAGATTATTTTTGGGTTTGCCCAGCTAGGGCCGCAGAACGCAGCAAATTCTTTTCATGCAGCAATTCCGCAATCTGCACGGCGTTGAGGGCGGCTCCCTTGCGAATTTGGTCGCCGCTCAGCCACAGCTCTAGGCCGTTGGGATGCGAGATATCTTGGCGAATCCGCCCGACAAACACCTCATCTGCACCGCTGGCCTCAACCGGCATTGGGAAATGGTTGGCCTGCCAGTCTTCTACAAGCTTCACGCCCGGAGCCTTGCTCAAAATCTCGCGAGCCTGCGCTACATCAAACGGAGCCGCAAACTCTAGATTAATCGCCTCCGAGTGGGCACGCAGCACCGGAACTCTAACACAGGTTGCAGTGACGCGCAGATCAGGCTGACCAAAAATTTTGCGGGTTTCCTGCACCATTTTCATTTCTTCTTCGCAGTAGCCTAGCTCGTTGAGCGGCGAATTATGCGGAAACACGTTGAAGGCAATCTGGTGCGGAAAGATTTCTGGCACAGCTGGCTGGCCTTGTAGTACCGCCATCGACTGGGTTTTGGCCTCTTCCATTGCCCGCGCTCCGGCTCCGCTAGCCGCCTGATAGGTGGCCACCACAATACGCTGAACGGGCTGGAAACGATGCAGCGGATAGACTGCCACTGCCATCACAATCGTTGAGCAGTTGGGGTTGGCGATGATGCCGCGATGGTTGGCGGCAGCTTCTGGATTGATCTCTGGCACAATCAGCGGCACGTCTGCATCCATCCGAAAGGCGCTGGAATTGTCGATCATCACGGCTCCGGCAGCCACGATTTCTTTTGCCCAAGCTTTGGAAATTGAGCCTCCGGCTGAGGCCAGCACCAGATCGATGCCCGCAAACGCTCCGGATTCAACTGTCTCTACGGTCAGCTTTTCGCCCTGAAACTCTAGCTTCTGTCCGGCTGAGCGCCCAGAGGCCAATAGCTTGAGTTCGGCAATCGGAAACTGGCGTTCGGCTAAGAGCTGAAGCAGTTCGGTACCGACTGCGCCAGTTGCGCCCAGAATAGCAATGCGGTATGAACGGGACACTGACACCTCCAATTCTACCTCCAACTTCCTCCAGATTTCCTCGTCGGCGCGGCTTGCACGCTGAGTGATCTGAAGCTTATCACAACGGTACAGCTGCTTTAGCAGAGGATTTAAGCTGAGCCGTCAGCCTGCAATTCGGCAGATAAATCGAGCTTTGATCCATTCAACGCCAGCATCCTGGAGCAGAATCGGCTACCATAGCTTATTGCGGTAGCGCTAAGTATCTAAATTCTAGAAATTAGAAATTTTAGAAATCCTAGTATCTAGCGTTAGGGTTTTGCCCTCTGCCAATTGCCGAACCGCTAAAAAAGAGCCACGAAAGCGCTGCGAGAATTGTAATGAAAGTTATCCAGGAAAAACTGCCGGCTAGTCAGATTGGATTAGAAATCGAGATTACGCCAGAGATGTCTAAACAGGCGTATGAGAAGACGCTGCAAGAGTATATGCGCTCCGTCAATATTCCTGGGTTTCGCAAAGGCAAAGTGCCGCGCCAAGTCCTAATCCAGCGCTTTGGCTCGACTCGTATCAAGGCAGCAGTTCTAGAAGACCTGATTCAAGATGGCTTGAGACAAGCGCTAGAGCAAGAAAAAATTGAGCCAATTGGTCAGCCAGAGCTGAAGTCTCCCTTTGAGACGCTGGTGGAGCAGTTTCAGCCCGGGGCAGCGCTGACTTTTGCGGCAGCGGTGGATGTCGCGCCAGAAGTGGTTGTGAAGCAATATTCTGAGCTGAAAGTCCAGGCCGAAGAGTTTAAATACGATCCGGCGCGGGTGGACAGCATGCTCGAAGACTACCGCAAGCGCTCAGCCACGCTGGTTCCAGTTGAGCGTCCTGCCCAAGCTGCTGATATGGCGACGGTTGACTTTACGGGTCAGCTCAGCGGAGAGATCCCAGAAGGCGAGTCCGCTGAAATTCCCGGTGGCAGCGCCCAAGATTTTGAGATTGAACTGAGCGAAGGCAAGTTTATCAAAGGCTTTACCGAAGGCGTAATCGGCATGACGGTGGGCGAAACCAAAGCAGTCGAGGTGGCCTTCCCCGACGACTATCCACAGGCCGATTTGGCAGGCAAGCCTGCCGTCTTTACGATCACGCTCAAGGAGCTGAAAGAGCGCGAGCTGCCCGAACTAGACAACGAGTTTGCCGAAGAGGTCAGCGAATTTGAGACGCTGGCCGAGCTGCGGGCCTCTTTAGAAACTCGCCTCCAGAAAGAAGCCGAGCAAAAAACCACGCAGAGCAAGCAGGAGGCGTTGGTGAAGGCGCTAGTTGAGCAGCTTGAAGTCGATCTGCCCGAAACGCTGCTGAAGCGGGAAGTTGACTATTCTGTGACCCAGACAGCAATGCAGTTTGCTCAGCAGGGCATGGATATCAAAAAGACTTTCACCCCAGAAATTGTCTCCATGCTGCGCGAGCAGGCCCGTCCTGAAGCCCTAGAGCGGCTGAAGCGGACGCTAGCGCTGGGCGAAGTAGCTAAGCGAGAGTCGGTTGAAATTGAGGACGAGGCAATCGAGGCCAAAGTGGCCGAAACGCTGGTGGAATATGCAGGCCAAGATGTTGACGAAGAGCGGCTGCGGGAAGCGGTTGCAGAAGATCTGCTGCGCGAAAAGATCTTTGCTTGGCTAGAAGCGCACAACAGTATTGAGCTAGTGCCAGAAGGTTCTTTGGAGCCAGATGAGCCGGAAGTTGAAGCGATCGAGGCAGAAACTGACCCAGCCGTCGCAACAGTCGAGGTTGAAGCGGTAGAGGTTGTAGCTGCTGTAGCCAAGCCTGCTGTAGCCGAGCCTGCTATAGCTGAACCTGTCGTAGCTGAGCCTGAAGCTGCTTCACCCGAACCCACACCTGAACCTGAAGCGGCTGAGCCTGAGCCAAAAGCCACCAAAGCTGCTAAATCGGGGAAATCTGAGTCCGGTAAAAAATCTAAGTCCAGCAAGCCCTCTGCCTGATTCAGAGTCACTTCTTGAAGCTGCCAAAGACTGCCATGGCTGGGCTGGTTGAAGTTGGAGCATATAGGATTTGCATAAGGATGCGTCAAACTATATGCTCTAACGATGGATCTAGGCATATAGTGGGCATAGGAACGAAGGGATAGCAGGAACGTTTATGCAGAAAATCTGTATTCAGATGCCTCCCAGCCCCTAGTTGATTTGAATTCGCTAAGCTGTATAGCATTAGCGGCTGTGAAGTTCAGCGCAGTTCAAAAGCAGTTTACTCTTGACTTGTTTGGCTTATGATTACGCCTCAATCCACGGTTAGCTCAAAGTTCCTAGATATCACAGCGGTTGGATATTCAAAGGCTGGCTATCCGGATATCAACGCCGTGATTCCAATGGTGGTCGAGCAGTCAGGACGCGGAGAGCGCGCCTTTGATCTCTATTCTCGGCTGCTGCGCGAGCGGATTGTCTTTCTGGGCGATCAGGTCACAGATGCTCTAGCCGACACGATCGTGGCTCAGCTCCTGTTCCTGGATGCCGAAGACCCGGAGCGCGATATTCAGCTTTACATCAACTCACCCGGCGGCTCCGTCACCGCAGGTATGGCCATCTATGACACCATGCAGCAAGTCCGTCCTGATGTCGTCACGATTTGCTACGGTTTGGCTGCCAGCATGGGAGCATTTTTGCTGGCGGGTGGAGCCAAGGGCAAGCGCCTGTCTCTGCCCAGCTCGCGGATTATGATTCATCAGCCGTTAGGCGGGGCGCAGGGTCAGGCTGTGGATATTGAGATCCAGGCCAAGGAAATTCTGTACCACAAGCGCACGCTGAACGAATTGTTGGCTTATCATACAGGGCAGCCGCTCGAAAAGATTGAGACAGACACAGAGCGCGACTTTTTTATGTCGGCAGAGGAAGCTTCGGCCTACGGGTTGATCGACCAAGTGGTGTCTCGACAGAATTTGCCCATGCCCGGTGAGACAATTACCGCAGTCAATTAAGGGGAACCTATGTCTAAATACGACTCCCATCTCAAATGTTCATTCTGTGGTAAATCCCAGGAGCAGGTTCGCAAGCTGATTGCTGGGCCAGGTGTCTACATTTGCGATGAATGTGTTGACCTGTGTAATGAGATTTTAGATGAGGAGCTGTTTGACTCTGGAGCCTCAGTGCCGCAGCCCGCAGCCAAGCGCGAGCATCCTACCGAAAAGCGAGCCGTGCGCTCCGGCTTCTCCATGAGCCAGATTCCCAAGCCCCGCGAGATCAAAAAGCATCTCGACGAGCATGTGATTGGCCAAGACGAAGCCAAGAAGATTCTCTCGGTAGCTGTCTACAACCACTACAAGCGGCTAGGCTACCTGCAAGCCAAGAGCACGGGTAAAACCGACGACCCGGTTGAGTTACAAAAGTCCAATATTTTGCTGATTGGCCCTACAGGCTGCGGCAAAACCTTGCTGGCGCAAACGCTGGCCGAGATGCTGGATGTGCCCTTTGCTGTCGCGGATGCCACCACGCTCACCGAAGCAGGCTATGTCGGTGAAGATGTCGAAAATATTCTGTTGCGGCTGCTGCAAGTGGCCGATTTGGATGTCGATTCCGCACAGCGTGGCATCATCTACATCGACGAAATTGACAAGGTGGCGCGCAAGAGCGAAAACCCTTCAATTACGCGAGATGTGTCGGGTGAAGGCGTACAGCAGGCCCTGCTAAAAATGCTGGAGGGGACAGTCGCCAATGTTCCACCTCAAGGAGGCCGCAAGCACCCCTATCAAGACTGCATCCAAATCGACACCAGCAATATTCTGTTTATCTGCGGCGGCGCGTTTGTCGGCTTGGATAAATCAGTCGAGCAGCGAATCGGCAAGAAAACAATGGGCTTTATCCAGCCTGGCGAAGGCCAGTCGAAACAGAAGCGAGCAGCTGACGTGCTGAAGCATCTGGAGCCAGATGATTTGGTGAAGTTTGGCATGATTCCAGAATTTATTGGTCGCGTGCCCGTGCTGGCCGTGGTCGATCCACTGGACGAAGATGCCTTGACCGAAATTCTCACCGAGCCAAAGAATGCGCTGGTGAAACAGTACCAAAAGCTGATGCGGATGGACAATGTGCAGCTTGAGTTTAAGCAGGATGCGGTGCGAGCCATTGCCAAAGAAGCCTATCGTCGCAAAACGGGGGCTAGAGCGCTACGCAGCATTGTCGAAGAGCTGATGCTGGACGTGATGTACGAGCTGCCCTCGCGCAAGGACGTGACCCGCTGCGCTATCACCCGCGAGATGGTCGAGAAGCGCTCCACCGCCGAGCTGCTGGTTCACCCCTCCTCGCTGCCCAAGCCTGAATCTGCCTGACGCGACCCATGCCTTTGATTGCCATTCGCGGTGTCGATCACTACTATGAGTGGATCAGCCGTTCGCAGCAGCCCGGACTCGATAAGCCAGTGCTGCTGTTTATTCACGGCTGGGCTGGCTCGACTCGCTACTGGCGCAGTACAGCTGAGGCGTTTGCTGAGCAGTTCGACTGTCTGCTCTATGACCTGCGCGGGTTTGGGCAGTCGCGTCTGCCGCGTCCGATTCCGGCTGAGGTGGCGGAAATCGGCTACGAACTAGAGTCCTACGTTGAGGATTTGGCGCTACTGCTGGATAAGCTGGGGCTAGAGCGCGTTTCGCTCAACGCCCATTCGACCGGTGCTTCAATTGCCGTGCTGTTTCTAGCTTGTCACCCGGAGCGAGTGGAGCGGGCGGTTCTAACCTGTCATGGCGTGTTTGCCTCCAATCCGCTGGCCTTCAAAGCCTTTCATCAGGTGGGGCGCTATGTCGTGCTGTTTCGGCCTGACTGGCTGAAGCGGATTCCCACAGTAGACCGAATGTTTATGGCACGGTTTTTGCGAAGGCCGATTCCGGCGCAGGCTCGACAAGAGTTTCTCGAAGACTTTTTGAGCGCTGATTTTGAAGCGGCTGTTGGCACCATCTACACTGCCGTCTGCGAGCGAGCTGCCTTAGAAATGCCGCAGGAATATGCCAAGCTGGCAGTCCCAACACTGTTGATTTCGGGCGAATATGACCAGATTATTCCGGTGAAACTGGGGCAAGCTGCCGCTGCTCAGAATGCTCAAGTGGAGCATGTGGTGATTCCCAACACCGGACATTTCCCAATGCTAGAGGATGCCGCTACCTATCTGCCGCTGGTGCAGGAGTTTTTGCAGCCTAGTCCAGACCCAACTCACGTTTGAGCAAGCTAATCGACTTGGTGCCGATGTAGTTTTCGCAGCAGATCAGCTGAGGCGGACGAATCAAATCTTCTCTGGCCTCAGTGACTGACAGCTTGACCGCGCCGCAGCTCGCCTGATCAAAACTGAAAATTGTCTGAGCACTGTGGACAATCGACTTGAGCCGATAGCTGTCCTTGAGCTGCGCCGTCATCACCAGCAGATCTTCGCCCCGCAGGCTATGCACCAGCACTTCGGCCACACGTAAAATCCCAGCGCTGAGACTGACCAGTCCCAAACAGCTATCTTTGGGCAAAGCCAGCAGCTTCTGAATTTCCTGCGCGTAGTCATAAATATCCACCGGGATCACTCGCACTGAGCGCGGCGCGGCAATCGCCTCGGCATCGCCAATGAAATAGCGGCTGGTGACCACTGTGCCTGAGCGCGTCTGCTCCAACACTTTCTCCAGCTCCTCCATCGGCACCAGCTGCACCGGAATATGTAGTGCCGCCTCTAGCTCCTGTACCATCAGCTCGCCCGCTCCAATATCTTGGCTAGGAGCCGTGACCAGCACCCTAGCACTGCATCTCAGCCGCCAGTCTACCTCTGACAAAAACAGCTCTCTGGCCTGCGAGAGCGAACAGCCCTGACCAATCAGATCATCCAGGCTTTTTTGCACCAGCCGATGCGCCTGCGGATATTGTTCAAAAATCGGCGAGGAGGGCTTAGTGCTGCCGCCTTCGTCGCCCTGTGAGCGGACATAGATCCCAGAACCCGCCTGAGCGTCTACGATGCCGTCTTCTTCTAGCTGTCGGTAAACTTTGCTGATTGTGTTGCGGTGCAGTCCAGTTTCCATTGCCAGCTGCCGCGTGCTGGGCAAGCGGTGTCCAGGCGGAAACTGCCGCGAGGCAATCGCAAATCGAATCTGATTGTAAAGCTGCGTCGATGCCGGAATATCGCTGTCGGGCTGAATTTGAAACCGAACCATAAAGCCTCCGCCCCAGTAAAGCCTGATAAGTAAAGCCTGATAAGTAAAGCGTTAAGTTATAAATGCTGCGCTGCAAGTGACCTACAGCTCTGATATTAATGTTTCCCGAAGAAATTCGGTGATGCTGCGGCTTGGCCCGGGTTGAGCAAACTATAGCAGCCTGGAAACATTAGCGAATCACCTGATAGCGCTAGGCTAGTAATAAATCCATGACGCAAGCCTATGTCTGTGGCAGTTCAAGCTAGTTCAGTGCAGGTTCCCAATGGCGATTTGCTGATTGATGCGTATCTAGCGCAGCCCATAGAATCACCACCTGCGGCTGCAATTCTGGTAATTCAAGAGATTTTTGGAGTGAACGCTCATATCCGCGATGTCACCCAGCGTTTTGCCCGACTCGGCTATGTAGCAATTGCCCCAGCAATCTATCAGCGGCAGGCTCCTGGCTTTGAGGCGGGCTATGATCCGGAGTCTGTCAAGCTAGGCCGTCAGTACAAAGAGCAAACGCGAGTCGAGGAACTCTTGAGCGATCTTCAGGCCACAGTCGCCTATCTCCAAGCGCTCCCTGCCGTAAAACCAGAGGCGATTGGCTGCGTTGGCTTCTGCTTTGGTGGGCTAGTGGCCTATCTAGCGGCAACCCTACCCGAAATCAAGGCAGTCGCTTCGTTTTATGGAGCCGGGATGCCAGTCTGGTCGCCCGGAGGCACTGAACCAACGCTGGCCCATACTGCACAGATCAAAGCTCGCCTCTATGCCTTCTTTGGCCTAGAAGATGTCAGTATTCCGCCGGAGCATCTCGCACAAATTAAAGCAGCGCTGACCGAGCATCAGATCGATCACCGCATGGTTTGCTATCCGGGAGCTGCTCACGGCTTTTTCTGTGACCAGCGCTCCAGCTATAGTCCGACGGCAGCGGCAGATGCTTGGGAGCATGTCCAGGAGCTATTTAGACAGCTCGCATGAGTTGGCTGCAACCGGGTCAACCTTCAGCTTTTGTTAAGCCGATCCCCAAAATGCGCTTGATATAATCTGGGCGACAAACCCGAAACTATTGGCAATCGAGACATTTCTATGGCAACTGCATCGGTACTGCAATTCATGCAAAAGACGGCTGAAGATGAAACACTTCGGCATCAGCTAGAGGAGCTGCTGGGCGTGGGAGACGGCAATATTAGCAGTGAGGCTGACCTCGACCCGGCAGAATCGGCGGCTCTGAAGGGCGAACGTGCCCCCGTAGTGGCAGAGTTTGCCGCGCAACAAGGCTATGACTTTTCGGTAAGTGATCTGATCGTGGTGGTAGATGCTTTTGAAAAACATCAGTCAGGCGAACTCTCGGATGCTGACTTTGCCAAGCTGGTAGGGGTTTCGACCTCTGATACAGCTCTAGTTGAAGGCACGAAAGTCACCAACCCGATGAAGCGCCTGACACGCTATCTGGGCAAGACCTATCTGGGAATTGACGCTTAGCCCAGGCCGCCATATTGGGCGATTGGCTTGGTGTTGTGCGAGCTGTCTGGTTTTTGGCAGACTAACCAAGCCCAGAGCTGATCGCCCCAGGAAAAGTGCCACCATTCTTTGGGGTGCTGCTCAAATCCAGCGCTGCTCATTGCCTGATGCAGCAGCAGGCGGTTTTGGTGGAATGTTCGCGCTGACTCTAGCGCTGCGTAATGATTAGGATAGGAGCGGGGCGACATTTCATCAATTGGTGAACCCATTTCGACGGGGATGCCAGCTTGATCCACCAGCGTTACATCCAGTGCGGCTCCCGTACTGTGCGGCGGCGGTGTCTGAGGATCGAGGCTTGGCTCCGCCCAAAATCGGTAGACTTCCTGAAGCAGTGCCTGATGCTGATTTGGCTCCAGCGAGTTGACGGTCAAGCTTTTGCTTTTCAATAACTGCTCAAACGTATAGTTCACCATGTACTGCTGCACGGCAATCGGTCGGTAGGCATCAAAAATCTGGATGTTCCAGTTGGGCTGCATCTGATGCAGCTTGGTTTGAGCCAGCAGCAGTCTGTCCAGCACACCTTGCCGTAACCAGTAGGGAGAGTGATCACCGTAGGGAGCTGACAGCCTTAGGTAGGGATGTGGGGTTTCGCGAGCAATCTGCGGTGGAATCTCGACGAGCGGTTCGCGGCAGTCCTGAATTGGTATTAGGTTATAGGGCTTCATTGGGAAGTCGGGATTGAATTTTTAGGATAGAAATTTAAGACAGCTTTGTTAAAACTTCACCAAAACGGGCACAACTAAGAGCAGATAAGCCCGTAAATTCAGCAAACATTTTAGCGATTAGAGCAAATTGTGATGAGCCTAGACCGACCCAAAAAACCGAAAATGCTGGTAGTGGACGACGAACCCGACAACTTAGACCTGCTGTACCGCACCTTCCGCCGCGACTTTAACGTGCTGAGAGCTGAAAGTGGCGTGATGGCTCTAGAAGTGCTGGCCAGCGAGGGCGAAGTCGCCGTCATCATCTCCGACCAGCGGATGCCCGAAATGAAGGGCACAGAGTTTTTGAGCAAGACGGTGCCGCAGTTCCCTGACACCATGCGGATCATTCTCACTGGCTTCACCGATGTTGAAGATCTCGTTGAAGCGATCAACTCTGGGCAAGTGTACAAGTACATTACCAAGCCCTGGGATCCCAACGAGCTCAAGCAGGTGGTGCAGCGAGCCGCCGAAACTTACGAGCTGCTCAAACAGCGCACCGAAGAGCTGCATCAGGCGCAAACTCAAATTACTTTATTCTCAACCATTGCCCAAGCCGCGCAGCAAGCCAGTTCTTTTGAAACCGGCATCAGTGCCATTGCCAGCGCTTTCAAGCAGAGCCTGACGGCCACTGACTGTCAGCTTTGGTCAGATTGGGCGAGCAGCCCTGACGAACTGGTGCAGGCCGCAGGTCGCCAGACTGAGACTCAGGTCGCTCATGGCGACGGCATAGAGGCTAGCTCGGCGATCGCAACCCCGGTGACTTTTCAAGGTAATCTTCTCGCCGTGCTTTCACTACAAGGCACACAGCCGCTGCGACCAGAGGAAATGGCGCTGATTGAGCTTGCGGCACAGCAGTCCGGAGTTGCCTTGGCATCCCTGCGCTAGCTCTGCTGTATCGGGTTCTATTGGGTTTCAGTTGGGTTTCAGTCGGGTTAAGTTGTGTAGGATTGAGGAGTACTGTCGTTGAGCCGAACGTGACCGCACCCTCTCAGCTTGAACCGCCGCAATCCACCGAAATTCAGGCGTTGTTCAACCGCATCGCCCCCGCCTACGACCCGCTCAACGACTGGCTGAGCTTGGGGCAGCATCGCGTCTGGAAGCAGATGGCCGTGCGGTGGAGCGACGCGCAGCCCGGAGACTGCTGCCTCGATCTCTGCTGCGGCAGCGGTGATCTGGCGCGGCGGCTGGCAAGGCAGGTAGGCAAGACGGGTTCTGTCTATGGACTCGACTTTTCGGCAGCGCAGTTGGCCATCGCCGCACAGCGCACTCACGAGAGCGTTCAGCCGCTCAATGTCACCTGGGTTGAAGGCGACGCTTTAAATTTGCCGTTTGAGACAGCGCAGTTTGACGCGGCTACAATGGGCTACGGCTTGCGAAACGTGCTGGATATTCCCCGCAGCCTCAGCGAACTACATCGTGTTCTGAAGGCCGGTGCGACTGCCGCCATTTTGGATTTTCATCAGCCTAAATCAGTCTGGATCCGCGAGTTTCAGCAGTGGTATCTGGCCAATTTGGTCGTGCCCATGGCCGAATCACTCAACCTGAAGCAGGAATATGCCTACATCATGCCGAGTCTGGAGCGCTTCCCGACTGGAGCTGATCAGGTCGCTTTGGCGCGTCAGGCCGGATTTTCCCAGGCGATTCACTATCCAATCGCGGGCGGCATCATGGGCGTGCTAGTCGTGCAAAAGCCATGATTTTTAGCCTTATTCGCTACTTCGATTCGCTACTTTACCCAGTCTAAGCCCTTGCTAGAGAACTACCCGATCTGGACATTTGCGGTTCCGCCGATTGTAGGGGGCATCATCGGCTATTTCACGAACGATATTGCGATCAAGATGCTGTTTCGGCCCTACCGGGCTTACTACATTGCCGGACGGCAGGTGCCGTTCACGCCCGGTCTAATTCCCAGCAACCAAGAGCGTTTGGCCGAGCGCATCTCTGGTGCCATTATGGGGTCATTGCTCACGCCCGAAGAGCTGCAAAACCTGGCGCGCAAGCTGCTGCTGCCGGAGCGGGTGCAGGCGGCGATTCTCTGGCTGCTAAAGCTGACGCTGGAGCAGATTCAGGGCAGCAATCAGGAGCGGGCAGTGAAAGTTATCGCCAACATTCTGCGCGACTTGCTGGGACAGTCTCTGCCACGCTTGCTCAAAGTCATGGCGCGGCGAGAAGATTTTTTAGAGCCGCAGCTCAACCAGATTTTTGACCAGGTGGTTTTGGAACTGCGACTAAACGACGACCAGTCGGGGCTGGTGGCCGACTGGCTGATTGAAGGCGTGATTCCGCCCGATGTTTTGCGGCAGGCAATCGTCGATTTTCTCACCGACCGCAATATTCGCGTCATTGATGAGGGTTTCCGCGAGCGCAGTACCGGCACCTACTGGGTGTTCGCCAATCTAGTTGGCCTCCGCAGCGCCCTGACCCGCCTTCGCACCTACTGCCTAGATGAAAAAGCCGCCAGCAATACCCGGATCGCCGAGCTGAGTCAGGCGCTGGGCTTGCGCGACCGCTTGCAGGAATTGCTGCAAAATTTCTCGCTGCAAAACCTGCCCGTTTCCACCGTGCGTCAGTTTCGCAAAACGATCCGCGACAGCGTCCGCAGCTATGTCCAAGACAAAGGCGCAGATGTCGTCAAAAGCCTCAGCAGCTCGATTGACTGGGAAAACGTCGCCTCGCTGCTGCTCAACCGACTGCGAAATTCTGAAGTGTTTGATAGCTCGCTGCAGCCAGTAAGCTTGGAGTTAGCTCTGGTGCTGGAGCGGTATCTGGAGCGTGAGCTAGAAACGATTGTGATGCAGGCCATCCCGATTCTCAGCATCGATCAGGTGATTATCAACCGAGTCCGGGCAACGCCTGCTCGAGAGCTGGAGTTAGCCATCGAAGAAATTGTCAAAACCGAGCTGCAAGCCATCGTCAATCTGGGCGGCGTGCTCGGCGTGGTGATTGGCCTGCTGCAATCGGTGACGCTACTCTGGCGCTAAAACTTTCTAAAATTTCAGAAAATTTAGAAAGTTTTAGACAATCTAAAGCGATCGGACAGAATCACTTGCTGCCGACCGCCGTTCAGATAAATCTCAGATTTGACCGCTACCGCTCAAGAAAATCTTTCCCTTCCTTCAAGGCAGCCTGACCGATGTTCTTAGCCACCCAGGCCAAAGCCAGAGCCAGAGGCAGCACTACAATTAGAATCCGCAAGTCCATCGCTAGAACCCTCCGCTTAAAGATTTATAAATAGTTCTCATAGTTTCATTTTGCGGTCTGTTGACCCGTTTTGCCAGATCTTGTCGCAATATTTTTCAAAAGTTTTTAGGCGACGGCTCAGCAAAATCCCAAGTTTTGGCCTTTGCCCGCATGGACGAGCGCTAGCTGCTCATAGCGTTTGGCATGTTCAATCAGCTCAGCCGCCTCAGACTCCGTCACCTGCCGGATCACCTTGGCCGGAACGCCCATCGCCAGCGAGCGCTCTGGTAAATCTTTGGTGACCACAGCCCCTGCCCCGACGATGCTGCCTACCCCGACCCGCACCCCGTCCAGCACAATTGCCCCAATCCCAATCAGGCAGCCTCGCTCAATTTGGGCGCTGTGAATCACGGCGCGATGCCCAACTGTTACATAATCAGCCAAAACGGTCGGTAGCCCCAGATCGCCATGCAGAATTGCCCCGTCTTGTAGATTAGTGCAGGCTCCTAGCCGGATTTCCTCTACGTCACCTCGCACCACCGCCCCGTACCAGATGCTCGCTCCTGTCCCAACTGTCACGCGGCCAATCACCGTGGCGTTACCGGCGACAAAGGCTGCTGGCGATAGATCTGGGGGCGAGCAATCGGAAAAGAAAGTGGAGATCTGTGGATTGGCCATAGTTACGCTCTAAAATTAACTGGGCTGGCAAATTGGATTACAGATTGATCCAGCATCAAGCTTAAATGCTGAAAGAGTATAATTAAATCTATTGAAAATCCCAGTAGCAAAGAATTTCAGTAGATTGCTGAGTAGATTGCCTAAAACTGACTCAGGTCGCCCATGCTAGCCGCATCATGATGAATCCTGCTCTACAGTATCCAATTTTTGGGCCTGAAATTCAGTGTCCGCACTGTCGCCAGTCCATTCCAGCACTGACGCTGACTGACACCTACCTCTGCCAGCGGCACGGCGCGTTTGAGTCTGATCCCAAAACAGGCGAGCTGCTCCATCTCCAGTCAGGCCGACATTGGCGGCGCTGGAAAGACGAATGGTATCGTCAGCATACTCACCCCGATGGGATTCGCTTTGAGATCCACGAGGCGCTCGATCGGCTCTACACGCAGGGCTACCGAGCGACGCGGGTGGTAATTGCCCAGCGCTACAAAGATTTAATCAGCACCTATTTAGAGCGCAGTACGCCTTGGCGCGGCCAGTCTGAATCGCCCAAGCCCCGACTCTACGGCCTGCCGGTTGAGTTCAGCCCTGATCCGATTGAGGAACCCTGCTGGGACGTGATCAATTTCGATCTGGAAAAAGAGCCCGGTGCGCCAGTGCGCTATCCCTACTTTCGGCTGTTTGAATAAGCTCAGCTCGATCTGCTTGCTCAGTACCCGACAGATTTGATGCATCACGCCTCGATTCGGACTGCGGATATTCACCGAGCCATCGCCTTCTATCAGCGGCTCGGCTTTGAAATCAGCGAACAGTTTACTGCCGGAATTACGCTGGCCTGCTGGATGGAAGGCTGGGGCGGGCGGATTGAACTCCTGCAAGTGCCCGAACCGCGCCCCGCAGCCGATGCGTTTAACGACGAGCAATACACGGGCTATTACCATCTTTCGTTTGACTTGAGCGATCAAACTACCGATCTAACAGACTGGCTAGCCGCCCTGAAGGCTCGTTTTGAGCAGGACGCTGAGGCTGGATTGGGCGAGCCGCTCAAGATTTTGCTGGAGCCAACTCAGCAGATGATTGGTCGCTCTGTCTATGAAGTGGCCTTTATTGCGGATACCGATGGACTACCTCTAGAGTTTTTGCGGATGCTTGAACCCGTAAAAGCCCTTTAGAATGGAGGTGATCTGTTTAAGTTAAGCCTTAACCCAGACCTGATCGAATCAAATTTGCACTTAAATATGGAACCCAGCAGTCGAGTGAGCGCCATCCAATCCAAGCGCTCCAACTCTACCGATTTCTCTACTCATCTTTCGCCCAACCTCTTGACCAACATTGTCGGCACGAGCATTGCCCTGCTGACCCTGGCTTTCCCGCTCTGGGCCGTGGCCTACTTCTCTTCAGCACCCGTGCAGCGGCAGCCAAACTGGCAGGTGCCCGCCACCTTACCTCCCACCTTGCCGACAGGGCGTTAGTCTGACCCACCAAAATCAACCTGAACAGGCTCCAACTTCCCGTAGAATGCTAGGGGGGCAGTTGACCTGCTCTCATATTCTGTACTGTTGGAGAAAAGCTGTGGACTTGTCGCGGATTCCCCCCCAGCCCAAATCGGGGCTGCTGAATGTGCTGATCGAAATTCCTGCCGGAAGTAAAAACAAATACGAGTTTGATAAAGATTTGGGCGCGATGGCGCTGGATCGCGTGCTTTCGGCCTCGGTTCAGTACCCCTATGACTATGGGTTTATTCCCAACACGCTGGCAGATGACGGCGACCCGCTAGACGGTATGGTGATCATGGATCAGCCCACCTTTCCAGGCTGCGTGATTGCGGCTCGCCCCATTGGGATGCTGGAGATGATTGATGGCGGTGACCGGGACGAGAAAATTCTCTGTGTGCCAGCCAAAGATCCGCGCTATACCGAGGTGAAGTCGCTTAAAGATATTGCCCCACATCGCCTTGAAGAAGTGGCCGAATTTTTTAGAACTTACAAAAATCTGGAAAAGAAAGTGACTGAAATCCTGGGCTGGAAAGATGTCGATCAGGTGCTGCCTTTAGTCGAAGCCTGCATTCAGGCTGCTGCGAAATAGGCTGATTGGTCAAATGAACTTGCTAGAGGCGGGCACAGACCCGCCTTTATTTATGCTTTCAGTAGTCCAAACAGCAGCCCAAAAACCTGGAGACTGATCACAAACAGCGGAAACCCGATCCCGAACAGCCCTAGCCAGCTGATTAATCCCACGGCTACCGAGCGCAGACGCGGTTGAGGCCGCAGCAACGGTTCAAACTGCAAAAATTCGGCTAGCTGACTGCTGCTCGCCGTCAGCACAGCGCCGCCGACTCCCAGCAGCAGGCTGAGCCAAAACCAGCTTTGGAGGCTGCTGCGCGGTTGAGTGAACCCCATAGCGGGCAAAATCCCAAAGCAAATGACCTCTAGCGCCAACCAGATACCGAGACAGACAAACAGATCTTTTCGAGACTGAGGATTCATGCGTTGTGGGGCAAATTTCGTAGGGCAAACTTGACAAAATACTGAGCGAGATGACTCGCGGATTGAGCGGATCTTAATTCAACTTAATTCAACAGGTGGCTTAAGTAAACTTTGATTTCTCAGCTTCCCTGACTTTTGCTTAGGTCTGTTAGCCTGCAAATAAGCTTGCAACCACGGCTTTTAAATCTATTGATCAATGAATCACTACTCTTATACCTGGATTGAAGACTGGTGCAAAGACAACGGCTGGACAGAGCTGTTTGTGCCCCAAAAAAATAACTACTGGGCGTTTCCACCCCATGCTGTGATGCCAATGCCCATTCCACCTCAGGCGCTGCGGCAAATCAAGACCGAAAAAGGGCTAAGCCGTGATGAGCGTCTTTGGGCGACTGTCGCAACGCTACTGGCGGTTTTTGCAGCTGGGCTGAGCTATTTGGCGCAGTCGCCCATGCCGATTGTGGCGGCCTTCGCGTTTTGTGCGATTATTGTGGCTCAGATGGAAGTGGACGATTAATTAAATAGTCTAAACAAGCAGCCCAGATAGAGCAGCCCAGATAGAGCGCAAGCATGGACGCAATTTTTCACATCGCTGAGCGCGATCAGTGGCAGGCCATTCAAACTGAAGATATCTATCAGCCCGCCTCGTTAGAAATCGAGGGTTTTATCCACTGCTCAACGATGACGCAGGTGACCTGGGTAGCAGACAAGTTTTTTCGCGGTCAGTCAGGGCTGGTTCTGCTTAAGATTGACCCAGAGCGGCTTTGGGCAGAGCTGCGGTTTGATCCGGTGGAGGGCTTGGGGCTATTTCCACATCTGTACGGAGCGCTTAACCTGGATGCTGTCGTTCAGGTGGTTGATTTTCCGCCTCAGCCAAACGGCAGATTCACACTACCAGAAGGCTTCGCTAGCTGAGTGATTAGCCTTCGGTGGCCTTGACCTCAGATGATTCAGGGCTGAGCGGATCGATGCCATCAAAGGGATCGCTGCTGCTAAAGGGATTGGCTGGAGGGCTATCTGCCGGAGAGCGTTTAAAAGATGCACGACTGCCGCCTTGAGGACTAGACAGCTGATTAGACGTTTGATGCAGCCAGCTGCGAGTCAGGTTTTCAATTTTCGTGAGCGAACCATTTGCGATCGAAATGAGCCTGCCAGCAGCGGTTTGGATCTGGGTCAGACGCAGATTCATATGCTCCACCAGCCCCGTTTCGCCCGCTACAGTCACCAAATCTCCAACTGCATATTGGTCTTCCCAAAGGATTAGCAACCCCATTGCCCAGTCGCGCACAAAGCCCTGACAGATCAGCAATACCGCTAGCCCAACCACGCCGCTGACGCAGAGCACCAGGCTGAGCGGTAGCCCCAGATAGACTAAAGCGACTACTAGACCCGTGGCGTAGACGACAAAGGACTTGAGCGGCTGCACGGCTGAAAGAACTGTAAAAACCCGCAGCTCATCTCGCAGTGGGGCATCAGCCGCCGCCGTCCCAAACCTGACCCAGGCCGAGGCCATCCCCTGAAGCAGCAGGTTTGTCAATCGATTGACGAGACCCGCGCCAAACCAGATCGCCAGCAGCGCTATCGGCATAGCCAGCAGCGACAAATATTGCCGCGTCCAGGGAAATAACCCCAGAGCCAGCGACAGTCCGGCCAGCCAAATCACCACCTGCCCCCAGGCTAGCTGCCAGCGGAAAAAGCCAACAACCTGACGCTGCTGCCGCAGCTGCTGCAACTGCTCAAACATCGCTACAAATCGACTGCGGAGCGCCAGCAGGTCGTTCTCGGTGACTTTATTAGTAGCTGGAGCGGGCTCTTGGCCTGAGATTTGGCCTGAATCTGCCAGATGCTCGGCAATCAGGGCAGTCTGCTGCATCCGCAGATGGCGATTGCGGCGACGCAGCGGAATTTGCAGGAGCCGAATCACCAGGCTCGCGCCCAGCATGAGCGCCAGCGCCAGCAGAGATTCACCCAGCTTGCCGCGCAGCCGCAGTGCGTCAGGGGAGCGGTCTAGCAGCGCCGAGTAAAGGCTTTGGTAGATCAGCGAGCGCCACTGCTCTGCGAGTTCGGCGACGGGCTGGGCGTTATAGTCGGCATCAATATAGGTAACGGTGACTAATTTCAGCGGCTGCAAATGATAGCTGTCGCTGGCAATAATCACCGGGACATCATTAAGGGAGACGACCGAAACCTGCATTGTCTTCGGGTCAAAGTTGGTGAGGATGCCGTCTTTAGCGTCTCGAAGAAAGCTGCCCTCAATCACTCGGTTGAGATTGGCTTCGACCTGGGTTGCCCGGACTTCGACGGGCAGCTGCTGGGTTGGTTTGCCGCGATCCCAGACCGTTGGAGCCGCCAGCGTAAACAGTTCGCGGCCTTCAAAGCGCACAGGCATCACCTCTACATTCCCCAGGCGCTCAATCTGCTGGCTGCGCTGCTGCATCTGCTGCCGCCAAATCTGCATGAGCGAAACACGGCCATCGACCGTCGGCACCCAGCTTGAGAGTAGCGTCAAGGCCAATAGCCCCACAATTGCCGCATTCATCAGCCCCAGCAGCGGTGTCTGTTTTTGTCTAGTTGGTTTAAGCCGAGTTCTTTTGAAGTTGCTGGATGCTAATTCAGCGTTCAGCTCAGCTTTCAATTCAGTTCTTAGCTCAGTGCCCCAGCTTATGACTCTTCTCAAAACTTGCACGACTGTTATTCCTATTCCCTTGTTTGACACCCCAATGCTTTAACCCAATGCTTTAATCCTGTGCCTTAGCCCAAGTATAAAATCCATCGCTCGAAATCGAACGCAGGCTTTACTAAATTCTCTTAAGAAATAATTTTGGACTGAAACCTGAAAACTAGCCTAAAAAATGACCAGACGTAGTCAAGGCAACTCTCTGAGGTCATAAAGTGCTAGATCATTAGAAGAACTTTGATCTCTGATGGGCAACCTGACTCGAAGTTTGACGAGCGACGCAACCCATAAAACCTAACTATGGCGATTCACCAAACCTATGCTTACGGCGAATTCAAGCTGCGTCACGGTCAGCCGTTTCCGTTTGGGGCAACGCCAGTTCCGGGCGGCATCAACTTTTCCATCTATTCCAATCACGCGACCGCCGCGACGCTGGTGCTCTACCACAAAGGCGAGCCAGAGCCGTTTGCTGAAATTCCATTCGTGCGCGAGTTTCGGATGGGCAACGTGGTCAGTATGGTGGTGCTGGGGCTAGACTACGCTGATTTGGAGTATGGCTATCGGGTCGATGGCCCTTACGATCCGCCGGCTGGACATCGCTTTGATCCAAATCAGGTGCTGCTTGATCCCTACGCCAAAAGCATGGGTGGCCGCGATGTCTGGGGGGCACCGCTCCCCGATCACGGCAGCTACCCCTATCGCGGCCAAATTATTACCAACGAGTTTGACTGGGAGGGGGATCGGCCTTTAGAGATCCCAGCTGAAGATCTGATCATCTATGAAATGCATGTCCGCGGCTTTACGAAGCATAGCTCTTCGCCCGTCCCGCCAGAGCAGCGCGGCACCTTTGCCGGACTGCAAGCCCAGATTCCCTACCTCAAAGAGCTAGGGGTAAACTGCGTTGAGCTGATGCCGATTTTTGAGTTTGATGAACTCGATAACCCTCGCCACAGCCCCATTACAGGGCAGCCGCTGTTCAACTATTGGGGCTACAGCACGCTCGCTTTCTATGCGCCCAAAACAGGCTATGCGGTGACGGGTGCACCAGTTCCAGAGTTAAAGGCGCTGGTTAAGGAACTGCACCGCAACGGGATTGAGGTGATACTGGACGTGGTGTTTAACCATACTGCCGAGGGCAACGAGCATGGCCCGACGATTTCGTTCCGCGGCCTCGACAACAAGACTTACTACATGCTGACCCCTGAGGGTCACTATCTCAACTTCAGCGGCTGCGGCAACACGCTCAACTGCAATCATCCGGTGGTGCGAATTTTTGTGCTCGACTGTCTGCGCTACTGGGCTTCGGAATACCACATTGACGGCTTTCGGTTTGATCTGGCCTCGATTTTGGGTCGCGACCCGAACGGCGCGCCGCTGGCGAATCCGCCGCTGCTGGAAACGCTAGCCTATGATCCAATTTTGGCTAACTGCAAGCTGGTGGCTGAAGCCTGGGATGCTGGCGGACTCTATCAGGTGGGGTCGTTCCCTAACTATGACCGCTGGGGAGAATGGAACGGTAAATATCGGGACGATACGCGACGTTTTTTGAAGGGACAGTGCCGGATTGGGGAGATGGCGCAGCGGCTGCAAGGCTCCCCCGACCTCTATGCCAAAGCCGGACGCTCGGTGGACAGCTCCGTAAATTTTATTACGGCACATGATGGATTTACGCTAGCCGATCTGGTGTCTTACAACGAGAAACATAATGAGGCGAACGCTGAGGAGAACCGCGACGGCGACAACCACAACGAGAGCTGGAACTGTGGCGCAGAGGGCGTAACCAGCGACCCGCATATTTTGGCGCTGCGCCGTCGCCAAATGCGAAACGCGATCGTGATTTTGATGATGAGCCAGGGTGTGCCCATGCTGCTGATGGGCGATGAAGTGGGGCGTTCGCAAAACGGCAACAACAATACCTACTGCCATGACTCAGAGCTGAACTGGCTGGACTGGAATCTGCTCAAAACCAACGCAGCTTTCTTTCGATTTGTTAAACACTGCATTGCGTTTCGCAACCAGCATCCTGTGCTTCGCAACCGCGAGTACTTTCAGCATCAGGACTATTTGAACGTGGGCTATCCGGATATTAGCTGGCATGGCATGACCGCCGATGAGCCAGACTGGGAGGATGAGGAATGCCGGACGTTGGCCTTTATGCTCTGCGGTAAATATGCCAAAAGAGAAGCTCAGCCGGATGACTTTATCTATGTGGCGATGAATATGCACTGGGAGCCGCATGGGTTTGAGTTGCCGCAGCTGCCGACTGGCATGAACTGGCATATTTTCGCCAACACAACGATGCCTTCTCCTGAAGATATCTGGGAGCCGGGGGATGAACCGCTGCTGCTGGAGCAGTCCTGGATCATGCTGGGCGAACGATCGGTGGTGGTTTTGGTGGGGCGCTAATTCTGCTCTAACGCCAGCCAGAAAAAGCTGCCAAAAAAAACTGCCAAAAAAACAACGCAGAACCTAAATCTGCGTTGCCTGCATGAGTTGAGCATGGTTTAACTTGTATGAGCCAATCGCCTAGCGTTCACTTTTGATTTACTCAAGATGATTTACTCAAGACGATTTACCTGAAGCTAATCGAAGCGTTCATGCGGTTCTACTCGTCAGTAGTATGCTGAACTTCCCGCAGCGCATCTGGATCGACGTAGTGACAGCTTGCCTTGTCTTGACAGATTAAAGCCCAGCCGTTTTGATCGACTTCAATCAATTTGTAGACCGTATGGCGAACAAAAGCGCCTTTATGGTTACGGGTTCCGGCATTAACGCCGACGTTAACACCAAAGTCTTTGCCAGGGTTCATAGTCATTTTTATCTCCTGATTTAAACTTGGAGGACAACAGACTCAAAGCATTTACGAAAGTCTGTGGATAGCGATCAATGAATTGAAATGAATTGAGCTAAACGATCGTTTAAGAGACAGCGGCTTACTTCCGACTCCTCTCCAGTTAATTTGAGAGTATCATTAATAATATGAGAATGTTGTCAAGTTAAATAAACAATTGACCACTTTCCTTAAGAACTTTTTAAATCCAGTTAAATCCAGCTGCTTTAAGCATTTGCATGAGTGCCTTGATAGCTCAGAACTTGATAGCTCAGAAGCCGCGATCACTCAAGCAACGCTTTGGGTTGGCAAGCAGAGCGTAAAGCAGCTCCCCTGTCCTGGCTCTGATTTCACCTCCAGCACGCCCTGATGCGCCTCGACAATGCGGTAAGACAGATACAGCCCCAAGCCGCTGCCTGCCCGCTTGTGGTTGCCCTGCCGGAACCGCTCAAACAGGGTGATTTGATCTGCGAGCGGGATGCCTGATCCAGTATCTTCAACGGTCAGGCAGATCATGGACTGTTGATTTCCAGACTTTGGCGCTTGCAGGACGATCCGCACCGTGACCGATCCGACGTCCGTAAACTTGATGGCGTTGCCAATCAGATTAATCAAGACCCGGCGCAGTTCTAGCCTATCCCCCCATACGGGCGGCAAGTTGACGGCAGCATCGCTCGTCTCAGCAATTTGCAACGTCAAGCTCCGCTCTTCGGCCAGCGGCATTAGCTCTTGGATAACTTCCCGCACTAGATCCCGTAGCTGTACCGGCGAGAAGGTCAACGTTTTGCTGCCCGCATCATGGCGATAGACTTCCAGGATTGTATTGACCATTTGCAGCAGGTTCTTGTTGCTGCGAACCATGGCGGTGATGATTTCCTGCATCTCTGGCGTGATTGGCCCTAGGGCTTCTTCTAGCATGAGAGTCAGGGTGCGGTCGGCTGCAACTAGCGGCGTTCGCAAATCATGCGTCAAGCGCGACACAAAATCTTCGCGCTGCTGCGAGAGGCGCTGCTGCTCATCAATGCTGTGCTTGAGCCGCAGTAGCGACCGGACGCGAGCCAACAGCTCGTCCATATCCAGCAGCGGCTTCCGAATAAAGTCATCTGCACCTGCATCTAGACCTTCTACAACACTCGACTGCTGATGCGCCGTGATTAGCAGGATTGGGATAAAGCCAAGTCGCTTTTGATTTTGACGGACGCGACGAGTGACCTCATAGCCGTCCATTCCCGGCATCATCACATCTAGCAAAATCAGGTCAGGCGGCGACTTTTCAATCGCCGCCAGCGCCGTCCGACCATCTTCGGCAAAGCTAACTTGATATCCTTTCTCTTCTAAAACAGTTTGAACTAGAAATAGATTGTCGGGGGAATCATCAACAGCCAAGATGTGGTCTATCTTAGGCGGTAAAGGGCGAGACATGAGGGCTTCAGGGTATAGGGTCAAGGAACAACAAGAAAGAAAAGCGATGGCTCAGCTTGATACTAGCTTGGTGTATTGACGCTAGGACGCTTATTCAATGCCAATGAATAGGGCAAAAAACAGCGCGTTATTTTATACCAAAGCCTGATTCAACCTTTCTTTATTATTGCGACTATGCTAGTTGATAAAAATTAACTTCCTCATCTATCTGTCGGAAGATTGACTGATTCCAGCCGCGAGCTCAGACATCCCTCAAGCCTAGGTAATCTCAGGTGATCTCAGGTGATCTCAACTACGATGCCATAGCTGGTTTGTAGATTACAGCTCTGGTGATCAGTTACATTTGTATCGCTCATCTCCAGATTGTAAAAGTCTAGGCGCTCTGAGTCAAAATAAGGACCAGCGTGCCAGGTTCCTACCTCCAGCTTGATGAAGCAGTCGCCCGGAATTTCAAAGGCCACAATTGACTCCAGCTCAGGTGACTCCAGCTCCGGCCAGTTTATGGCAGACGGGGCGACCGCCATTAGCCAGGTTGCGCCACCCAGCGAGCCGAGACACTGCGTACAGCGGCGATGTTGGGTGATCTTGTCAAATCTGCGGCCTCTGTGGTGCAGCCGCATGATGTAGAAGCGGGGGATGCCCTGATCGAGCTGAAGCTGTGCGTCTTCGCGGTCAAACTGCTTGCCGTCCGCGCTAGCCCAAATCACCTGTCCGTAAGGACGAAAGCGCTCAGGCGTAATGGGCTGGGCGGCAACTGGCCAAATCTGAGGCTGAGCAGGCAGCGCACTCATCAGACTTCTAGCTTCAGGCCACAGCTGGCGCAGAAGCGGTCATCCGGCTGAATGCTGGCTCCGCATTGGCTGCAAAAACGGGCGGGGTGGGCTGCGCCCATTCGCATCTGCATATTGCCCATCCGCATCTCCATTGGCTCAAGGCTCATCGACATATTGCCCATTTGCATCGGCTGCATCGGCTGCATTGGCTGCATTGGCTGCATTGGAGTTATGGGCGGCATCGGCTGGGCATCCGGAAGTTGGCGCAGCGTTAGCGGTTGAGCGGTGCCGATAGCCGAGGCCGTTACCTGGCTGCATCGACCACCCTGGATTTGGAGCCACAGCTCGCGGTCAGCTTGCAGCTTAACTACCAGCCCTCCTGCTGTCTGAAATAGCTCTGGTGGAGCCGTCCAACTCCCAGTCTGGAAGCTTTGGCTGGCCTGCTGCTGCTGTCCGGCGCTGCTAGCGGTGAGCGTTATGTAGGTCTGCGTTCCGGAGTTGCTGAGGATCAGGCGTTGACCTGCGCCATCGCTGTATTCGTAGGCCATCGGTTCAGATTTCTCTAGAGTTTTCAGGGTTTTCTTTTCAGATTTTTCTATTGTGGCAGAAGCAAGCAGGACAGGATGCCCCTAGCGACTCACCCCAGCTAAATGCTGGAGCGCAGCAGCCTGCCGAAGATATGGAAGTTTTTGTCGAGCCAGCCAATCAGACTGAGGCCGCTAGCCAGCGCCTGGGGCGGATTGGCAATCAGGCTATCTTGCTGGATTAGCTGCTGGAAGTCGATCTGGACTGGGGCTTGCCGCTCTACCCCATTGGCATCATGGAACGACACGCCCGCTAGCTCCATAATTTTGATCAGCTCTTGCGCCATTACGCCGTAGCCGATTGTGGTGGGGTGCAGGCCATCTAGCGCAAAAATTCCGCCCTGCAACCGCCCGGTCTTGTCTGATTGGAAAAACCGCGAGTCGGGCGGCGGCGAGAGCTGCTGGAGCGCAGCAGGCAGCGGATAGGCTCCGCCCACCTCATCCCACCAAGTCGGTTTCGCGCTTGGATCGTCTAGATAGCGGCGTGAGGCGACCCGATCCAGGAGACCAGCCAGATCAAACAAATACCAGTCGCGTCCGGCCTGCCTCGCCTGCCGCACGGATTCCACAATGATCTCGTTGTACTGGTCAATGGCGCTGTCAATGGCGAGGGCTTCGGCAGCGGTAATATGCGGATCTTTCTGGGGATGAAAGCTGTGGGTGTCGAGCCAAGGAAAGGTGTAGTAGGGGAAATAGCGCGAGCCGTGAGCCACCTTGTCGCCCACGCCGCGAGCCAGCGGCGCAATGGTGACATGCGGCACGGTGCAAACAATTACATGCCGCGCCCGCACCTGCCTCAGTTGCTCGACGACTCTATTCCACTCAGCCTGAAAGTGGATCGGTCGCCAGACGGTGTAGCGGTCGTTGCGCGCCATGTCGTCGTAGCCCTGATCGCTCCAGACCAGGTTAAAGGTGAGAATGCTGCCCAGCGCATTGTTAGAGCCAATCATCACAATCAGCGTCTCAATGCCGTCTTCAGTCTCCGCTTCAGCAGAGTCAGTCACCCCCTGCTGTCCCAGCGCGATGGCGGCCTTGAGCGGTGACAGCGAGCGACCTCTGGAATCGCGGGCTGAGTTGAGCACCCGCAGCGCTGCCCGCTCGTTGGCATTTTCCACAATTTGAGCGAGGAAATCATCCTGAGCCGGATGGGCATCAATCATATCCTGGCAGAGATCGGCAGTCCGCGAGAGCGTGTTGCGTAAGTCCCAGCCGTAGACCGCCAGATTGTGGTTGATCGGCTCTGTTGAGTCTGGGATGCTGCGACCCGCGCCGCGCTCCCAGTAGTCTTCAATCTGGTCGAGCAGATCGCGCACAAACACCAGACCGGGTGCAAACTCCCACCAGTCAAGCGTGTCGCCAAACCGCTTTTCGAGCTGACGCACTAGATATTCCAGGTTCAGCGGCAGGCCGTTGCCGGGGCCGCCGTAGCGCGGAAAGCGAAATTCGCAGCCCAGCTCGCGGGCAATCATCGCGGCGTAAGATTGCTCGGTGTTGAAAATTGCGCCACTCTGGAAGCCCTGGGTGAGCGAGTCGCCAATTGTCACCAGCCGATGTCGCGGCTGGCTCGGTCGGTTGACCTGTACCGGAATGCCCAGCGTTGGGTCGGTTTCAGGGCGGCGGGCTTCGGCTCGGATGATCACGTCTGGGGGCGTTTTGGCATCGAGCATTTCAGGCGTAATCTCTGGAGGCATGGCTGGAGACATGGTGGGGCGTGGCTTCGGGTAGTCGAGTGATTATGTCAGGTGATTATATTGAGCAGCAGCAGGCAGCTAGCTATGAGCGTAGAGGAGGTAAGCCAACTGAGAAGTATTCCAGCCAACCGCTAGCTTTTTTTTAACTTCTGAGTATGATTTGGAGCTAGTCTCTTGCGCCCAGTTTTTAGCCGTTTGAACTGCTTGATCCATGATGCAAATCCCCGCTTTCCCCGAATGTAATCACAGCCTGGTGCAGTCCCTGCATCACCATAGCGACTGCGAGTTGCTGACGTTATTTCAGCGCCACCCTGAAGACGGCAAGTATTTTCTGGCAATTTTTTGCCGCTACAGCCCGATTGTCTATTCGCTGATTCAGCATTCGGTGCGCTCGCCCGCTCAGACAAACTACCTGTTTGCGATTACTTGGCGGCATTTATTTTACGAGCTGGGCGGACTGGATCTGAGTCAGCAGCTCGCCCAGAATTTTTCGCTGCAAAACTGGCTGATTCAGGTGACGGCGCTCTGCATCAACCGAGTCGAGCTGCCGGCAGTCGAAGAAATCAACTACTCGTTGCAGTCAGCCGCGCCGCCGCTCTGGTGCTTTATGGAGCAGGCGCTAGAGTATCTGCTGCCTCGCCAGCGGCTGATGGTGCTAATGGCTCAGACGTTTCACTGGAGCGAGTCGCGGATTGCGGCCTACTTGCAGGCAGAAGGGGAAATGATCTCGGCGCATCAGGTGCGGCAGGAGCTAGAGCTGGGCTATCAGCAGCTAGAGCTGGCGCTCCCAGAAGATATCTGCGCCATCTATTTACAGCGGCCTTTACCTGACGCGCTGAGCCAAGAGCGTGCTGAACTCGAAGATATTTTCCGACTCAATCCGCTGGAGCCAGTATTTGAGGCTTAGATGTTTGAGGCTTAGATGTTTGAGGCTTAGATGTTTGAGGCTTAGATGTTTGAGGCTGAGGTGTTTGAAGCTCAAGATGGCGCTTGCGATGCATCTAGCCGCTGCTTAGCCCGGGCTTCAAACCAGCTTACAACCTGGCGATTGGTCAGCGCTTCGATCGGCTGTTCTAGCTCGGTGGCTATCTGGCGCAGGGGTTTGAGCGAAGAGAGTACGAGCCGAATAAAAAACTGCTCAAATGTCGCGTCGGTGGTGACGGTCTGCTTCAGCGCTTCGTCTTGCTCAATCCAGGCGGCAATTTGCTGATCGGTGATTGAGCGAACGGGTTGTGGTGTGGACTGTGGCGCGGATGACTCCTGTTCAGAGGCGGCAATTTGCTTGAGCACCCGCAGCGAATAGAGCGTGATCCGGGTCAGAAATTTGTCTTGCGAGTTGAGCAGCGCCGCATCCACTTCGGCGACCTCTTCGCGGCTCAGAAATTCGGGAATGGGTGGCTGGTTCATGATCGAGCAATCCGCATTGAGGTTGCGATTCGCTTTGACTTTACCCTATCTTGACCGAAGGCATCCCGAAACGCAGTCTAAATTGAAGCTAAGCCACCCCAGATGCAAAACCCGGAAATTATTGTAATTGGCAGCGGCATTGGTGGCTTGACAGCAGCAGCAATGCTGGCTCGCTATGGTCGTCGGGTGCTGGTTTGCGAAAGTCATGCGATTGCAGGTGGGGCAGCGCATAGCTTCACGCGCCAAGGCTTTCACTTTGATTCAGGGCCGTCGTTTTATGCGGGGCTGAGCGATCCTAAGTCGCTGAATCCGCTGCGGCAAGTGCTCGATGCGATTGAAGAGTCGGTGGCTGCCATCATCTACGATCCGCTAGGGCACTATCACTTTCCTGACGGCACGGTTCCGATCTACGGCAACGCCGAGCGCTATCGCGCCACAATTGCCTCGATCACGCCGCAGGGAGCCACAGAATACGTCGCCTTTGAGCGCGATTTGCTGGGGCTATACCGGGGGCTGCGCGATATTCCCACCTTGACGCTGCGGGCAGACTGGGAGCTGCTGCCACTGCTGCTAGGGCGATATGGCTGGCCGCTGCTGAAACTGCTGCCGCAGATGGGCAACTTGCAAGCGTCAGTTGGGCAGGTGATGGATCGTTGGGTCAAGGATGCCTGGGTGCGGCGGCTGATTGACTTGGAGTGCTTTTTGCTCTCCGGGCTAAAGTCGCATGGCACGGTCGCGCCGGAGATGGCCTTTATGCTGGGTGAGCGGACAACCTCGGTGATTGACTATCCGGTGGGCGGCAGCGGCGCAATCGTGGCAGCACTGGTGCGAGGCTTGCAAAAATGGGGCGGCGAGCTGAGACTCAACGCTCACGTCGAGCAGATTTTAGTAGAACAGGGGCGAGTGCTCGGGGTGCGATTGCGGCAGGGCGAAGTGGTGCATGCCCCGATCGTGATCTCTAACGCTACGATTTGGGACACCTACGGCCAGCTGCTGCGGCCTGAAGATCTGCCGGAGCAAGACCGTCAGCAGGGGCTAGATACCCCGGCGATAGAGAGCTTTATGCATCTACATTTGGGCATCCGGGCAGAAGGGCTAGAAGGCTTAACGGGGCATCATGTTGTGCTGCACGATGCGGAAACGGATCTGAGCGCTCCGGGGAATACCTGCATGATCTCGATTCCTTCAGTCTGGGACAAAGCGCTTGCCCCTGCTGGCCATCACGTTGTTCATGCCTATACGCTAGAACCTCATGCTGGCTGGCAGCGCGATGCAGAATATGCTGACCGCAAACGTGAGCACGCCGCGCCGCTGTTTTGCGCCCTCGAAAAAGTAATCCCCGATGTCCGGCAGCGCATCACTCTAGAGCTGATTGGCACACCGCTGACGCATGCGCGGTATCTGCGCCGACATCAGGGCAGCTATGGCCCCGCGATTGCTGCTGGAACGGGCATGTTTCCCAGCTGCCAAACGCCCGTGATCGGACTCTATCGAGTTGGCGACAGCACGATGCCCGGAATTGGCGTTCCGGCGGTGGCGGCATCCGGGATTCTCTGCGCCAATACGCTGGTCAAGCCCGACGAAACAGCAAAGCTGCTGGCCGCAGTTGGTCTATGAATCGCGTTAGAAAAGCAGCAAAACTGTTGTAGTTGTAGAAGATACCAATGGCTCAGGACTTTGGTGAATTCACCACCGTAATCAAGCGCTGATCAGAAATAAAGCGCTGATGAGATAACTGTGTTATCCGGATTCCTCTGCCCATTTGGATGGCCAAGTTGGTAATGCCAAGCCGGAGCTCTGTCAACCCCCCTAAATCTCGACGGTTTTCCTCCCTGCTAGGGACAAACGTCGTCGGCTACATTAGTATTCAAGTAACGATTCGTTTACATAGCAGCAGATTGCCGCAGGCAAATCGCTTGCTCGCTGAGAAACAAATCGCTGAGAGACAGATCGCTTAAAGACAGATCGCTTGAAAAGATAGGGAGGTTGCGGTGGCCAGTTTAATTGCAGTCAAACTCGAATGCGTCAGCAATCTACCCAAACCTACGGCTGGAGTTTAGACCCGGCTCTGAGCATGAGCCTTAAGATCCTGAGATTGGGTCTGCTGACCGAGCGCCGAGAGCGCCGCTTCACATCTGGGCAGGTGAAGCCAGACTAAATCCGACTAAAGCCCGCTTGTAATGATTCACAGATTCGCTACATCATCCGGCTGATTACAGCCCAGAATTAGTTTAAGAGGATTCCTCACCATGTTTGAGTATTTCACTGAAAAAGCAATTGCTGTCGTCATGGCAGCGCAAGACGAAGCCCGTCGGCTGCGCCACAGCTTTGTGGGCACAGAGCAGATCTTGCTGGGGCTGATTCAAACTTCCAACACGCTGGCCGCTTCGGTCTTAGCCGATCTGGGCGTGACGTTAGAACCTGCCCGCGCTGAAGTGGAGAGCATTATTGGCTATGGCTCTGGTTCTGGAGCCAAAGATATCCCGTTTACGCCCAAAACTAAGCGGATCCTGGAGCTGGCTTTTGAGCAGGCGCGCCAGCTTGACCAGCCCTATATTGCGCCTGAGCATATTTTGCTGAGCTTAGTCCAAGACCGCGATAACGTGGCGGTCAAGGTGCTAGAGCGGCTGAATATAGACGTGGGCGAGCTGCGGCAGCGAATCATCCGCGCCGCCAGCGAAGCGCCTGTTGCCGCCGGACGACGTGGCTCCCGCGAGCGCAGCTCCAAATCAACCAGTCGCGTCCTAGATGAATTTAGCCGTGACCTGACCAAGATGGCCGCAGCCGGACAGCTCGACCCAATGGTAGGCCGCAGCCGCGAGCTAGAGCGGATCGTGCAGATTCTGGGACGACGTACGAAAAACAACCCTGTATTAGTGGGCGAACCGGGCGTCGGCAAAACGGCATTAGCCGAGGGCTTAGCGCAGCGAATCATCGATCAAGCCGTGCCGGACACGCTGATTGACAAGCAGGTGGTCAGTCTGGATATGGGATCTCTGCTCTCAGGCACTCGCTTTCGGGGTGACTTTGAAGAGCGGCTGACCCAAATCGTGCAAGAAGTGCGGCAGGCTGGCAATATCATTCTGGTGATTGACGAGCTGCATACGCTGGTGGGCGCAGGCGCGGCTGAGGGCGGCACTGATGCGGCCAACATGCTGAAGCCCGCGCTGGCTAGAGGCGAATTTCAGGTGGTGGGCGCTACGACGCTGGATGAATATCGCCAGTACATCGAGCGCGATGCCGCCTTAGAACGTCGCTTTCAGCCCGTGACGATTGGTGCGCCCAGCGTGGAAGATACCGTCGAGATTTTGCGCGGTCTCCGCAGCCGCTATGAGCAGCATCACCAGCTCACCTTTAGCGATGCGGCGCTGGAAGCTGCGGCTCAGCTCTCAGATCGCTATATCACCGATCGGCATTTGCCCGACAAGGCAATTGACCTGATCGACGAAGCGGGTTCGATGGTGCGGTTCCGGCACGCCAAGCAGTCGCCCACCAAAGCCCTGAAGCAAGAGCTGCGGCAGGCAACCTTGGCCAAAGAAGCTGCCGTCAACGCGCAGGATTTTGACCAAGCTGGCAAGCTGCGTGACCAAGAGCTAGCGCTGGAAGCTCAGCTGCGCGAGGGCGCAACGCCAGCCCAACTGCCGCAGGTAAACGCTGAAGATATCGCCCAGATTGCGGCTGCCTGGACGGGTGTGCCCGTGAGCAAGCTGACTGAATCGGAGGCGGTGATGGTTCTGCATCTAGAAGATCTGCTGCACGATCGGGTGATCGGCCAAGAGGAAGCGGTTGTGGCGGTTTCGCGAGCGATTCGACGCTCACGAGTCGGCTTGGGTAGCCCTGATCGACCGATTGCCAGCTTGGTTTTCTCTGGCCCGACGGGCGTGGGCAAGACCGAACTCGCCAAAGCTCTAGCGGCGGCTGTCTTCGGTTCAGAAGCGGCAATGATTCGGCTGGATATGTCTGAGTTTATGGAGTCGCATACGGTTTCAAAGCTGATTGGCTCACCGCCGGGATATGTTGGCTATGACGAGGGCGGTCAGCTGACCGAAGCCGTGCGTCGCCAGCCCTACAGCGTGATTTTGCTGGACGAAATTGAGAAGGCGCACCCGGACGTGTTCAACATCTTGCTGCAACTGCTAGACGATGGCCGTCTGACCGACGCTAAAGGCCGCACGGTCAGCTTTAAGAATACGCTGCTGATCATGACTTCCAACCTGGGTTCTCAGGCGATCCAGAAAGGCGGCGGCAGTCTTGGCTTTGAGCTGAGTGCGGGTGAAGCAGGTCAGTACAGCCAGATTCGGGCGCGGGTGATGGATGAGATGAAGCAATTCTTCCGTCCAGAGCTGCTGAACCGGATTGACGACATTATTGTGTTCCGGCAGCTTCAGCAGCAGGAGGTGGCGCAGATTGCCGAGCTGATGATCCGCGAGGTGAACAGCCGTCTAACAGAGATGGAAATTACGCTGGAAGTGACCGAGGCGTTTAAGGCGCTGCTGATTACTGAAGGTTATGATCCGAGCTACGGGGCGCGTCCGCTGCGTCGAGCGATTTCGAGACTGCTCGAAGATAGCTTGGCTGAAGCGATGCTGCGCGGTACCGTAAAGGCTGGCGATACTGCTGTTGCGGATGTTGATCCAGATGGTCAGGTGTATGTGCAGTGCCAGTCGGAGTCGGAATTGGCAACTGTCAGCTAGCCCTAGCTAGACCGTATCAACTAATCGCATTACTAAATCGAACTCAGCAGAACTGGACTATCCGGTTCTGCTGTTTTGTTGGAATTATCTAGCCGATGATCTGAGCAATCATTCAGCAAATAGCGCGGCTGCGAAGGATGAATCCGCGCCACGACTTCATAGTTGATGGTTCCCATCCAGCCTGCGAGCTGTTCGGCGCTGATCTGCTCCTCGCCATCGTATCCCAGCAGCGTCACCACCGTTCCCACCTTAGCAGCCGGAACATGGCTGACATCGACCATCATCATGTTCATGCAGATGCGTCCGCAGATGGGGGCGCGCTGACCGTGAACTAGCACATAGCCTAAGTTAGAAAGCCGACGGTCATAGCCTTCGTGGTAGCCAACGGGCAGGACGGCAATCCGCAGGGAGCAAGGAGCGCGAAAGCTGCGGCCATAGCCCACATAGCCGCCCGTCGGCACCGCTTTGACCTGGACAATCCGACAGCGCCAGGAGAGCGCAGGCTGGAGACGGGGAATAAAGCCCTCGCCCTGTTCAGCAAAGGTTTGCAGCACTTTGGCAAAGGTTTCTTTGGACGGCCAGAGTCCGTAGCCGGCAATCCCGACGCGCACCAGCGACGCATGGGTTTGGTTCCAGAGAATTGTCGCCGCAGAGTTGGCGGACTGGACAATCTGCAATGCGTGGCCTGCGGCTCGAAACGCCTGCTCGGCGGCTTGCAGCTGCGCTAGCTGTCCGTGGGCAAAGCGGTGGTCGGTCGTATCTTCAATATCGGCATAGTGGGTGGCAATGCCCTCTAGCCGAACTCCTGGCAGCTGACGAATCGCCGCCGCCAGATCGAGCGCTGCCTCTAGCATCAGCCCTTGCCGATGCGTGCCCGTTTCAATCAAAATATGCAGCGGCACCTGAAAACCAGCATGCTCTCCGGCCTGACTAAAAGCCTGCACAACAGCCAAATCGTAGACTGCAAAGCGGGTTTCTGGGTGAATTGCAGCCGCAGCTTGTGCGGCAGAGACGTTCCCACAAACGTAGATTGGCGCATCCACGCCCGCTTCTCTGAGCTTGATTGCCTCGTAGGCAAAGTTGACAATGAGCCAGTCTGCGCCCGCCTGCAAAAATGCTTTCGCGCCGTCAATCAATCCATGTCCATAGGCATCGCTTTTGACAACGATGCCCAGCCGTACTTCTGAGCCAACTCTACGTCGCAAAATATCAACGTTAGCCTGAATCGCCGCCGCTGAAATCTCGCACCAGGACGATTCATGCGGGATGGATTGGTGAAAGGTTGGATGAAAGTTTGAAGTCATGGTTTTGAGGGCTTAACTGATTCGGTGACTGGTTATGCAGCTTCTCATGCAGCTGATCATGCAGCAGTGCGCCGAGCGTGGCAATTCCGGTTTCGATTTGAGCCAGCGAATGCGAATAGTTGAGCCGGATCGCTGCATAGCTAGATCGCCCCGGAAAGAAGGCCGCTCCATCCGCAATCAAAACGCCCCGAGCACGGGCAGCCTGTGCGAGTGCCGGGACAGACAGCCCGTCCGGAAGCTGCACCCAGAGGAAGAAACCGCCCTTGGGAACTGTCCAGGTCGTCTGATGCGGGAAGTAGCGTTCTAAGCATTGAAGCATAGCATTGCGACTTTGAAAATGGTAGCTGCGGAGCTGATTGAGATGGCGGCGATAGTGGCCGGAAGCCAGATACTCACTGACAATTGCCTGCGATACCGTGGAGACATGGAAATCATGCAAACACTTCTGGCGCAAAATCGCCGGGTACTGCTCGCCCGTCACCAGCATATAGCCGACGCGCAGCCCCGGAATTAGCGTTTTGGTAAAGGTGCCAATGTAGGTAACGCGATCCTGGGTGTCGAGCGCTTTAATCGGCGCAGGCACTGACTCAAAGTTGAGTCCCTCATAGGCGTTGTCTTCCAAAATTGGCACCTGATAGCGATTGGCCAGCTCTAGCAGCTGCTGCCGATGTGCTTGGCAAGTCGTGAGTCCGGTCGGGTTGTGCAGCGTGCTGATGGTGTAGATCAGCTTGGGCTGGTGACTGTGCAGATATTGCTCTAGTAATTCCAGATTCATGCCCGTCTGCGTCATGGGAATGCCAATGATCCGAGCGCCCAGCTGTTCGAGCAGGGCAATTGCCCCGTGAAAAGTAGGCGCTTCCACAATCACCCAGTCACCACGCTGCAAATAATGCTGCATCGCTAGCGCTAGCGCCTGCTGCGAGCCGTTGGTAATGATCAAATCCTGGGGGACAGCTTCGAGTCCCTGCTGCACCAAAATCTGGGCAATCTGCTGCTGAAGCTGAGAGATACCCTGCGGCAAGCCGTAGTTAAACAGCGAATCGTTAGCCTGGGCAATCGCCCGCCGCGCCATTTTTTGCAGCGCTGCAACGCCGCTGGGCTGAGGAAACCCCGAGCTAAAGTCGATCAGGCCACCCTGCTGCTGCACCTGCACCGAGGCCACAAACTGCTGACAAAAATCGCCCGACTCCTGAATGATCACCTCCTGCACAGGCGCAAAGCTGGGGGCAGGGGCAGCCGTTACAAAATAGCCAGAGCCGGGGCGCGACTGAATCAGACTCTGGCTCTCCAACCGCCCGTAGGCTTCAATCACCGTCAGTGGACTCACCTGAATCTGCCGCGCCAGCCTGCGAATCGAGGGCAGCTTCTCCCCAGGCCGCATCGCTCCCGACTGGATCAGCCGCTGGAGCCGATCCTGGATCTGCTGGTAGAGCGGCTGTTCAGATTGACGATCGATCGGCAGCTGCATGGCGTTAAAGGGCGGCACAAAGGCAAGTGCTAGCACTATAGCGGCTGAACCCAAGTTTTTCTCGGTGCAGTTGCGCCAAATTTGAGCATAACAGTTGGGTATTTCCGCAAATTTTGGCAACTGCTCTGGTTCAAGATCGCTGAACCGTATCTTCTCAACGCCACCAATCCTTGAGACGCTGGAGTGAACCCGCTTGGATCTATTATCATGCTCTCTCTTTGGCGCAACCGCTCGCTGCATCCCGAAACGCTGGGTCTGTTTTACGGCTTCTTGGGCGTGCTCAGCTTCAGCTTTACGCTGCCTGCCACCCGACTGGCCGTGTCCGGACTTGACCCGACTTTTGTGGGACTGGGGCGCGGGCTGGTAGCGGGCAGCATTTCAGCCTGCCTGCTGCTGCTGACTCGGCAGGCTTGGCCAACGCAACGCCAGTGGCGCAGTTTGGCGGTGGTGGCGCTGGGCGTGGTGCTGGGATTTCCGCTGCTCTCGGCTTGGGCGATGCAGCGACTGCCTGCGGCTCACGGGGCGGTGGTGCTGGGCTTACTGCCGCTGCTGACGGCGGTGGCGGGCGTACTGCGGGCGGGCGAGCGACCCGCCAAGCTGTTTTGGCTGGCGAGCGGGCTGGGCAGCGCTACGGTGGTGAGCTTTGCGGCAAGTAGCGGCAGCGGCACAGCCGGGTTTTATGCGGCGGATCTGGTGCTGCTAGGGGCGGTCTTGGCGGCGGCAATTGGCTACGCAGAAGGCGGAAAACTGGCACAGGAAATCGGCGGCTGGCAGGTGATCTGCTGGGCGCTGGTGCTGTCGGTGCCGTTTGTGGCGCTGCCGACGCTGCTGGCAGCTCAGCACAATCAGCCGTCGCCTGGAATCGCGGCCTGGTTTGGGTTTGGCTATTTATGTCTGGTGAGTCAGCTGGTCGGGTTCTTTGCCTGGTATCACGGGCTGGCGATTGGCGGCGTGGCGCGGGTGAGTCAGATGCAGCTCTTGCAGCCGTTTTTGACGCTGATCTTTGCGATGCTGGTGCTGCGCGAGGTGATTACGCCGATGACGCTGGCAGCAGCAGCACTGGTGATTGCTAGCGTCGCCATTGGCCGCAAAGCCAAAATTCGGCGGAGTCAGCCAGGTTGATTGCCTTTTGATCACCTTGTCTGATCGGCTGGGGAACAGGCAATTTGTCAGATTGAGATCACCTAATATGCAGCGATTAAAATCAGCAGGCCGAAGCATCCCACTTCGACCTGTTTTCTGCCTCAATTTTCCGTCTAATCTAGTCTCCTAGACAGGCTCCTAGACAGCCGCTAGCTCGGCCTCCTGCACATCCTGACAGTAGGCGGCATAGACGCCATCTAGGAACTGCCAGAGGGCAGTTGAGGCGATTTGGGCGGCCTGCAATACCTCGGCTTGCTGGGCGGGAGTGACGGCATGGGCTTCAATCAGGCGGGCGGTCGATTCGGCGTGGTAAACATCCGCCACCTGATGAACGCTGAAGAACTCGTAGTCTGCTGGGTCATCCATGCCGTAAAACTGCTTCAGGCCGTCAATTTTGACCGAAGCGACCTCTGGAATCTGCGACTCGTAGACATGCAGCGCCGCCAGCCCCGCATAAAAAGGCGAGTTGAGGCAGACTTGGCGGAAGCTGTTGATCAGATTGGCCGTTGAATCCAGCTTGGCGGTAGCTTCGAGTGTTTCGGCCTCGGCTCCCAGCGCCACCGCAAAGTTGCGCCAGAGTGCCGGATGGTTTTTCTCGCCCTGCTCCTCGCTGACCAGATTCTCCAGCAGTTCCTGCCGCACGGCTAGATGCGGCGTATTGTAATGCACGGCGCTGATGTAGGTGGGAAAAGCCAGCACGTGATGGAAATACTGCTCGGCATAGTGCCTCAGGTGTTCGCGGCTGAGCTTTCCTTCTGTCCAGGCCAGGTAGAAAGGATGGGTCAGCAGGTGCTTTTGGGCAACGATTGCGTCAAGCTGTTCGCGTAGGGACATCGCAAGATTCTCCGAAGATGTGAAACGGATGCTCCTAGATTCTCGCAGGAAATTAGAGATCTGCTCGCCCTCCACTTAATTTTTTAGTTCTTGGAAACTCCGTCTACAGATAGAAAGACGTTTCCATCAAAGTATGGAAGACTCAGTGTGATCTGCGTTGCGGAGTGCGAAACAGATGTGGTTTCCCTCAGAACCTACGGTCATCAAATCAGCCTTTGCGCTGAAGCATCCGGAAGTTGGCAACCTGATTTAGAACCTACGGCAGTTAGTCCAGTTGCCCCCAGAGTCGGTTGCCGTCGTGCTAAGCGTAACTTACAGCACCTTGAGCTGAAGAACGGTTACATGCAGCCTTCGCCACTCGTCTTGAGGCAGGTCTGCTCTGTCTCATGGAGCAGCTAGCTCAGTCTTCCTCTCAAGCAGGCCAAGAGGGAGGTGAAGTGCAATGAATGATCTGGTGCAGCAGGTGCAGCAGGTGCAGCAGGTGCAGCAGGTGCAGCTACAGCTGCGATTAAATACAGCCGTGATCGCGCTGAAGCGGTTATTACCATTGGGAGTAGTAATCGCGACACTGAAACAGTATTCTTCGTGCAGGATAATGGCGCAGGGTTTGATATGGTATACCGCAATCGCTTGTTCAACATTTTCCAGCGCTTGCACTCTCAACAGCAGTTTGCCGGAACGGGAGTGGGACTGGCAAACCTGCGGCGGATTATTCATCGGCATGGCGCGCGCACCTGGGCAGAGGGCGCAATCGATCAGGGAGCAACCAGCTACTTTTCGATCTACGTTTCGTTACCAAATTCATCACCTTCATCACCATCATAGGGGGAACCAGCATGACACTCCGATTTCTGCTACTTGAAGATCATCCGCTCGATGCAGAAATGGTTGGAATGACCTTATTAGATGGCGGCGTTGACTGTGAACTACAACGGGTGGAAACTCGTTCTAGCTTCATCAGCGCCTTGGAAGCTAATGAGTTTGACCTGATTCTGGCAGACTACGCCTTGCCTACTTTTGATGGCATCTCAGCATTAAGCATTTCCCGTAACCTGCGTCCGGATCTGCCCTTCATTTTTGTTTCTGCCAGCATCGGGGAAGAATTGGTGATCGAAGCGTTGAAACTGGGAGCCACTGATTATGTGTTGAAACAGCGAATGGGGCGACTGGTGTTTTCTGTGCAGCGGGCACTGCGCGAGGCTCAAGAACGCCGCGAACGCCAGCGAGCAGAAGCCGCCTTGCACCAGAGCGAAACCTACCTTCGCAAAGTGGCTGCACACTTGCCCAACGGGGCGGCCTTCATTGTGGATCATGAATTGCGCTATTTGCTAGCAGAGGGCGAAGCGTTAGCTCGTGCGGGTTTTACCTCCGAAGATCTGGTGGGCAAAACGCTTTGGGAAGCGATTGATCCCGATCTGGTAACCCAATACGAGGCTTACTACCATCAAGCGCTGGCGGGCGAACCCTTCAGCCTAGAGCATCGCAGTCACGATCGCGATTACATGTCTCATGGTGCGCCCTTGTACAACGAGCAGGGAGAAGTGGAGGCAGCGCTATCGGTTTCTTACGACATTAGCGATCGCAAACAAGCCGAAGCGAACCTGCGCGAAAGCGAAGCCCGTCTCAGGCTAATCCTTGAAAACGCCCGCGAATATGCTATTTTCACCTTGGACTTGGATAATCGAGTCACAACCTGGAATTCTGGCGCTGAGCGATTATTGGGCTATTCCGAAGCCGAAATTTTAGGGCAGAGTGGTTGGCTCATTTTCACCCCTGAAGATAACGCCCAAGGCAAATCTGAGCAAGAGTTGCAGATTGCCGAAACAATAGGACAGGCGGAAAATATGCGCTGGCATGTTCGCAAGGACGGCAGTCGGTTTTGGGGCACGGGCTTTGTGATGCCCCTGCGGAATGAAACCAACGTGATCCAGGGTTTCATTAAAATCATGCGCGACGAAACCGAAAAACGCCAAGCCGAGGAACGCTTTCAGATACTTTACAACACCACTAGCGACCTCCTCGCCACTGAGCAACCTTTAACGTTGATGAATAACCTGTTCCGCAACCTCTCCGCTCAGCTACAGCTCGATTACTACTACAACTACATGCTGGAGGAGAGAGACGATCACCCAATCCTGCATCTGGAGAACTATGAGGGAATTTCCGATAAGTTGGCTCAAGCGATCGAATGGGTTGAGTTTGGTGAACACCTCTGTGGACTGGTCGCGCAAGAACGGCAGCAACTCGTCCTAGATCAACCGCAACTCTCCCATCATCCCAACGCTCAAACCCTCTGCTCGCTGGGCGTGACAGCTTATGCAGGACAGCCTCTAATTGTTCAGGGACGATTACTGGGAACGCTCTCGTTTGCCAGCCGCCGCCGCCACCACTTTACCTCAGCCGAAGCCAGCCTGCTGCAATCGGTCTGTGATCAAGTGGCGATCGCCCTAGAGCGTGCCCACTTACTCAACTCCATTCAGCAGCAGGCAGAGCAACTCCAGCGCGCTAACCAGATCAAAGATGAATTTTTGGCAGTGCTGTCGCACGAGCTGCGATCGCCCCTCAACCCGATCTTGGGCTGGGCCAAACTGTTGCAACAAGGAAACCTGAACCCAGAACGAACAGCCAATGCTCTAGAAACGATCGAGCGCAACGCCCAACTCCAATCTCAGTTAATTAACGACTTACTCGATATCTCCCGCATTCTCCAAGGCAAATTGAGTTTAAATCAGAACCCGGTTGACTTAAGTGTTGTCATTTCTTCTGCTCTAGAAACGGTGCGCCTTGCCGCTGAAGCCAAAGCGATCGAGGTACAAGTTGCGTTGGATTTTGGATCGTTGGATTCTGGATCGGGAGCAGATCCAAACTTGCAGGTTTTGGGTGATGCGGGACGCTTGCAGCAGGTGTTTTGGAATCTGTTATCCAATGCGGTCAAGTTCACGCCTCAACATGGACAGATCACGATCGCACTGACTCAGACTGAAACTCATGCCCAAATTCAAGTTGTTGACTCAGGTAAAGGGCTTAAACCAGACTTTTTGCCTTATGTCTTTGAGCATTTTCGTCAAGAAGATGGCGCGACCACTCGTAAATTTGGTGGACTAGGGTTGGGGTTAGCGATCGCTCGTCAGATCGTGGAAATGCACGGCGGTCAGATTTATGCAGAGAGTCTGGGGGAAGGGCAAGGTGCCGTATTCACCGTTTTACTCCCTTTCGCACCCCAATCGAGCCAGTTGCCTTCTACAGAACTTCCTTCAATTTCAAGCGAGGGCAACTTGCAGGGCATCTCTATCATGGTTGTGGATGATGAGCCGGATTCACGCGAGTTTGCGGTGTTTGTGCTGGAGCAGGCAGGGGCGATCGTCACCAGCTTTTCATCTGGAATTGATGCACTGCAAATCATTGAGCAAGCGGTTCCTGATTTGATTGTCAGCGATATTGGAATGCCGGAAATGGATGGCTATATGCTGATGCAGCAAGTTCGGAGGTTAGAGCAAGGCAGGGCCGTCCTAGCAATTGCGCTGACTGCCTATGCGGGGGAGTTCGATCGCCAGCGAGCATTACAGGCTGGATTTCACCAACATATCACCAAACCCGTAGAACCAGCAGCGTTAGTAGAGGCGATCGCGGCGGCAATTTCTGTAGCTAAATAGCCAGCACTAAATAGCCAGCATTAGTGCTGAAAGTTCACTCTGTAGGTAGATTCTCGCCTCTAGCAAATGGAAGAAAATCTTAGCCGGAGGTGCTATCCAGACCTACCTAGTGGTAGCAATGGCAGTCACAACCTCTGTATAGCTCGGTTGCAATCGATGGGTAATACCTTAATTTGGGGACTGTAACGGTGATTTGTAGATGGTTATGTACTCATGCAGCAAGTTCGGGACGATTACCAGCAAATCAATTTCCAGCCATTGCCCTGACTGCCTATGCCGGAGAGTTCGATCGCCAGCCAGCCTTACAGCTTGAATACCAACAGCACAGTCCGAAACCCATTAAGCCAAGAGGACTCGTCACTATCGCGGCCCATTTGTGCGGGCAGCAGCGAGGAACCGCAGCATGAGCCAGTGTAAAAGCAGATTAAGGCAAGTTAGCGGAGAAGCCATCGGGATTGATCAGTGGCGCTTCTGTAGCATTGCCCTGCTGTACGTGGCGCTTGCCTTAGGAATTACGCTGTTACTTTTACCCTGGCTCCATCCCACGACTACACCATTTTTCTTCGTGGCGGTCATGATTAGCGCCTGGTATGGGGGTTGGCAGGCTGGGCTGTTGGCGACAGTGTTATCGACATTGGCAATCACCTACTTCTTCGTTGAGCCATTCTACTCATTGCAGGTTCTTAATTTACAGACTGTTGTGCAATTGAGCACGTTTTCAGCGGCAGCAGGGCTGATCAGTGCGCTCAACCAGTCGCGGCGCACGGCGCTCAAACAGGCCAGGGAGAATTTGCAGGCGTTACGGGATGCCAGAAGTGGAGAACAGAAATCCGAGGAACGCTACCAGACGCTGATTGAGTCGATCGATGAAGCTTTTTGCATTATTGAGATGCTGTTTGATCAGAACAATACACCCATCGATTACCGCTTCTTAGAAATTAATCCAGCCTTTGAGCAGCAAACGGGATTGCAACAAGCCGTCGGTAAAACAGCGCGTCAGTTAGTGCCAGATCTAGATACCTTCTGGTTTGAAACTTACGGCAGAGTCGCCCTCACGGGTGAACCTGTTCGCTTAGAGAATCATTCTGTGCCCATGAACCGCTGGTTTGATGTCTATGCCTGCCGCACCGATGAACCAGAGGCACGAAAAGTGGCGATCGTCTTCAGAGATATCAGCGATCGCAAAGCGGCAGAAGACTTTTTGCGACGAGCCGCCGACCTGTCTGCGTTTCGTGTCTCCCTGGCTGACTCGCTCCGTCTCTTGGCCGACCCAATTGCGGTGCAGGCAACAGCCAGTCGGTTGCTGGGCGAGTATCTCGGCGCGAACCGGGTTGCATACTTCGAGGTGCGTGGCGCTGATTATGTGGTTGAGCGAGATTACGTCAACGGAGCTATTGCCCTGGTCGGCCAATACTCGATTGATTCATTTGGTCAGGAGTTGCTGGCAACGTACCGCACGGGTCGCTCGGTTTGCTTGTCTGATGTGACTACCGATCCCAACCTGTCTGTGGAGCAGCAGGCCGCCTACGCTGCCGTCCAAATTGGTGCCTACATTGGCATTCCGTTAATTAGGCAAGGTGAGTTTGTGGCTGGGCTGGCTGTTCATGCCGCTACCCCACGAGTTTGGACAGCGGATGAGGTGACACTGGCGCAAGAAGTTGCCGAGCGGATCTGGATTACAATCCAACGCACTCAGGCTGAAGCAGCACTTTTGCAAAGTGAGGAACTGACTCGTCTGGCTGCGGCTGCTGCCAACTTAGGCATCTGGTTTTGGCAGGTGCAGACCCATGAACTGAAATGGACAGACCAGTGCAAGGCTCTGTTTGGACTGCCTGCCGATGCTGAAGTGAGCTATGAAACGGCACTGAATTTGATCCACCCGGATGATCGCCAGCGTGTCAACGATGCCGCGATGAAGGCCCTGCAAGAGAGAGTAGAATATAACGTTGAATATCGGGCTATCTGGGCTGATGGCAGCATCCATTGGATTGCTGCCAAAGGGCGAGGCTCCTACGACGAGCAGGGGAACCCGATCCGAATGATGGGAACGGTTCAGAATATTAGCGATCGCGTTCAAATTGAACGCGATCGTGAGCGTATTTTACAGGAAGAGCAAGCGGCGCGGGAGGCAGCGGAGAGTGCCAACCGGGTTAAAGACGAGTTTTTAGCTGTGGTATCTCACGAGCTGCGAGCCCCTCTCAACCCCATTCTCGGCTGGTCACAACTGTTGCAGCAAGGCAAACTCGATGCCGCCAGAACAAAATCTGCCCTGATGATAATCGTTCGTAATGCCCAACTTCAGGCGCAGCTGATTGATGACCTACTCGATATTGCTCGGATTCTGCGCGGTAAATTGAGCTTGAATGAGGCAGCCGTTGATTTAGGTGCCGTCATTTCGTCTGCTCTAGAAACCTTGCGTCTAGCCGCTGAAGCCAAGGCTCTGCACATTGAGGTTAACCTGCCAACGCAGGTCAAAACCGTAATGGGCGATGCGGGACGCTTGCAGCAGGTGGTGTGGAATCTGCTCTCGAATGCCGTCAAGTTTACGCCCCAAGGCGGTCGAATTACTGTTGCATCAACCCAAGCGGCATCTTATGCCCAAATTCAAGTTTCTGATACTGGAAAAGGCATTCATCCTGACTTCTTACCCTATGTGTTTGAACATTTTCGGCAGGAAGATGGAGCCACAACGCGCAAATTTGGCGGACTGGGATTGGGATTGGCGATCGCCCGTCAGATCGTAGAAATGCACGGGGGACAGATCAGCGTGGAGAGCCGAGGTGAGGGACAAGGTGCTACCTTCACGGTTCAACTTCCGCTTGCCCCAACCTCAAGTCAATTGCCGCCTTCAGAGCGTTCTTCCATCTCAATAGATAGCGATCTCAATGGGATTCAGATCTTTGTGGTGGATGATGAACCGGACTCGCGTGAATTTATCGCATTTGCCCTAGAACAAGCGGGCGCGATTGTCACCCATTTTGCTTCTGGAATTGAAGCATTGCAAGCAGTAGAACATTCAACGCCCGATTTGATTGTCAGCGATATTGGAATGCCAGAAATGGATGGCTATATGTTGATGCAACAAATCCGAACTTTGGAAGCAAGCAAGCATCTTCCAGCGATTGCGCTGACTGCCTATGCAGGGGAGTTCGATCGCCAGCAAGCCCTGAAAGCTGGGTTTCAACGACATATCGCCAAACCTGTGGAACCAACAGCGTTAGTGACGGCGATTGCGGCGGCGATTTCTGTTGCTAAATAGCCAACCAGTCGCTTCAGCTAGGATTTGAGTTAGCTAGCTGGGCGTTGCTGAATAGCGGTATGAATTCGCCCCCAGATCCCAATTTATAGCCCTGCGGGCATCCAAGAAAGGGAAATCTAGGGAGCGATTTACGCCTCAATTTGTTTCCTCAATTTATTTATAGATTACTCTGCCCCAGAGACTGACTCAAATCTTGCAGGCGGTCGTAATCCAGCACTTCAATTTGTGAGCCATTGACGGCAATAATTCCTTCACTACTGAGACGGTAAAAGGCTCTAGAAAGCGTCGCGGGAATCGTTCCCAATGCAGCTGCAAGTTGCGTCTTGGTTAAATCTAACGTCACAAGGCCGATCGATTTTGTGAGATCGCTAGATTTTTGAGAACTCACATCGCAGAGATTAAAGAGATATGCAGCGAGGCGTTGTGGCACATCTCTAAACGATAAATCTTCAATAACACTAACTAAATGACGTGAATGTTGCGATAGACTAACCAGCATACGAATGGCAATATCAGGATCTTGGCGAAATAGCGCTAGAAATACTTGGCGAGGAAAAAAGATCAGTTCAACTCGATCTAAGGCAACGGCGAATGCTGGAAATGGTTGACCATCTAGAGCCGCGACTTCCGCAAAGTTATCTCCCTGCTCAAAAATATTGAGAATCTGCTCTTTGCCGATCGGTGAAACTTTAAAGACCTTGACGCGCCCCGTTTTCACGACAAAAAATCCTGTGGATGGACTACCTTGATTGAAGATCAGTTCATCTTTCTGCCAAGTTTGGAGCCGAATAATTTGGCATAAGCAGAGTCGTTGGGCTCGCGAGAGTCCATGGAAAATCAGCGTCGTCTGCAACCAATCAGCCAAATCACAATTAAGTTCGTTCATTCTATGTCGTGACTATTAAGCCTTTGTTATTGGATTCTAGCGATCGTGTTACCGACTAGAGTTACAGGTTTATAACTGACAAGTTTATGCATAAAGACAAATATATGTTAACCTCATTTTAAGCAGGCAGCAACCTTAAGATTCTCTACAGGTCGGCTTTGACTTAAGTCAAAGCGTTTTCATAGTGATTTACCTAGTCTAGAAGATGCTCACTTAGAATTGCAATTATGGCGAATCCGACATTTGATCTCGGTGAGATGAGGGTGCCGAAGCGTTCCTGGCAATTTAGCCTCCCAACTTGGCTTGTGTTAATTTGCATCGTCACTCTTTCAGTGTTGATCTTTGCGGGATCGGCAATTTACAAGAATGCACCCCCGATTGTGTGATTAAGGCGATCGTCGCTATTTTCCAACAGCCGACTCAGGCTCAACCGCCCGAATCTCTATCGGTTGAAGTCACCACAGGTTAGCAAGGCCCTGTTCACCACATGACCGACGCAGAGCAAACCCTACACAAACTTACAGAGGGAGAACATGAATGGCAACTTTATTTGAGCAGTTAGGCGGCACAGAGGCGATTAACTTGGCCGTGGATAAATTCTACGAACGGGTGCTGGCTGATGAGCGCATCAAACACTTTTTCGCTGATACCGACATGGTAAAACAGCGGGCACACCAAAAAGCTTTTCTCACCTATGCCTTTGGTGGCGCTGGTAAATATAGCGGCAGCGATATGCGTGAAGCACACAAAGATCTGGTCGCTCAGCAAGGCTTAAACCACGAACATTTTGATGCCGTTGCTGAAGACCTAATGCTCACCCTTGCAGAAATGGGAGTTTCTGAAGAGCTTCGTGATCAAGTTGCGGTGATCGCTGCTGCACCCCAGCACAAAAAGGATGTTTTAAATCAGTAGCAACACCACGCCCCATCCCCTGTTCTGAGTCCTCATATCTGAGGCATTGATAATGGCACGAGGAAAATGGCACGAGGAGCAGGAGATGGGGAATATTCACGACCCTTTAATTCAGGGAACTGTCATGACTAGTGGTCTGTCAGTTTTCAATTTGTGGGTAAAGACGCTTGAGACGAATCCGAGCATCTGCTGTTGTGAACTGCCAATCTACGGACTTTTGTGAATGATTACGTTGGATGTACCAAGCAGTCGT